>NZ_JBEZFZ010000024.1:0-138350 GCF_040649735.1 Nonomuraea sp. NPDC048892 | reverse complement strand
CCCGGCTCCGCGCGAAAGCCAAGCGCAGAGCCGTCGACTGGCAGCACCAGACCACCACCGAACTCGCCGGCACGTTCGCTGTGATCAAGGTGGAGAAACTCGCCATCCTCAACATGATCACATCCGCCAAGGGCACGATCCAGGCCCCTGGCAGGAACGTCGCCCAGAAGGCGGGCCTGAACCGGTCGATCAGCGGCCAGGCGTGGGGCCGGACCGTCACCCTGCTCGAATACAAGAGCGCCGACCGGGGCGGGCAGGTCGTGAAGGTTCCCGCGCCGGGTACCTCACAGACCTGCCACCGGTGCGGGCACCGCGACCCGGCCAGCCGCAACGGCACCGTGTTCGCCTGCGTCAATCCCGTGTGCGGGTGGGTCGGCCATGCCGACACCAACGCCGCGATCAACATCAACAACGCCGCAGGGCCTGCGGTGTCAGGACGTGGAGACCTCAGCCTCACCCGGTCTGCGAAGCGTCAACCCCCGCGCGCCGCTCAACCGCGACGCGACGGGAGAATCCTCGGCCTTCAAGCCGGGGAGGAGGTCAAAGGATCGCGTCGATCAGGCCCAGGGGCGGCGAGCCGAGATCGAACAGCGCCTTGTGGAAGCGCTGGAGGCTGAACCCGGCGCCCCACTCGGCCTTCGCCCGCTCCCGCAGGTCCATGATCATCAACTTGCCCCAGGTGTAGCGCCCGTACGTCGGGTCGAACGAGGCCCGCCTGGCCTCCGACAGCGCCGCGGGACCGGCGAGATGCGTGTCGGACTCGAAGCGCCGCGCGCCGTCCTCGACCGTCATCTGACCGGTGTGCACGCCGATCGCGCAGGCCAGCCGGGTGACCCGGATGAGCGCCTCCACCCACACGCCGATCTCGAAACGGGGGTCGTCCGGCGCGAACCCCTCCTCGACGCACAGTTCCTCGGCGTAGTGCGCCCAGCCCTCGATGAACGCCATCGACTGCAGCAGCCTGCGCACCTCGGACGGCGCCCGCCGCAGCGCCCTGGCGTGCGAGAAGTGCCCGGGGGCGACCTCGTGCACGTTGATCGCCGGCAGCGTGGTGCTGCTGAAGACCTCCAGCCACTCGGCCTGGTCCTGCTCGGGCCAGGACGGCTCGGGCGGCGTGATGTAGTACCAGGACGGGCCCTCGGGCTCGCCGGGCGAGTTCCACGCCATCATGGCCATCGCCCAGCGGCGTGACTCCGGCGCCAGCCCGACCAGGCATTCGCCGTCGTGGTAGGGCACGAGGTCCTTCTCGCGGGTGAACGCGATGGCCTGCTCCGTGCCGATCCGCGCGGCCTCGATCACGCCGTCGGCGTCGGGGTGGTCCTTGACCAGTTCGCGTACGACGTCGAGGGGCGGCCTGCCGCTCTGCCCCAGCTTGGCGCAGGACTCGGTGAGCAGCGCCGTCAGCCGGTCCCGCTCCGCGTCGGCGCGCTCGGCCAGCCTGCCGAGATCGACCGGCAGCCCCTCGCCGGTGCCCATCAGCCGGGCCAGCGCCTGGCCGCCGAGCGCCGCGTCGGGGTCGCCCTCGGTGGTGGCCCGCTCGATGTGGGCGACCAGCCGGGCGTGCGCCTTGAGCGCGGCCTCGTCGTCGATGCCCGCAGCCAGCCCCTTCGCCGCCCCGATCAGGGACTTCGCGACGGGGGCGGGGATCTGATCGAGGGACGCGACCGCCTGGTCGACGGCCTCGGGCCAGAGCGCGAGGTGGGCCGCCTTGGCCGCCGCGCGATCCTCGGCCGAGCCGTAGTCGCGGTCGTAGCCGGCCAGGTCGAGGTTGGACAGGTGGATCAGCGGGTTCTTGCGGTGCAGCTCCAGCTCGGCGAACTGGGTGCGCAGGCTCTCCTCGAACACGCGCAGGTGCCTGGCGTCGTGCTCGTCGTCCGGCGCGGGCCCCTCGCCGAGCCGCGCCAGCCCGGTGCGTACGCCCTCGGGCGACAGGTCCTGGATCTGGCCGTCGTACTCGTGCCTGCCGCCGCCCTCGCGCGCCTCGGCGACGATCAGGTCGGCGACGGCACGCAGCCTGGCGTCAAGTTCTGTCATGCCGCCGACGCTAGCGCACGCCGCCTTAACCACTAAGTACGGATATTTCGCGCTTTAGCGCGAATAAGGGCGTGCGCGGCCTCCCCTGGAATGCCAAGATCATGCCATGGCCCTGCGGATCACGACGCTCGGAGAACGCCCGCAGTTCGCGTCGGCGTTGTGGGACATGGACCACACGTGGCACGAGTTCGTGCTGAACGACCCGTTCGCGGACCTGTTCTACGGCCTCGTCACGACGGTCTACCAGGACTACGTGCTGGTGGCCGACGACTCCGCCGAGCCGGGCCGGCTGGTGGCGCGGGCCTGCATGATCCCGTACGTGGCCGGCACGGACGCGCTGCCCGACGACGGCTGGGACGGCGTGATCCGCTCCGGCCGGCGGGCCCGTGAGCACGGCCTGCGCCCCGACGCGATCTCGGCCCTGGAGATCACCGTCCGCCGCGACCTGCTCGGCCACGGCCTGTCCGCCCTCATGGTGGCCGCGATGCGCGAGCACGCCGCCCGCCTGGGCCACAGCGAGCTGGTCGCGCCGGTACGCCCCAACCACAAGCACCTCGAACCCCACACCCCCATGGCCGAGTACGCCTTCAGGACCCGCCCCGACGGCCTGCCCTTCGACCCCTGGCTGCGCGTGCACGTACGGGCCGGCGGCCGGATCGTCAAGGTGGCGCCGCGCTCGATGGTCGTGCCGGGCACGCTGGCGGAGTGGCGCGGCTGGACGGGCCTGCCGTTCGACCGGCCGGGACCGGTCGAGGTGCCGGGCGCGCTCAACCCCGTCCACTGCGACCCGGAGCACGACCACGCCGTCTACGTGGAGCCGAACGTCTGGGTCACCCACCCCCTGAGCTGACCCTCCCGAGCCGTCCATCCGGCCGGCCGGACGCTGGGCCGCCCTCACCCGAGCCGCCCTCACACAGGAAGCCCTTGCACGGGCCGATCTCACACCTCCGTACGCTCGCCGGGCGCGAGCAACCGCAGCCCGTCCCCGAACGACGCGAACGCCTTCATGACGCTCTCTCTGCCCTGCGTGAAGTGCGCCCAGTGCTCGAAGTGCAGCGGCACGACGTGACGGGCGCCGAGAACGCGCGCGGCGCTCACCCCGTCCTCGCTCGTCAGCGTCAGGTAACCGTCCACCAGCGGCGTCCTGGCCCCGCCCATGAACAGCAGCGCCACGTCCACCTCCCCGACGCGCTCCGCCACGGACCGTACGACGTCGAGCGAGGCGTTGTCGCCGCTCACGTACACGGTCGGCAGCCCGTCGCCGGAGAGCACGAACCCGGTCACCTCCCCCACCAGGTGCTCGGTCCCGTCGGGCCCGTGCTGCGCCGGCACGCCGGTCACCCGTACGGGGCCGACGTCCACGGATGTCCAGTTGGGCAGGGCCCGTACGGGCTCGCCGACCCGAGCGGCGGCCGAGCCGGTCGACAGGACCAGCGGCACGGTGGACAGGTAGGCCCGGCCGGCCCGGTCGAGGTTGTCCGGATGCTGGTCGTGCGAGAGCAGCACCGCGTCCACCGGCCCCACCTCGTCCGCCCCGAACGCGGGCCCCCGCGTCTTCGTGAGCGCGCGAGCGCCGATCGGGTACTCGCCGGGCCCGTCGAACGTGGGGTCGGTCAGCAGCCGCACCCCGCCGAGCTCCAGCACGGCCGTGGGGCCTCCCGCGTATCGAATCTCCATCATGCCTCCGTTTTCGCTCGCAGCCCGTTGACCACCCGCCACGTGGCCCGGTGGCAGAGTGCGCGGAAGTCGGCCTCGTCCATGCCGATGCGGCCGCTCAGGTACTGCTGCACCAGCCCCTGGACCGACGAGGTGACCGTCATCGCGACCTCCAGCGGGTCGTCCTCGCGCAGGAGACCCGTCCGCATGCCCTCTTCCACCAGCCCCGTGAGGACGCTGAACGGCGGCCCCTGCCCGTCGCGGAAGTCCTCGGGGAAGCGCCGCGCCCCCGCCCACGCGTCCAGGATCAGGAACCGGTACAGGTGCGGGTCGCCGAGCGCGAAGTCGAGGAAGCCGTCGAGCGCCGCCGAGACGCGCTCCTCCAGCCCGCCTGAGGGCGCGTGCCTGATCCACCGCTCGGCCAGGGCGCGGGCGCCGCGGTCGGCGACGGCGCGCAGCAGCGCCTCCCTGCTGGGGTAGTGCCGGTAGATGGCCATGGCGGTGACCCCCACGGCCTGCCCGACGCGCCGCATGCTGACCGCGTCGGCCCCTTCGTCGCGCAGGATGCGCTCGGCCACGGCGACGATGCGCGCGGCCGTCCCCTGTTCGTTCACGTTTACAGCGTAGACAATCCGCTATTTGAGCCTGGCCCGGCGCATCGCCTTGAGCGTGCCCGCCAGCAGGCCGGCCCACTTCTCGTACGTCATCCCCGACGGCGGCTCGAACCCCAGCCAGCCCGCCTGCGAGGCCACGGCCTGGACCTCGGTGTAGCGCAGCAGCCCCTCGGCGCCGTGCCTGCGCCCGAGCCCCGACGCCTTCATCCCGCCCATGGGGACGTCGTAGGAGGCGTACGCGGAGGCGTACCCCTCGTTGATGTTGACCGTGCCGGCCTTGATCCGGGCGGCCAGGCGGCGGGCGCGCGGCAGGTCGGAGCTCCAGATGGACGCGTTCAGGCCGTAGGCGGTGTCGTTGGCCAGCTCGACCGCCTCGTCGTCGGTGGCGAACGGGTAGAGCGCCACCACGGGGCCGAACGTCTCGCCCCGGCACAGATCCATGCCGTCGTGCACGCCGGTGAGCACGGTCGGCTCGTAGAACAGCGGGCCGAGGTCGGGCCTGGCCCGGCCGCCGGTCAGCACCTTCGCGCCCTTGGCCACGGCGTCGTCCACGTGCGCGGCGACCGCGTCGAGCTGGCGGCGCGAGGTGAGCGAGCCCATCTGCACCGACCAGTCATGGCCGGCGCCCAGCTTGAGCGCCGCGGCCTGGGCGGCGAAGCGCTCGGCGAAGGCGTCGAAGACGGACTCGTGCGCGTAGAGGCGCTCGATCGACAGGCAGAGCTGGCCGGCGTTGGTGAAGCAGGCGCGCAGCGCGCCCTGGACGGCCACGTCGAGGGCGGCGTCCTCCAGCACCAGCATGGGGTTCTTGCCGCCGAGCTCCAGCGAGCAGCCGATGAGCCGCTTGGCCGCCTCCTCGGCGATCTTCCTGCCGCCCCGGGTGGAGCCGGTGAAGCCCACGTAGTCGGCGTGGTCGAGCAGCGCGTCGCCGATCTCGGCCGGCTCGCCGAGCACGACCTGCCAGATCTCGCGCGGCAGGCCCAGCTCGGCCAGCAGGTCGATGGTCCAGAGCGTGGACAGGGCGGTCTGGGTGTCCGGCTTGTGCACGATCGCGTTGCCGGCCAGCAGCGCGGGCAGCGCGTCGGTGACGCCCAGCGCGAGCGGGTAGTTCCACGGGGTGATCAGCGCGACCACGCCCTTGGGCCGGCGCAGCTCCGTCACGCGGGTGGCCATAGGGAAAATGCCCTTGCGGGCGCGCGGGGCGAGCAGGCGGGGCGCGCGGCGGGCGTAGTAGAGGCTGCAGCCCGCGACGTCGAGCACCTCCTCGAAGGCGTGCTTGCGGGCCTTGCCTGTCTCGTTCTGGACGATGTCGAGGATCTCGTCCCTGCGGTCGAGGATCGCGTCGTGCAGGAGCAGGAACGGTCTCGCCCTTTCCGCGGCCGATCTGCCGGCCCAGTCGAGCTGGGCGGTCCTGGCTCGCTCGTACGCCACCCGTACGTCCTCGGCATCCGAAATGGGCAGCTCAGCGAGGGTTTCGCCGGTAAATGGGGCGATGATGGGCCTTGTCCTACCAGTGGACGTCACCTTCATGGCAGAAGGATATTCGGTTACCCTACCCACGGGTAGTTTTTGCGGAAGCCCGCGCGGGGGCCAGAATCCCTACATGGCATCCTTCGCTCCGCTCCGATCCGGAGATCCACAGCGGCTCGGGGGCATGGAGCTTCTCGGCCGGCTCGGCGAGGGCGGTCAAGGCGTCGTCTACCTCGCCAAAGATCATTCTGGCGCCAACGTGGCGGTCAAGTGGCTGCGGCCCGACCTGTCCGGTGACCAGGTGAGCGTGGAGAGGTTCCTGCGCGAGGTCCAGGTGGCCCAGCAGGTGGCGCCGTTCTGCACCGCCGCCGTGCTGGGCACAGGGGTGGAGCAGGACCGGCCGTACATCGTCAGCGAGTTCATCGAGGGCCCCTCCTTACACCGGGTGGTGCAGGAGGAGGGGCCGCGCACCGGCTCCGTCCTGCACCGGCTGGCCATCGGCACGGCCACCGCCCTGGCGGCCATCCACCAGGCCGGCATCGTGCACCGCGACTTCAAGCCCGCCAACGTGATCATCGGCACCGACGGGCCGCGGGTGATCGACTTCGGCATCGCGCGGGCGCTCAACGCCACCGCCACGATCAGCGGCACGGTCGTGGGCACGCCGTCGTACATGCCGCCCGAGCAGATCATGGGAAGCACCGTCGGGCCGGCCGCGGACATGTTCTCGTGGGGCAGCGCGATGGTCTTCGCCGCCTCGGGGCGGGCGCCGTTCGGCAGCGACACCATGCCCGCGGTGATCAACCGGGTGCTCAACCAGCAGCCCGACCTGGGCGCGCTGGAGGAGGGCCCGCTGCGTGACGTCGTGGTCGCCTGCCTGGCCAAGGACCCGGCGCAGCGGCCCACGGCCGAGCAGGTCATCATGCGGCTGCTGCACCAGCCGGCGGCCAACAACGGCATGCTGGCACAGGGCGCGGCCGAGGCCCACTTCCCGCCCTCCAGCGGCCCCCAGGGGCCGCCCTCGAACGGGCCGCACAGCTACCAGGGCCCGCCGTCCGGCGGCCCTCACAGCCACCAGGGGGTGCCGTCCAGCGCCTCGTACGGCCATCAGGGGCCGCCCTCAGGACCCCCGTACGGGCCCCCGTCCGGACTTTCGTACGGGCCCCCCTCCGGCGTTCCATACGGTCCTCCCTCGCCGACGGTCTCCGGCCGCCACCCCCAGCACGTGCCGACGTACGGCGCCCAGCAGGGCGGCTACCCCCAGCCGCCGCGCAAGAGCAAGGGCCCGCTGGTCGCCGGCATCACGGTGGCCGTCGCGCTGCTGCTGCTCGCCGGCGTGGTCGTGGTCATCCAGATCGACAAGTCCTCACTGGCCGGCCCCACCACGTCGGCCTCCCCGTCCAGGACGAGGAGCACGACCCGGGCGCCGAGCCCTTCGGCCACGCAGGTGGGGGTGCCGCGTACCGGCACCAGACGGATCCTCCCCGGCGGGTCGATCTCCCTCTACGAGAACCCCGGCGACGCCATCGTGCTGACCTCGTACGAGATCCAGAAGGGCGACGACTGGATCGACTACGCCAGAGGGTCGTTGCGCGGAACGTTCAAGAAATATGAGGAGAACTGGGAGTCGATGGTCTCCCCCGACGGCCACCTGCTGGCCTCCAGGGGCAGGAGCTACAGCTCCGACGACTACGACTTCATCGTCATCACCGACCGGCGCAACAACCGGCGCACCACGGTCAAGACCGTCAAAGAGCCGCTGATCAGCAGCATCAGGGGCTGGTCGAAAGACGGCTCCAGGATCTTGCTGAACATCGAGAAGAAGAGCGGCGACGACTGGCTCTACCTGGGCTTCGTCGTCATCGAGGTGTCCAGCGAGTCCGCCGACGTGGTCAACGTCTCCGACACCTCCATCCGGCAGACCGCCTTCGGTTTCGACGGCGACGACAAGGGCACGGTCAACGTCACCGGCGACGAGAAGAACCTCGACCTGCGCTTCTTCGACACCGAGGGCAAGGCCACCCGCACCCTGAAGGGCATCGGCACGCTGTCCGCCGGCACGCAGGACATCTTCTCCCCCTCCGGCAAGGCGTTCGTCACCAACTGCCCCGGCGGCGGCGACGGCGACCACTGCGTCTGGGACACCGCCACCGGCGAGCGCCTGCAGAAGTTCGTCTCCGACTGCGACAAGGTCCTCGGCTTCTACGACGAGGAGCACCTGTTCTGCTGGGAGCAGGACAACGCGACCGACGACGAGATCCAGGTCGTCGACTTCAACGGCAAGCTGATCCGCAAGATGCTCGAAGTGCCCGACAAGCTCAACTTCAGCCCCGCCTTCACCTTCAACCTGAGCAGGGGCTCCTGAACCATCCCGGCCGCGCAGCCGTGATGAGGGCATGAAGACGATGATCCGCACGGCAGTGACCGCCGCGGCACTCGCGGCGGTCACGGCCGCCTGCACCTCCTCGACGGGAGGGACCAGGAACCCGCCGCCCGTGCGGGCGGACCTCGGCGCCGTCCGTCTGGTGGCCTACAGCAGCTGTGACGACCTGCTGGCCGGCCTGCGCGAGCAGGCCGGCAAGAACGTCAGCCCGTACGGGTTCGGCGGCGCCATGCCCATGATGGCCATCGCCGAGGACGCCAGGAGGAGCGTGCCCCAGGGGAAGTCGGCGCCCGACCACTCCACCACGAACGTGCACGAATCCGGCGTGGACGAGCCCGACCTGGTCAAGACCGACGGCAACCGGGTCATCACGGTCACCGACGGCACCCTGCGGATCATCAACACGGCCACCAGGAAGATCACCTCGTCGCTCAAGCTGACCGAGCACGACGGCCCCGGCATCCCGTCCGACCTGCTGATCTCCGGGGACCGCGCGCTGGTGCTCATGCGCGGCGGCGACATCATGTACAAGACGGCCAGGCCCATGGGGCCGCCCAGCGACACCCGCTACGTGGTGGTCGACCTGTCGGGCGAGCCCAAGGTGCTGAGCACGATCAAGCCGCAGGGCTCGTACGTGGACGCCAGGATGGTCGGCTCCACCGTGCGGCTCGTCACCCGCAGCCAGCCGGACGTCACCTTCCCCGAGCCCAAGGGCGAGGCCACCGAGGCCGAGCGCCTCAAGGCGAACCAGGCCGCGATCCGGCAGGCGCCGGCGGAGGCGTGGCTGCCGAAGATCGAGATCACGGACGCGTCCGGCGCCGTCACCAAGAGCACCGTCCCGTGCGAGCGGGTCAGCCATCCGGCCGACTACACCGGCACCTCGATGCTGACCGTGCACACCATCGACCTGGCTCAGGGCGTCACGGCGGCGGGCACCGACCCGATCGTGCTGGCCGCCGACGGCGACATCGTCTACGGGACCGGGCAGAGCCTGTACGTGGCCAGCAACCCGCGCTGGTGGTTCCCCGTACGCCCGCTGCCGATCGAGGAGCCCCCTTCCCCCGCCACCACCCCGCCCGCGACGGCTTCGACCCCGGCAGACTCGACCCCGGCTGACTCCCCGATCGCTCCGGCCGAGGAGCCCACCCCGACCGACCCCAGCGTCCCCGTCTCCCCGAAGCCCAGCACCTCCACGCCCAGCACCCCCGCACCCAGCACCACCGCGCCCAGTACCTCGACGCCCGCCCCGGACGAGCCCAGTACCGCCGCGTCCACCGAGCCGGTGCCGACGCCCACGGCGCCGCCCGAGGAGACCGAGGTGCACCGGTTCGACATCACCGCCCCGGGCGCGCCCGCCTACGTGGCCTCGGGCAAGGTGCCGGGCCGCCTGCTGAACCAGTACGCGCTCTCCGAGTACGACGGCCACCTCCGCATCGCCACCACCCGCGACCCCGGCGACGGCAAGTCCAGTTCCAGCGCCGTCTACGTGCTCAAGTCGGACACCATGGCCAAGGTCGGCGAGGTCGGCGGCCTGGGCAAGGGCGAGCGCATCTACTCGGTCAGGTTCATCGGCCCGGTCGGCTACTGCGTCACGTTCCGCCAGGTTGACCCGCTCTACACGCTGGACCTGCGCGACCCGGCGGCGCCCAAGGTGACCGGTGAGCTGAAGATCACGGGCTACTCGGCGTACCTGCATCCCGGCGCCGAGGGCCGGCTGATCGGCATCGGCCAGGAGGCCAGCGAGAAGGGCAGGACACTCGGCACACAGGTCTCGCTGTTCGACGTCAGCGACCCGGCCGGCCCGCGCCGGCTGTCGCAGCTGTTCCAGAAGGACTCGGGCTCGGGGGCCGAGTGGGACCCGCACGCGTTCCTGTACTGGCCGAAGACCGGCCTGTCGGTGATCCCGCTGACGCAAATGGAGGAGTCGGGCGCGCTCGTGCTCAAGATCGAGGACTCGGGCGTGCGGAAAGTCGGCATGATCAAACATCCGACGCAGCGTCAGGAGGGCGGTTACGCCTACCAGCCGGGGATCCAGCGCTCACTGATCATCGGCGACTCGCTGTGGACGCTTTCGTACGAGGGCGTGCAGGTCAACGACATGACCACGCTCGCCGCACAATCCTGGATCCCACTCCGTTAAGCAATCAATGGGTGCCGATTCGTAGCGAATCGGCACCTTTTTTATGGACATATCCCGACATCTGATGAAAGCTTTACTAACACAGTCATGTCGGACCAGGGGTCCGCGTCAGGGCGGACTCGCGGTCCACGACCCCAGAAAGGGGCCCACGCTGCCATGCGAACACGCACCCCCCTGCTCGCATCGCTCGTCAGCGCGCTGGCGTTACTCGCCGCGCCGCTCCCGGTCTCTGCCGCCACAGCGGCTCCGGACGGCACGTACATCGTCCAGCTCAACCCCGCGATGCGCGCCCCCCACGGCGTCGCGACCGACCAGGTGTCACAGGCCGGCGGCGAGCTCGTCGGCGTGTACGAGCACGCGTTCAAGGGCTACACCGCCCGCCTGAGCGCGGCGGCCGCCGAGAAGCTCAAGCAGAACCCGAACGTGCTCAGCGTGGAGCCCGACGCCGAGGTCAAGGCGTTCGTCCAGACCGTGCCCACCGGCGTCCGCCGCATCTTCGGCCCGAACAACCCCAACCTGGACATCGACGGGGTCGACGACGTCCGCATCGACGTTGACGTGGCCGTCGTGGACACCGGCGTCGACAACACCCACCCCGACCTGAACGTGGTCGCGCGGGCCAACTGCCAGACCGGCGTCTGCGTCAACAACTCGGGCGTGGACGACAACGGCCACGGCTCGCACGTCGCGGGCACGGTCGGCGCCCTCGACAACACCATCGGCCCGGTGGGCGTCGCGCCCGGCGCCCGCATCCACGGCGTCAAGGTGCTCAACGCGGCCGGCTCCGGCACCCTGTCCGGCATCGCCGCGGGCCTCAACTGGGTGGTGGCGCGCGCGTCCACCATCGAGGTGATCAACCTGAGCCTGGGCTGCAGCGGCTGTTCGAGCAGCGCGATCAGCACGGCGATCACGAACGCGGTCAACGCCGGCATCGTCGTCGTGGTGGCCGCGGGCAACAGCCACGCCAACACCTCGGGCTTCTTCCCGGCCAACCACCCCGACGTGGTCACCGTCTCGGCGCTGACCGACAACGACGGCCTGGCCGGCGGAACCGGAGGCAGCACGCTGTCCTGCCGCAGCGAGACCGACCTGGACGACACGTCCGCGTTCTACTCGAACTTCGGCTCGACCGTGGAGATCACCGCGCCCGGCACCTGCATCTACTCGACCTACATGCGTGGCGGCTACGCCACGATCAGCGGCACCTCGATGGCCAGCCCGCACGTGGCGGGCGCGGCCGGCCTGCTCACCTCGGGCGCCAACAAGCCGACCAACCGGACGGGATCGCTGGCGGTGCGCAGCGCGCTGATCTCGACCGGCAACGGCAACTGGACCGACGACTCGGGCGACGGCGTCAAGGAGCCGCTGCTCGACGTGCACGACGCGACGCGCTACCCCCCGTCGTGAACTGACCGGAGAACCATCCTGGAATGGGCGGTCCGCGGACCCCGCAGCGCCGCGGGCCGCCCCTCCCCGGGAAGCACTTGCCGGGTCGGATCAGGCCGGATCAGGTCACATCGGCTCCGGTGCGACGACGGGGACGATCTCAGGGGCGCCCAGCCGGATCGCGTCGGCCTCGTGGTCGGAGTCCTGCTCCTGCGAGCGCCGCTCGGCCTCGACCCGCTTCGTGTAGTACTCGACCTCTCTCTTGACCTGCTCGCCGTCCCAGCCGAGCGGCCCGGCCAGCAGCTCTGCGGCCTCCTGGGCCACCGCCACCCCGCGGTGGAAGGTCTCGATGGAGATGCGCGTGCGGCGGGTCAGCACGTCGTTGAGGTGACGGGCGCCCTCGTGGGTGGCGGCGTAGACGATCTCGGCCCGCAGGTAGTCGTCGGCCCCGGACAGCGGCCGGCCCAGCGACGGATCGTCGTCGATCAGGCTCAGCAGCTCGTCGATCAGCGAGCCGTAGCGCTGGAGCAGGTGCTCGATCCTGGCCACGTGCAGCCCGGATTCGTGGGCGATGCGATGCCTGGAGTTCCACAGCGCCTGGTAGCCCTCGGCGCCCACGAGCGGGATGCGGTCGGTGCACGATCGCGGCACCCGCTGGTCGAGGCCGTGGGCCACGGCGTCGACCGCGTCCTTGGCCATCACCCGGTAGGTCGTGTATTTGCCGCCGGCGATCATCACCAGCCCCGGCACGGGATGGGCCACCACGTGCTCCCTCGACAGCTTCGAGGTCTCGTCGGACTCGCCCGACAGCAGCGGTCGCAGCCCCGCGTAGACGCCCTCGACGTCGTCACGGCTGAGCGGCACCGACAGCACGGCGTTGACGTGGTCGAGCAGGTAGTCGATGTCGGTGCGAGAGGCGGCGGGATGGCTCTTGTCGAGCGTCCACTCCGTGTCGGTGGTGCCGACGATCCAGTGTCGGCCCCACGGGATCACGAAGAGCACGGACTTCTCCGTGCGCAGGATGATGCCGGTCAGCGAGTGGATGCGGTCGCGCGGCACGACGAGGTGGATGCCCTTGGAGGCGCGGACGTGGATCTGGCCGCGCCCGCCGACCAGCTCCTGGATGTCGTCGGTCCACACCCCGGTGGCGTTGACGACCTGCCGGGCCCGCACCTCGAACTCCTCGGCGGACTCCAGGTCGCGCACGCGCACGCCGGTGACCCGCTCGCCCTCGCGCAGGAATCCCACGACCTGCGCCCTCGGCATGACGTGCGCGCCGTAGGTGACCGCCGTGCGCAGGATGGTCATCACGTAGCGGGCGTCGTCGACCTGGGCGTCCCAGTATTGGATGGCACCGGTGAAGGCGGACTTCTTCAGCGCGGGAGACAGCCGCAGCGCCCGCGACCTGGACAGGTGGCGGTGGCCTGGCACGCCCCTGGTCACGCCGGTCGCGAAGCCCAGCGTGTCGTAGAGCGCCACGCCCGCGCCCACGTAGGGGCGCTCCCAGGCGTAGTGGGTCAGCGGGAACAGGAACGGCACCGGCCTGACCAGGTGGGGCGCGATGCGCTGGAGCAGCAGTGCCCGCTCCTGGAGCGCCTCGCGGACGAGCTCGAAGTTGAGCTGCTCCAGGTAGCGCAGGCCGCCGTGGATGAGCTTGGACGAGCGCGAAGACGTGCCGGAGGCGAAGTCACGGGCCTCGACCAGACCCACGTCGAGGCCGCGGGTGGCCGCGTCGAGCGCGATGCCCGCGCCCACGACGCCGCCGCCGACCACGACCACGTCGAGCTCCTCGGCCGTCATGCGCTCCAGCGCCTCGGCCCGCTCGGCGGGCCCGAGCCGGGCCGCGCTTCTTCCCGACGTCATAACTCCCCCTGACACGGCATTGTCGCCTTGCGTCCCAGTACCTACCCGCCCGAAGCCGGACCAGTAACGCGAGGGCCGATCAGCCCCTGGCGTAACGGAACACGTCCGAGGGCCACTCAGGCTCTGATCACCTTCACCCCGGCGTCCGCCAGCTCGTTCGCCAGCGTGTCGGACAGCTGGGCGTCGGTGACGAGCGTGTCGATCCTGGCGATCGGGCAGATCCGGGAGAAGGCCCGCTTGCCCACCTTGGAGGAGTCGGCCACCACCACGACCTGGGCGGCCCGGCTGATCAGCAGGTTGTTGACGCTGGCCTCGCCCTCGTGGTGGGCCGAGGCGCCCAGCGAGACGTCGAGCGCGTCCACGCCCAGGAAGGCCACGTCGAGCGTCACCTGCTCCAGCACGCCGCCGGCCAGTGGCCCGATGAGCTCGTAGGACTGCTGCCTGGCCACCCCGCCGGTGACCACGATCTTGACGTGCTGCCGGACGGTGAGCTCGGCGGCGATGTTGAGCGCGTTCGTGACGATCGTGAAGCCGCTCTCCAGGGTGGACCGGGTGGCGAGGACGCGCGCCAGCTCGGAGGTGGTCGTGCCGCCGTTGAGCCCGATCACCGCCCCCGGCGTCACCAGTTCGGCCGCGGCGGCGGCGATGCGGTGTTTCTCGTCGGCGTGCCTGGCCGTCTTGTAGCGCAGCGGCAGGTCGTAGCTCACGCTCTGGGCGACGGCGCCGCCGCGCGTGCGCATGAGCATCTGCTGCTGGGCGAGCTGGTCGAAGTCCCGCCTGATCGTCGCCGTGGAGACGTCGAGCGCCTGGGCGGCCTCCTCCACCGACAGCCTTCCCTCCTGCGCCAGCAGTTCGAGGATGGCGTTCCAGCGGTCGTAGCGGGACACGTAGGCCTCCCTGAGGGACGAGGTCAGGAGCAAGCGTGACACAAGCTGGGACGCCAGGGCTATCGGTGTTCATTTCTGCTCTCTCCTGATATAAAAAAAGCAGAAACAATCAATCTCGCGGAGGTAAGCGGTGACCAGCCACACCGAGGCCGAGATCGCGTCCCAGCCGTCGTGCTGGCGCCGCGCCGTCGCCGGTGTTCCCGCCGACGCGCTCCCGCGGCCGGGTGAGCGGGTCGCCGTCGTCGGCTGCGGCACGTCGTGGTTCGTCGCGATGGCGTACGCGGTGCTGCGCGAGCAGGCCGGGCACGGCGAGACCGACGCGTTCGCCGCCTCGGAGTTCCCCACCGGCCGCCGCTACGACCGCATCCTGGCTCTGTCGCGCTCGGGCACCACGACCGAGGTCCTCGACCTGCTGGCCGAGACCTCCACCAGGTCCACGGCCATCACGGCCGACCCCGGCACGCCGATCATGTCGGCCGCCGACGAGGTCGTCGTGCTCGACTACGCCGACGAGCGCTCGGTCGTGCAGACCAGGTTCGCCACTACGCAGCTCGCCATGCTCCGCGCCGGCCTGGGCGAGGACCTGACCCGGGCGGTCGCCGACGCCGAGGAGGCGGTGGCCGCGCCGTTGCCCGCCGAGCTGGTCGACGCCGAGCAGTTCAGCTTCCTCGGCACCGGCTGGTCGGTGGGCCTGGCCCAGGAGGCCGCGCTGAAGATGCGCGAGGCGTCCCGCTCGTGGACGGAGGCGTACCCGGCGATGGAATACCGGCACGGCCCGATCAGCATCGCCGCGCCCGGGCGCGTGACGTGGATGCTCGGCGCCGCCCCTGAGGGGCTGCGGGAGCAGGTCGAGGCCACCGGCGCGACGTTCTTCGAGAGCACGCTCGACCCGATGGCCGAGCTGATCCGCGCCCAGCGGGTGGCCGTGGCGCGGGCCTTCGCGCGCGGGCTCGACCCCGACGAGCCCATGCACCTCACGCGATCTGTGATCCTTTCTCCATGAGCCTTACTCTTGCCGACGCCAGGATCGTGACCCCCGAGGGAGTGCACGAGGGGTGGCTGACCATAGAAGACGGCCGCATCACGCATGTCGGCCACGGATCCGCCCCGGGTTCGGGCCTCAGTGTGGGCGGGCGGCACGTCGTGCCCGGCTTCGTCGACCTGCACAACCACGGAGGCGCGGGCGGCTCTTTCCCCACCGGCGAGCAGGACAAGGCGCGTGACGCCGTGGCGCTGCACCGCCGCCACGGCACCACCACCACCGTGGGCAGCCTGGTCACCGACTCGATCGAGGGCCTGACCAGGGCAGCGGCGTCGCTGGCCGAGCTGTGCGAAGAGGGGTTGCTGGCCGGCATCCATCTGGAGGGCCCCTACATCTCCATGGCGCGCTGCGGGGCGCACGATCCCGCGCTGCTGCGCGAGCCGTCGCCGCAGGAGCTGACCGGGCTGGTCAAGGCCGGGCGCGGCCACATCCGCATGCTGACCATCGCGCCCGAGCTGCCCGGCGCGCTTGACACGATCAGAACGGCCGTGGCCGAGGGCGTCATCGCCGCCATCGGCCACAGCGACGCCGACTACGACAAGACGATCGAGGGCATCGAGGCCGGCGCCACCGTGGCCACCCACCTGTACAACGCGATGCCGCCGCTCGGCCACCGCGCCCCCGGGCCCGTGGCGGCGCTGCTCGACGACGAACGGGTGACGGTCGAGCTGGTCAACGACGGGGTGCACGTCCATGCGGCCATGCTGCGGCTGGCGTACGAGGTGGCCGGGCCCGGCAGGACCGTACTGATCACGGACGCGATGTCGGCCACCGGCCTCGGCGACGGCGACTACGCCCTGGGCTCGATGCGGGTGCACGTGCGCGACGGCGTGGCGCGCCTGGCCGAGGGCGGCTCGATCGCCGGCTCTACGCTCACCATGGACGTGGCCTTCCGGCGCGGCGTCCAAGAGGTGGGCATGTCGCTGCCCGACGCGGTTCAGGTGGCCTCGCTCACGCCCGCGCGCGTGCTGGGCCTGGCCGACCGGATCGGCTCGATCGCCGTCGGCAAGGCGGCCGACCTGGTGGTGTTGTCGGATTCCCTGGAGGTGGACGGCGTGATGAAGGACGGCCTCTGGATCACGGAGCCCTGAATGATCCTCACGGTGACGCTCAACCTCGCGCTCGACGTGACCTATCAGGTGCCCGGTGTCGACTGGGACGGGGTCAACCGGGTCAGCGCCGTGCACCGGCGGGCGGGCGGCAAGGGGGTCAACGTGGCCAGGGTGCTGGCGGCGCTCAGCCGCGACGTGCTGGTCACGGGCCTGGCGGGCGGGCCCACCGGGGAGGCGGTCGAGGCCGACCTGCGTGCGGCGGGCTTGCCCGCCGCACTCCACCCCATCGCCGGCGACTCCCGCACCACCCTGACGGTCTCCGACCTCCCCGCCCCGGGAACGACACCGCCCGCCCCCGGCGGGCCAGGAGCCGCGCCCGCCCCCGGCGGGCCAGGAGCCGCCGATGACAGCTCGCGGACTGCGCTGTTCAACGAGCCCGGGCCCGAGGTGACGGCCGTGGAGCTGGCCGGGTTCCTGCGGCACTTCGAGTCGCTGCTCGACGCCGCCGACGCCGTGGTGCTCTCGGGCAGCCTGCCGCGCGGCGTCCCTGCCGACACCTACGCGACCCTGGCCGCGGTCGCGGACGGCAAGGGCGTGCCCGCCATCGTGGACGCCGACGGCGACCCCCTGCGCCACGCCCCGAAGGGCCGGCCCGCCATCGTCAAGCCCAACGCGGAGGAACTGGCCAGGGCGGTGCCCGGCGGCGGCCCCGCCGAGGGCGCGAGGGCGCTGCGCGGGCAGGGCGCGCAGGCCGTGGTCGTGTCCATGGGCGCCGATGGGCTGCTGGCCGTGACCGGTGAGGGTACGTTCAGGGCACGGATGCCGTACACCGTGCGCGGCAACCCCACGGGAGCGGGCGACTCGCTGGTGGCCGGGCTGGCGCTGGGCCTGGTCGAGGCGGATCCCTGGCCGGACCGGCTCAGGCGCGCCGCCGCGCTCGGCGCGGCGGCCGTGGCCACACCCGTGGCCGGCGACTTCGACCCCGACGTGTACGCCGACATACACCCCCAGATCATCATCACGTAAGGAGCCATCCATGCCCCTCGCCAGCATCGGCGACATCGTCAGCCAGTCACCCGCTGGGGTGGGCGCGTTCAACGTGATCCAGCTGGAGCACGCCACCGCGATCGTCACCGGCGCCGAGGCACTCGCGCTGCCGGTCGTGCTGCAGATCAGCGAGAACTGCGTGCGTTACCACGGCGCCCTGGAGCCGATCGCGCTCGCCTGCCTCGCCGTGGCCAGGAGCGCCGACGTCCCGGTGGCCGTGCACCTCGACCACGCCACCGACCGCGCGCTCGTCGAGGAGGCGGTCGGGCTGGGCCTGGGCTCGGTCATGTACGACGCATCGGCCCTGCCCGACGAGGCGAACGTGACCGCCACGGCCGAGGTCGCAGCCTGGTGCCACGAGCGCGGCGTCTGGGTGGAGGCCGAACTGGGCGAGGTCGGGGGCAAGGACGGCGTGCACGCGCCCGGCGCCAGGACCAAGCCGCACGAGGCGGTCGACTACGTGGCCAGGACCGGCGTGGACGCGCTGGCGGTGGCGGTCGGCACCTCCCACGCCATGACCACCAAGGACGCGGTGCTGGACCTGGAGCTCATCGCCGAGCTGCGGGCGGCCGTGCCGGTGCCGCTGGTGCTGCACGGATCGTCGGGGGTGCCGGACGACGTGCTGCGCGAGGCCGTACGGCAGGGCATGAAGAAGATCAACATCGCGACCCACCTGAACAAGGCGTTCACCGGGGCCGTACGCGACTACCTGGCGCACGACGAGCGGGTGGTCGACTCCCGCAAATACCTCAAAGCGGGGCGAGACGCGGTGGCCCGCGAAGTCACGCACCTGCTGGGCGTCCTGACAGGCTGACCGGCCGACGCGCTGGGCGGCAGGCGGGAGCCCCGCGCCCAAGATCGGCGTCACGACTCCAGGATGGCGAGAACCCGTTCGACCTGCCGCTCGAACGTCCCCGGCGGGTTGCGCGGGCTCTCGTGGGAGAGCAGGAAGAACCAGGTGAGCGCGTGCGCCCTGCGGCACTCCCGCAGCCGCCGCTCCTCCTGCGGGCTCAGCTCGAACCTGCGCGCGATCTCCACCTCCCCGTCCACCCACATCGACACGTGCTCGGCCAGCTCCGCCAGCTCGAACGCCACGTCGCTGCGCCCTGAGTCCTCGAAGTCGACGACGCGCACGCGGGTGCCGTCCCACAGGAAGTTCGCCAGGTTGCCGTCACCCGCCCCGAACGCGGGCCTGACCCCCGACTCGCCCGGCGACCAGCTCTCCAGCCACCGCTGCCCCTCCTTGACGGCCCGGTCGGCCAGTGGCTCGCGCGGTTGCCAGGCCGCGCACCGCCGCAGCACCCAGTCGACGAGCGCCTCGCGCTGCCAGGGCCGTACGGGCAGAGCGCGCAGGACATGGTCGGGCACGGCGGCGTGCAGCTCGGTGAGGGCCGCGGCCATGGCCGCGACGTGCACGTCCCTGGCCAGCAGCCCGCGCAGCGGCGCGCCGTCGATCTTCGACATGGTCACGACGCCGTCCTCGTACGCGATCGGCTCGGGCGCCAGGCCGGGAGCGTGCTCGGCCAGCAGCGTCAGCGCCCGCCACTCGCGCTCGGCGGCGCCGGGCTTGCCGTCCACGTAGCGCTTGCTGACGCGGTCGCCGTCGTAGACGAGCTCGTGCGTGTGCTGAAGATCGGCCATTTCCGCATGCTAGGGCACCAGTCGCTCGACGGCGCTGGTCACGAGCCTGGCGATCTCCTCTTCCCCGAACACGTCGGGCAGCGTGAGCCGCTCGACGACCAGCCAGTTCATCGCCAGGTAGAGCAGCACCACGGTGTCGGCGTCGCCCGGCAGCCCCGAGTCGAGGTGGTGGCGGATGTTGGCCTCGACGTCGGCCCTGATGTGCTCGGTCAGCACGGCGCGCAGCTCGGGCCGCCTGGTGGCCTCCAGCCGCAGCTCCAGCAGGGCCAGGTAGCCGGATCTGAACGACGAGACCCGGTCCACCACCTCCTGGATCAGCACGGCGACCCGGTCGCGGTCGCGCGGCCCGCTGAGGCTGTCGGCCACCGTCGCCGCGTCGGGCTGCAGCCGCTCGTAGATCCGGCCGCCGGCCTGCGTGAGCAGGTCGTCGCGGCTGGCGAAGTAGTTGGAGGCGGTCCCGGTGGGGACCCGCGCCTGCGCGTCCACCGCCCTGAACGTCAGCCCGCGCGCGCCCTCCCTGGCCAGCACCTCGATCGCGGCATCGACCAGCGCCGCCCGCCGGGCCACATTCTGTCTGACCACCTTGACACCACTCCATCTGTAGTACTACGGTCAAACCACTTCAGTCATAGTACTTCAAACGGAGTTGGTTTGGATGCGAAAGCTCGTCTACTACATCGCCACCTCGATCGACGGCTACATCGCCGGCCCTGAGGGCGAGTACGACTTCTATCCCCTGGCCGACGACATGGCGGCCTACCTCAACGGCGAATACCCGGAGACCGTCCCCACCCACATCCGCGCCCACGTCGGCCTCGACGCGCCGAACAAGACCTTCGACACCGTCATCATGGGCCGCGGCTCCTACGAGCCGGGGCTGGCCGCCGGCGTCACCAGCCCGTACGCGCACCTGCGGCAGTACGTCGTCTCCAGCACCATCAAGAGCATCGACGATCCGGCCGTGGAGCTCGTCCCCGACGACCCGCTCGGTCTCGTACGCCGGCTCAAGCGGGAGGACGGCCTGAACATCTACCTGTGCGGCGGCGGCAACCTGGCCGCCCAGCTCCTGCCCGAGATCGACGAGCTGATCGTCAAGTGCTATCCGGTGGTGGCGGGGGCGGGCATCCCGGCCTTCCACGGCGGGTTCGCCCCGACCACGTTCACCCTGACCGGCACCCGCACGTTCAGCAACGGCGCCGTCCTGACGACCTACACCCGCGCCGCCTCCGCCGGGTGAGGCCCCTACTCGCCGGCTTCGAGCCGGCGGGCCATGGACTCCACGGCGCGCTTGGCGACGACCAGCAAGGCTCCGGTCGCCTCGCGGTAGGTCTTGATGGCCCTGATCATCTTGCCGTCACGCAAGGATTCCATGGCAGGAAACCCTACGCCACCGTACGAAAACGGGCCGCCCCTCACCAGGAGGAGCGGCCCGGAGTAGCGGATCTCAGCGCTGGATGGGCGCGACCACGACCTCGACCCGCTGGAACTCCTTGATGTCGGAGTAGCCGGTGGACGCCATGGTCCGCTTGAGCGCGCCCATGAGGTTCATCGACCCGTCGGCGACGCTGGAGGGCCCGTGCAGGATCTGCTCCAGCGTCCCCACCGTCCCGAAGCCGACCCGGCGCCCGCGCGGCAGGTCGGGGTGGTGTGCCTCGGACCCCCAGTGGAACCCGTGTCCGGGCGCCTCGGCGGCGCGGGCCAGCGGCGAGCCGACCATGACGGCGTCCGCGCCGCAGGCGATGGCCTTGGCGATGTCGCCGGAGGTGCCCATGCCGCCGTCGGCGATGACGTGCACGTAGCGCCCGCCTGACTCGTCCATGTAGTCGCGCCGGGCCGCGGCGACATCGGAGATCGCGGTGGCCATCGGCACGGCCACGCCCAGCACCGTGCGTGTCGTGTGCGAGGCGCCTCCGCCGAAGCCCACCAGCACGCCGGCCGCGCCGGTGCGCATGAGGTGGAGGGCGGCGGTGTAGGTGGCGCAGCCGCCGACGATGACCGGCACGTCGAGCTCGTAGATGAACTGCTTGAGGTTGAGCGGCTCGGCTCGCCCCGACACGTGCTCGGCGGAGACCGTCGTGCCGCGGATGACGAAGATGTCGACGCCGGCGTCGATCACGGCCTTGTGGTATTGGACCGTGCGTTGCGGCGACAGGCGCACGGCGGTGGTCACACCGGAGGCGCGGATCTCCTCGATCCTGCGGCCGATCAGCTCTTCCTGAATCGGCGCCGCGTAGATCTCCTGCAGCCGCTTGGTGGCCGCCGCCTGGTCGAGGGCGGAGCACTCCTCCAGCAGCGGCAGCGGGTCCTCGTAGCGCGTCCAGAGCCCTTCGAGGTCGAGCGGGGCCAGGCCGCCGAGCCGGCCGATCTCGATGGCGGTCGCCGGGGAGACCACGCTGTCCATAGGAGCGACGAGCACGGGCAGCTCGAACCGGTAGGCGTCGATCTGCCAGGCGATCGAGACCTCCTCCGGGTCGCGAGTGCGCCGCGAGGGCACCAGGCCGATCTCGTCAAGCGAGTACGCCCGGCGCCCGGTCTTCCCCCGGCCGATCTCCACCTGCTGAGTCATGACTTACCTTCTGTGATAGTTCGGAGCTTCCACGGTCATCTGGATGTCGTGGGGGTGGCTCTCCTTGAGTCCCGCCGCCGTGATCGGCATGAGCTCGCAGTCGGTGTGCATCTGCGGGATCGTCCGGCAGCCCGCGTACCACATGCCCTGGCGCAGCCCGCCGACGAGCTGGTGGGCCACGGCCGCGACCGGGCCGCGGTAGGGGACCTGGCCCTCGATGCCCTCGGGGATGTATTTGTCCTCGCCGCCGACGTCCGCCTGGGCGTAGCGGTCCTTGCTGAAGGAGGTGCCGCCGCGCTCGCGGTTGCGTACGGCGCCGAGCGAGCCCATGCCCCGGTACGACTTGAACTGCTTGCCGTTGATGAAGATCAGCTCGCCTGGCGACTCCTCACAGCCGGCCAGCAGCGAGCCCAGCATGACCGTGTCGGCCCCGGCGGCGATGGCCTTGACGATGTCGCCGGAGTATTGCAGGCCGCCGTCGCCGATCACCGGCACCCCGGCGGGCGCGCACGCCTTGGACGCCTCGTAGATGGCCGTGACCTGCGGCGCGCCGACCCCGGCCACCACGCGGGTGGTGCAGATCGAGCCCGGGCCCACGCCCACCTTGACCGCGTCGGCGCCCGCGTCGACCAGCATCTGGGCGCCCGCCCTGGTCGCGATGTTGCCGCCGATGACCTGCACCTTGCTGTTGGCCTTGACCTTGGCGATCATGTCGGCCAGCCCCTTGGAGTGACCGTGGGCCACGTCGACGACCACCACGTCGACCCCGGCCTCGATGAGCGCCTTGGCGCGCAGCTCGGCGTCGCCGCCCACGCCCACGGCCGCGCCGACGATGAGCCGGCCGTCGGCGTCCTTGGTGGACAGCGGGTACTGCTCGCTCTTGGTGAAGTCCTTCACGGTGATCAGGCCGCGCAGCCTGCCCTCGCCGTCGACGAGCGGCAGCTTCTCGATCTTGTTCTGCCTGAGCAGGGCGAACGCGTCGTCACGCGACACCCCGACCGGGGCGGTGACCAGCGGCATCTTGGTCATGACCTCGCGCACGGGCCGCGACTGGTCGGTCTCGAAGCGCATGTCGCGGTTGGTCACGATGCCGACCAGCGTGCCCGACATGTCGGTCACGGGCACCCCGGAGATCCGGTACGTCGCGCAGAGCCGCTCGACGTCGGCCAGCGTGTCGTCGGGGCTGCACGTCACCGGGTTGGTGACCATGCCGGCCTCGGACCGCTTGACCAGGTCGGCCTGCTGGGCCTGCTCCTCGACCGAGAGGTTGCGGTGCAGGATGCCGATGCCGCCCTGCCTGGCCATGGCGACGGCCATGCGGGCCTCGGTCACGGTGTCCATCGCGGCGGAGATCAGCGGGATGGACAGCGTGATGTCCCTGGACAGCCGGGACCGGGTGTCGGCCTCCCCTGGCTGCAGGTCGGAATAACCCGGCACCAGCAGCACATCGTCGAAGGTCAGACCTGTCTCGGTGAACTTGGACATGCTGCGGCCCCTCCTGCCGTTGCGCTGAATGAGCCAAGTCTAGGGCCTGCCTCCAAAACAGCCCGCACGGCCTCACCGCTCACCCCGGAACCTCGGCGCGGGTGTCCGTGTCCACCGGCGGAGCACCCCCACAGAACCCCGGCACGGGCCTCCATATCCACCGGCGTGCCGCACGGAACCTCGGCGCGGCGACCCCGAACGAGGATGATGCCGGGAGCACAACGGGCCCCCACGGTCCGTCGTACTCCCGGCATCATCGAAGTGCCGGGGGATGGGACGGTCGGTGATCCGTCCCATCCCCCGGCCACCGGCATCCGGGAGCGGCAGCGCCACACACCACCGAACCCCCCTCCGCGTCCTGATGGCCGGAGCTGCCGCGCCCTGCCTGGATGCCGACGCTAGGTAAAGAATGCGTTACTCACCGGCACATTGCAATGTGCAAACGTGCAATTGCACGAAGTTGCACCAGGCGTCTAACGAGTCGGCGCAACACGCGGACACAGGCGTTATACGGGGTTATCCTCGCGGCACGCCCGTGACCCCCCACCGGAGCCGCATAAAATGCGCAACGAGCCCCGAACCGTGTCCGATCCCTTCGAGACGCTGGGCCTCGACCAGGCTCAGACCGCGCTGTACTCGGCGGTGCTGCGGCTGCACAAGGCCAGCCGCACCGACCTCGCCCAGGCCATGGACGGCCCGGTCGAGAAGGTCGGCCGTCAGCTCGACGACCTCGTGAAACTGGGGGTGATCGACGAGCAGTCCGGCCAATACCTGGCCCGGCACCCCGCGGCCGCGCTCGGCAGGGTGATCGCCGAACGCCTCGACCGGCTGGCCGAGGAGAGTCGCATGATCGACTCGGCGCTCGGCTCCATTCGCAGCCTGATCCGCGACTACGACGCCGGACGCGACTATCGCAGCGGCCATTTCACGGTGGAGATGGCCAGCGGCGCGGACGTCCTGTACGAGAGCGTGGTGGGCATCGCCGTGCAGTCTCATTCGCCGCCGATGAAATTACTGACCGCCGTTCCGGACGACCGCACCATGACCGACTTTGCGCGGAAATTTGCGGATCCATGGATTGATGCGCAAAAACGAAACCTTCTCACGGTTCATGCGATCATTCCGGTCTCCAGCCTCGTGCTCCCCGGCGTACGCGACCAGCTGACCGAGCTGACCGAGACGGGCGGCAAGGTACGCACGCTCGACCGGCTGCCGAGCTGGTTCATGACGGCCGGCACCGAGGTCGCGGGCCTGCCCGCCCACTGGGGCGGCAACCTGCCCGACCACGCCTACAACTTCTACCTGATCCGCACGTCCGTCGTGGTGGGCATGCTCAGTTCGCTGTTCGACGAGCTGTGGGCCCGCGCGCTGCCCCTGCCCTGGAGCGGGCGGAGCGAGGGCATGGTCCAGGTGCTGCGGCTGGCCGCGCAGGGCATGTGCGACGACTCGATCGCCCGCCAGCTCGGGGTGTCGGTACGTACCGTACGCGCCAGATTCGCCGAGGCCATGACCGAGTTGGGCGCTCAATCCCGCTTCCACGCGGGCGTGGAGGCCGCCAGCCGCGGATGGCTGAGGTAAAGCCCACCGCTGGGGCCGCTTCGGTCATATGGTGGGAAGGTGCTGGAAGACGTCCCCCGCGATCCGTTCGCGGACGATCCGAACGACCCTTCCTCAGCGATGGGCGCACTCGACGACGCCGAGCCACTGACGGCGGCCGAACGTGACGAGGCCATCACCGACCTCGCCGACGTCGAGGTCTTCCGCTCCCTGCTCGAACCGCAGGGGGTTTTGGGGCTCGTACTCGACTGCCCGGAATGCGGCGAGCAGCACTTCTTCGACTGGGAGCTGCTGCGCGGCAACCTGAAGCAGATGATCGAGAAAGGCCAGCCGCAGGTGCACGAGCCGGCCTTTCACCCTGACCCCGCCGACTACGTCAGCTGGGACTACGCCAGAGGCTATGTCGACGGCGTCATCGACACGGAGGAGCGCCGCTGACCGACGTCTTCGAGCAGCGCGGCCAGCAACCGCGCCGCTGGATCGCCTGAGTCAGGCGTCTGTCCACGACCGAGCGCGTCGAGCAGCGCGTCGGTCTCGTCCTCAGGCGTCAAGCCGACTCCAGCTCGGCCATCTGCCTCAACCTGGCCAGCGCCCGATGCTGGGCGACGCGGACCGCACCCGGTGACATACCGAGTACATTACCGGTCTCCTCGGCCGACAACCCCGACACCACCCGCAGCAGCAGCAACTCGCGCTGATTGTCGGGAAGCCTGGCCAGTAACCGCCTGGCGTGCTCCACCTCGATGTAGCGGACCACCGTCTCCTCAGGCCCCGGCCCGTCGTCGGGCCCGTCGGGCAGATCCTGGGTCGGCACCGCAGAGCGCACCGAGCTCCGCAGCGCGTCGGCCACCTTGTGCGAGGCGATCCCGAACACGAACGACGCGAAAGGCCTCCCCATGTCGCGGTATCGCGGCAGTGCGGACAACACCGCGATGCACACCTCCTGGGCCACGTCATCGGCAATGTGATATTGCCCTGAAACCCGGCCCAGCCTGGCGCGGCAATACCGCACCACCATCGGACGCAACTCACCGAGCAGAGATTCGATCGCACTGCGATCCCCCTGCACGGCGAGGCTCGTCAGTTCCCTAAGGTCGGAGTCATCCGTCCGTGCCGGAAGTCTCGACGCGAGCCTTACCCCAATTTTGGCGTCGGCGACGCTTCCCTCGCTCACGATAGGCATGATGCCCGCACTGATCCTGCCTGTCGTCATAGCGAACGGCTACGGATTGGTCACATTGAAGCGACGATAACTGTCAGTAATCAATTGACCACACTAAGCCTTAATACTGACATAATATTTCATCCCATAACCCGGAATGCACGACATTTGTCATGCCGCCGACGCTTATCGCCCGTGCTCGGTTTACTCCAACTTTCCACCTTTTCCCCCAATTCCCCCCATCCTGCCGCTCCAGCCCGCGAAAGTCCCTCCCCGAACGCGACCCCCGAACCCACCCAACCCCCGCAAACATCGGACCCTTCCGCAAAACCACCCCACCATCAACCCCTGTTGCGACCCGCTCCCTGATCACCACCCACGCCCATCACCCCGGCCACGGCCTGCACCACCACCCCCATTGCGATCCACGCCGGTCACGTCGCGGGTCGCCGGCCTCGTGTCGTTCCTAGCCTTCGTCGCGTTTGTCGGACTCGTCGCGCTCGTCGCGTCCGTCGGGCCCATCGCGCTCGTCACGTTCGCCGTGGTCGGCATGCTCGTCACGTTCGCCAAGGTCGACGTGTCCAGCATGCTCGTAGAGGAGTTCCAGGTAGCCCTGCACCGCCTCCCATAGGTGATGCTCCGGATAGCGGCCCAGCCCCCGGTGTTCGCGGCGCCACTGACGGTCCCAGAACGCCGCATGGACCGATCTCAGGTGGTCCAGGGTCGTCTTCAGCTCGGCCTCCACCTGGGCCGGTGGGCGGCGGACGGCGGTCGTCTGCTCGCGGGCCGACTCGAAGCGGCGCTCAGCCAGCGCCTCCAGCACCCCGGGCTCGATCCCGGCCAGCGACCAGAATCGTACGGGCTCGCGAATGAGATGGTTGGCCACCGGATCAAGGTGGGAACGCCACCAGTACGCGATCCCACCCTTGTCCAGGCGCAGGAAGTCCACCAGCCACGCCGTGCCGGGCGGGTGGGAGCCCCACGACACCTCCTCGGGCGGCAGGTTCAGGACGAAGGCGACCTCGATCGCCTCGATGGGGTCGGCGCCCTCCAGTAGGTCACCGAAGACGTACGCCTCCTTCAGGAACGGCTCGTCCGCCGGCACGCGCCGGGTCTGCTCGCAGGCCTGCGCGAGCATCCGCAGCCGCTCCACGGCCCGCTGGTACCGCATCCGCGCCCCCACCCTCCCCGCGTCGAGTCAGCGCCCAGCGTACGTCCTGCTCCCACGACGCCGGGCGGCTCGGAAACCGTGTCACGGCGGCCCGTAGCCGCCGGACGGATACGCCCCAGAACCGCGTCACAGCCCGCACCCCCGCACGGGGCACCCCCCGCGCCCATACCCCCGGACGGGTACGCCACGGAAGCGCACAACGGCCCCCGGACGCGTACGCCCCCGCGAACGCGTCACAGCCCATACCCCCGGACGCGTACACCCCCGCAAACGCGTCACGGCCCGCACCCCCGGACGGGTGCGGGCCGTGAAACGGTCGGACGTGAGGTCAGTGGCCGTGGCCGTGACCGTGGCCCTGGCCGGCGGCCGGGGCCTCCTCCTCGGGCTTGTCCACGACGAGCGCCTCGGTGGTGAGCAGCATGCCCGCGATCGACGCCGCGTTCTGCACGGCCGAACGCGTGACCTTGACCGGGTCGATGACACCCTGGTCGAGCAGGTTGCCGTATTCGCCGGTGGCGGCGTTGAAGCCCTCGCCGGCCTTCAGCTCGGCCACCTTGTGCGTCACCACGTAACCCTCGAGACCGGCGTTCTCGGCGATCCAGCGGGCGGGCTCCACCAGGGCGCGGCGCACGACGCCGACACCGGTGGCCTCGTCGCCCGTCAGGCCGAGGTCGTCGAGTTCCTTGGAGACGTGGATGAGCGCGGAGCCACCGCCGGAGACGATGCCCTCCTCGATCGCGGCGCGGGTCGCGGAGATCGCGTCCTCGAGGCGGTGCTTCTTCTCCTTCAGCTCCACCTCGGTGGCGGCGCCGACGCGCAGCACGCACACACCGCCGGCGAGCTTGGCCAGGCGCTCCTGCAGCTTCTCGCGGTCCCAGTCGGAGTCGGACTGCTCGATGGCAATCTTGATCTCCTTGACGCGGTCCTCGATGGCCTGCGCGTCACCGGCGCCGTCGACGATGGTCGTGGCGTCCTTGGTGACGACGACGCGGCGGGCCGTGCCGAGCACCTCGAGACCGACGTGCTCCAGCTTGAGGCCGACCTCTTCGCTGACGACCTGGCCGCCGGTGAGGATGGCCATGTCCTGCAGCATCGCCTTGCGGCGGTCACCGAAGCCCGGGGCCTTGACGGCCACGGAGGTGAAGGTGCCGCGGATCTTGTTGGTGACCAGGACGGCCAGGGCTTCGCCCTCGACGTCCTCGGCGACCACGAGCAGCGGCTTCTTGGTCTGGGCGATCTTCTCCAGCAGCGGCAGGAAGTCCGCGATGGAGGCGATCTTGCCCTGGGTGAGCAGGATGTAGGCGTCTTCGAGGACGGCTTCCATCCGCTCGGGGTCGGTCACCATGTAGGCCGACAGGTAGCCCTTGTCGAACTGCATGCCCTCGGTGAACTCGAGCTCCATGCCCATGGCGTTGGACTCTTCGACGGTGAGGACACCGTCCTTGCCCACCTTGTCGAACGCCTCGGCGATCAGCTCGCCGATCTTGGCGTCCTGCGCGGAGATCGTCGCGACATTGGCGATCTCCTTCTTGTCGCCGACCTCACGGGCGCTGGCGAGCAGCTTGTCGCTGATCTCCTTGGCGGCCTTGTCGATGCCGCGCTTGAGCGACAGCGGCGAGGCGCCGGCGGCCACGTTGCGCAGGCCCTCGCGGACCATGGCCTGGGCCAGGACGGTCGCGGTGGTGGTGCCGTCGCCCGCGATGTCGTTGGTCTTGGTGGCCACTTCCTTGGCGAGCTGGGCGCCGAGGTTTTCGTAGCGCTCCTCCAGCTCGATCTCACGAGCGATGGTCACACCGTCGTTCGTGATCGTCGGCGCACCGAACTTCTTGTCGATGACGACGTTGCGGCCACGCGGGCCGAGGGTTACCTTCACGGCGTCCGCGAGGGCGTTCACACCGCGCTCGAGCGCACGGCGGGCGTCCTCGTTGAACTCCAGGATCTTCGCCATAACTGAAAGTCCTCTCCTAGCGTCGAAAGCCCCGGCCGCCCTCAAGAGCGCCCGGGGCTCGACACATCCGGCTACTTCTCGATGATCGCGAGAACATCGCGGGCGGAGAGCACGAGGTACTCCTCGCCGCCGTACTTGACCTCGGTGCCGCCGTACTTGCTGTAGAGGACGATGTCGCCCTCGGAGACGTCGAGCGGAATCCGCTTGTCGCCGTCCTCGTCCCAGTTGCCCGGGCCCACCGCGAGGACCTTGCCCTCCTGCGGCTTCTCCTTGGCGGTGTCAGGGATGACCAGGCCGGAAGCGGTGGTCTGCTCGGCCTCAAGCGGCTGAACCACAATGCGGTCGCCGAGCGGCTTAACGGGAACCTTGGTGGCGGTCGTCACGATCGGACCTCCCCTTCAGATTTGAATGATCAGAAGAGGCGACCAGCGGGGCCTGCCGTCGCGGGTGTCAGACCTGCCTCGTCGCACGTTGGCACTCTCAAGGGGAGAGTGCCAACACGAAACATATGCAAGAGGGGCTTGACAGTCAACACGAACGCGTCTGCTCTGAGCGATCAGGCGTCAAAGCCCGGGCCTCGCCAAGGCCGCTACGTGGACAAATACTCCCATCTCCCCCCGTCTGCGGGACGATCCGGGTACGCCGTGGCGCTAACGTCGGACGACGTGGACCTCGACGCCTTCACCGAGCTGCTGACCCCGCGCGGCCAGGAGGCCCTGGCGCGGGCCGGTGAGCTCGCCGGCGCCGATCCGGTCGCCGCCGCCACCGCGCTGCGCAGGACGTACGACGCCGCCCTCACCTCCGCCGCGCTCACCCAGGCGGGGCTCAGGGAACGGGCGAAGGCCAAGTTCGGCGAGGACGCGGCGGTGATGTATTTCACGCCGCACGGCCTGGAGCAGTCCACCAGGGCTGAGGTCGCCGAGCACCGCGCCCGCCGCCTGCCGGCGATGGCCGGACACACATTCGAAGCGCCGACCGGGCCGGAGCCTGGATCGGCGACCGCACCGGCGGCCGGGAAGGCGCTCCAAGTCGTGGACGCCTGTTGCGGCATCGGCGGTGACCTGCTCGCGCTGGCCCGCGCCGGCTGCGCCGTGACCGCCGTGGACACCGACCCGCTGACCGTCGCCGTGGCCGCGGCCAACGCCCGCGCGCTCGGCGTGGACGACCGGGTGACGGTACGCGTGGGCGACGCGGCGCAGATCAGGCCGGAGGAGTACGACGTGCTGTTCGCCGATCCGGCCAGGCGGACCGGCAGGGGCAGGACGTTCGACCCCATGGCCTACTCCCCGCCGTGGCCCGTGGTGCTCGACCTGATCTCCCGCGCTGGCCTGGCCTGCGTCAAGGTCGCGCCCGGCATCCCGTACGAGTTCATCCCCGAAGGCGCGCAGACGGAGTGGGTCTCGTACAAGGGCGAGGTCAAGGAAGCCACGATCTGGACCGGCCAGGGCGGCGGCCGGCGCGCCACGCTGCTGCCCGGCGGCCACTCCCTCACGGCCGCCGGCGTCACCGCCACCCCCGCGCCGGTCGGCCCCGCCGGCCGGTACGTGTACGAGCCGGACGGCGCCGCCGTCCGCGCCCATCTCGTCGCCGAAGTGGCCGAGCTGGTCGGCGGCAGGCTGCTCGACCCGCTGATCGCCTACATCACCGCGGACGACCCGGTGGACACCCCATGGGCCACCAGATACGAAATAGAGGACATTCTCCCGTTCTCTCTGAAAAAACTCCGCGCGCTTCTCCGCGAGCGACAAATCGGCAATGCCACCATCAAAAAGCGGGGCTCCGCGGTCGACATCGAACGCCTCCGCGCCGACCTGCGCCTCAAAGGCGACAACTCGGCCGTCGTCATCTTGACCCGCATTCTCGACAAACCATCGGTTCTTCTCTGCAAACCCCTCTCACCTGCCTGAACCTCCAAACTCGGTCATCCGCGCGTTAACGGCGATCTTTCACTTCGGCCCTGACGGACCATGATCGAAAGGCTAAGGTTGGCGGGCGGGAGTTCTCCCCCTTAATGCGGTCACCCGCGTTCTCGCTCTTTCAGATGAACCGGACCAACCCCACCGCTGCGCGGCAGACCGTCGGCGAGCGAAGGAGCTTTCGGTGGACCATTCCAACCACACCACCCTGCTTCAGACGGGCGCGCATGACGCCGTACCCAAGAGGATGCGCGACCTGCTCGCGCGTGCCGCCCAGGACCACGTCTACGAGCAGCGCACGCAGGGCGCCGTGCTCGACGAGATCCGCCAGCGGCTCGAAGGCATGGAGTGGCTGCTGCGCGAGGTGCGCGAGCGCGAGCTGGGCGGGCTCAGCGGCACGCTGGAGTCGGTGAGCGGGCGGCTGGACGAGATCTCCGCCAAGCCGCCGATGTGGGCGGAGGGCCTGGCGCAGCACGTCGAGGCCGTACGCGACCACGTGGACGCCGTGGGCGCCAGGGTGGGCGAGGTGGACGCGAGGGTCGGCGACGTGGACGCCAGGGTGGCCCCCGTCTCCGAGTTGCCCAGCCTGTGGGCCGACCTCGGCACCGTGGGCGAGAGCGTGGACGAAGCCCTCGGCAAGCTGCAGTCGGTGCTCGACACCACCGACGGCATCACCAAGGGCATGTCCGACTTCTCCGCCAAGCTGGCCACCCTCAACTCCAGCATGGAGGCCGCGGCCAGCCGCTTCACCCGGCTCGACAAGTCGATGTCCGATCTGACCACCCGTACCGACCGGGTCGAGGTCGCGATGAGCGACCTGTCGGAAAACGTCACCGAGCAACTGCGGAGCACCACCGACCAGCTCACCGGTCAGGTCGAGGCGAGCGAGCAGCGCGTCAGCGCCCGGCTCGACGAGGCCGACCAGCGGCTCACGACCCGGCTGGAGCAGACCGACCAGCGCCTCGCGGTCCGGCTCGACGAGACCGACCAGCGCCTGGCCACGGCGCTCCTGGAGGCCGACGAACGCCTTGTCAGCCGGCTCAAGGAGGCCGACGAGCAGCTCACCGGTCGCCTGACCGGCGTCGAGCAGCGCCTGACCACCAGGCTCGACGAGACCGACCAGCACCTCGCGGTGCAGCTCGGCGAGAGCGAGCAGCGCCTGACGGCCCGCCTCAGCGGCGTGGACGCCCGCCTCGACCGGGCCGAGGGCAGGCTGCAGGGGCTCGACTCCCGGCTCACCGGGTTCGACAGCCGGCTGGAGTCCGCGGACGAGGGCCTGGCCGACATCGACACCAGGCTCGACGGCCTCGACGGCCGGATCGGCGGGGTCGATCAGCGGCTGCTGTCCATGGACGGCCGGCTCGGCGCGGTGGACAAGCGGCTGGGCACCCTGGACGGCCACCTGGGCCGCCACGACGACCGCTTCGACGCGCTCGACGTACGCGTGGACGCCCGCTTCGCCTCGCTCGACGAGCGCATGGCCACCACCGACCAGCACGTCAGCGAGACCGCCACCCGCAACGAGGGCCGCTTCAACAAGCTCGACAACCAGATCGACGCCATCGACGAGCGGCTCGGCGAGGCCGAGGAGCACATGAGCAGCCGCTTCGACGCCGTCGACGGTCACTTCGGCGGGCTCGACACCCGCTTCAACGGCCTCGACACCCACCTCAACGGTTTGGCCACCCGCGCCGAGCAGGCGGGCGCGCACCTGGAGTCGGTGGACGACCGCATCGAGGCCGTCAACCAGCGCATGACCCAGCTCCCCGCCACCCTGGCCATCCCCGAGCAGGTCGGCGAGCTGATCCAGACCCACTCGGGCGAGCAGGCCGAGCGGCTCGCCGCCGCGACCGAGACGCTCACCGAGCTGGTACGGTCCCGCCCCGACCACGACGAGCTGGCCGGCACGGTGTCCGGCATCGTCAACCCCGCGACAGAAGACCTCAACAAGCGGCTGGGCGCGCTGGAGGAGACCATGCTGGCCCTGGCCGAAGCCCTCCTCCGCCCGACCCGCCCCAAGGACTGAGCCGCCCAAGGGCCGCTCGGCCCAAGCACTGCGCGGCCCAAGGCCCGCGCGCCCCGCCCTCGCCGCATCGGCGAGGGCGGTCGGGTCAGAGGGCGGTCAGGTCAGACGTGCACGGTCGTGATCGCTGGTCAGACGTGCACGGTCGTGAGCGTGGCTCAGACGTGAACGGTCGTGATCGGAAGCGACGAGTCGGCCGGGATCTCCAGCGTCGACGGCGTGACCCCGGCCGCCACCAGGTCGGACCCGAGCGCCGCGACCATGGCGCCGTTGTCGGTGCACAGCCCGGGACGAGGCACCCGCAGCCGTACGCCGGCCGCCTCGCACCGCTCCTGGGCCAGCGCCCGCAGCCGCGAGTTGGCCGCCACCCCGCCCCCGATCAGCAGATCGTGCACGTCGTATTTCCGGCACGCCTGCAACGCCTTACGGGTCAGCACGTCCACCACGGCCTCCTGGAACGAGGCGGCCACGTCGGGCACGTGCACGGACTGCCCGGACGCCTCGCGGGCCTCGACCCACCGGGCGACGGCCGTCTTGAGCCCGGAGAAGGAGAAGTCGAGCGTGCCGTCGTCGATCTTGCCGCGCGGGAAGGCGATGGCCGCCCCCGACCCGTCGCGGGCGGCCCTGTCGATGTGCGGGCCGCCGGGGAAGGGCAGCCCCAGCACCCGCGCGACCTTGTCGAACGCCTCGCCGGCCGCGTCGTCCACGGTGGAGCCGAGCGAGATCACGTCGTCGGCGACGTCGGGCACGAGCAGCAGCGACGAGTGACCGCCGGAGACCAGCATGGCGATGCACGGCTTGGGCAGCGGCCCGTGCTCCAACTGGTCGACCGCGACGTGGGCGGCCAGGTGGTTGACGCCGTAGAGGGGCACGCCGAGGCCGAGCGCGTAGGACTTGGCCGCGGCCACGCCGACCAGCAGCGCCCCGGCGAGGCCTGGCCCGGCGGTCACGGCGATGGCGTCGATGTCGGAGAACTTCAGCCCGGCCTCGGCCAGCGCGGCCTCCACCGTGGGCGTCATGGCCTCCAGGTGGGCGCGCGAGGCGACCTCGGGCACCACCCCGCCGAACCTGGCGTGCTCGTCCATGCTGGAGGCGATCGTGTTGGCCAGCAGCGTGTGGCCTCGCACGATGCCGATGCCGGTCTCGTCGCAGGACGTCTCGATGCCCAGGACCAGGGGTGCGTCAGTCACCAAGCTTCCTTCTCATCATGATCGCGTCGGTGCCGTCGTCGTAGTAGCGGCGGCGGGTGCCGATCTCCTCGAACCCGAAATGCCGGTAGACGGCCTGCGCGTGGGGATTGTCGGCGCGTACTTCCAGGAAGATCTCGCGTGCGCCGCGGCGGGTCGCCTCGGCCAGCAGCTCGGTCAGCATCGCGCTGCCGAGGCCGGTGCCCTGGTGCTTCTCCAGCACGGCGATGGTCTGCACGTCGGCCTGGTCGGCCGCGGCGGCCAGGCCCGCGTAGGCCACGATCTCGTCGTTCACGGTGACGACCACGTAGTGGCGGGTGCGGGGCATGTCGGCCAGCTCGCCGCGCATCATTCCCTCGCTCCAGGCGTCGAGCGGGAACGTGGCGCGTTCGATCGCCATCACGGCCGGGAGGTCGGCCACGGTCATCGGCCTGAGTTTCACGCCGTCACCTTCTTGGGCGCGCCGGGCACGACGGCGTCGGGTCTGCGCAGGTAGATCGGTCGCGGGGGGTCGAGCGGCACGCCCTCGCCGAGCCGGAGCGCGGCCAGAGCGGCCAGGGCGCCGGCGTAGGGGTAGGGCGGCGCGTCGCCGCCGTCGCCGAGCAGGTCGGGGTAGAGCCCGGCGCCCGCGCCGACGACCGGCAGGCCCTGGACGGGCACGTCGGCGGGCCGGTCGACGAAGGGGCCCTCGGCGCGGGTGCGGCAGTCGGTGTAACGCGCCCAGAACACCTCTTTGCGCCGCGCGTCGGTGGCCACCAGGAAGGGCTCACCGAGCCCGGAGGCGTACGCGACGGCGTCGAGCGTGCAGATCCCGTACGCGGGCACGCCCAGCGTGGTCGACAGGCCCTGGGCGGTCATCAGCCCCACCCGGAGCCCGGTGTAGGGGCCCGGCCCGCTGCCGGCCACGACGGCGCTCACGTCGCGCAGCCGCGCGCCCGCCTCGCTCAGCACGGACTCGATGGTGGGCACGAGCAACTCGCCGTGGCGCCGGGCGTCGATCGTGGTCGACTCGGCGAGCACGCGCTCCCCGTCGTGGAGCGCGGCGGTGACGGCGGGGGTTGCGGTATCAAAGGCCAGGACCAGCACGACTGTTTAGCCTACCCGCCGCCGGGGTCGTGCCTGGCCGGTACGCGGTTTCACGCCTGTCCGGCGCTCAGACCTGGGAGGCGTACACGATGATGTTGTCGAGATATTCGCCCGTGGCGTAGTCGAACTTGCCGCCGCAGGTGACCAGCTTCAGCCCGTCCTCCAGGTAGACCCGTTCGCTGGGGAAGCTGTCCTTGTGCACCTGCTCGATCGAGTCCACCTTGTACGACACGACCTTGCCGTCGCTGCGTTCGACCTTGACGGTCTGGCCCTTGCGTAACTGCCTGAGCTTGTAGAAGACGGCGGGCGCGGTCTTGGTGTCGACGTGGCCGATGATCACCGAGGGGCCCTTCTCGCCGGGCACCGCGCTGCCGGTGTACCAGCCGGCCACCTTCGGCTTCTCGTACGGCGGCAGCTCGACCTCGCCGTTCTTCTGCAGGCCGAGCTTCATCAGCTGGGCCTCGACCTCGATCGAGGGAATGTCGATGCTCTTGGGTACGACGACGGCGGCGGGCTTGGTCGTGCCGGTCTCCATGTTCTTGCCGAACATGACCAGCACCAGGCCCGTGACGGCGCCCGCGAGCACCACCCGTCCTGCTCGGGCCATGGGTCAGGCCCGGTTGCGCCGCTTGACCGCGAAGCCGATGCCTCCGGCCAGGGCCAGGGCGATCAGCGCGCCGGCCGGGCCGAGCGGGATGGAGGACTCTTCCGAGGCGTCCTGGGCGTACGTGCCGCCGCCGCCGGCCCGTGGGGCCCTGGTGGGCACCGTACGGGTCGGCTCGGGCTCGGACTCGGCCGCGGCCACCCTGAGCGTGGCCCTGCCGATGTCGTTGGTGCCGTCGCACTTGACGTCCACGCGGTAGCTGCCGCGCCGGATCGTTCCCGAGACCTGCGCCTCGCCGCGCACCCACGGGGAGCCGGCGGTCGTGCCGGTCGGGGTGGGGCTGGCCGAGGCCGCCGGGACGGGGTTGAGCGTGACGCCGTTGACGAACGCCCTGGAGGTGGCCGTGCCGGTGTGGGCGGGGCCGCCGGTCGGGACCGGGCAGTTGGCCAGGATCCACACCCTGGACGTCTCGCCGGCGGTGACGCGGTCGGGGTTGAGCTGGACGTTGATGGTCGGCCTGGTGGTGGTCGTCCGCGGGGTGGCGGTCGCGGTGGTCGTGGGTGAGACGGTGGTGGTGGCCGTGCCGCTGGGCGTGGCGCTCGGTGTGGCTGTTGGATCGGAATCGGCCGAGGCCGTGCAGCCGGTCAGACCGACCACGACGATGGCTCCCGCGTACGCGACACGCCTGACCCTGAGCACCGGCCGCACCCCACTTTGCCGTCTTACAACCCAGCATCCACCAAAATTGTGGATGTCGCCCCTCCTGATACCCAGAAATTCTGGGCGAATCCCTGACCAACGATCATGATTTAAATCATCGGCCCGGTACGTCAAGGGTGCCAGCCATACCGGGCTTTGACCGTCGTTTTACTCTTCTGGCGGATCAGACGGCGTGTCGCTCCACCGGGAGCCCACGCCGCGCAGGGTCACAATGCGGGCCTCGTCGCCCGCCTCGCGGTCGATGTGGATCTCCAGCCGGTCCTCGGCCAGCCCTTCGACCAGGCCCTCGCCCCACTCGACCACGGTGACCGAGTCTTCCAGCGAGGCGTCCAGGTCGAGATCGTCGACCTCCAGGTCACCGCCGAGCCGGTAGGCGTCCACGTGGACGAGCGGCGGGCCCTGGCGCAGCGAGGGATGCACCCTGGCGATCACGAACGTGGGCGAGGTGATCGGGCCGCGTACTTTCAGCCCTTCCGCGATGCCCTGCACGAGCGTGGTCTTGCCGGCGCCGAGCGGGCCGGACAGGACGAGCAGGTCTCCCGGGCGCAGCCTGGCGGCCAGGCGGGCGCCGTAGGCACGCATGTCTTCCGGTGTGGCCAGTCGTGTCACCGCTCTCCCCCCTTCGTACCAGGCGTGACCAGGCGCGTCACAGCCCTGCCCCCTTCTCGTCGGATGCGCTCCGGCACGTCACAGCTCCACCCGCTTCAGCAGGTCGCGCAGCGCGTCGTTGACGACGCCCGGCCGTTCCAGCTGGATCAGGTGCGAGGTGTCGGGCACCTCGGTGAGCTGGGCCTTGGGCAGCGCGGCCGCCATGGCCTTGCTGTGGTCGGGCGGCGTCAGCCAGTCGCGGTCGCCGACCAGGATCGCCGTGGGCACCGGATCGAGCACGTCGAGGGCGGAGAGCTTGTCGTGGTTCATCAGCGCCGGGTAGAAGTCGGCGACCACCTCGGTCGGGGTCGCCCTGATCATCGACTCGGCGAAGTCGACCACGGTCGGGCTGACGTTCTTGGAGTCGCCGAAGCCGACGAACCGGGTGATCAGGAACGCGATGTCGCTGCCCGCGTGACGGGCCCTGTCGGCCAGGGCGCCCCGCTTGCCCAGCATCGACACGGTGGTGGGAGCCACCTTGTGCACGACCTTGGACAGGATCGCGGGCAGGCCCAGCGTGAGCTCGGCGAGTTTGCCGGCCGAGGTCGAGATGAGCGACACCGCGCGGATCTTGTCGCCGAACAGGCCGGGGCGGCGGTCGGCCAGCGCCATGATCGTCATGCCGCCCATGGAGTGGCCGACCAGCACGCACGGGCCGGGCACGAACTGCTCGATCACCTCGGCGAGGTCCTCGCCCAGGCGGTCGATCGTGCTGTCGTCGGCGCCGGCCCGCTGGGAGCGCCCGTGGGAGCGCTGGTCCCACAGCACGATCCGGTAGTTTTCCCGCAGGTCCTTGCGCTGGTAGTGCCAGGATTCGAGGTTGAGGCAGTAGCCGTGGCAGAACACGACCGTCAGCGGCGCGTCGTCGGGACCGTCGATCACGATGTGCAGCGCCTTGCCGTCGGAGGTGATGAGGGTGCGTTCCCTGCCGCGCAGCTCGCCGAACGGCTCGCTCGCCTCGGTGTCGGGGCGCAGCCTGATGCGGCCGACCGCGTAACGCTTGGCCAGCGCCGCCGCCGCGACACCGGCGGATGCCGCACCGACGAGCGCGCCGGCGATTCCCACCCTGCGCCGTGTTGTCGTCGTCGTCATGTCCCCGATCCTTCTCCGCTCATGGCAGCCGCGATGTGCCCGCCGTCACCCTCGATAGACCCTGGGCACCCGCGCACCGATCCTGGTCACGATCTCATGCGTGATCGTGCCGAGGGAATCCGCCCACTCCTGAGCGGTCGGCTCGCCGTCGTCGCCCGGCCCGAACAGCACGACCTCGTCACCTGCCGCCAACGGGGCGTCGCCCATGTCGATCATGAACTGGTCCATGCACACCCGGCCGGCGATCAGCCTGCGGCGCCCGCCCGCCAGCACCTCGGCCCGCCCCGTCGCGTGCCGGAGTATCCCGTCGGCGTACCCGAGCGGGACGAGGCCGAGCGTGGTCTCGCGGTCGGTGGTGTAGAGGTGACCGTAGGAGACGCCGGAGTCTTCAGTGACCCGCTTGGCCAGCCCGACCCTGGCCACGAGCGTCATCGCCTGCCTGAGGCCGAAGTCGCCCAGCTCGGGGACGGGGCTCAGGCCGTACATCGCGATGCCGCTCCTGACCATGTCGTAGCGGGCCTCGGGCAGCGTCATCGTGGCGGCCGAGTTGGCGATGTGCCTGATCACGTGGGAGCCGCCGGCGCCGGCCTGCTCGGCCAGCTTCAGCGCCGTCTCGAACGCCTCCAGCTGCCTGGCGATCGACGGATGCCCGGGGATGTCGGCGCAGGCGAAGTGGGACCAGAGGCCGGCGATCTCGACGACGCCCTCGGCGCGCAGCTCCAGCGCCCTGGCCAGCAGCGCCGGCCAGGCGGCCAGCGGCGAGCCTCCCCTGCTCATGCCGGTGTCGGCCTCCAGGTGCAGCGTCGCGGTGCGGCCCGTGCGGCGGGCGGCGGCGGCGATCTCGTCGAGCAGCCGCACGTCGGAGGCCGACAGCTCGACGTCGTGGGTCAGCGCCTCGTCGAGCGGCTCGTCCGGGGTGATCAGCCAGGACAGCACCGGCGCGGTCATACCGGCCTCGCGCAGCGCGAGCGCCTCCCTGATGAACGCGGTGCCGAGCCGGCTCACCCCGGCGCGCAGCACGGCCTCGGAGACCGGCACCAGGCCGTGCCCGTAGGAGTCGGCCTTGACCGCGGCCATGAGCTCGGCGCCGCCGGCGGCTTCCTTGATCAGGGTCACGTTGTGCCTGATGGCGGCCAGGTCGACCCGTGCCTCGGCGGGCGTGGCGGGCGGAGAGTACATCCTTCTAGTGTGGCAGCTCGCGCACGTGCTCGGGCGCCGTTCTCACCGCCGGCCTCTTCGAGACGGCGCTGGTCACGGCCCTCAGTCCTGTCACGAGGGCGCGCTGGTCGCAGCCCTCGGGCCCGTCACGAGACCGCGCCGGTCACGGCGCGGATCGCCGCGGGAACCGCCGTGGCCACGTCGGCCGCCGCCAGGGGCGCGCCGTCGGCGGCCAGCCGACCGGCCACGCCGTGCAGGAACGCGCCGCACGAGGCGGCGTCGTAGCAGCTCAGCCCCTGGGCGAGCAGCGCGCCTGAGATGCCGGCCAGCACGTCGCCGGTGCCGCCGGTGGCCAGCCAGGAGGTGCCGGTGACGTTGACCCGTACCGGCCGCGCGTCCTCGGCCACCACCGTGGTCGAGCCCTTGAGCAGCACGGTCACGCCCAGCTCGGCCGCCGCCCGGCGGACGTGCGCGAGCCTGGCCGCCTCGATGTCGTCGCGCTCGGCCCTGATCAGCCTGGCCAGCTCACCCGCGTGCGGCGTGAGCAGCACGGGCGCGTCACGGCGCAGCAGCCCGGGGTCGCGCGCCACCAGCGTCAGGGCGTCGGCGTCGACGAGTACGGGCACGCCGGAGCCGAGCACCCTGGCCGCCAGCTCGTGCGCCCAGTCGTCGGTGCCGAGCCCGGGGCCGAGCACCCAGGCCTGCACCCGCCCGACATGATCGATGGTGGGCTCGTCCAGGGGCGTCACCACGGCCTCAGGCCAGTGGGCGCGCACCTGGGCGACAGGCCCTTCGCGGCCGGCGTAACGCACCATGCCGGCGCCCGCCCGCAGCGCGCCCCCCACCGCCAGCACGGCGGCGCCGGTGAACTGGTCGCTGCCCGCCGCCACCCCCAGCACTCCCCTGCGGTATTTGTCCGACTCAGCGCCCGGCCTGGGCATGAGGGCGTCCACGTCACCGCCGCTCAGCGCGGCGACGTCGGGATCGGGCACGTGGTCGCCCAGCCCGATGTCCACCAGCCGGACGTCTCCCGCGTAGGAGGCGCCAGGATCGACCAGCAGCCCCGTCTTGTACGCCCCCATGGTCACGGTCACCTTGGCCCTGACCGCCGCGCCCGCCACCTGCCCGGTGCTCGCGTCCACCCCGCTGGGCACGTCGACGGCCACGACCGGCCCAGGGGCCGCGTTCGCCGCCTCGGCCAGGCGCGCGTACGGCTCACGCAACGCCCCTGAGGCGCCGATCCCCACGAGTCCGTCGATGATCAGGCCGGCCCGCCCGAGCTCATGCGCCTCGACGACCCGCCCGCCCGCGTCGAGCAGCGCCCGCAGCCCCGCCTCGTGCGTCTTGGACCCGGCCAGCACGGCGCCCACCCACGCGCCCCGCCTGGCCAGCCGCTCGCCCGCGTAGAGCGCGTCACCGCCGTTGTCACCGCTGCCGACGAGCAGCACGACCCGTCTCCCGTAGACCCGCCCGAGCAGGTCGGCACAGACGGCGGCGAGCCCGGTGGCCGCCCGTTGCATGAGCGTCCCCTCGGGCAACAGCGCCATGAGCGCGTGCTCAGCGCCTCGGATCTGATCAGCGGTATAGGCGGTCTTCATGTTTCACCCTTCGGCGATCACGTACGCGATGGCCACGCCCGCGTCATGGCTGAGTGAGACGTGCCACCGCTTGACCCCCAGCTCGTACGCCACCTCGGCCACCTTCCCCGAGACGCGCAACTCGGGCTTGCCCAGCTCATCACAGTGAACCTCGGCCTCCAGATGACCAAGCCCCTTCGGCGCGCCGAGCGCCTTGGCCACCGCCTCCTTGGCGGCGAACCTGGCGGCCAGGGAGTGCACCGCCAGCGGCCGCTCGACCTCGGTGAACAGCCGGTCCCTGAGCTGCGGCGTACGATCGAGCGCGGCCTCGAAGCGGGCGATGTCGACGACGTCCACGCCGATTCCCAGGATCATCGTCCCAGCCTACTCAGAACGGCCCGCGCTCCCACGGACCCCAGATCGCGATCGACATACCCTGTCTGGCCTGCACGTTGACGTAGAGCGTGTGACCGCCGGGACCGAACGTGGAGCCGGCGAACTCGGCGCCCGCGTCGTCGGCGATCGGCTGCAGCCGGCAGAAGTCGAAGATCTGCCCCGCCTTGCTGAGGCCGCGCAGGTAGTTGTCGCCGTCGCCGTCCTCGCACAGCACCAGCGTGCCGCGCCTGCTGGCGGTGACGTTGTCGGGCAGGTCGAGCACCGACGCGCGGGGCGATTCGTAGGCGAGCTTGAGCCGGCCGCTCCACGTCTCGTACGCCCACACCTGCCCGCGCCCCTTGCCGAACCCGTCGGGCGCGGTGTCGCCCGGCGCGGTGGCCCCGCCCTGGGTGGAGACGAAGTAGATCGTCCCCTGATGGTGGACCGCCCCCTCCAGCCGGGAGAAGATCGCCGCGCCCTTCCGCCTGCCCTGCTTGCCCACGGCCTGGACGGCCACGTCGTTGGCCGGCCTGCCGGTGAAGTCGGGGTCGGGGTCGTCGATGTCCACCCACGTGGCCGCGTACGTGGCACCGGGCTCCTGCCCCTCGGACAGGTCCTTGCGCTCCGCGCCCTTGACGGCGAGCATCTGCAGCCGGCCGCCGTCGAGCAGCCGCCCCGCCAGGATCGGATGCTTGGGCGGCAGGTAGCGGTAGAAACCGGACGGGAAGCCGAAGTTGTCCTCGGTCAGATAGATGGCGCCGGAGGAGGGGTCGAAGGCGGCCGACTCGTGCGGGAAGCGTCCGGCGGCCCTGATCGGCCTGGCGCTGGCGGCGCGCCCGATCGGCACCTCGAAGAGGTAGCCGTGCTTGCGCGTCAGCTTGGAGTTGTCGCCGCCGGAGAAGTCGTCGCCCACGTCGGGCCCGTTGACGGTCTCCTCGCAGGTCACCCAGGCGCGCCAGGCCATGGGGCCGCCGGAGCAGTTCATCATGGTGCCGGTGAGCGAGGGCGCGCTGGTGATCACCTCGCCGTAGCGGGTGACGCGCAGCGTCGAGGTGCCGCCGCCGGCCATCGGGTCGTACGCCTTGTCCCTGTCGCCGAACGCGCCCACGGGCCCGTTGACCTCGTGGTTGCGGATCAGCACGGTGCTGCCCTTGGGGCCGGAGAAGGCCGCCATGCCGTCGTGCCTGCCCGGCACCGTGGACCCGTCGTCGAACTTGTCGCCGGCCACGCTGAACGAGCGGTATTTGAAGCCGTCGGGCAGGTGCAGCCGCACCTTGCCGTCACGCAGGTCCTTGACCGGGCGCAGCGGGCCGTAGCCGGACACGGGCTCGGCCCCGCCCCTGGCTCCGGCGCAGGCGACCCCGGCGAAGGGCCCGGCGATGCCGGCGACGACGTTGGAGATGAAGCGACGACGGTCCACGGATAACCTCCCGTCCGGACAGTAGCCGCCCGCGATCCGTTTCAGCACGGCTTCGGCAAGACCAGTTCTCTTTCCCCGACCGGAGTCGCGGTAATCCCACGTCTTCGTCCACAGGCTGTGGATCGAGGGGTGACCCCCGCCCATGATCCGATTCGTCCCGCATCGCTACGCTGCCTAGGTGAACAACGGCTACGTGGACCTGAGCAGGGAGCAGTGGAGCGAGCTCCGCAAGAACACGCCCTTGACTCTCACCGCAGACGAGCTGGAAGAACTACGCGGCCTCGACGACCCCATCGACCTCACCGAGGTCACCGACATCTACCTCCCCCTGACCCGGCTGCTCAACCTGCACTTCACCGGGTCCAAGCAGCGCAGCAGCGTGCTGAGCGCGTTCCTCGGCCATCCCGAGCATCGCGTCCCCTACATCCTGGGCATCGCGGGCAGCGTCGCGGTCGGCAAGTCGACCACCGCCCGTCTGCTGCACACCCTCCTCGCCCGCTGGCCCGAGCACCCGCGCGTGGAGCTGATCACCACCGACAGCTTCCTCTACCCCAACGCGATGCTCGAATCCAGGAAGATCATGCATCGCAAGGGCTTCCCCGAGAGCTACGACCGGCGGGCCCTGGTCAGGTTCGTGGCGGAGGTGAAGGCGGGCGTGCCCGAGGTGCACGCACCCGTCTACAGCCACCTTGAGTACGACATCGTCCCCGGCGCCAAACAGACCGTGAAAAATCCTGACATCTTGATCATCGAAGGGCTCAACGTCCTCCAGCCGGCCCCGCCCACGTCCCTCGCGGTCAACGACTACTTCGACTTCTCCATCTACGTGGACGCCAAGGTCGAGGACATCCGCACCTGGTACGTCGACCGCTTCCACAAACTGCGCCGTACGGCCTTCGAGGACCCGAAGTCGTACTTCCGGCACATCGCGGAGATGTCGTACGAGGAGGCCACGGCCTTCGCGGTGAACGTCTGGCGCGACATCAACGAGCGCAACCTGATCGAGAACATCGCCCCCACCAGGGGCCGCGCGGACCTCGTCCTCAAGAAGGGCGCCGACCACTCGGTACGGCGGGTACGCCTCCGCCAGACATGAAGACCTCCTCGAACAGGTAACGCCCGAACCTGCCCGCACACTCCTGGTCGTCGATGTCGGCGAACCAGCACTCCTCACCATGGTCGTGACATATGAACGCGATCATGCGAAAAAGCCTCGCGTATCCGCGTCAACACATCGTCAACGTCCGATCGACGACAATGGTCACGTGCTGCATCTGCGACTGATCGTCCCCGCCGCGCGCACCGACGAGGCGACGGCGGTGTTGGAAGACTGCCCCGGCGTCACCAACATCGTCGTCCTGCCGGGCGCGGCCCGCGACCCGCGGGGCGACGTCGTGCTCTGCGACGCGGCCAGAGAGTCGGCCAACGAGGTGCTCGGCCGGCTGAAATGGCTGGAGACCGAGGGCTCCATCGCGGCCGAGCAGATCGAGCTGTCGCTGTCGGAGGCCGCGCGCGACGCCGTCCACGAGGCGCCGGGCGAGCCGGACGACGCGGTGATCTGGGAGCAGTTGTCGCAGAAGGTCTACGCCGATTCCCGCATCACCTGGGCCTACCTGGCCTTCCTGGCCATCGCCACCCAGCTCTCCGGCATCGCCGTGCTGCAGGACTCCATCATCCTCATCGTCGGCGCGATGGTGCTCGGGCCCGAGTTCGGCGCGGTCGCGGCCATCTGCTTCGGCCTGCTGCACCGCAACGGCCACCTGGTCGTCAACGCGCTCAGGACGCTGGTGGTCGGGTTCGGGGTGGCGATGGCGATCACGTACGCGTGCGCGCTCGTCTCGTACTGGCTGGGCTGGATCGTCCCCGGCGACCTCGACACCAGCGCGGAGTTCCAGTTCATCGTCAAGCCCGACCGCTGGTCGTTCATCGTCGCGCTGCTGGCCGGCGCGGCGGGGGTGCTGTCGATCACGGCGGGCAAGTCGTCGGCCCTGATCGGCGTGTTCATCTCGGTCACCACGGTCCCCGCGGCCGGCTACGTGGCGGTCGCCTCGGCGCTGGGCGACTGGAGCGAGGTTTCCGGCTCGGTCGCCCAGCTCGCGCTCAACCTCGCGGGGATGATCATCGCGGGCACTCTCACCCTCCTGGTCCAGCGGAAATTCTGGCCTCAAGTAGGACGTCGTTCATCCGTCTGACCGAGGCGCTACGCGTGAGCACCCCGGTAGTGTCCGGCTCATGCACATCCTCGCCACCGAGGGGCTGACCAAACGCTTCCCCGCCGTCACCGCGGTCGACCAGCTCACGGTCACCGTGGGCCCCGGGGTCACCGGTCTGGTCGGGGCGAACGGCGCCGGCAAGTCGACGTTGATCAAGATCCTGCTGGGCCTGCTGCCGCCGTCCGGCGGCGGCGCGCGCGTGCTCGATCTCGACGTCACCGCGCGCGGCCCCGACATCCGCAGGCTCGTCGGTTACATGCCCGAGCACGAATGCCTGCCCCCCGACGTCTCCGCCACCGAATTAGTCGTTCATTTCGCCCGGATGTCCGGGCTGCCCCGTACGGCCGCACGCGAGCGCGCCGCCGACGTGCTGCGGCACGTCGGGCTGGCCGAAGAGCGTTACCGGCCCGTCGGCACCTACTCCACCGGCATGAAGCAGCGGGTCAAACTGGCCCAGGCGCTCGTCCACGACCCGAAGCTGATCTTCCTCGACGAGCCCACCAACGGGCTCGACCCGCGCGGGCGCGACGAGATGCTGACGCTGATCAGGCGTATCGGCACCGAGTTCGGCATCAGCGTGCTGGTCACCTCCCACCTGCTGGGCGAACTCGAACGCATCTGCGACCACGTGATCGTCATCGACGCGGGGCGGCTGCTGCGCTCGTCCGCGATCGGGGAGTTCACGCAGGTCACGCAGACCGTCGAGGTCGAGGTGGACGAGGGTCTCGACGACCTGGCCGCCCACCTGTCCGCCGGTGGCCAGACCGTCTCGCGGCAGGGACGCCTGCTGGTGGTCAAGGTGACCGGGCCCGAGTCGTACGACGCCATCCGCGACGCCACCGCCGAGCTGGGCCTGTGTCTCATCCGCCTCGAACAGGGACGCCACCGCATCGAGGACGTCTTCAGGGACGAGGTCGCACATGTCTGAGATCTACGACATCGGGTACCGCCACTACGACGGCCCCCGGCTCGGCCGCGGCTACTCGACCCGGGCGCTGACCGTGCACAGCCTGCGCGGCGTCTTCGGTCTCGGCCGCCCCGCGCGCAGCAAGATCGTGCCGTTCGCGCTGGTCGGCATCATGTTCATCCCCGCGATCGTGAGTATCGCGATCATGGCCCTGGCCCAGCAGCGCGGCATCCCCTACAGCGGCTTCGCGGTCGTCATGCAGGCCGTGGTGGCGATCTTCTTGGCCGCGCAGGCCCCTGCGGTCGTCGCTCCCGACCTGCGCTACCGCGTGCTGCCGCTCTACCTGTCGCGGCCGGTCTCGATCACCGAGTACGTCGGCGCGAAGGTCGCGGCGATGACCATGGCGGTGTTCGCGCTGATCGCGGCGCCGCTCACGCTGGCCTACGTGGGTGAGCTGGTGGTCGACATGCCCGGCCCGCCGGCCACCGGCGAATACCTGGGCGCGATGCTGATGGCGCTCGTGCTGGCCCTGCTGCTGTCGGCGTTCGGGCTGGCGCTGGCCTCGTTCACGCCGCGGCGCGGGCTCGGCGTGGCCTCGGTGATCACGGTCTACCTGCTGTCGTCGGCGTCGGTGCCGGTGATCTACGCCACCTTCGCCGAGACCGGCAACGTGGAGACGGCCAAGTGGGCCTGGCTGGCGAACCCGTTCTGGCTGGTCGACTCCGTCCAGAGCTGGCTGTTCGGCACCCCGCCGCACTCCATCGAGGGCGACTACCCCAACGGGCCCGCCTCGGCGTTGCTCCTCGTGGTGCTGATCGCCGTCGGCCTGCTCGCCCTGGCGCTGCGCTACAGGAAGGCGGCCGCGCGATGAAGATCGAGCTCTCGCAGGTTTCCCGCTGGTACGGCAACGTCGTGGCGGTCAACGACGTCACGATGACCATCGGCCCCGGCGTCACGGGGCTGCTCGGGCCGAACGGCGCGGGCAAGTCGACGCTCCTGCACATGATGGCCGGCTTCCTGGCCCCGTCGGGCGGCTCGGTCACGCTGGACGGCACCAGGGTCTGGAAGAACCACCATATTTACCGAAATATCGGCCTAGTTCCTGAAAGAGAGGGCGTGTACGGCTTCCTGACCGGCTGGCAATTCGTCCTCTCGGCCGCCCGCCTGCACAACCTGCCCGACCCGATCGAGGCCGCCCGCAAGGCCCTGGCCACGGTCGAGATGGAGGAGCCGAAGGACCGGCGCGTGGAGACGTACTCCAAGGGCATGCGCCAGCGCGTCAAGGTCGCCGCCGCGCTCGTCCACGACCCGGCCGTGCTCCTGCTCGACGAGCCGTTCAACGGCATGGACCCGCGCCAGCGCCTGCACCTCATGGACCTGATCCGCACGATGGGCACGGGCGGCAAGACGATCCTGTTCAGCTCCCACATCCTGGAGGAGGTCGAGCGGGTCGCCCAGCACATCGAGGTGCTGGTCGCGGGCCGGCACGCGGCGTCGGGCAACTTCCGCGAGATCCGGCGGCTGATGACCGACCGGCCCCACCTGTTCATGATCCGATCGAGTGACGACAGGCGGCTGGCCGCGGCCCTGGTCCGCGACGACTCGACCGGCGGCATCACGCTGCGCCCCGACGGGCTGGAGGTCCAGGCCACCGAGTTCCGCCGCTTCGCCCGCCTGCTTCCCCAGGTCGCCAAGGCCGAGGGCGTGCGCCTGCACCAGGTCTCCCCGGCGGACGAGGACCTGGAGAGCGTCTTCTCCTATCTGATCAACAGGAGCAGCTGATGAACACCGTCGTAGCGGGCATCACCTACCGCGCCCTGCTGGGCCGGCGGCGGATCATCCTGCTCCTGCTGCTGCCGGCGGCCCTGATCGGCCTGGCCGTGCTGCTGCGCCTGTTCAGCGCCGACGACCAGGCCACGACCGTGCTGCTGATGAAGAACTTCGCGATCGGCACCATGCTGCCGCTGCTGGGCCTCATCGCGGGCACGGGCGTCATCGCGCCGGAGATCGACGACGGCACGATCATCCACCTGATGTCCAAGCCGATCTCCCGCCCGGTCATCGCGCGGACGAAGTTCCTGGTCGCCGCGTCGCTGCTGGCCGTGTTCGCGGCGGTGCCGACGTACGTGGCGGCCTGGATCCTGGTCGGGAACGAGGACGGCATCGCGCCCGGGTTCGCCCTGGGCTCGCTCGTGGCCGGCATCGCGTACGCCGCCGTCTTCCTGCTGCTCGGCGTGGTCACCCGGCACGCGGTCACGATCGGCATCATCTACGCGCTGGTCTGGGAGAGCCTGGTGGGCAACCTACTGGCCGGCGCCCGTACCTGGTCGATCCAGCACTGGGGGCAGTCGATCGCCGCGCAGCTCTCCGACTCGCCGTTCTTCCAGGCGGACGTCTCGCTGAGCTTCGCGATCCCGGCGCTGATCATCGTCACCGTCGGCGCGGTCCTGTGGGCCGGGCAGCGGCTGCGCGCGTTCTCCCTGACCGGCGACGAGTGAGAATGACCGTCCATCGGGCGCGCCGAGGCGCCCGATGGACGGTCGTTCGTCAGACGCAGGCCGTACGGACCACGTCGGCCAGGCGGCCCGCCACCTGCGTGGCGTGCTCCTCCGACGCGGCCTCGACCATGACCCGGATCATCGGCTCGGTCCCGCTCGGCCTGATCAGCACCCGGCCGGCCTCGCCCAGCTCCGCCTCCGCCTCCGCGACGGCCGCGACGAGCTCGGGCACCGCGGCCTTGCCCCGGTCGACGTCCTTGACGTTGATCAAAATCTGCGGCAGCGGCGTCATCACCGAGGCCAGCTCCTTCAGCGGCACGCCCGACTTGGCCACCACGCCCAGCAGGTGCAGGGAGGTGAGCAGGCCGTCGCCGGTGGTGGCGTGGTCGAGCATGATGACGTGCCCCGACTGCTCGCCGCCCAGGTTGAAGCCGTCGGACTTCATCCGCTCCAGCACGTAGCGGTCGCCCACCGAGGTCTCCACCACGGTGATCCCCGCATCGCGCATCGCCAGCTTGAAGCCCAGGTTGGACATCACGGTCGCGACCACGGTGTCCTTGGCCAGCAGGCCCTCGCCGTGCATGGCGGCGGCCAGGACGGCCATGATGTGGTCGCCGTCGACGACGGCGCCGGTGTGGTCGACCGCGAGGCAGCGGTCGGCGTCGCCGTCGTAGGCCACGCCGAGGTCGGCCCCGCGCGAGATGACCACCTGACGGAGCTTGTCCAGGTGGGTCGAGCCGTGGCCGTCGTTGATGTTGAGCCCGTCGGGCCTGGCGCCGATGGCCTCGACCCGCGCTCCCGCGCGCACCAAAGCCTCGGGCGCCACCATGTGGGCGGCCCCGTGAGCGCAGTCGACCACGACGTTCAGGCCGTCGAGGGCCGCGGTCATCGTGGTCAGCACGTGGGAGATGTAGCGGTCGGCCTCACCGTACGCGTCGCGCACGCGCCCGACGCCGGAGCCGACGGGGAAACTCCACTCCTCGCCCAGCCGCCGCTCGATCTCGTCCTCGACCGCGTCGGACAGCTTGAAGCCGCCGCGCGCCAGGAACTTGATGCCGTTGTCGGGCGCCGGGTTGTGCGACGCCGACAGCATGACGCCGAGATCGGCGCCGAGCGCGGCGGTGAGGTGGGCGACGGCCGGGGTGGGCAGCACGCCGAGGCGCAGCACATCCACTCCAGACGCCGCGAGGCCGGCGACCACGGCGGCCTCGAGAAACTCTCCCGAGGCACGCGGGTCCCGGCCCACGACCGCCACCGGCCGGTGTTTACCGGATCCGGTGGCGGAGAACGCGCCTGCATCGCCGAGGACGTGAGCGGCCGCCACGGACAAGTCCATGGCGAGCTCCGCCGTGAGGTCGCGGCCCGCGACCCCACGTACCCCGTCGGTGCCGAAAAGGCGCGCCAACTTAGCGCTTGCTGTACTGCGGAGCCTTGCGGGCCTTCTTGAGGCCGTACTTCTTCCGCTCCGTGGCGCGGGCGTCACGGGTGAGGAAGCCGGCCTTCTTCAGCGGCGGGCGGTTGACCTCGACGTCCAGGACCGCCAGGGCGCGGGACAGGCCCATGCGCAGCGCGCCGGCCTGGCCGGTCACGCCGCCGCCGTCGATGCGCGCGATGACGTCGAACGCCTCCTCGGCGCCGAGCACCACGAAGGGCTCGTTGACGATCTGCTGGTGGACCTTGTTCGGGAAGTAGGCGTCCAGCGAACGACCGTTGATCGTCCACTTGCCGGTGCCGGGGACGATGCGCACGCGGGCGATCGCCTCCTTGCGGCGACCGGTGCCGTACGAGTTGCCCGTCGTGACGGGCTTGCGCACGGGCGCGTCAGCGCTGGCGGTGGATTCGGTGGTGTACTCGGACGGGAACTCCTCGCCGGAGAAGTCCTCCACCTCGGCCGTCTCTACGACCGTCTCGACACCAGTGGGCTCAGCCACGGTTCTCCTCTAACTCTTTCGAACTACTACTGGGCGATCTGGGTGATCTCGAACGGCACCGGCTGCTGGGCCTGGTGCGGGTGCTCAGAACCCGCGTAGACCTTCAGCTTCTTGGCCATCTTCCGGCCGAGGGAGTTCTTCGGCAGCATGCCCTTGACGGCCTTCTCCACTGCCTTGTCGGGCCGCTTGTCCATGAGCTCGCCATAGCTGACGGAACGCAGACCGCCCGGGTAGCCCGAGTGGCGGTACGCCTTCTTCTGCTCACGCTTGTTGCCGCTCAGCGCGATCTTGTCGGCATTGATGACGATGACGAAGTCACCGGTGTCGACATGGTTCGCGAAGATCGGCTTGTGCTTGCCGCGGAGCAGGGTCGCGACGTGGCTGGCCAGCCGGCCCAGCACGACATCGGTCGCGTCGATGACGTACCACTGACGCTGGACGTCGGCGGGCTTCGGTGAGTACGTGCGCACGGTCGTAGCCTTCTTTATGCTCGCGTCTTCGGCGCTGTCGGATGTGACAGCTACATTGGTCGGTCGGTGCGGGCACACGACGGCCCGGACCTTCCGTCTCCGCAACACGGGAGATGACGCCGGACGCGCCGCGCATTGGTCGCGCTGGACCTATGCACACAACGAACCTAAGCTACCCGCCCTGAGGCGCGCAGGTCAAAAGACCGGTAACCCTGTGCGAGTCTACCTGACCGCAGAACGGTTCGATTTCGTTTCCCTGGGACCCCTTCTTTCCCAGGACCAGACATCCCTATCGTTGGCGGCGGTATGTGGCAGAACTCTCGCACCCGGCAAACCCAGCGCGGCCATCGGCGCCGGAGTCACCTGGGTGTGCTGGCCTGCCTCATGGCCGTGCTCTTCACCGGCGTACTGATCGGCCGGCTGACCACCGACCCCGACCCGGCCCGCCACGTCTACCTCGACGAGACCGCCCCGCCCGCGGCCGCCACCGCCAACCCCGCGCCGACGGCGGCGAGGAAGGCGCAGCAGCTCGAAAGCATCCCCAGGGGCGTCACGACCAGGAAACTGCCCAGCGGCGCCCCGACGCCCCGGCCGACCAGGTCGTCGAAGGACCAGATCCCGGGCTTCGCCTCGGAGGACCGTACGCGGGTGCTCGGTGGCGAGGACGGCGGCGTCCAGGTGCTGGCGGGCGTCGCCTCGCGCGTGGTCTCCCTGACGAACTCGGCCAGGTCCAGGCGCGGTTGCGCGCCGCTCAGGGTGGACGGCGGGCTCACCCGCTCCGCGCGTACGCACTCGCTGGAGATGGCCCGCACGGGGCAGCTCTCGCACAACTCCCCCGACGGCGCCTCGCCGTGGGACCGGATGGAGCGCGCCGGATACCGCTGGGGCGCCGCCGAGAACATCGGCGCCGGCTACCGCACCGCCGACGAGGCCGTACGCGGCTGGCTGGACAGCCCCGACCACCGCAGGAACATTTTCGACTGCCGCCTGCGGGCCATCGGCGTGGGCGTCGCGTCGGGCCCCGGCGGCCCCTGGTGGACCCAGGACTTCGGCACCCAATGACATCACCCCCGGCGGGGGTCCGATTCCTCCCCGCCTTCAGGCCAGGATCTCCTCAGAGGCATCTGATGACAAACATCACGGTAGTGTCGCCGCATGGTTTCCAACGGCGATAGGGAACGCGAGAACGGCACGGGCGATGCCCCCTTCGCCCCTTTCGGCCCCGGCCCCGCCGGTGGCGCCCCCTACGGAATGGGAGGCGCGCCCCGAGGCGGCGCGCCCGCGGGCGGCGCGCACGCGGCTGCCGGAGCTTCGGGTGGCAGGCCCCTGAACAGCGACCCCTTCGACAGCGGACCCCCGAACGGCGGATCTCGCAACGGCGGCGCCCATGGCGCGCCCGCGAACGGCGGTCCCAACGGTGGCGGACCCGCGAACGGCGGCCTCATCGGTGACTTCAACGGCGGTTCCAGCGGTGGCGGGCCCACGAGTGGCGCCTTCATGACCAGCGGCCCGGCGGGCGGCGGTCCCGGAGGCGGCGGCCCCGGTGGTGGCCTTGGCGGCGGCCCCGGTGGTGGCCTTGGCGGCGGCCCCGGTGGCGGTCTTGGCGGCGGCCCCGGCGGGCCTGTTGGCGCCTCTGGCGGCCCCGGCGGTGGCTCTGGCGCCGGCCCCAGCGGCGGCCCTGGTGGCGGCGGCCCGTCCGAGGGCCTTCCCAGCCGTGGCAAGCGCGCACGTGGCGGCCCCTCCGGCGGCTCGCACGGCGCGGGAGGCCCCGGCGGTCCTGGCGGCCCCGGCGGGGGCGACCCCGCGGGCGGCTTCTTCGGCGGCGGTCCCGCAGGGGGCGGCCGTCCGGGAGACGACCGGCCGGGCGGAGACCAGCCAGGTGGCGGCCGTTCCGGTGGAGGGCCTTCCGGCGGAGGCCGTTCCGGTGGACGCCGGGCCGGAGGCAGCCCGTTCGGCGGCGGTTCCTTCGGCGGCGGCGACCCGTTCGGCGGCGACAGCGGCGCGTTCGGCGTCAACCCCGGCCCAGGCGGTCCTGGCGGGCCAGGCGGTCCCGGCGGCGCGAACCCCGACTCCGGCGCGCCGGACGACGACAAGTCCGCGACCGGCAAGGGCCGCCGTTCCCGCAGGGGCAAGGCGGACAAGGGCGACAAGGACCCCGCCAAGGCCAAGGACACGTCCAAGAAGAAAGACGACGCCGGCGACGACACCACGTGGGTGCCGCAGAGCAAGGTGGGCTGGAGCCCGTACGACGAAGGGCAGCGCTCCCGCGCCCCGCTGTGGTTCGCGATCGGCGGAGTGCTGGTGCTCGGCCTGCTCGGCGGCGGCCTGACCCTGATGTGGAACGCAGACGGCCCCGTGACGGCCGAGACCGCCGCCACCCGCCAGACCTCGGCGCCGCTGCCGTCGGTCCCGGCCGGCAAGTACGGCTTCGCGGCCGCGCGCACCACCGACCCTGACGCGATCACGGTCAAGGAGGTCTTCGGCAAGAGGAAGAAGATCACGATCTCGGGCCGCAGCTACGAGATGACGATCACCAGCAAGGACAAGAAGTGCACCGACGGCGCTCTGGGCGACACACTCCAGAAGGCGCTCAAGTCCGCCAAGTGCACCCAGTTCGTCCGCGCGAGCTTCCGCGACAAGTCCGCCACGGTGATCGGCACGGTCGGGGTGGCCAACCTCAAGACGAGCAAGCTGGCGATCAAGGTGGCCAAGGCCGGCGACACCAAGAACTACGTCAAGCCGCTCGCGGGCAAGGACACCGTCACGAAGTTCCTCGGCTCGGGCAGCGGCGGCGCGAAGATCTCGACGTACGGCCACTACGCGATCCTGTTCTGGTTCCAGAACAAGGACGGCACGAAGCCCGACGCGAAGGGGACGAAGCGGATCGCGCAGGCCATCAACGACATCAGCAAGGCCACCGTCTTCCAGGCCCTCGACAACCGGGCACTGACCGGAAGCCGGGCGAGCTGATCGGCATTGTGGGGCATAAGCGCCGGTAGAGGACTCGTGTTGCTGCTGGGAACATCCATACCGACATAACGATCTCGCTACTCTCGCTAGGCTCCAGCTATGCGTGGCCAGGAACCCGGGTCTGAGCACGATCACAGGGAAGCCGAACGCTCGGCCGCACCGGTGACGCCACCGCCGAGCTTCGGCCAGACCAACGGGCGAGACGTTCCACCGGCGTCCCCTTCGACCGACCCCTCAACCGACCCCGCGATCGACCCCCGGACCGGCGCTCCGACCGACGCCGCACCCGGCGCCCGGTCCGCACCAGGGACCGACACCGCGTCCGGCGCGCCAGGCGCCTCCTCAACCGGCACCTCGGATGGCTCCCCGGCCGACGCCGAGGCGTCTCCGGTCGTCTCCGCCTTCCAGGGTTCGCCGGGAGGTCCTGAGGGGCCGTCCGGTGTCGCTCAGCCGTGGGAAGTGCCAGACGACGACGCCTCCCCGTACGACTGGTACGCCGACCCCACCGACCCCGACCTCGCAACCCAGGAGCCCTCCGGCGGCCCGCGCCCCGGCCACCAGCCGCACGCACAGTCCGCGCCCGGCCCCGCCTTCGGCCAGCCCGCCACCGACCCTTCCTGGCCGCACCACACCCAGCCCGGCTCCGGCCAACCATGGCCAGCACCACACCACCCCGGAGCCGAAACCGCCCAGCCGTGGTCACCGCCCCCAGCCCAAGCGGGGACGGACCAGCCGTGGTCGCCGCCCCACGCTCAGGCCGGGGCTGACCAACCATGGCCGGCGCCGCACGAGCCCCAGGCCGAAGCCGGGCAGCCGTGGTCGCCATCCCCAGGCCAGCCGCCCCCAGGCCAAACGGGGACCGACCAACCGTGGTCGCCGCCCCACCCCCCATCCGGGGCCGAGCAACCGTGGCAGGCACCGCACCACCCCGGAGCTGAGACCGGGCAGCCCTGGGCAACCGCCCCCCACGCGCAACCCGACGCCAACCAACCATGGCCGCCCTCGCACCACCCCCAGGCCGGGAGTGACCAGATCCGGCCCGGGCGGATCCATGAGGTGCGGCCGTGGGACGCCGCCGGGGCGGATCCCGGTGGGCATCCCGGCGATCCCAGTGGGCGACCCGGCGATCCCGGTAGGCAGCTCGGCGATCCCGGCGGACAGCCTGGCGCCTGGCCGGTGGAGCCCGTCGTGCCCGGTGCGCCGCCCTGGGAGCCGCCTCCCGCCTTCACCGCCGCCGCGGCGGGCATGCCGGTGTGGCCCGCGCCGCTCTCCGACCCGCACGCCATGCCTCCCTGGCCGGCCGCCACGGGCGAGCTGGTGGCCGAGCCCGACTCCGACGAGCCGAGCCCGCTGGCCGCGCCCTTCGACGCGAGCGCCACCCAGCCGGACGGCCTCACCCACCCGGCCCACTACTTCGATCCAGACGCCACGCAACGGGACGCGATCCACCACCTCCACGCGGACGACACGCCTCCCGACGGCATGCCCGCCCAGGATCGGCAGCTCCAGGACCCACCAACCCACACCGCCCCTGGCGGGCACGCCCCAGAGCCGGCACACACCGCTCCCGGCGGGCACGCCCCAGAGTCGGCGCACGCCGAGCAGGACTCCGGCCGCCCCGACGGCTTCGCGGGCCCCGGTGGCCCTGAGCCCACCGCCACAGTGCCAGGTGGCCTCCGCCCCGGCAGCCCCGAACCTGCCGACACGGTGCCCGGCGGCCTCCGACCCAGCGGCCCCGAGCCCACCGGCACCGCACCCGGCGACACGGTGCCCGGCGGTCTCCGCCCCGGCGTCACCGCCCCCGGGCGCGCGACCTCCGAGGACGCCCACCCCGGCGACTCCCAGACCACCGACCCACATTCCTTCCACAACCAGACACCCGGCCAGGGTGCGAGCCAAGGAGCCGGTCAAGGCCCGGGCGAAGGAACGAGCCAAGGTCCCAGTCAGGGACCCGGCCAAGGGCAGCAAGGGCCCGGCTCGAAGCCGTCCGAACTCCCCTACCTCCCCGCCCCCATCGCCTCCACCCGCGACCCCTCCGCCAAACCAGCCCACTACTTCGACCCGAACGCGGCCAAGACGGAGGCCGCCGGCCAGAATCCGCCCTTCGGCCCCAACTCCACCAACCCATCCGTCCGCCCCCCGGAGCCAGGCGACGTACCCGTCTGGCCCCCCAATCCCCCGACCGGTGACAAACTGCCCGAGCTCCCGTTCTCGAGAGACACCTGGGGCCACAAGCCCTCGACCTCTTTCGACGTCCCCAAGCCCCCAGCGGGCGGCCCCGCGTTCCCGCCAGGAGCGTTCAAGCAGCCCCCGTTCCAGACCCCGCCCCCACCACCTCCCCCGCCCAGGAGCAAACGGGCGCTGCTCATCACGCTCGGCGCGCTGGCCCTGGCCGGCGTGGCGACGGGCGGGTTCTTCGCCGTCCAGGCGATGAACTCCGCCGCGCCGCCACCGGTGGCCGCCTCGCCCGCGCCGGCGAGCCCGAGTGTCGCCGAGGAGTCGGCGGCCCCGCCGGCCGACCTGGCCGGCACGTCGGTGCTCGACTCCGAGGAGAGCGATCCGCAGAAGCTGTCGCTGTCGGAGGCGTTCCCGAAGAAGAAGGTGAGTGCGGCGGGCACGACGTTCACCAGGGTCAAGGCCCACATGGAGACGACCTGCGACAAGGCCGCGACCGGCGCCTTCGCCGACGCGCTGAAAGAGCAGAAGTGCAGCCGCGTGCTCAGGGCGACGTACGTCGACAGCAAGCGCCGCTACGCCGTCACCACGGGCTTGGCCGTCCTGCCGGACAAGAACGCCGCCACCACCGCGGACCAGGCGAAGGACCTGTCGAACAACATCTGGTTCCGCCCGCTGCCCGGCGCGTCCGGATCGGGCGGCGAGCGCGTGCACATCGCCGGCGGTTACGCGGCGGGCCTGGTCTGGGGCCGCTACATCGTGTTCAGCTACGCCACCTACGCCGACGGCCACACGCCGACGGCCAAGGAGAAGACGCTGCCGAAGGTCAGCGGCGCGTTCAGGGACCAGATCTCACTCGTCCTGGAACGCCGCATCACCAAGGGCTGAACCCCGGCCAGGAGCCACCTGGCTCCGATCGGGACCTACTCGGCCGGAGGCTGCTCGGGCACCGTCCGGACCCGTCGCGTCGCCACCGCGCGCGCGGCGAGTTCGGACGGCGCCGGATAGCCCACCTCTTCCAGGCAGAGCCCATGCGCCGGCGCCACATGCACCCCCGAATCGCGCACCCCCCGCCGCAGCACCTCACCAGGCCACTCCACCGGCCGCCGCCCGTCCCCGGCCGCCAGCAGCGACCCGACCAGCGCACGCACCATGGAGTGGCAGAAGGCGTCGGCGACGACGGTGGCGACCAGCACCCCGTCCGGTCCCCGCACCCAGTCCAGCCGCTGCAGCTCCCTGATCGTGGTGGCGCCTTCGCGCTTCTTGCAGAACGCGGCGAAGTCGTGCTCGCCGAGCAGCCGCGCGGCGGCGTCGTTGAGCGCGCCGAGGTCCAGAGGCCGGTTGTGCCAGACGATCTCCCAGCGGCGCAGCGGGTCGACGCCTCCCGGCGCGTCACTCACGCGGTACGCGTACCGCCGGAACATCGCCGAGAACCGTGCGTCAAAGCCCTCAGGAGCCACGGAGACCCGATATATCCGTACATCTGGCTCCAGGACACCACCGAGCCGTCTCACGAGCGCAGAGAGCCGCTCATCGATGCCCAGCGGCCCCCGGTTCCCGTCGAGCTCCCCCAGCCGCTCCTCCGGCACGTCCACGTGAGCCACCTGCCCCCGCGCGTGCACCCCCGCGTCGGTCCGCCCGGCCACGGTCAGCATGGCAGGCTCGCCGAGGCGCAGGATCCGTCCGAGCGCCTGCTCGATCTCCCCCTGAACCGTACGCAGCCCCGGCTGCCTGGCCCAGCCGGAGAAGCCGGTCCCGTCGTACGCGAGGTCGAGGCGGAGCCGTACCACGATGTTCCCTCCCGGGGATGAGAAAACGGGCCCGGACCCCCGTCAGGGGATCCGGGCCCGTCTCAGCCGTTCTGAACCTCAGGCCTGAAGATCAGGCCTCGTCCTTCTTCGCCTCGGCGGCCGGGGCCTCCTCGGCGGCGGCCTCCGGAGCCTCGGCGGTCTCGGCCTTGGCCTCAGCCTCGGCAGGGGCCTCGGTCTCCGCGGGAGTCTCGGTCTCCTCGGCGGCCGGAGCCGCAGGGGCGGCCGCGGCGGCGGGAGCCTCGGTGGCGCGGGTCGTGACGCCGCCCAGCGGCTCGCTCACCAGCTCGATGATCGCCATCGGGGCGTTGTCGCCCTTACGCGCACCGATCTTGGTGATGCGGGTGTAGCCGCCGGGACGCTCGGCGAACGTCGTCGCGATCTCGGTGAAGAGGTGGTGGACCACGCCCTTGTCCCGAACGACGGTCAGGACCTGGCGACGGTTGTGGATGTCGCCCTTCTTCGCCTTGGTGATCAGGCGCTCCGCGACGGGACGCAGGCGCTTGGCCTTGGCCACCGTCGTGCGGATCCGGCCGTGGCGGAACAGATCGGTGGCGAGGTTCGCCAGGATCAGCCGCTCGTGCGCCGGGCTTCCGCCAAGACGCGCACCCTTGGTGGGCTTGGGCATGTCATCTCTCCTTGGGGTTCACCCGCCCCGGCCGTGCCAGGTACCGGGGTCGGGCCGCCAGGCCCCCGGCGGGGGCCCGCGCTATCTGGATCAGTACTGCTCGGTCTCGACGTACGCGCTGTCGTCGTCGTCGTAGCCGCCGCCGGCCACCGCGCTCGGGTCGAACCCGGGCGGGGAGTCCTTGAGCGCCAGCGACATCTCGTGCAGCTTCTGCTTGACCTCTTCGATCGACTTGGCGCCGAAATTCCTTATGTCGAGAAGGTCCTGCTCGCTGCGGGCGACGAGCTCACCCACGGTGTGGATGCCCTCGCGCTTGAGGCAGTTGTAGGAGCGAACGGTCAGGTTCAGCTCCTCGATCGGCAGCGCCAGGTCGGCCGCCAGGGCGGCGTCGGTCGGCGACGGGCCGATGTCGATGCCCTCGGCCTCGACGTTGAGCTCGCGGGCCAGGCCGAAGAGCTCGACGAGGGTCTTGCCGGCGGAGGCCACCGCGTCGCGGGGCTTCATCGCGGGCTTGGTCTCGACGTCGAGGATGAGCCGGTCGAAGTCGGTACGCTGCTCGACTCGGGTCGCCTCGACCTTGTAGGTGACCTTGAGCACCGGGGAGTAGATCGAGTCGATCGGAATCCGGCCGATCTCCTGGCCCGGCTGCTTGTTCTGAGCGGCGGAGACGTAGCCGCGACCGCGCTCGACGGTCAGCTCCATCTCCAGCTTCGCCTTGCCGTTGAGCGTGGCGATGCGCAGCTCGGGGTTGTGCACCTCGACACCGGCCGGAGGCGCGATGTCGGCGGCGGTGACCTCACCCGGGCCCTGCTTGCGCAGGTACATCACGACCGGCTCGTCGTGCTCGGAGGAGACGACCAGTTCCTTGAGGTTGAGGATGATGTCGGTGACGTCTTCCTTGACCCCGGGAACGGTCGAGAACTCGTGCAGCACGCCCTCGATGCGAATGCTCGTCACGGCCGCGCCCGGAATGGACGACAGCAGCGTGCGGCGCAGCGAGTTGCCGATGGTGTAGCCGAAGCCCGGCTCCAGCGGCTCGATGACGAATCGGGACCGGGTGTCGTCGATCGACTCTTCGAGGAGAGTCGGGCGCTGAGCGATCAGCATGTGTGGGTTCTCCCCTTTTTCGTGTGGCGACCGCTATATGACGCCACTCCGATGAAAAGCATAGTTGAGGCACGGAAATCCGTGCCTCAACCACCACTCACTTCGAGTAGTACTCGACGATGAGCTGCTCCTGAACCTGGGTGTCGATCTGCTGGCGAACCGGCAGCTGGTGCACCAGGACGCGGAGCTTGTCCGGCACGACGCCGAGCCACGCGGGAACCGTGCGCTCGCCGGCGGTGGCGCGGGCCACCTCGTACGGCAGCAGGTTGCGCTTGCTCTCGCGGACCTCGATGATGTCGTGCTCGCGAACGCGGTAGGACGGGATGTCGACCTTCTTGCCGTTCACCACGATGTGCCCGTGACGGACCTGCTGGCGAGCGGCGTCGCGCGACTGCGCGAACCCGGCGCGGTAGACGACGTTGTCGAGACGGCTCTCCAGGATCTGGAGCAGCACCTCACCCGACTTGCCGCTCTTGCCCGCGGCCTCCTCGTAGTAGTTGTGGAACTGCTTCTCGAGGACGCCGTAGATGCGGCGGGTCTTCTGCTTCTCACGAAGCTGAAGCTGGTACTCGGTGTCCTTCGGACGACCGCGGCCGTGCTCACCCGGGGGGTAAGGACGGATTTCGATGGGGCACTTGGCGGACTCGCACTTGCTGCCCTTGAGGAAGAGCTTGGTCTTCTCGCGACGGCAGAGCTTGCAGTCCGCGCCCGTGTAACGAGCCATTTCTCACTATCTCCTGGGCTGAGTCAGACGCGGCGGCGCTTCGGCGGCCGGCAACCGTTGTGCGGAACCGGGGTGACGTCCTGGATCGAACCCACCTCCAGGCCGGTGGCCTGCAGCGAGCGGATCGCGGTCTCACGGCCGGAGCCGGGACCCTTCACGAAGACGTCGACCTTACGCATGCCGTGCTCCATGGCCCGGCGGGCGGCGTTCTCGGCGGCCATCTGCGCGGCGAACGGGGTGGACTTACGGGAGCCCTTGAAACCCACGTGGCCGGCGCTGGCCCAGGAGATCACGTTCCCGTTGGGGTCGGTGATCGAGACGATCGTGTTGTTGAACGTGCTCTTGATGTGGGCGTGCCCGTGAGCGACGTTCTTCTTTTCCTTGCGGCGCACCTTCTTCGGCGCACCCTGGCGGCTCTTAGGAGGCATCCTTGGCCTTCACTCCTGAGGTCTTCGGTCCTGCGGCTGCGAGGACTACTTCTTACCGGGCTTCTTCTTGCCGGCGACGGTCTTCTTCTTGCCCTTACGGGTGCGCGCGTTCGTCTGGGTGCGCTGACCGTGGACGGGCAGACCCTTGCGGTGCCTGATGCCCTGGTAGCAACCGATTTCGATCTTGCGACGGATGTCGGCCTGGACCTCGCGGCGCAGGTCACCCTCGATCTTGTAGTTCGCCTCGATGTAGTCACGCATCGGGACGAGCTCGGTGTCGGAGAGCTGGTGCACACGAAGGTCGCCGCTCACGCCGGTGGCCTGGAGGATCTCCAGGGCGCGGGTGCGGCCGATTCCGTAGATGTAGGTGAGAGCGATCTCCAGCCGCTTGTCGCGGGGGAGGTCGACGCCAACCAGGCGAGCCATGGTCGGGCATTCTCCTTCTTTGTGGCGGAGGTCTTGCGCCGCACTACCCCTCCCCAATGCCCGGGGTGAGGGCCCCGGCCTCCGACCGGGGGTCTCCTGAACGGTTCGGACGCCCGACGTGGAGCGGCCGCCTGTTCAGGTGTGTGACGCGACTACTGATGCAGGCTCCTCATACGTCGAGCCCGCACCCTGCCGGGGCGGACTCGGAGAGGCCTTGCGGCGACTAACCCTGACGCTGCTTGTGGCGCAGGTTGTCGCAGATCACCATGACGCGACCGTGCCGGCGGATCACCTTGCACTTGTCGCAGATCTTCTTGACGCTCGGCTTTACCTTCATTGTCCTTTGTTCCTCAGACGTCTTACTTGTATCGGTAGACGATCCGCCCACGACTGAGGTCGTAGGGGCTCAGTTCAACGACTACCCGGTCGTCGGGAAGAATCCGGATGTAGTGCATCCGCATACGTCCGCTGATGTGGGCCAGGACTTTGTGGCCGTTGTCGAGCTGCACCCGGAACATGGCGTTCGGGAGCGATTCGACCACAGTGCCCTCGATCTCGATGGCGCCGTCTTTCTTGGCCAAAATTCCTCGCGTTTCACTGATCGGTCGTCTGAGGCTCCGGTTCACTACGCAGCCGCGACCTCCACGCTTCGAAGAGAGCGACGGCCGACGAGGGCCGCCGACGCGTGGAAAGTCATAGTGAGCCGACTAAGGAGTGTACGACACCTGAGCCAAAAACGCGAAACGCGTGCCAGGTGTCCTGACACAACCATGTAAGAGTCTACCCCACGTGGCGAATCCTCAGGACACACGACGCGAGGCCCGCCGGCGTCATGCCCGGCGGGCCTCGATCTGCCCCTCTCTGATGCGAGGAGGACATTTAGTAGATGCGGTGCGAGGGGCCGCAGTACTTGGACTTCCCGCCCCAGCAGGTGTAGGTGTATATCTTCTTGATCCCCTTGCCGGACCAGGTCGCGTCGTACGAGCCGTTCCACCGGTGGGAGAACTTGTACCACTTGCCGCCGGCGTAGTACTTGAACCAGACGTAGCCGTACTTGGGCGAGTACTCCTTGCCGTACCAGTGGGTGTAGACCTTGCCGCCGTACTTGTAGGTCTTGCCGTAGGTGTAGGCCTTGTGGTTGCTGGAGTAGTACTTGCCCCAGCTGCCCTGCGAGCCGGCGATGGCGGTGGCGGTGCTGCTGACCGTGCTGGCGGCCGTGCTGGTGGCGGCCTGCGCGGCGGGGGCCGCGGCGAGACCGGCGATGGTGACGGAGCCGGCGATGGCGGCGGCCGCAAGGATCTTTCGCATGGGATGTCCTCCGTGAGTCGTGCTGTTCGACACACCTCACGGTAGGAATCCCGGCGGATCCGGACTGCGCACGAATGCACAGAGTGCACAACAGCACAGAACCCGCCGGAGCCGGCAGAGCCGTCGCAGCTGCTAGAGCTATCAGAGCCGTCGTCGCAGCCGGCAGAGCTGTCGCAGCCGCCGGAGCCCGCCGAGCGGACTAAGCGTGCTTCTTGTTCCCGTCGCCGGCGCCGCCGAAGACGGTGCTGATCAGTAGGATCACGCCCCACGGCCCCATCACCCACAGCGGCCACGGATAGATCGGGTGGCCGCTCGTCAGGCTCACGATCAGCCAGACCGTCCAGTTGATGCCGGCCACCGCCGCCCACGCGCTCCAGGCGGCCTTCATGCCGGGGTGCATCCCGCGCCGCTCGGGCGCCGGGGGCGTGGCCTTGGCCGGCAGGCGACGCATGTCGACGTCCGGCAGGTCCGACGTCAGCTTGGCCAGCTCACCGTAGGTCTTGCTCTTGTAGAGCGACTCCAGCCGCTCGTTGAACTCGTCCATGGTGATGCGGCCCTGCGCGGTGTGCTCGCGGAGGATGGCGGCGACCCGGTCACGGTCGGCGTCGGAGGCACGCATCTCGGGACTGTTCGCCATCCCACCACTCCCGGGCTAGTTCTGCAGTTGAGCGAGGCGCTCTTCGCCCCCATCTAGTGCGGTAAGCACCCAAGGTCCATTATGTGTCACCGCGACGCTGTGTTCGAAGTGTGCGGAGGACTTCCCGTCGACCGTCACCACGGTCCAGTCGTCGGCCAGGACGCGGGTGCGCTCGGTGCCCAGGTTGACCATGGGCTCGATGGCCAGGCACATGCCCTCTTCGAGCGCCGGGCCCCGGCCCGGCTTGCCGTGGTTGGCGATCCACGGGTCCATGTGCATCTCGGTGCCGATGCCGTGGCCGCCGTATTCAGGCGGGATGCCGAAGCGGCCCTGGGACTTGACGTAGCGCTCGATCTCGTAGCCGATGTCCGACAGGTGGCGGCCGGGCTTGAGCGCGGCGATGCCGCGCCACATGGCCTCCTCCGTGATCCGCATCAGCTCGGTCAGCTTGGGGTCCACCTCGCCCACCGGGACCGTGACGGCGGAGTCGCCGTGCCAGCCCTCCAGGATCGCGCCGCAGTCGATCGAGATGATGTCGCCCTCACGCAGCTTGCGTACGGCGGTCGGGATGCCGTGCACGACCTCGTCGTTGACCGACGCGCAGATCGTGGCGGGAAAGCCCTGGTAGCCCTTGAACGACGGGATCGCGCCCTCGTCCCTGATCGCCTTCTCGGCGATCACGTCGAGGTCCAGCGGCGTCATCCCGGGCTCGACCGAGCGCCGCAGCAGGTCGAGCGTGCGCCCGACCACCAGCCCCGCCGCGCGCATCTTCTCCAGCTGCTCCGGCGACTTGATCTGGATGCCGTGTCTGTTGCGTTTGAACATCTCTTGCCCCCCTGGGTCTCAACGGGCCACGGTGGGGGCCCAATTCCCCCCACAATAGCCGCGAGGTGGCACGGAAACCCGTGCCACCTCCGCGAATCAGTCGGATGAAGCGCTCAGCCCATGAACGGCCGGATCGCGTCCATGGCCCGCTGTGTGACCTCCTCGACCGGACCGGTCGCGTCGACGCCCACCAGGATGCCCTCGTCGGCGTAGTAGGAGACCAGCGGCGCCGTCTGCTCCTGGTAGACCTCCAGGCGGTGCCTGACGGTCTCCTCCTTGTCGTCGTCACGCTGGAACAGCGCGCCCCCGCACGCGTCACACCTGTCGTCCTTCTTGTCGTCGAACTCGACGTGCCAGATGCGGCCGCACTGGCTGCAGGTGCGCCTGCCGGCCAGCCGCCTGACCACCTCGTCGTCGTCCACGACGAGCTCGAGCACGAGGTCGAGCGCCTGGCCCCAGTCCTTGAGCATGTCGCGCAGGATCTCCGCCTGCGCGACGTTCCTCGGGAAGCCGTCGAGCAGGAAGCCGTCCTGCGCGTCGTCCTCGGACAGACGGTCACGGACCATGGCGATGGTGACCTCGTCGGGCACCAGGTCACCACGGTCCATGAACGTCTTGGCCAGCTTGCCGAGATCCGTGCCGCCCGAGACGTTGGCACGGAAGATGTCACCTGTCGAGATTTTCGGGATGGACAGGTTCGATGCGATGTACTGGGCCTGTGTCCCCTTACCCGCTCCGGGGGGCCCGACCAAGACGAGACGCACTACCGCAGGAAACCTTCGTAGTTACGCTGCTGCAGCTGGCTCTCGATCTGCTTCACCGTGTCAAGGCCGACGCCTACCATGATCAGAATGCTCGTCCCTCCGAACGGGAAGTTCTGGCTCGCACCGGCCACCGCCAGCGCGACGATCGGGACCATGGAGATGAGACCCAGATAGAGCGCGCCTGGCGCGGTCAGACGGGTGAGCACGAAGTTCAGGTATTCAGCCGTCGGACGGCCGGGGCGGATGCCCGGAATGAACCCACCGTACTTCTTCATGTTGTCGGCGACTTCAGTGGGGTTGAAGGTAATCGACACGTAGAAGTAGGTGAAGAAGATGATCAGCAGGAAGAACGTGGTCATGTAGATGGGCGTGTCGCCCGTGGCCAGGTTCTGCGAGATCCAGGTGATCACCACGTTGTCGCTGGTCGAGAACAGCGAGGTGATGAGCTGCGGCAGGTAGAGCAGCGAGGAGGCGAAGATGACGGGGATGATGCCCGCCTGGTTGACCTTCAGCGGGATGTAGGTGGAGGTGCCGCCGTACATCCTGCGGCCGACCATGCGCTTGGCGTACTGCACCGGGATGCGGCGCTGCGCCTGCTCGACGAAGACGACCGCGGCGATCATGAAGATGCCGACGATCATGACCACGGCGAAGGTGAACTTGTTCGCCTGGAAGATGTTGGCCAGCTCGGACGGGAAGACCGCCACGACCTGGGTGAAGATCAGGATGGACATGCCGTTGCCGACGCCCCGGTCGGTGATGAGCTCGCCGAGCCACATGATCACGGACGTGCCGGCGGTCATGATGACGACCATCGTCACGATCTGGAAGATGTTGTCGGGGTCGAGCAGGACGTCCTGCTGGCAGTTCGGGAAAAGCTGCCCGGTACGGGCCAGCGCGATGAAAGCCGTCGACTGGAGAATCGCGAGACCGATGGTCAGATAACGCGTATACTGCGTGATCTTCGTCTGGCCGGACTGGCCTTCCTTCTTCAGCGCCTCCAGCCGCGGGATCACCACGACGAGCAATTGCAGAATGATGCTCGCGGTGATGTACGGCATGATGCCCAGCGCGAACACCGACAGCTTCAGCAACGCGCCGCCGCTGAACAGCTGGACCATCCCGTAGATGTTGCCGGTTTCGCCACTACGGGCCTGGTCGAAACAGGCGGCGAGGTTTTGGACGTGGACTCCCGGGGTCGGCAGAACCGAGCCGAGACGGAAAAGCGCGATGATGCCCAGGGTGAAGAGCAACTTCTTGCGCAGGTCCGGTGTCCGGAACGCCCGGGTAAACGCGGTCAGCACGGTCCCTCCTGCGCGCCTTTACGGCGTTGTGAGTAAGCGATGGTGCGGGGATCTGCCATCTGAAGTCTCATGTCGAACGAGCCGGACAGAAGCCTGCCGTCTCGCGAACTCTAACGCACTACGGGCGTGGGGGCCCATTGTCAAAGCCCCCACGCCTCGTCATAGCGTTACTACAGCTCGGTAACGGAACCACCGGCGGCGGCGATCTTCTCCTTCGCGGCGGACGAGAAGGCGTGAGCCTGCACGTTCACCGCGACCGAGATGTCGCCGGTGCCGAGCACCTTCACGAGCTGGTTCTTGCGAACAGCACCCTTGGCGACCAGCGCCTCGACGGTGACCTCGCCACCCTCGGGGAACAGCTCACCGAGCCTGTCGAGGTTGACGACCTGGTAGGTCGTCTTGAACAGGGCGTTGGAGAAACCCTTGAGCTTCGGCAGACGCCTCTGCAGCGGCACCTGGCCACCCTCGAAACCGAGGGGGACCGTCGTGCGCGCGTGGCTGCCCTTGGTGCCACGGCCGGCGGTCTTGCCCTTCGACGCCTCGCCACGACCCTTGCGGATCTTGGCCTTGTTGGCGCCGGGAGCAGGACGCAGGTCGTGGATCTTGAGCGGAGCAGCGTTGTTGGAGCTGTCAGTCATGTCAGTCGACCTCTTCCACCTCGACGAGGTGCGTCACCACGGAGACCATGCCGCGAATCTCGGGCCGGTCCTCCTTGACGACGACGTCGCCGATTCGCTTCAGGCCAAGCGAACGAAGCGAGTCACGCTGGTTCTGCTTGCCACCGATCTTCGAGCGAACCTGAGTGATCTTCAGGCGTGCCATGACTAGCTCACCGCCTTGGCGGCCGCGGCCTCGGCGATGCCCTCGCGCTGAGCCTTGAGCATCCTGGCCGGAGCGACGTCCTCGATCGGCAGGCCACGCCGGGCGGCGATCTCCTCAGGGCGGGAAAGGCCCTTCAGAGCCGCCACGGTGGCGTGCACGATGTTGATCGGGTTGTCCGAGCCGAGCGACTTGGACAGCACATCGTGGATGCCCGCGCACTCCAGGACGGCGCGCACCGGGCCACCGGCGATGACGCCGGTACCGGCCGAGGCCGGACGCAGGAAGACGACGCCGGCCGCCTCCTCGCCCTGCACCGTGTGCGGGATCGTGCCCTGGATCCGAGGCACCTTGAAGAAGTGCTTCTTCGCCTCTTCGACGCCCTTGGCGATCGCCGCGGGGACTTCCTTGGCCTTGCCGTAACCGACGCCAACCAGGCCGTTGCCGTCACCGACGACGACGAGGGCGGTGAAGCTGAAGCGACGACCACCCTTCACGACCTTGGCCACGCGGTTGATCTTCACTACGCGCTCGATGTACGAGACGCCCTTGTCGGCGGCGCCACCGCGGCGATCGTCACGACGGTCACGCCGATCGCCACCGGTGCCGCCACCGCGACGCGGAGCTGCAGCCATCAGTGGTTCCTCTTCTCAGTTGCCATCATTTGCGATCCTCGGGCCCGCATCAGAACTCGAGCCCGCCCTCGCGAGCGCTGTCGGCCAGCGCCGCGATCCGACCTGCATACCGGTTGCCACCGCGGTCGAAGACGACCTTGGAGATCCCGGCTTCCTTGGCCCGCTGAGCGAGGAGCTCGCCGACCTTCTTCGCCTTCTCGGTCTTGTCCGCCTCCAGCGTGCGCAGCGAGGCGTCCATGGTGGACGCGCTCACCAGCGTGTGGCCGACGGAGTCGTCCACGATCTGGACGAATATGTGACGGGTCGAACGGTTGACGACCAGGCGCGGACGCTCTGCCGTACCGACGACGAACTTGCGGACGCGGCGGTGACGGCGGGCCCGCGAGACGGTGCGGGCAGCCGTGTGCTTGCTGAACGCAGTCTTCGGAGCCATGCCTACTTACCAGCCTTTCCGACCTTGCGGCGGATCTGTTCGCCCTGGTAACGCACGCCCTTGCCCTTGTACGGGTCAGGCTTGCGCAACTTGCGGATGTTGGCCGCGACCTCGCCGACCTTCTGCTTGTCGATGCCGTCCACGTGGAACAGGGTCGGCTTCTCGACGCGGAAGGTGACGCCCTCGGGGGCGTCGACGATGACCGGGTGACTGAAGCCCAGAGAGAACTCCAGCTGCGCCGGGCCCTTGGCCTGGACGCGGTAACCCACACCGACGATCTCAAGGCTCTTGGAGTAGCCCTGAGTGACGCCCTGCACCATGTTGGCGATCAGCGTCCGGGACAGGCCGTGCAGCGCACGGACCTTGTTCTCGTCGTTCGGCCGGGAGACGGCGATGGCGCCGTCGTCGTCGCGCGCGACCGTGATGGGCTCGGCGACCTTGTGAAGCAGCGTGCCCTTCGGGCCCTTGACTTGGACATCCTGGCCGGTGATCGTGATGTCTACGCCACTGGGCACAGGGATGGGCAGCCGTCCGATTCGCGACATGCTGTGTTCCTCCCCTCTACCAGACGTAGGCGAGGACTTCCCCGCCCACGCCACGCTTGCCGGCCTGCTTGTCGGTCATGAGACCGGCGGACGTCGAGATGATCGCGACGCCCAGCCCGCCCAGGACTCGAGGCAGGTTGTCCTTCTTCGCATAAACCCGCAGACCGGGCTTGGAAACCCGGCGCAGGCCCGCGAGCGAACGCTCACGGGTAGGCCCGAACTTGAGCTCCACCACGAGGTTCTTGCCAACCTTGGCGTCTTCGACGGTCCAAGCCTGGATGTAACCCTCTTGCTGGAGGATCTCGGCGATGTGCGCCTTGATCTTCGAGTACGGCATCGACACGCTCTCGTGGTACGCCGAGTTCGCGTTGCGCAGACGTGTGAGCATGTCTGCGATCGGGTCGGTCATCGTCATGGCCAGTGGCCTTCCTCGCCGCGGTTTCCAGTCGGTGAAGCAGCGCTCTACCGGTGGACCTTCGGCGTGGTCACGGACGCGGGATGCGTCCTTGTTTTTCGTGAATATGAGCACCTGGGGGCGACACGGGGCCGCCCCTCAGGTTATCTACCAGCTCGACTTGGTGATGCCGGGCAGTTCGCCCCGGTGCGCCATCTCGCGGAAGCACACGCGGCAGAGGCCGAACTTGCGGTAGACGGCGCGGGGCCGGCCGCAGCGCGAGCAACGAGTGTATGCCCGGACCTCGAACTTCTGCTTGCGCCCCGCCTTGGCGATCAGCGACTTCTTCGCCATTGGATCAGGCCTCCTTGAACGGGAAGCCGAGGAGCTTCAGCAGCGCCCGGCCCTGGTCGTCGTTCTTCGCGGTGGTCACGATCGTGATGTCCATGCCCCGCGGACGGTCGACCTTGTCCTGGTCGACCTCGTGGAACATGACCTGCTCGGTCAGACCGAAGGTGTAGTTGCCGTTGCCGTCGAACTGCTTGGGCGACAGGCCGCGGAAGTCCCGGATACGGGGCAGGGCCAGCGCCAGCAGGCGGTCGAGGAACTCCCACATGCGGTCACCGCGCAGCGTGACGTGCGCGCCGATCGGCATGCCCTCGCGCAGCTTGAACTGCGCGATGGACTTGCGCGCCCGGACGACGGCCGGCTTCTGGCCGGTGATCACGGTGAGGTCGCGGACGGCACCTTCGATGAGCTTGGAGTCGCGAGCCGCCTCGCCGACGCCCATGTTGACCTTGATCTTGGTCAGGGCGGGGATCTGCATGACGTTCTCGATGCCGAACTGCTCGCGAAGCTGGGCCGCGATCTCCTCGCGGTACTTCGTCTTGAGTCGCGGCGTCGGGCGCTCGGTCTCAGTGGTCGTGGCAGTCATCAGCTGTCCTCACCCGTCTCCTCGTCGGCCTTCTTCTCGTCGGCCTTCTTGTCGGCGGGCTTGTCGTCCTTGAGCTTCTTCACGTTGGAGACGTGGATCGAAGCCTCCATGGTCTGCACGCCGCCGGTCTTGGCGCCGCGCGGGCCCTGGTGGGTCTCCTTGGTGTGCTTCTTGATCATGTTGATGCCCTCGACCACCACGCGGTCCTCGCGCGGGAGAGTGGCGATCACGCGACCCTTGGCACCCTTGTCCTTGCCGGCGATGACCTGGACCAGGTCACCCTTCTTCACATGCAGCTTCGGCATTACAGCACCTCCGGGGCGAGCGAGATGATGCGCATGAACTTCTTGTCGCGCAGCTCGCGGCCGACCGGGCCGAAGATACGAGTGCCACGAGGGTCACCGCTGTCCTTGATGATGACGGCGGCGTTCTCGTCGAAGCGGATGTAGGAGCCGTCAGGCCGGCGGCGCTCCTTGACCGTGCGGACGACGACCGCCTTGACGACGTCGCCCTTCTTGACGCCCGTGCTGCCGGGCAGCGCGTCCTTGACTGTGGCGACGATGATGTCGCCGATACCGGCGTAGCGTCGGCCAGAGCCACCGAGAACACGGATGCAAAGGATCTCCTTGGCACCCGTGTTGTCGGCGACCTTGAGCCGCGACTCCTGCTGGATCACGTCTTACTCCTGTTAGTCGCGCCGGTTCTCATCGCTGAGCCTGGCGGAACCCGTCATTGTCTTGTTCCCACGGCCACAGCGCCCCTGGAGGCACCGCACCGCAGGCGACGCGAGGCCCGCCCGAGGGCCTCGCGTCCTTGGACGCCGTCATGGGGGCTCTGAGAGCCCCCACGAGGCGCGGTATGTCCGAGAGGGCCTTACTTGGCCTTCTCGAGGATCTCCACGACCCTCCACCGCTTGGTGGCGGAGAGGGGGCGGGTCTCCATCAGCAGCACGCGGTCGCCGACGCCACAGGCGTTGGCCTCGTCGTGCGCCTTGTACTTGGTCGTACGGCGGATGACCTTGCCGTACAAACGGTGCTTGACGCGGTCCTCGACGGCGACGACGACGGTCTTGTCCATCTTGTCGCTGACGACGAGGCCCTCGCGGACCTTGCGGAAACGACGTGCGTCCTCCGCGGCCTCAGGCGTGGTCCCAGTAGTGGTCTCGGTGGTCTCGGTCTCAGCCATCGCTCGTCTCCTTCTCGACCGTGACGATGCCCAGCTCGCGCTCGCGCATCACGGTGTAGATACGGGCGATCTCGCGGCGGACGGCACGCAGCCGCCCGTGGCTCTCCAACTGACCGGTCGCCGCCTGGAAGCGGAGGTTGAACAGCTCCTCCTTCGCCTCCTTCAGCTTCTGGACGAGGGTGTCCTCGTCCTCGAGCCGCAGCTCCCCGGCGGTCAGGCCCTTAGCCATCACGCCTCACCCACTTCACGCTTTACGATCTTGCACTTCATGGGCAGCTTGTGAATCGCTCGGGTGAGCGCCTCACGCGCCACCGACTCCGCCACGCCGGACAGCTCGAACATCACGCGTCCGGGCTTGACGTTGGCGATCCACCACTCCGGCGAACCCTTACCGGAACCCATGCGGGTCTCGGCCGGCTTCTTGGTGAGCGGACGGTCGGGGTAGATGTTGATCCACACCTTGCCGCCACGGCGGATGTGACGGGTCATCGCGATACGGGCGGACTCGATCTGGCGGTTGGTCACGTAGGAGTGCTCAATCGCCTGGATGCCGAACTCGCCGAACACGACCCTGGTGCCGCCCTTGGCGGCTCCGCTGCGGTCAGGCCGGTGCTGCTTGCGGTGCTTGACCCTGCGCGGGATCAGCATGGTCAGCTCCCTTCAGCACCCGGCTGCGCAGCCGGGCCGGTCTCGGGGGCGGCCTGCGAGGCCGCCTCGTTACGGGGGGCGCGGTCGCCGCGGCCGCCACCACGACGGGGGCGGTCACCGCCACCACGACGCGGACGGTCGCCGCCGCCGCCACCACGACGGTCGTCGCGGTCACGACGCTGGCCGGCGCGAGCACCGGCGGCGGCCGCCTCGCGCTCGGCGCGGCTCGTCGGGGCCTCGCCCTTGTAGATCCAGACCTTCACGCCGATGCGGCCGAAGGTGGTGCGGGCCTCGTAGAAGCCGTAGTCGATGTCCGCGCGGAGGGTGTGCAGCGGCACGCGGCCCTCGCGGTAGAACTCCGACCGCGACATCTCGGCGCCGCCCAGACGACCGGAGCACTGGACACGGATGCCCTTGGCGCCGGACTTCATGGCCGACTGCATCGCCTTGCGCATGGCACGGCGGAACGAGACGCGGCTGGACAGCTGCTCGGCGACGCCCTGCGCGACGAGCTGGGCGTCGATCTCCGGGTTCTTGACCTCGAGAATGTTGAGCTGGACCTGCTTCTTGGTCAGCTTCTCCAGGTCGCCACGGATCCGGTCCGCCTCGGCGCCACGACGGCCGATCACGATGCCGGGACGCGCGGTGTGGATGTCCACCTGCACGCGGTCCGTCGTGCGCTCGATCTCGACCTTGGAGATGCCGGCCCGCTCCATGCCCTTCTGCAGCATGCGGCGGATCGACACGTCCTCGGCGACGTACGACTTGTACAGCTTGTCGGCGTACCACCGGCTCTTGAAGTCGGTCGTGATGCCGAGGCGGAACCCGTGCGGGTTAACCTTCTGGCCCACTATCGGGTCCTTCCCTTCGGCTCGCGGGACTCCACGATCACGGTGATGTGGCTCGTCCGCTTGTTGATCCGATAGGCACGACCCTGGGCACGCGGACGGAACCGCTTCAGCGTCGGGCCCTCGTCGACCCACGCGCGGCTCACTACGAGCGTGCTGGGGTCGAGATCGAAGTTGTGCTCGGCGTTCGCCATGGCGGAACTGAGCACCTTGTAGATCGGCTCGCTCGCCGACTGGGGAGCGAACTGCAGCACGGCCTGCGCCTCCGAAGCGGGCAGCCCGCGAATAAGGTCCACCACGCGGCGGGCCTTGAGGGGCGTGACACGGACGAACCGCGCCTGAGCCCTGGCTTCCATCGCTTACTCCTCTAAATGCTTCTGAAGGCGTCTATCGCCGGCTGCGCCGGTCGTCCTTGACGTGGCTGCGGAACGTCCGCGTGGGCGCGAACTCTCCGAGCTTGTGGCCGATCATCGACTCGGTGACGAACACCGGGACGTGCTTGCGGCCGTCGTGCACGGCGATCGTGTGCCCGAGCATGTCGGGGACGATCATGGAACGCCGCGACCACGTCTTGATGACGGTCTTGGTGCCCTTCTCGTTCTGGACTTCCACCTTCTTCTGAAGGTGCTCGTCCACGAAGGGACCCTTCTTAAGGCTACGTGGCATTTCGGCTGCTCCTACCGCTTCTTCCTCTTGGACCGACGGCGGATGATCAGCCTGTCGCTGGCCTTGTTCGCCTGACGGGTACGGCCCTCGGGCTTGCCCTTGGGGTTCACCGGGTGACGACCACCGGAGGTCTTGCCCTCACCACCACCGTGCGGGTGGTCGACGGGGTTCATCGCGACACCGCGGACGGTCGGGCGCTTGCCCTTCCACCGCATACGGCCGGCCTTGCCCCAGTTGATGTTGGCCTGCTCGGCGTTGCCGACCTGGCCCACCGTGGCGCGGCAGCGCACGTCGACCATGCGCATCTCGCCGGACGGCATACGCAGCGTGGCGTAGGTGCCCTCCTTGGCGAGCAGCTGGATCTGGGCGCCGGCGGAGCGGCCGAGCTTGGCGCCGCCACCCGGACGGAGCTCCACCGCGTGGATGAAGGTACCGGTCGGGATGTTGCGCAGCGGCAGGCAGTTGCCCGGCTTGATGTCGGCCGCGGGGCCGTTCTCGATGCGGTCACCCTGCTTGAGCCCCGTCGGCGCGATGATGTAGCGCTTCTCGCCGTCGGCGTAGTGGAGCAGAGCGATGTTGGCGGTGCGGTTGGGGTCGTACTCGATGTGAGCGACCTTCGCCGGAACGCCGTCCTTGTCATGCCTACGGAAGTCGATGATCCGGTAGGCGCGCTTGTGACCGCCGCCTTGGTGGCGGGCGGTGACCCGGCCGTGTACGTTGCGGCCGCCCTTGCTGTGAAGGGGCGCAAGCAACGACTTCTCGGGGGTGCTGCGGGTGATCTCGGAGAAGTCCGAGACACTCGACCCGCGGCGACCCGGAGTCGTCGGCTTGTATTTACGGATGCCCATCTTTTTCGTTCATCCTTCGTCGGTTACATGGGTGAGCCCGCCGCACCGAAATGCGACGGTCTCAGCCCCGCGCGGACCATGTGTGGCCCGCACTCACTTCTATGGCCGCTCAGCCGATCTGACCGAAGATGTCGATCCGATCGCCCTCACCCAGGCTCACGATCGCGCGCTTGGTGTCGGGACGCTTGCCGAAACCGGTACGGGTCCGCTTGCGCTTGCCCTGCCGGTTGATGGTGTTCACGCTGGTGACCTTGACCCCGAAGATCTGCTCAACAGCGATCTTGACCTGAGTCTTGTTCGCGGTCTTCCGCACCAGGAACGTGTACTTGTTGTTCTCATCGATCAGGCCGTAGCTCTTCTCAGAGACGATCGGCTTGATGATGATGTCGCGCGGGTCGGCGATCTTCTCCATCAGGCGTCTTCCTTCCCGCCACTCAGTCGCGCCACGACCTGGTCGTACGCCTCCTGGGTGAAGACCACGTCGTCGTGCACGAGCACGTCGTAGGTGTTGAGCTGCCCGGCGTCCAGCAGGTGGACCTCGGGCGCGTTGCGCAGGCTCAGCCAGGTCAGCTCGTCGTCCGAGTCGACCACGACGAGAACGCGCGCGGACTGGGTGATCTTGCGCAGGGCATCGAGCGCCGCCTTGGTCTTGGGCGTCTCACCCGTGACCAGCGAGCTCACCACGTGCACGCGACCGCCGCCGGCCCGGTCGGAGAGGGCACCGCGCAGGGCGGCGGCCTTCATCTTCTTGGGCGTACGCTGCGAGTAGTCGCGCGGCACGGGGCCGTGGACGGTGCCACCGCCGGTGAACTGCGGCGCACGGGTCGAACCCTGACGGGCGCGACCGGTGCCCTTCTGGCGATACGGCTTCTTGCCGCCGCCGGAGACCTCACCACGGGTCTTGGCCTTGTGGGTGCCCTGCCGGCGAGCGGCGAGCTGGGCCACGACCACCTGGTGGATCAGCGGCACGTTGACCTTGGCGCCGAAGATGTCCTCGGGCAGGTCGACGGTACCGGTCTTCGCGCCACCGGCGTCGAGGACGTCAATAGTGGTGCTCACTTGGCAGCCCCCTTCTTGGCAGCGGAGCGGACGAGGACCAGGCTGCCGTTGGCGCCGGGAATCGCACCCTTGATCAGGATGAGACCCTTCTCGGCGTCCACGGCGTGAACCTTGAGGCTCTGCACAGTGGTGCGGACGTTACCCATCCGACCAGCCATGCGCAGACCCTTGAATACGCGGCCCGGGGTGGCGCAGCCACCGATGGAACCCGGCGAGCGGTGCTTGCGCTGCGTACCGTGCGACGCGCCCAGACCACCGAAGCCGTGCCGCTTCATGACACCGGCGAAGCCCTTGCCCTTGCTCTTGCCCGTCACGTCGACGAACTGGCCGGCCTCGAAGGTGTCGGCCAGCAGCTCCTGGCCCAGGTTGTAGTCGCTCGCGTCGTCGGTGCGGATCTCCGCGAAGTAACGGCGCGGGGTGATGTCGTGCTTACGCAGGTAGTCGCCGAGCGGCTTGTTGACCTTCCGGGGGTCGACCTGTCCGAAGCCGAGCTGGATGGCGGAGTAGCCGTCCTTGTCGGCGGTGCGGACGCGGGTCACCACGCACGGACCGGCCTCGACCACGGTCACCGGCACCATCCGGTTGTCCGCGTCGAAGACCTGGGTCATGCCGAGCTTCTTGCCCAGGACGCCCTTGATCGTCTTAGCCATGTCAGTGCGTTCCCTCAGAGCTTGATCGAAATGTCGACACCCGCGGGGAGGTCGAGCCGCATGAGCGAGTCAACCGTCTTGGGGGTCGGGTCGATGATGTCAATCAGCCGCTTGTGCGTGCGCATCTCGAAGTGCTCGCGGCTGTCCTTGTACTTGTGCGGCGAGCGGATGACGCAGTACACGTTCTTCTCGGTCGGCAGCGGCACCGGGCCCGCGACCTTCGCGCCAGTCCGCGTCACCGTCTCGACGATCTTCTTGGCCGAGCTGTCGATGACCTCGTGGTCATAGGCCTTAAGCCGGATGCGGATCTTCTGTCCCGCCATAGTGGCCTCGGTGTCCTTCGCTGTCGTCTGAAAAAGTATCGTGCGGCCTGTTGCCGCTGATGTGTTGCTGCAGGTCGAACCCGCACTGACCCCACGAGGCAGACGTAGTCGATCTGCCTTTTCTTCCGTGATCCGGCAGTGACTTCGGTCACCTGTCATACGGCGGCCGAAGCTACTGCTGGATCACGGCGCCATCTGCATGGGGCCTTACGTGGTGCGGCGGTCGGCTCCGAGTCCGGGGCCGACCGCCGCCCCGACGGTCTAGCTACTTGATGATCTTCACGACCCGGCCGGCGCCGACAGTGCGGCCACCCTCACGGATCGCGAACTTGAGGCCTTCCTCCATGGCGATGGGCTGGATCAGCTCAACGCGCATTTCGGTGTTGTCGCCCGGCATGACCATCTCGGTGCCCTCGGGGAGGTTCACCACACCGGTCACGTCAGTCGTACGGAAGTAGAACTGCGGGCGGTAGTTGTTGAAGAACGGCGTGTGCCGGCCGCCCTCGTCCTTGGACAGGATGTAGACCTGGCCGGTGAACTCGGTGTGCGGGGTGGTCGTGCCCGGCTTGATGATGCACTGGCCGCGCTCGACGTCGTCGCGCTTGATGCCGCGGAGCAGCAGGGCGGCGTTGTCACCGGCGTGACCCTCGTCGAGCATCTTGTTGAACATCTCGATGCTGGTGACGGTGGTGGTCGTCTTCTCCGGCTTGATGCCGATGATGTCGACCTGCTCGTTGACCTTGACGATGCCGCGCTCGATACGGCCGGTGACGACCGTGCCGCGACCGGTGATCGAGAAGACGTCCTCGACCGGCATGAGGAACGGCTTGTCCGTCTCACGCGGGGGCTCGGGGACGTTCTCGTCGACGGCGTCCATCAGCTCGATGATGCTGTCGGCCCACTTCGCGTCGCCCTCAAGAGCCTTGAGCGCGGAGACGCGGATGACAGGCAGGTCGTCGCCGGGGAACTCCTGAGCGGACAGGAGCTCACGAACCTCGAGCTCGACGAGCTCCAGGATCTCCTCGTCGTCCACCATGTCGGACTTGTTGAGGGCCACGACGATGTAGGGGACGCCGACCTGGCGGGCCAGGAGGACGTGCTCCTTCGTCTGCGGCATCGGGCCGTCGGTGGCGGCGACCACGAGGATCGCGCCGTCCATCTGAGCGGCACCGGTGATCATGTTCTTCACGTAGTCGGCGTGACCGGGGCAGTCCACGTGAGCGTAGTGGCGCTTCTCGGTCTGGTACTCGACGTGCGCGATCGAGATCGTGATGCCGCGGGCCTTCTCCTCCGGCGCCTTGTCGATCTTGTCGAACGGCGTCGCAGCGTTCAGCTCGGGGTAACGGTCGTGGAGCACCTTGGTGATCGCCGCGGTCAGCGTGGTCTTGCCGTGGTCGATGTGCCCAATGGTGCCGATGTTCATGTGCGGCTTGTTCCGCTCGAACTTGGCCTTGCCCACTGGTTCTCTCCTTAGAGAATCTGACTGACTTTCGTCTACACACTCGGGCCCGGGAAATCCCGAACCCCTTGGCGGCGGGGTGGCTCTCACCACCCCACCAGGGACCAGGACAGCAGTCCTGGCCCAGCCCCTTACGGGACCGGACCGGAAACTATTCGCCCCGGGCCTTCGCGACGATCTCCTTGGCGATGCCCGGAGGCACCTCCGCGTAGGAGTCGAACTGCATGCTGTAGCTCGCGCGCCCCTGCGTCTTGCTACGCAGGTCGCCCACGTAGCCGAACATCTCAGACAGCGGCACGAGCGCCTGGATGACCTTGGCACCGGCCCGGTCATCCATCGACTGGATCTGCCCGCGGCGACCGTTGAGGTCACCGATGACATCACCCATGTAGTCCTCGGGCGTCGTGACCTCGACGGCCATCATCGGCTCGAGGAGCACGGCGTCCGCCTTGCGCGCGGCCTCCTTGAAGGCCATCGAGCCGGCGATCTTGAAGGCCATCTCCGACGAGTCGACGTCGTGGGCCGCACCATCGGTCAGCGTAACCTTCACGCCCACCATCGGGTAACCGGCCAGCACGCCGAACTCGGCGGCCTCCTGCGCGCCCGCGTCGACCGACGGGATGTACTCCCGCGGGACGCGGCCACCGGTGACCTTGTTCTCGAACTCGTAGCCGTCGTTGCCTTCGCCGAGCGGCTCGAGGTTGATGATCACCCGCGCGAACTGACCGGAACCACCGGTCTGCTTCTTGTGGGTGTAGTCGAGCTTCTCCACCTTGCGGCGGATGGTCTCGCGGTAGGCCACCTGCGGGCGGCCGACGTTGGCCTCGACCTTGAACTCGCGACGCATGCGGTCGACGAGGATCTCCAGGTGAAGCTCGCCCATGCCCCAGATGACCGTCTGACCGGTCTCCTCGTCCCGGCGGACCTGGAAGGACGGGTCCTCCTCGGCCAGCCGCTGGATGGCGGTCGACAGCTTCTCCTGGTCGCCCTTGGTCTTGGGCTCGATGGCGACGTTGATGACCGGAGCCGGGAACGTCATCGACTCGAGCACGACCTGGTTCGCCGTGTCGGACAGGGTGTCGCCGGTCGTGGTGTCCTTCAGACCCATGACCGCGACGATCTGGCCGGCGATCGCCGTCGGGCGCTCTTCGCGCTTGTTGGCGTGCATCTGGTAGATCTTGCCGATCCGCTCTTTCTTACCCTTCACAGAGTTGGTGACCTGTGAACCGGTCTCGAGCGTGCCCGAGTAGATGCGGATGTAGGTGAGCTTGCCCAGGTGCGGGTCGCTGGCGATCTTGAAGGCCAGCGCGGAGAACGGCTCGGTCGGGTCGGCGTGCCGCTCGATGACCTTCTCCTCGTTGCCGACCGCGTGGCCCTTGAAGGCCGGGATGTCGGTCGGGGCCGGGAGGTAGGCGACGATCGCGTCGAGCAGGGGCTGCACGCCCTTGTTCTTGAACGCGGTGCCACACAGGACCGGGTTGATGGCGCTGGCCAGCGTCGCGCGGCGGATGGCCGCGACCAGCTGCTCCTCGGTGGGCTGGGTGCCCTCCAGGTAGAGCTCCATCAGCTCGTCGTCGTTCTCGGCGACCGTCTCGATGAGGCGGTCACGCCACTCACGGGCGGCCTCGGCGTGGTCGGCCGGGATGTCGACGATGTCGTACATCTCGCCCTTCGCCGCCTCGGCACTCCAGATGAGACCCTTCATCTGGATGAGGTCGATGACGCCCTTGAAGTCGGCCTCGACGCCCCACGGCAGCTGAATGACAGCCGGCGTGGCGCCCAGACGGTTGATCATCATGTCGACGCAGCGGTGGAACTCCGCCCCGACCCGGTCCATCTTGTTGACGAAGCAGATCCGGGGGACTTCGTAGCGGTCGGCCTGACGCCACACCGTCTCCGACTGCGGCTCGACACCGGCCACGCCGTCGAACACGGCGACGGCACCGTCGAGGACGCGCAGCGAGCGCTCCACCTCGATGGTGAAGTCGACGTGGCCCGGAGTGTCGATGATGTTGATCGTGTGACCGATCCACTCACAGGTGGTCGCGGCAGACGTGATCGTGATGCCGCGCTCCTGCTCCTGCTCCATCCAGTCCATCGTGGCAGCGCCCTCGTGGACTTCACCGATCTTGTAGTTGATGCCGGTGTAGAACAGGATGCGCTCGGTCGTGGTTGTCTTGCCCGCGTCGATGTGGGCCATGATCCCGATGTTTCGGACCTTGGCCAGGTCAAGAGCGGTCTGCGTGGCCACTTCTCTCGCGTCCTCGTCGTCTCGTCGAACCCACTACCAGCGGTAGTGAGCGAAGGCCTTGTTGGACTCGGCCATCTTGTGGGTGTCCTCACGCTTCTTGACGCTCGCCCCGAGGCCGTTGCTGGCGTCGAGGAGCTCGTTCATGAGGCGCTCGGTCATGGTCTTCTCGCGGCGGGCGCGGGAGTACTGCACCAGCCAGCGCAGGGCCAGGGTGGTGCTGCGCGCGGCGCGCACCTCGACCGGCACCTGGTAGGTCGCGCCACCGACGCGACGGCTGCGGACCTCGAGCGTCGGCTTGACGTTGTCAAGCGCGCGCTTCAGGGTGACGACCGGGTCGTTGCCCGTCTTCTCCCTGCAGCCTTCGAGGGCGCCGTAGACGATCGACTGCGCGATGGAGCGCTTGCCGTCCAGGAGCACCTTGTTGATCAGGGCGGTCACCAGCGGCGAGCTGTAAACCGGGTCAGCCATGAGCTGACGACGGCCAGGAGAACCCTTACGAGGCATTGTTAGCTCTTCTCCCTCTTCGCGCCGTAGCGGCTGCGGGCCTGCTTGCGGTTGCGCACACCCTGGGTGTCCAGCGAGCCGCGGATGATCTTGTAGCGAACACCAGGCAGGTCCTTCACACGACCGCCACGCACGAGCACGATGGAGTGCTCCTGCAGGTTGTGACCCACACCCGGGATGTAGGCCGTGACCTCGATGCCGTTCGTGAGCCGAACGCGGGCCACCTTGCGCAGTGCCGAGTTGGGCTTCTTCGGGGTCGTGGTGTACACGCGCTGGCACACGCCGCGCCGCTGCGGGCTCCCCTTGAGGGCAGGAGTCTTGGTCTTGGAGACCTTGTCCTGCCGGCCCTTGCGGACCAACTGCTGAATAGTGGGCACTGCCACTCCGTTTCGTGCCTTGGCCGGTGTTACGTCATGGTCTTGCATTTCGCAGGTTCTGCCGGTGTCATGACCTGCTGGTTTCTCTTGTCTCGGCGCCCCCGCGCTCGGGCGTGTCGCGCTATTCGCACAGACACATCCGCGAGGATTACGAGCCAGGAAGCCGTCCTGCGCCCGCAATTGGGCGCACGGCCGAGAGCCCGTTAGAAGACGGGCACGATGCTCAAGACTACCCAGGCCTTGGCGACACGTCAAAACGGCGCGGCAAAGCGGACAAGCTCCGCCACTCCGGATCGCTGAGGCCTATTTCATCCAGCCCATCTACAGCTCCGGAACTCATGATATAGCCCCCTGGGGTGTTCCGCCCCCAACTCCACGAACCGCCACCCGCCCGTTACCTCCCCTTGTCCCACCAAATCCCCTTCAGCCACCCATCACGGCCACGCGACTGTGCCACACAACACACCCGCGCTCCCACCTCGGTGACACTTCCCTGCCTCTGTTTGGGGGGGCCGGGGTCGCCACTGCCCCGGGGCCGGGGTCGCCACGGAGGGGGCCCAGGAGGCGGCGTAGCGGCGGCTCGCCACTGACGGGTTCAGACAGCGTCTCCCTGGAGGGTCCTCAGCCACGTACGGCGTGTGGGGCAAGCTGGCGCCGCCGTAACAGAAAGAAGGCCCTGAAAAGCCGAGCGCCCGGCCCCTCAAAAGAGGGGGCCGGGCGCACAGACCACTGGCAATCAGAGAATCACCGGTTGTACTGGCCGAAGTCGTACTCCTCCAGGGGAACGGCCTCGCCGCTGCCGGTGCCGAAGGTGTAGTCGGCCGCGGAGCCGTCGTAGCCGCCCACGGTGTACATGGCGGCCTTGGCCTCCTCGGTCGGCTCGACCCGGATGTTGCGGTACTGGGGCATGCCCGTGCCGGCCGGGATGAGCTTACCGATGATGACGTTCTCCTTCAGGCCCAGGAGCGAGTCGGACTTGGCGTGGATCGCCGCGTCCGTCAGGACCCTGGTCGTCTCCTGGAAGGAGGCCGCCGACAGCCACGACTCGGTGGCCAGCGACGCCTTCGTGATGCCCATGAGCACCGGACGGCCGGCGGCGGGCGACCCGCTCTCGGCCACGGTCTCGCGGTTCATCTGCTCGAAGCGCGGACGCTCCACGAGCTCGCCGGGCAGCAGGTCGGTGTCACCGGACTCCAGCACGTTCACGCGCTTGAGCATCTGCCGCACGATGATCTCGATGTGCTTGTCGTGGATCGACACACCCTGCGAGCGGTAGACCTGCTGGACCTCCGCCACCAGGTGCAGCTGCACGGCCCGCGGGCCGAGGATGCGCAGCACCTCGTTGGGGTTGACCGCACCGGCGACCAGCTGCTGGCCGACGGTGACGCGCTGGCCTTCCTGCACGAGCAGGCGCGAGCGCATCGAGACCGGGTAGGCGATCTCCTCCGAACCGTCGTCGGGGGTGATCACGATCTTCCTGGTCTTGTCGGTCTCATCGATCCGCACGCGGCCCTCGGCCTCGGAGATCGGGGCGACACCCTTGGGGATGCGCGCCTCGAAGAGCTCCGTGACACGGGGCAGACCGTGGGTGATGTCGGCGCCGGCCACACCACCGGTGTGGAACGTACGCATGGTCAGCTGCGTGCCGGGCTCGCCGATCGACTGGGCGGCGATGATGCCGACCGCCTCGCCGACGTCCACGAGCTTGCCGGTGGCCAGCGAGCGGCCGTAGCAGGTCGCGCAGACACCGATCTTGGCCTCGCAGACGAGCGCGCTGCGGGTGCGGACGGTCTCGACGCCGGCCTCGACCAGCTTCGTCACGTGGTTGTCGTTGATGTCGACACCCGCCGGGACGATGATCTTGCCGTCGACCTCGACGTCCTCGGCCAGGATGCGGCCGTGCACGTTGGACTCGGCGTTCTCCGCCTTGACCAGGTTGCCGCTCGCGTCGCGGTCGGCCACGTGCAGCGGGACCGCGCGGTCGGTGCCGCAGTCGATCTCCCGCACGATGACGTCCTGCGCGACGTCCACCAGACGACGGGTCAGGTAACCCGAGTCGGCGGTACGCAGCGCGGTGTCGGCCAGACCCTTCCGCTGACCGTGGGTGGAGATGAAGTACTCCAGCACCGACAGGCCCTCGCGGAACGAGGCCTTGATCGGCCGCGGGATCGTCTCACCCTTGGTGTTGGACACCAGGCCGCGGATGCCGGCGATCTGCCGGACCTGCATCTTGTTACCACGGGCGCCGGAGTTGACCATCATCCAGACCGGGTTGGTCGCCGGGAAGGCGTTGACCATGTCGGTCTCGACGTCGGCGGTCGCGTGCGTCCAGATCTCGATGAGCTCCTGACGGCGCTCCTCGTCGGTGATCAGGCCGCGCTCGTACTCGCGCTGGACCTTGTCGGCCCGGCGCTCGTAGTTCTCCATGATGTCGGCCTTGTTGGGCGGCGCGACGACGTCGTCGATCGAGATCGTGACACCGGAGCGGGTCGCCCAGCGGAAGCCGGCGTCCTTGAGCGCGTCGAGCGAGTTGGCGACCTCGATCTTGGGGTAGGTCTCCGCCAGCTCGTTCACGATCGTGGACAGCTGCTTCTTGCCGACCTGGAAGTCGACGAAGGGGTAGCTCTCCGGCAGCGTCTGGTTGAACAGGCACCGCCCGAACGTCGTCTCCAGCCGGAGCGGGTCGCCCTGCTCCCAGCCCTCGGGGGCCACCCACTCGCGCGGCGGCAGGACGTCCTTCAGCCGGATCTGGATCTTCGCCTGGATGTCCAGCTCGCGGCGGTCGAAGGCCATCTGCGCCTCGGCGATCGAGCCGAACACGCGGCCCTCGCCGATCGCGCCTTCCTTCTGGGTGGTCAGCCAGTAGAGGCCGATGACCATGTCCTGGGTGGGCATCGTCACGGGCTTGCCGTCGGCCGGCTTGAGGATGTTGTTGGTCGAGAGCATCAGGATGCGTGCCTCGGCCTGGGCCTCAGCCGACAGCGGCAGGTGCACGGCCATCTGGTCGCCGTCGAAGTCCGCGTTGAACGCGGTGCAGACGAGCGGGTGGATCTGGATGGCCTTGCCCTCGACCAGCTGCGGCTCGAACGCCTGGATGCCCAGGCGGTGGAGCGTCGGAGCGCGGTTGAGCAGCACGGGGTGCTCGGTGATGACCTCTTCGAGCACGTCCCACACCACGGGGCGGGCGCGCTCGACCATCCGCTTGGCCGACTTGATGTTCTGGGCGTGGTTGAGATCGACCAGCCTCTTCATCACGAACGGCTTGAACAGCTCCAGCGCCATCTGCTTGGGCAGACCGCACTGGTGCAGCTTGAGCTGCGGGCCGACGACGATGACCGAACGGCCGGAGTAGTCGACTCGCTTGCCCAGCAGGTTCTGGCGGAAACGGCCCTGCTTGCCCTTCAGCATGTCGCTGAGGGACTTCAGCGGCCGGTTGCCGGGACCGGTGACCGGGCGACCGCGACGGCCGTTGTCGAACAGCGCGTCGACGGCCTCCTGGAGCATCCGCTTCTCGTTGTTCACGATGATCTCGGGCGCGCCGAGGTCGAGCAGACGCTTGAGCCGGTTGTTGCGGTTGATGACCCGGCGGTAGAGGTCGTTGAGGTCGGAGGTGGCGAACCGGCCACCGTCGAGCTGCACCATCGGGCGCAGGTCCGGCGGGATGACCGGGATGCAGTCGAGCACCATGCCGCGCGGCGAGTTGGTCGTGTTGAGGAACGCCGACACGACCTTGAGCCGCTTGAGGGCGCGGGCCTTCTTCTGGCCCTTGCCGCTGCGGATGGTCTCGCGCAGGTTTTCGGCCTCGGCGTCGAGGTCGAAGCTGATCAGGCGGTCCTGGATCGCCTGCGCGCCCATGCCGCCCTTGAAGTAGCGGCCGAAGCGGTCGCGCATCTCGCGGTAGAGCAGCTCGTCGCCCTCGAGGTCCTGGACCTTGAGGTTCTTGAAGCGGCTCCACACCTCGTCGAGCCGGTCCAGCTCACGCTGGGCGCGGTCACGCAGCTGACGCATCTCGCGCTCGGCGCCCTCACGGACCTTGCGGCGCTGGTCGCCCTTGGCGCCGGCGGCCTCGAGCTCGCCGAGGTCGCCTTCGAGCTTCTTCTGCCTGGCCTCGACGTCGGCGTCGCGGCGCTGCTCGATGTGCTGCCGCTCGACGGAGATCTTCGCCTCCAGCGAGGGCAGGTCACGCTCACGCATCTCGGTGTCGACATGCGTGATCATGTAGGCCGCGAAGTAGATGACCTTCTCCAGGTCCTTCGGGGCCAGGTCGAGCAGGTAACCGAGGCGCGAAGGGACGCCCTTGAAGTACCAGATGTGCGTGACCGGGGCGGCCAGCTCGATGTGGCCCATCCGCTCACGACGCACCTTGGCGCGAGTGACCTCGACGCCGCAGCGCTCGCAGATGATGCCCTTGAACCGGACTCGCTTGTACTTACCGCAGTAGCACTCCCAGTCGCGGGTCGGGCCGAAGATCTTCTCGCAGAAGAGCCCGTCCTTTTCCGGCTTGAGGGTTCGGTAGTTGATGGTCTCGGGCTTCTTGACCTCGCCGTGCGACCACTGACGGATGTCGTCGGCGGTCGCAAGACCGATCCTGAGCTCGTCGAAGAAGTTGACGTCTAGCATTTTGTGCGATCTCCCCCTCAGACTTCTTCCACGCTGCTCGGCTCACGCCGGGACAGATCGATACCGAGCTCTTCCGCCGCGCGGAAGACGTCCTCGTCGGTGTCGCGCATCTCGATGGACATGCCGTCGCTGGAGAGCACCTCGACGTTCAGGCACAGCGACTGCATCTCCTTGATGAGCACCTTGAAGGACTCGGGGATGCCGGGCTCGGGGATGTTCTCGCCCTTGACGATGGCCTCGTAGACCTTCACCCGGCCGAGAACGTCGTCGGACTTGATGGTCAGCAGCTCCTGCAGGGCGTAGGCGGCGCCGTACGCCTCCAGCGCCCACACCTCCATCTCACCGAAGCGCTGGCCACCGAACTGGGCCTTACCGCCGAGCGGCTGCTGGGTGATCATGGAGTACGGGCCGGTCGAACGCGCGTGGATCTTGTCATCGACCAGGTGGAGCAGCTTGAGGATGTAGATGTAGCCGACCGCGATCGGGTAGGGGAACGGCTCGCCGGAGCGGCCGTCGAACAACTGCGCCTTACCGCTCTGCTGCACCATCCGGTCACCGTCACGGTTGGGGATGGTGCTGTCGAGCAGGCCGACGATCTCTTCTTCGTGGGCGCCGTCGAAGACCGGCGTGGCCATGTTGGTACGCGGGGCCACCTTGTCGAAGCCCTTGTCGCGCAGCCGCTCGGCCCAGGCCTCCTGGACGCCGGAGATGTCCCAGCCCCTGGCGGCGATCCACCCGAGGTGGGTCTCCAGCACCTGGCCGACGTTCATCCGGCCGGGCACGCCCAGCGGGTTGAGGATGATGTCGACCGGAGTGCCGTCCTCCAGGAACGGCATGTCCTCGACCGGCAGGATCTTGGAGATGACGCCCTTGTTGCCGTGCCGGCCGGCCAGCTTGTCACCGTCGGTGATCTTGCGCTTCTGCGCCACGTAGACGCGGACCAGCTCGTTCACCCCCGGCGGCAGCTCGTCGCCCTCCTCGCGGCTGAAGACGCGCACGTGGATGACCTTGCCCTGCTCGCCGTGCGGCACCTTCAGCGAGGTGTCGCGGACCTCACGGGCCTTCTCACCGAAGATCGCCCGCAGCAGCCGCTCCTCCGGCGTCAGCTCGGTCTCGCCCTTGGGCGTGACCTTGCCGACCAGGATGTCGCCGGGCACGACCTCGGCGCCGATCCGGATGATGCCGCGCTCGTCGAGGTCGGCCAGGACCTCCTCGGAGACGTTGGGGATGTCGCGGGTGATCTCCTCCGGGCCCAGCTTGGTGTCACGGGCGTCGACCTCGTGCTCCTCGATGTGAATCGAGGACAGGACGTCGTCCTGGACCAGCCGCTGGGACAGGATGATCGCGTCTTCGTAGTTGTGGCCCTCCCATGGCATGAACGCCACGAGCAGGTTCTTGCCGAGCGCCATCTCACCGTTGTCGGTACAGGGGCCGTCGGCGATGACCTGGTTGACCTCGACCCGGTCGCCCTCGGCCACGATGGGCTTCTGGTTGAAGCTCGTGCCCTGGTTGGAGCGCTTGAACTTCGCCACCCGGTAGGTGGTGCGGGTGCCGTCGTCGTTCATCACGGTGATGTAGTCGGCGGAGACCTCCTCCACCACACCGGCCTTCTCGGCGCTGATGACGTCACCGGCGTCGGTCGCGGCACGGTATTCCATGCCGGTGCCGACCAGTGGCGCCTCGCTCTTGAGCAGCGGCACCGACTGGCGCTGCATGTTGGAGCCCATGAGCGCGCGGTTGGCGTCGTCGTGCTCGAGGAAGGGGATCATCGCGGTGGCCACCGACACCATCTGGCGCGGCGACACGTCGATGTAGTCGACCTCCTCGGCACGGGCGAGCTCGGTCTCACCGCCCTTGGTGCGGACCAGGACGCGGGGCTCGGCGAACGAGCCGTCGGAGTTGAGCGTCGTGTTGGCCTGCGCCTTGACGTAGCGGTCTTCCTCGTCGGCGGTGAGGTAGTCGATCTGGTCGGTCACCTTGCCGTCGACGACCTTGCGGTAAGGCGTCTCGACGAAGCCGAAGGCGTTGATCCGCCCGTAGGAGGCCAGCGAGCCGATCAGGCCGATGTTCGGGCCTTCAGGGGTCTCGATCGGGCACATCCGGCCGTAGTGGGACGGGTGCACGTCACGGACCTCGAAGCCGGCCCGCTCACGGGACAGACCACCGGGGCCCAGCGCCGACAGACGCCGCTTGTGCGTCAGGCCGGCCAGCGGGTTGGTCTGGTCCATGAACTGCGACAGCTGCGAGGTGCCGAAGAACTCCTTGATCGACGCCACGACCGGCCGGATGTTGATCAGGGTCTGCGGCGTGATCGCCTCGACGTCCTGAGTCGTCATCCGCTCGCGCACGACGCGCTCCATCCTGGCCAGGCCCAGCCGGACCTGGTTCTGGATGAGCTCGCCGACGCTGCGCAGGCGGCGGTTGCCGAAGTGGTCGATGTCGTCCACCTCGACGATGACCTCACGGTCGCCGGCGCCCGGCATCGACTCCTCGCCCGCGTGCAGGCGGACGATGTATTCGATGGTGGCGACGATGTCGTCTTCGGTCAGGGTGCCGTGCGTGATCTCGGCGTCGACGCCGAGCTTCTTGTTGATCTTGTAGCGGCCCACCTTGGCCAGGTCGTACCGCTTGGGGTTGAAGTAGAGGTTCTCCAGCAGGGTCTGCGCCGACTCCTTGGTCGGCGGCTCACCGGGCCGCAGCTTGCGGTAGATGTCGAGCAGGGCGTCGTCCTGGCCGGCCGTGTGGTCCTTCTCCAGGGTGGCCCGCATCGACTCGTACTGGCCGAACCGCTCGAGAATCTTCTCGTTGGTCCAGCCCAGTGCCTTGAGCAGCACGGTGACGGCCTGCTTGCGCTTACGGTCGATGCGCACACCGACGCTGTCGCGCTTGTCGATCTCGAACTCCAGCCAGGCGCCCCGCGAGGGGATCACCTTGCAGCCGTAGAGGTCCTTGTCCGAGGTCTTGTCGACATTGCGTTCGAAGTAGACACCGGGCGAACGGACCAGCTGCGAGACCACGACACGCTCGGTGCCGTTGATGATGAAGGTGCCCTTCGGGGTCATGAGCGGGAAGTCGCCCATGAACACCGTCTGGCTCTTGATCTCACCGGTGGTGTTATTGATGAACTCCGCCGTCACGAACATCGGGGCGGAGAAGGTCATGTCCTTGTCTTTGCACTCGTCTACGGAGTACTTGGGCGGCTCGAACCGGTGGTCGCGGAACGACAAGGACATGGTCCCCGAGAAGTCCTCGATGGGACTGATCTCTTCGAAGATCTCTTCGAGGCCCGACTGGGTCGGGACGTCCTTGCGCCCGGCCTGGCGAGCCGCCTCTACCCGGGCCTTCCACTTCTCGTTGCCGAGCAACCAGTCGAAAGACTCGGTCTGCAGGGCCAGAAGATCAGGAACTTCGAGAGGCTCCTGGATGCGCGAAAAAGAGACGCGACGGGGACCAGCGGGTACGGCGGAGGCGTTGCGCGAGGCTGCCAACAGATGTCCTTCCGAGGGCTCGCGGCGGACTGACTACACGCACGCCAGACAACCTCGCAACGTGAGCAAGCATCACGGGTCGTCAAAGGGCAGCGCAAAGGGGCAGTGTAGCCGAACGGCACACGCCTGTCCACTTCACCCTCGCTGCATGCTCCACGTTGGTCGCAGCATCGCCCGTTCAGGCGGAAACGTCAAGCCCACAAGCCCGACTTTTAGCCGACTCAGGGCCCGGACGCTGGGTTTTCTCCCCTGTGTGACTGATCGCCTACCGCCAGGCCCAAGACGATACCCGCGAACGGGGGCGGTTAACGCTCTGTCACACCGGGGGCCGAACCCATGCCGACAACCGGTGTTGCAGTGACTGGGATACCCCCGCCAAAGGCTTCGCTAAACCTGATTTTTGGTAACAATTGAAGGAAGCGACGCGCCCGCGATCTCTGGGGCCCTCATGCCGTACCCAGGAGGGTGGACAGGCCCGCCACCAGCCAGCGCGACTCTTGCCGCACCATGACGAACCTTGCCCGGTTCTGGGTGAACTCCCGCTGGAGTCCTTCTTTACCCGGGATCTCCTTGACCGTACCAGTGTTCATGAAGAGCAGAACCTCTACCCGGCCGGGCTCGGCGTGCTCGACTCCAACGTCCGTCACGTCCACCGTCTGCACGATCTTCTGCGCCTTGGCGCGGGACGCCAGGCTCTTGCTCAGCTCCTTGTAGTGCCCGGTCAGGTCGCCCGCCGTGAACGTCCCCGCGCGAGCCAGATCCTCCTCAATCGTCCGGTAGTCGTACGAGAGCAACTCGGGCGCGACCTTCTTGGCCGCGACCGTCGCCTCCGCCGCGGCCGCCTCCGCCGCGCGCAGGTCGCTCAAATTGACCCACATGGTCGGCACCATCACCCCCGCCACGAGGACGAGGGCGCCCAGCAGCACGATCGTGACGAGCCTCACGTCACCTGCACCACCTTCGACACCAGCCACAGCCCGCCGACCTTGCTCAGGTCCATCCGCCAGCGGTAGAACCGGTCCTGCGGCGCGCTCTTCGAGCCGTCCCAGCGGATCTCCACGTCGGCCACCACCAGCACCTTGGCCGCGGTCGCGGTCATCGAGACCAGGCCGGTCGCGCGCAGCACGCCGTGCTGGACGACCTTGTTCTCGACCGTGGTCGATTCGAGCTTGGCCGCGGTGGCGGTGTACTCAACCCTGGCCGGCCCCGTCGAGGTGTCGACGATGCGCCGCAGGTCGGCCGCCACCGTCCGGTAGTCGAGCGAGACCAGGTTCTTGGCGTGCACGCCCGCCGCGAGCAGCACCGCCTGCTTGTCACCCGCCCTGCCCTGCTCGTCGCGCGCCTGGACGGCGATCCACACGCCGGTGCCGACAAGTGCCGCCAGTATCCCGCTGAGCGCCGCGATCAGGATGCGAGCGGGCCGAACGGCGAGTCCGTTCATGGTGCCCACCCCCTCCTGGCCGGTCGCGTGCCGGATCATAACGCGACACCCGCTCGGGAAGTCCGCGAATCGACGCAGGCGGCATGAGTGGAGGCCCGGAGCGCCCCTCAAGGCTCAGGAAGCTTTCCTCGGGGAATCGGGCAAGGCCGTCGGATTTCCCGCGAATGCCTCCAGACGGCCCTCAGAGGCCCGCTGAGCGCCGTACGCGCCCTTATGGTCCTGGGATGACACCCGGCGGCTGTTCAGCCGATCCCGTGGAAGTGGGCGTTGACCAGGCGGGGGTACTCCTCCAGCCAGTTGCGGCCGCGTTCGTCCACGAACGACCCCTGCGGCGGGATCACGCCGTTGGCCGCCAGCCACGTGCCCGGCGGCTTCTGGGTGCGGCGGATCCGGTTCCCGCCGGGCATGAGCTGCGGCGGGATCGGCGGCAGCGCCCCGGGGTCGTGCCCCAGCTGCGCCTCGGCCTCCAGCTCGGAGACGTCCTTCTCCTCCGACATGCCGATGGGGCCGTGCTTCCTGGCGTTCAGGAACTGCCGCACCGCCGGCTCGTCGCTGGACAGCAGCATCTCGCGGGGGCCGAACATGACCAGCTCCCTGCGGAACAACATCCCGATGTTGTCGGGCACCGTGCGGGCGGTGTTGATGTCGTGGGTCACGATCAGGAACGTCGCCTCGATCTCGGCGTTCAGGTCCACGATGAGCTGGTTGAGCAGGGCCGTGCGCACCGGGTCGAGACCCGAGTCGGGCTCGTCGAACAGGATGATCTCCGGATCCAGCACCAGCGCCCTGGCCAGCCCCGCCCGCTTGCGCATGCCGCCCGAGATCTCCCCCGGCAGCTTGGTCTCGGCGCCGCGCAGGCCGACCAGCTCCACCTTCTCCATGACGATCTGGCGGATCTGGCTCTCGCTCTTCCTGGTCTGCTCGCGCAGTGGGAAGGCGATGTTGTCGTACAGGTTGAGCGAGCCGAACAGCGCGCCGTCCTGGAACAGCACGCCGAAGAGGCGGCGCAGCTCGTAGAGCTTGTCCTCCCTGCAGTTGGCCAGGTCGTAGCCGTCGATCCAGATGTGGCCGCGGTCGGGCCGCAGCAGGCCCACGAGCGTCTTGAGGAAGACCGACTTGCCGGTGCCCGAGGGGCCGAGCAGCACCGAGATCTCGCCCGGGGGCAGCGTCAGCGAGACGTCCTCCCAGATGACCTGCCGACCGAACGACTTGGTCAGCCCATCGACCACGACCTCGACGCCCACTGTCACCTTCCCGACGTTTCCCGGGATTTCAGGGGATTGCGCCCGGCTTCGGCGCTGCCCTCACCGTAACGGCGTCGCGGCGAATTGGACCGCCATCCAATAGCTTGTTACCGGGCGGTTATCAGGCATCCTGGTCGGCCAGCGCGCGCAGGGCGGGACGCAGCAGGCGGGCGATCTCCTCGCGCGGCACGTCGCGCAGCTCGTCCAGCTCCAGGAGCTGGTGCCCGACCGTGACGCCCAGCATGACGAGCGTCATCAGCGCCGCGCGCAGCCGCGCGTCCGCGCCGGGCGTCGCCGCGGCGAGCCGGTCGATCTGCCCGCCCAGCACCTCGCGCGCCGACGCGGCGGCCTCGGGATGGGTCAGCATCGAACGCATCATGGCCAGGGAGCTCTGGGGCAGCTCCCCCATCTTGGCCGACAGTGTGCCGAGCAACTCCTCGACCATCCCGTCCGCGTCCCGCTCGCCCTCGGCCACCGGCGTCACGCGCACGGCGCGCTGGAAGAGCTCCTGCTTGCTGCCGAAGTACTGCATCACGAGGGCGGGATCGACCTCCGCCGCCCTGGCGACGCCCCTGATGGTGGCGCGTTCGTAGCCGACCTCGGCGAAGAGCGACCTGGCGGCGTCGAGGATCCGGCCTTCTGTCCTGCGCCGCCTCTCGGCCCGCGGCAGCGGTCGCTCGCTCACGCGCCTGACTCTACCCGCGTTGACCGAACCATCCGATTCGCTCTACGCTCGTTGAGTCAACGCCTGTTGAGCGAAATGGGGTTCGTCATGTCCATCGAGGAGATCGTCACCGGCTACCACGCGGCCATGGTGCACAAGTCGGCCGACGAGCTGGCCGACCTGTACGCGGAGGACGGGCTGCACGAGTTCCCGTTCGGCGGGCTGCCGGCCTTCGAGGGGCGGGAGGCGGTGCGCGCCGGATACCGCGCCATGTGGGGCGCCTCGCCGTTCGAGGCCAGGGAGGTGCGGCGAGTGGCGCTGCACCGTACCGAGGACCCTGAGGTCGTGGTGGTGGAACAGGACACGCACGTGGCGGCGGGCGGCCGCACGATCACCGTCCCGGGCCTGCTGGTGCTCAGGATCAGGAACGGGCGCATCACGCACACCAGGGACTACATGGACACCAGCGCCATCGACCGGGTACGCGCCGCCGCGGGCTGAATATTGAATGGGCCCGGAACGCGAAAAGAGGCGGCACACCCGGCACCAGGGTGTGTCCGCCTCTTTCCGAAGAGCCGTTGCGTGAATTACTTCACGGTGACGGTGGCGCCGGCGCCCTCGAGGGCAGCCTTGGCCTTCTCCGCCTGCTCCTTGTTGACCTTGCCGTCGAAGACCGGCTTCGGAGCACCGTCCACCAGGTCCTTGGCCTCCTTGAGGCCCAGGGACGTGAGGGCGCGGATCTCCTTGATGACCTGGATCTTCTTGTCGCCGGCGGCCTCGAGGATGACGTCGAACTCGTCCTGCTCCTCGACCGCGGCGGCCTCGCCACCACCGGCGGCGGCGGGGGCGGCGGCGACCGCGACGGGCGCGGCGGCCTTGACGTCGAAGACCTCTTCGAACTGCTTCACGAACTCGGACAGCTCAAGGAGGGTCATCTCCTTGAACGCGTCGAGCAGCTCGTCGGTGCTGAGCTTCGCCATGATGTTTTCCTTACGTTTAGGACTTGCAGAAAACTAGGAACGGGACCGCGGTATGTGCGGCAACCCCCGTGTTACTCGCCGGACTCTTCGCGCTTGGCACGAAGGGCGTCGGCCAGCTGGGCCATCTGCGTGGGCAGAGCGGCGAACACCGCGGCGGCGGCGCTCTGCTTGGCCTTCATGGCACCGGCCAGCTTCGCGAGGAGAACCTCGCGGGACTCGAGGTCGGCGAGCTTGGTGATCTCGGAGGCGTCGAGCGTCTTGCCGTCGAGGACGCCGCCCTTGATCACCAGAAGGGGATTGGCCTTGGCGAAGTCACGCAGACCCTTGGCCGCCTCGACAACGTCACCGTTGACGAAGGCGATCGCGGTCGGACCGGCGAGCAGGCCGTCGAGGCCCGCAAGACCGGCCTCAGTGGCCGCGATCTTGGTCAGGGTGTTCTTCGCCACGGCGAACTTCGCATTCCCACCGAGAGAAATGCGCAGCTCCTTGAGCTGCGCGACGGTGAGACCGCGGTACTCGGTCAGAACGGCGGCGGCGCTGCCTTCGAACTCACGCTTGAGCTCGGCAACCGCTGTCGCCTTATCCGCCCTCGCCATGGGCCTCCTTCCAGATGTGCCACCGGCGAAGGGCCCCAGAAATGAGAACAGCCCCGGGCGCAGGGCGCACGGGGCTTCACGCACATGGATCACTCCATATGGGAAACTCGTATCACACCTGCGCGGGCCGTCCACAGAATGTGGATCCTTCGGTCGCCAGGCTTTGAGGCACCTGACGACGACCGGCGGTCTTCGGCAACGACCACACTACGTGTTGATCGCCGAGTTTCCAAATCGCTCTCAGTTGTTCGTACCCTTGGGCAGCTCTCCGACCTGGTCGGCGGGCGGCGTCTGGATGTTGACGGCCTTGTTGAAGTCCTTGAAGAACAGGGTGGCGTCGAGCGTGGCGCCCTCCTTGGAGCCGTTCAGCGCGAGCTTGCGCGGCAGCCCGTCGGCGCCCACCCAGATGTCGAACTTGACATCCTTCAGCTCGGCCAGGTTCTCGCGGGCCTGCTCCTGCTTGTCGGCCGGCAGCTGCTGCACGGCCACGTCGACGGGGAACGTCCCGCTGTAGTGGGTCGTGTCCTCGTTGTTGACGCTCTCGGTCCCGACGGACTTGACGTCCTGCGAGGCCGTGACCAGCTTGGTCATGTTGCCGAGGTCGAACTGCTGGATCTGGGTGAGGTACTGGTTCACCTGCGCCGAGTCGCCGCCCATCTCGCTCAGCGAGACCTTGATCCACGGCTTGGTGGCTCCCAGGAGCTCCTTCAGCGCCTCGACCTTGACGTACACGGTGTCGCCCTGCAGCACCGCCCGCACGCCACCGGGAACGCTCCGCCCGCCCATGTCGATGGTGTCCAGCGTGAGGTCGGCGGCCAGCTCGGGCTTGCTCTGGTAGAGCATGCGGCCCTGCACCTTGCCGTCGCCCTCCTGCCCGTGCGAGACGTTCACCACGGCGTCGACCGTGTAGCTGGTGACCTCCGACGTCTTCTGCGCGGCCTGCGCGAGCACTTCTGAGGCGGCCAGGTTGACCTGGATGGGCTGCGCGTTCGATCCACAACCGGCGACCGCGGCTACGACTAGCGCGGCTCCGGCCGCGGTCATACTTATCGTGCGCTTCAGCATGTTTTGACCTTACGTTTATGTCGTCCCGCTGTGGCGTCTTCCCCTCACAAATAAGGGAAAACCCAGGGTTATCCCTCACACGGCGCGCACACTTCCCACACAATTCCCGCCGTAGCCGCCCTCACCTGCAAGATCGTGCCGCCGTACGGATCCGGCGAAGTCCCGCGAAGTCCCGCGAAGTCCCGCGATTCGCCCGTGAGGTCACGGACGGCGTGTGGTCGCGGTCGGGTCTGAGGTCGCGGACAGGTCTGAGGTCGCGGACAGGTCTGAGGTCGCGGACAGGTCTGAGGTCGCGGACAGGTCTGAGGTCGCGGACGAGCCAGTAGACGCAGCCGAACCAGTGGTCGCGGACGAACCTGCGGTCGGGGATGGGCTCGTGGTGGTCGCGGAGGTGCCGACGGGCGGGTGGTCGTACACGCCGACCGCCCACGTGCCGGGCTGCTCGCCCACCTTCGCCGAGAGCCGTTCGCGCACGTCCTTGTGGAAGAGCGCACGCCCGGCCGCCTCCTCGTTGCACGGCCCCGGAGCCGGGACCCGCAGGCAGCGGCCGAGCTGCTCGGCGACCTCGACGACGGGCGCGTCCGGGGGGAAGACCCACACCTGTATCTTCTGCGGGCCCTTGAGCCATCCGGTGGGCGCGGAGAGATGGTCGTGATGGCCCCCTCCCCCGTTCCCGCACCGCCCGGACGTGCCGCCTCGTTCGCCGCCCTTGAGCGGGCCCGAGAGGACGAGCCAGGCGTTCGGGTCGCCGCAGACCACCTTGAAGCCGGTGTCGGTGCTCGTCGGGGTGAACGTCACCGTCCTGCCCACGCCCGTCGTGGTGAAGCGCTCGGCGTGCAGGAGGGGGATGGAGTACCTCTTGGCTCCGAGGACGATGGGGTAGGTCTCGGGAAGCTCGGGGCCCGTCTCGACCTGCGCGGAGTCGGGCTGCCGACCCACCGCGGCCCGTTCATCCGGACGGACGAGACCCGTGCCCGTGATGGAGCCCGTCAGCAGGACGGCGGCGGTGGCGGTGGCGGTGGCCGCCAGTGCCGCTCCGGCGCTCAGCACCCGCCTGGTCGCACGCGTCCGACGCCCCCGCCGGACGATCCGGTCGAGGTGCGGGCTCGGTTCCGCGCCGGCCCCGTCGTTGGCGCGCTCCTCCAGCAGCGCGCGCAGGCCGCTCTCCGTACGCCTCATCGCTGTCTCCCTCATCGCTGCAGCTCCTCAAGGTGCATCGTGCGGATGTCCGGATCGACCCTGAGACGGGTCAGGGCCCTGCCGAGCTGGCTCTTGACCGCGCCCAGCGAGCAACCGACGATGTCGGCGACCTGGGCGAGCGTGCGCCCCTCGAAGTAGTGCAGGACGATCACCGCCCGCTGACGCGGCGACAGGGCGCCGATGGCGTTCCACAGCGCCGCCCGGTCGTCCGCCACGGCGGTCTGATCGCGCGGATCGGCCGTCTCGGGAAAGGTCTCAACCGGCACCTCACCCCGCCACAGCCGCCGCCACCACGAGGCGTGGGTGTTCACGATGATCCGATACACGTACGGGTCCGGATTCCCCTCGATCCGCCGCCAGGCCACCCACGCCTTGGCCAGCGCCGTCTGCACCAGATCCTCAGCCGTGCCCCAGTCCCGGGTCAGGAGGTACGCCATCCGGCACAGCCGTAAGTGGCGGTGCGCCACGTACTCGGCGAACCCGTCATCCATCAGTCATCTCCGTCTCATCGGCTCCAGCGATGACTACCGGCCGGCCGGCACATTCGGTTGACAGCCTCTGCGAACGAGTTACATCACCCCATTCGGGAAACCCTCGCGAACGACCGGCACCACCGTCCTCCGGAGCCCGTCGCGGACGACCTGTCGGCACCGCCCTCCGGAAGCCCACCCCAGACGACCAGCGGCCGCGACACCGCAGTCTGGCAGCCCGCCGAAGACGGCAGCCGACCTACACACCCGGAGAGCTCCAACCGAAGGCACAGCCAGCAGAGGCGGCCCGGTCGTCCGGCGACGCCACAACGAAGACGGCTTTGTGGGGCCCGCCCGGCGCGGCAACCCAGCGGCGGCACGACGGAGACTGCCCCGACAGAGACAGGCCCGGCAGCGGTCCGGTCAGCCATCCGCGACTCTGCGGATACGGGTCGGTGGCGGCTCCCGCCCCGGTCAGTCGATCAGCCCCGAAAAGGGTCGAGGACGCAGAACGCCCCCGCCCGGCAGAACCGGACGGGGGCGTAAGTGAAGCGCTGCGGGAGCGGTCAGCTCTCCAGCTCGGCCGTGAGGCCGCGGGTGACGTTGGGGTCGACCGGGACGCCCGGGCCCATCGTCGTGGAGAAGGTGACCTTCTTCAGGTAACGGCCCTTGGCCGCCGACGGCTTGAGACGGAGCACCTCGTCGAGGGCGGCGGCGTAGTTCTCGATGAGCTGGCGCTCGCCGAACGACGTCTTGCCGATGATGAAGTGCAGGTTGGCCTGCCGGTCGGTGCGGAACTCGATCTTGCCGCCCTTGATCTCCGTCACGGCCTTGGCGACGTCGGGCGTCACGGTGCCGGTCTTCGGGTTGGGCATGAGACCGCGCGGGCCGAGGACGCGGCCGAGGCGGCCGACCTTGCCCATCAGGTCCGGCGTGGCGACCACGGCGTCGAACTCGTTGAGCCGGTTGCCCTTGGAGATCTCGTCGATCAGCTCGTCGGCGCCGACGATGTCGGCGCCCGCCTCGCGGGCCGCCTCAGCACGGTCGCCGGTCGCGAAGACCAGGACCCGGGCGGTCTTACCGGTGCCGTGCGGAAGGTTGACCGTGCCGCGCACGATCTGGTCGGCCTTGCGAGGGTCGACGCCGAGCCTGAGTGCGACCTCGACGGTGGCGTCGAACTTGGTGGTCGACGTCTCCTTGGCCAGCTTCGCGGCCTCGACGGGTGTGTAGAGCTTGTCGCGGTCGATCTTGGCGGCCGCGTCTTTGTGCGCCTTGCTGCGCTGCATGTTGACTCCTTGTGGTGTCCGGGCCGATCGCGGTGCCGGCCCTCCCACGACTACGGGGAAAGGTCTCAGTCGGCGACGGTGATGCCCATCGACCGGGCGGTGCCGGCGATGATCTTCTCGGCCGCCTCGATGTCGTTGGCGTTGAGGTCGGGCATCTTCGTCTCGGCGATGCTGCGCAGCTGCTCGCGGCTCAGCTTGCCGACCTTGTCGCGGTGCGGGACCGCGCTGCCCTTGTCGAGACCCAGGGCCTTCTTGATCAGCTCGGGCGCCGGCGGCGTCTTCGTGATGAAGGTGAAGCTGCGGTCTTCGAAAATGGTGATCTCAACGGGGATGATGTTGCCCCGCTGAGCCTCCGTCGCAGCGTTGTACTGCTTGACGAAGTCCATGATGTTGACGCCGTGGGGACCGAGGGCGGTACCCACGGGCGGCGCCGGGGTGGCCTGTCCAGCGGGAAGCTGGACCTTCACCAATGCGGCGATTTTCTTCTTCGGAGGCATTAGTCCTTCTCCGGGTCCTGATTGCGATGCCGTCAGGGTCGCGGGTGCGCCCCTGACATGTCGGAGGCCGCCCTTCGCGTGAGGCGGCCAGCCGAACGTCTAAGTGTATGTGATCGTCTCAGATCTTCGAGACCTGGTTGAACGAGAGCTCCACCGGGGTCTCCCGGCCGAAGATCGACACGAGCACCTTGAGCTTCTGCGACTCGGGGCTGATCTCGCTCACCGAGGCGGGCAGCGTCGCGAACGGGCCGTCCATGACCGTGACGGACTCGCCGATCTCGAACTCGACCGTCGGGCCCGCGGACGCCTTGGTGGTGGCCTTCTTGGCCTCTTCCGTCGGCTCGGGCGCCAGCAGCTTGGCGACCTCGTCGAGGCTGAGCGGGCTCGGCTTGTTGGACAGGCCGACGAAGCCGGTCACGCCGGGCGTGTTACGCACGGCGGCCCAGGACTCGTCGGTCAGCTCCATGCGCACCAGCACGTAGCCGGGCAGCACCCGCTCCTTGACCGGGACCTTCTTGCCGCTCTTGAACTCCTGGACGGTGTGCGTGGGCACCTCGACCTGGTAGATGTAGTCCTCCATGTTGAGCGAGACGTTGCGGCTCTCGATGTTGGACTTCACCCGGTTCTCGTAACCGGCGTAGGAGTGGATGACGTACCACTCGCCGGGCTGACCGCGCAGCGAGCTCTTGAACTCCTCGACGGGGTCGACCTCGGGAAGTTCCTCACCGTCGTCGTCGACGGTGGAAGCCTCGACCTCGGCCGCCTCCTCGTCGCTCTCCTCGACCTCGGCCTCTTCCAGAGCCGCCTCGGCGGACTCCTCAGTGGCCTCTTCCAGCTCGTCGCCCCACTCGTCGCGGGACCCGTCAGCCGGAATTGAAGACTCGGACACGGTGACTCTTCCTCTTTCGTGGTAATCGAATGGCGACCCCGTCAGGCGACCACCGCCGGAGTCTCGGTCAGGATCCGCCGAAGACGCGGAGGACCGCCCATCCCAGGGCACTGTCGAGCCCGTACACGATCGCAACCATGATCAGAACGAATATCAGAACGACCGTGGTGTAGGTGATGAGATCCTTGCGTGTCGGCCAGATGACCTTACGAAGCTCGTTGACGACCTGCCGGTAGAAGAGGGCAGGAGTCGTGCGCGCCTTCTTGTCGCCACTAGGCTTGTCTGCGGTCTCGCCGCGCGTGTCGATCGCCACAGTCCTCACCTGATCCGTCGTATCCAACGCAGTATTGCGGCGCGCTTACACGCCAAGCATTGCGCGGACCGCACTCGCAGGGCACGAGGGACTCGAACCCCCAACCGCCGGTTTTGGAGACCGGTGCGCTACCAATTGCGCCAGTGCCCTATGTCGTTGACCAGACTACCCTGATCGACTCACTGCCTGGACCGAACCGCTCGCCGACATGCGGCGGAAGGACCAGGCGAAAGCATACGGGGGATTGCCCGGTACGTCGAACCAAAACCTGATCGCCCAGGTCACGCCCGCGTGTGGGCCGCGTGGGAACATGGACGCATGTCCACCCGACCCCGCATCTCCGCGAGAATTTCCGCGATTTCCGAGTCCGCAACGCTCGCCGTGGACGCCAAGGCGAAGGCGATGAAGGCCGAAGGACGGCCCGTCATCGGCTTCGGCGCCGGCGAGCCCGACTTCCCGACGCCCGGCTACATCGTCGAGGCGGCGATCGAGGCGGCGCGCGACCCGCGGTTCCACAAGTACACGCCCGCCGGCGGGCTGCCCGAGCTGAAGAAGGCGATCGCGGCCAAAACGCTGCGCGACTCCGGCTACGCGGCCGAGCCCTCGCAGGTGCTCGTCACCAACGGCGGCAAGCAGGCCGTCTACCAGGCGTTCGCGACGCTGCTCGACCCGGGCGACGAGGTCCTCGTCGTGGCCCCCTACTGGACGACCTACCCCGAGGCGATCAAGCTGGCCGGGGGCGTCCAGGTCGACGTCGTGACCGACGAGTCCACCGGCTACCTGGCGAGCGTCGAGCAGCTGGAGGCGGCCCGCACCGAGCGGACGAAGGTGCTGCTGTTCGTCTCGCCGTCCAACCCGACGGGCGCCGTCTACTCGCGCGAGCAGACGATCGCGATCGGCCGCTGGGCGGCGGAGCACGGCCTGTGGGTGGTCACCGACGAGATCTACGAGCACCTGATCTACGGCGACGCCGAGTTCACCAGCATCGCCACCGCCGTCCCCGAGCTGGGCGACCAGGTCGTGATCCTCAACGGCGTGGCCAAGACGTACGCGATGACCGGCTGGCGCGTGGGCTGGCTGATCGGCCCGTCCGACGTGGTGAAGGCCGCGACCAACCTGCAGTCGCACGCCACCTCCAACGTCTCCAACGTGGCGCAGATCGCCGCGCTGGCGGCGGTCTCCGGCGACCTGTCGGCGGTGGCGGAGATGCGCGAGGCGTTCGACCGCCGTCGTCAGACGATGGTGCGGATGCTGAACGAGATCCCGGGCGTGTTGTGCCCGGAACCGAAGGGGGCGTTCTACGCATATCCCTCGGTCAAGGAGCTGATCGGCAAGGAGCTGCGCGGCCGGCGGCCCCGGTCGTCCGCCGAGCTGGCGGAGCTGATCCTGGAGGAGGCCGAGGTGGCCGTGGTGCCGGGCGAGGCCTTCGGCACGCCGGGTTACTTCCGGCTGTCCTACGCGCTGGGTGACGAGGACCTGGTCGAGGGCGTCAGCCGGCTGAGCAAGCTGCTGTCCGAGGCCCGCTGATCCGTTCAGGGCCGGTTCGCGCGGTTCCGACCTGGTCGGGGCCGCGAAGGGAAGCGGTGGTGGCGGGGCCGGGTCAGGCCGCGGTGATGTCGGCGGCGATCAACCTGATCTCCGTGGCCAGGCCGGGCGTCGCGCCGATGTAGACGGCGGTGCCCGGCCGCTCCAGCCACATGAAGTTGCGCATGCCCGTACGTGTGATCCAGCGCAGCGCCGGTTTGCCCTGGTACAGGGTCAGCGTCGACCTGGCCACCAGCGTGGAGAAGCGTTCGGCCGTCTGGACCCCGCACACCACGCCGACGTACACGCGCTCGTCGTCCTCGCGCCAGATCCGGCCGCGCACCTTGAGCCGCTGCCTGAGCGAGTCGAGACGGGCGAACCTGCCGGCGTCGTCGAGCCCGGGGATCTCGGCGGGCACGTGCACCTTGGTGTCGTCGCAGGACAGCGAGGCCATGTTCTTGCGGGTGATGACCGGCTTGGGCGGGGGCAGGGTCGCCTGAAGCGGCGGCGTGGGGTCGCCGCCGACGCCGCACGCCGTCAGCGTGAACATGAGGAGCACCGCTGCCAGCCGCCGCATCGACCTCCCCTTTGACGTGAGCGGATTACCGGGGGAAAGGGCTCCTAGTCTCCTACACGAGCCCTGATGGAGGCGGCAATAGCGACGAGATCGTCACTGAGCGGATCGCCGACCCTGACCCACGCGCCCGTGCCGGGACGTTCGAGCCAGACGATCACCCGGCCGCCGTCGGGATGCCGGCCGGCCAGGGCCGGTCTGCCGCGCACGGTGACGGGACGGGCGGCCGACATGGCGACGCGCTTACGGTAGCGGTCCCAGCCGGCGGCGATCGTGCCGTGTTCGATCTGGATCTCGACGAACCGGCCCGCTCCGCCGAACCTGGCCCAGGCCCCGCTCTCGACCCCGGGCCGCCGCGCGAGGACGCCGCCACCGACGCGTTCGAGACCCGAGGGCAGGTGGGTGAGCCACAGATCGCCGGAGACCACCGCGAGCGCCCTGACCGGCCGCGGCCCCACCGCCCCCGCCGCCGCCCCCGGCTCCTCGGAGGTCGGTACGGGCGCGGGGCGCGGGGTGGGCAGGGCCAGGCGGGGCGGGCGGCCGAAGCCCGAGGAGAAGAGCCCGTAGATGATGAGGGCCGTCACGCCCAGCGCCATCGCCGCCAGAGCCGCGCGGGCGCCCTGGCCGAGCTCGTGTCCCTCGGGGATCATCCCCCCATGATCCCCCGCCCGAGCCCTCCCTACCGTACGTTCGGCCGGTCGGGACGTACGCCCTCAGCGATCCTGCGCAACTCGGCCTCGCCGTCGATCTCCTCGCTGTAGCCGGCTTCGAGGCACACCTGGACGACCAGGTCGTCACGCACCTCCCAGCCGATCGTGAGCAGCCCGCGCTCGGTGCCCCGCGGCACGACCTCGCCACCGTCGGCGACGGTCGCCAGCCACGCCCGCCTGCCACCGACGTCCACGCGCTCGGCCTCCCCCTGCCCGGGGAACTTCTCGACGGCCTGCCTGGCGGCCTCGCCCGTGAACACGAACACCTGCACCGCGAACGTGCCGTGATCGGCGTCCGGCCGCTGGAAGCTGGTGGTGTAGCTGTGCTTGCCGAACCTGTCCTTGGCCGACCATTTGCCCCATACGAGCCCTTCGGGCAGATAGCCGAGGCGGATGCCGCCGAACTCGCGCCCGTCGCCCAGGTCGCCAAGGTCCTGGGGCGGTCTGTCGCGCGGCGCGAGGGTGAGCCTGACGTGGTCGCCGGGAGCGGCCCGTTCTCCGGCGGGCGGCCGCTGCGTGAGCACCAGGTCGTTCAGGATCTCCGATCCGGAGAACTCGGCCCGCAGCCCGGCCTCGCGCAGGATCCGCGCGGCCTGCGCCGCGCTCTTGCCCGTCACGTCGGGAACGGTCACGTCGTCGCGCACCATGACCCGGTCCTGACGGGCGGCGGCGTCCCCGCCGCCCAGCGGTAGGTGGTCCAGCGTCACCGGTACGGCCACCGCCACCGCGGCGGTGATGAGCGCCGCGCCGGCCGCGCGGAGCCTGAGCACTCGGGCCCGATGCCGGCCGCGTACGGCCGATCCCAGGCCGGGCGCGGCCCGCACGCCGGCGACGTGCGCGCGCATGGCGTCGGCCAGGTCGTCCTCGATCGTCATCTGCTCACTTCCTCTGCCATGTCCATGTGTTCGCGGATCCTGGCGAGCCCGCGCGCCGCCTGGCTCTTGACCGTGCCCACCGAGCAACCGAGCAGGGCGGCGGTGGACTGCTCCGACTGGTCCTCCCAGTAGCGCAGCACGAGCACGGCCCGCATCCTGGGCGGCAGCCTGCGCAGCTCCCGGATGAGCGCGTCACGCAGGTCGAGGTCGGGTGAGTCCGCGGCGGTATCCGGCGGCCGGGCGAACATGATCTCCTTGATGACCTTGCGCCGCCGCGCTCTGCTGATCGCCGCGTTCACGACGATCTTCCGCGCGTACGCCTCGGGGTTGTCGCGCCGGATGCGCGGCCAGTTCCGGTAGACCTTCTCCAGCGCGTGCTGGACCAGGTCCTCGGCGTCGTGCGGCGTCGCCCCGCAGACCAGGATCGCGGTGCGCAGCAGCGAGGTGCTCCTGGCGGCCAGGAAGTCGTCGAAGGCCGCCTCGTCGTCATCTGTCATCAGCATCTGTCATCAGCGAGGGTCCCCTTTCGCCCTCCCCAACGCGCCGACCCGCCCGGAGGTTGAGTGGCAAGATATGCAGATGCCACGGCCCCTACATGCCCTTCCCAAGGCCCATCTTCATCTGCACTTCACCGGCTCGATGCGGCACTCGACGCTGATCGAGCTGGCCAGGGACCAGGGGCTGCATCTGCCCGACGCGCTGGAGCAGGACTGGCCGCCGAAGCTGCGGGCGACCGACGAGCGGGGCTGGTTCAGGTTCCAGCGCCTGTACGACATCGCCAGGTCCGTGCTGACCCGTCCCGAGCACGTCTACCGGCTCCTGCGCGAGGCGGCCGAGGACGAGGTGGCGGCCGGGTCGCGGTGGCTGGAGATCCAGGTCGACCCCTCGGGGTACGCCCAGCGCTTCGGCGGGCTGACGGCCACGCTGGAGCTGATGCTGGACGCGGTGCACCAGGCGGCCACGCACGCGGGCATCGGGATCGCGGTGATCGTGGCGGCGAACAGGACCCGTCATCCGCTCGACGCGAACACGCTGGCCCGGCTGGCCGTCCAGTACACCGACAAGGGCGTGGTCGGCTTCGGGCTGTCCAACGACGAGCGGCGCAGCCAGGCGAGAGACTTCGAGCGGGCGTTCAGGATCGCCAAGCGCGGCGGGCTGCGGGCCATGCCCCACGGCGGCGAGCTGATGGGGCCGCGCAGCGTCGCGCAGTGCGTCGACGACCTGGGCGCCGACCGGGTCGGCCACGGCGTGCGCGCGGCCGAGGACGACTGGCTGATGCAGCGGCTGGCCGACCGGCAGATCTGCTGCGAGATCTGCCCCACCTCCAACGTGGGGCTGGGGGTGGTCGAGCAGGCCGCCGACGTGCCGCTGCGCCGGCTGTTCGACGCGGGGGTGCCGATCGCGCTGGGGTCCGACGACCCGCTGCTGTTCGGTACGCGGCTGCTGCGGCAGTACGAGCTGGCCAGGGACGTCTACGGGTTCAGCGACGCGGAGGTGGCCGAGCTGGCCCGCCAGTCCGTACGCTCGTCCACCGCCCCCGAGACGGTGCGCAAGGAACTGCTCAAGGGTGTGGACGACTGGCTGACGTCGTCACCCGAGTGACTCGGCGACGCGGACGGCCTCCTCCTTGCTCCCCGCGCCCTCCAGGCGGTAGTTGAGCGTGCCCTGCTGCCAGACGAGGGTGGGGGCGGCCTGGCGGAGCGGGACCTCGGTGCCGTCCTGGCGGCGGATGTAGCCGAGGGGGTGCGCGCCGGGGAGCCACCAGGCCGAGCGCCCGCCGACCATCGCGTGGTCGGGGTAGGGCGGGCCGAGCTTCTTGAAGAAGTACGGGTCCATGGCGCCGTCGAACTGGTCGAGCCGGATGCCGTCCGGCCAGAACATCGACACCACCCTGCCACCGTCGGAGACCGTCACCCGTTGCGGGGGGCCGAGGGCGGAAGGGGTTCTGACCGGGAAGCGCGCCTGGCCCGCGACGGCGGACGGCGGCACGGTGTGCTCCCCTGGGAGCCCGGCCGTGGTGGTGACGGGCGGGGGCGGGGTGTCCCCGACCTGCAGCTCGATGCCGGCGAAGCGCAGGATGTACGCCACGGCGGCGCGGCCCTGGGGGGTGGCGGCCGTGACGGTGACGACGGCGACGACCACGGCCGCCACGACCACCCACCGCCTCCCACGCCGCCCCAGCGCCCGGGGATGCGGCCTTACCGGCGTGGCGATCGGCCCGTGCGCCGGGTCGGGATCGGACTCGGGAGCCGGGCCGGGCTGTTCGAGGCGGGCGCGGACGGCGGCGGCGACGTCGGTGGGAGGGGGTGTGGGCGTGTCGAGGAGGTCGCCGAGCGCGACGAGTTCGGCCTCCAGGTCGTCGAAGGGTTCACGCGAGTTCACCGCCCACCTCCTCCCTCAGCCGGGCCAGCCCCCGGTGCGTGCTGGACTTGACGGTGCCGACGGGCCAGTCGAGCACCTGCGCGGTCTCCGCCTCGCTCAGCTGTAAGAAGTACCGGCAGACGACCGCCTGACGTTCCCGTTCCGGCAGCCCGCGTACGGCGGCCAGCAGCCGCGAGCGCCGGTCGGTGGCCACGGCGGCCCCCTCGGGGTCGTCGGGCGCGACCGGGTCGGCGCCGGCGGCGAGGCGCAGCGCCAGGTCGGAGCGCCGCCCGCGCGAGCGGGTCAGGTTGTGGGTCTCGTTGGCCACGATGCGCAGCAGCCACGGCCGGAACGGCGCGTCCCTGCGGAAGCTCGGCAGGTGCCGGAACGCCTTGACGAACGCCTCCTGGACGACGTCCTCCGCCTCGTCCCCCGCTCCCAGCATGGCGGCGGTACGGTGGGCGAGCGCGCTGTAGCGGGCGACCAGCACCTCGTAGGCGGCCAGGTCACCGTCGAGCGAGCGCGTAACCGCCTCGTCGTCGTCCATGACGAGTCAGATTCCACCGCATCCCGGGCAGTTGGGAAAGGGCGTTTCGCTGATCGTGTCATCCTCATGACGATGCGGGGCATTAGACTCGGGCAATCCATGAGCCCCTTGAAGGAACGGGAATATGTCTTCTGGGTATGACCGTGTAGTGCAACCGGCGGCCGGTGACGAGGCCCTGGAGAACCACCTGGGTGGGGACGAGGCCAAGAACTACCGGCAGTACGAGTTCGACATGGTCGCCCCGCATGTCGGCCGCTCGATGCTGGAGATCGGCTCGGGGCTGGGCCACTTCGCCGAGCAGTTCATGCCGCGTCTCGACCGCCTGGTCGTGAGCGACTTCGACCCCTACTGCGTCGAGCAGCTGGAGAAGCGCTTCGCCGACCGCGACGACATCAGCGTCCTGCAGTTCGGCCTGCCGACGGACATCCCGCTGGACGACAAGGTCGACACCGTCGTCATGATGAACGTCCTGGAGCACATCGAGGAGGACGCCGAGGCGCTGCGCTCGCTGGCGCGCGTCACGCAGCCGGGCGGCCGGATCATCATCTGGGTGCCGGGATATCCGCAGCTCTACGGTGACTTCGACCGCAAGGTGGGTCACGTCCAGCGCTACACGCCGAAGACGCTCGGCACGACGGTGGCCAAGGCGGGGCTGGACGTCGAGGTGCTCAAGCCGATCAACTTCCTGGGCGGCATCGCCTGGTGGGCGGCGGTGCGCCGGGGCGGCGTGGGCTATCCGGACCCGCGGCTGGTCAAGATCTACGACCGTACGGTGGTGCCGACGACGCGCTTCATCGAGCGGTTCATCACACCGCCGTTCGGCCAGACGGTGTTCTGCGTGGCCCGCGTGCCCCAGCCCAAGCAGGACTGAGGCGGCCCGCCCCGAAGCCACGTGAAGACGCCCGGCCGCGCCCAGGGGTCACCGGGGGCGGCCGGGCGGTCTACTTGATGGAGCCGGCGGTCAGGCCGCCGACCACCTTCCGCTCGATCAGGGCGAACAGGATGATCACCGGGATGGTGGCGATCACCGAGCCGGCGAACAGGTTCTGCCAGTCCACCTGGTACTGCCCGATGAACGAGTTGAGCGCCACGGGAAGCGGCTGGTTGGCCGTGGTCGTGGTCAGGGTCAGCGCGACCACGAACTCGTTCCACGCGGCGATGAACGTGAAGATCAGCGCGGTGATGACGCCGGGCATGGCCAGCGGCAGCGTGATCCGGAACAGCGCGCCGAAGCGCCCGTTGCCGTCGATGAAGGCCGCCTCCTCCAGCTCACGCGGGATGGAGGCGAAGTACGCGTTCAGGATCCACACCGCGAACGCCAGGTTGAACCCGCCGTTGACCAGGATCAGCGCCCAGATCGAGTCCACCAGCCCGAACTGGAAGAACTCGCGGTAGATGCCGACGACCATGGCCGTGGGCTGGAACATCTGCGTGATCAGGACGAGCACCAGGAACGCGGTGCGGCCCTTGAACTGGTGCCGGGCCGAGTAGTACGCGGCGGGCAGCGCCACCAGCAGCACGAGCACGGTCGAGCCGGCCGCCACCTTGATCGTGACCCAGAGGTTGACGGCCAGGCCGGTGCCCCAGAAGTCGGCGAGGTTCGACCAGATCCACTCACGCGGCCAGAACGTCACCTCGCGCAGCGAGTCCTGGGAGCGCAGCGAGGTCAGCAGCATGACCACGTACGGGAACAGGAACAGCAGCGAGACGACGTAGGCGGTGCCCGCGACGAGGACGGTCTTGACCTTGGGCATGGCGCCGGCGACGCCGCCGCCCCGGCCGGCGCGGGCGTGGTGGTGTGGCCTGGTCCGCGACGGCGCGGTCTTGACGGCCATCACGCCACCTCCTTGTTCCACCGCGACACCCGCAGGAAGATCACGGTCAGCACGATCACCATGCCGAAGTTGACGACGGACATGGCGGCCGACTCGCCGATGTCGGAGCCCTTGAGGATGTACATGAGGATCGTCGACGTGGCCGTGGAGTAGCCGGGCTGGCCGTGCGTCATGGCCCAGATGATCGGGAAGCTGTTGAAGACGTTCATGACGTTGATCAGCGCGGCCACGGTGAGCGCGGGGCGCAGGAGTGGCAGCGTGATCGACCAGTACGTCCGCAGGCGTCCTGCTCCGTCCATGCGGGCGGCCTCGTACACGTCGGCGGGGATCGTGGCGAGCCCGGCCAGCAGCGCGTACGTGGTGAACGGCACCGACACGAACACCGCGACGAACACCAGCCACGGCATGGCGGTGGAGGCGTCACCGAGCTGGTCGGCGGCGGCTCCGCCCATGGCGTCGATCCACCCGAGTTTCAGCCGGATCTGGTTGATCACGCCGACCTCGGGGTCGAGCATCCACTTGAAGATGATCGCGGTCATGAGCACCGACGCGGCCCAGGGCGCGATGAGCGCCCAGCGGGCCACCTTGCGCAGCGGGAAGCGCTGGTTGAACAGCTGCGCCAGGGCCAGCGAGAACAGCACGGTGAGCACCACGACGGCGACGACCCAGATCACGCTGCGGACCATGATGTCCGCGAAGTCCTTCTCGCCGAACAGCTTCTCGTAGTTGGCGAAGCCGGTGTAGCCGCGTTCCACGCCGAGCCGGCTGATCTCCAGGAACGAGGACCTGATCATCTCGATCACGGGCCAGAGCACGACGAGGGCGATCAGGACGATGGCGGGCCCGACCCAGGCCAGGGGCTCCAGGGCGCGCAATCTTCTCATCAGACACCTTTCCAGGACGATACGGCCGACGGCGCGCGCCGGCCGTATCCGTGTCCCGCTGGATCAGCCGGCCGCTTCGGCGGTCTTCTGCAGCTCACCGAGGACCTTGGCGGGGTCGTCCTTGACGGCGCCGCCGATGGTCTGCTTGATGGCCGGGTTCACCTCGGCCCACTTGGGGTCCTGGAAGGGGTAGAAGCTGGCGTTGGGCAGCGCGTCGAGGAACGGCTTGAGCTTCTCGTCGCTCGACAGCTTCTGGATGCCGCCGTTGGTGACGGGCAGCAGCTTGTAGGTGTCGGAGATCTTCTGGGCGGCGCTGCCGGTGTAGAAGAAGTCGAAGAACTTCTTGATCTCGGCGGCGTGGCCGTTCTTGTTGAACGCCATGATCCAGTCCATGACGCCGAGCGTGGTGTCGAGCGGCCCGGCCTTGCCGGGGATCGGCACGACGCCGTAGTTCTTCAGGCCGGCCGCGTCGAAGATCGGGATGGACATGGGGCCGCCGTTGACCATGCCGACCTTGCCCGCGCCGAAGTCCTCCCAGACCGTCTTGCGGTCCTTGGTGCCCGGGTTGGGGGTGGTCAGGCCGGCGTCGACCAGGCCCTTCACGTACGTGAACGTCTCGACGTTCTGCGGCGAGTTGATCGCCCACTTGCCGGAGGCGTCCTTGTAACCGCCGCCGTTGCCCAGCATCCACAGGAACGACTCGGCCTGGGCCTCCTCCTGGCCGAGCGGCAGGCCGAACGGCTGCGTCACGCCGGCGCCCTTCAGCTTCTCGGCGGCGGCCTTGAGCTCGTCCCACGTCTTCGGCGGTTCGGCGATGCCGGCCTTCTCGAAGAGGTCCTTGTTGTAGAACAGGGCGCGGGCGGAGGAGACGAACGGGATGCCGTACGCGGCGCCGTCGACCTTGCCGAACTCGGCGAACTTCTGCAGCATGTCGCCCGAGACGTTCGGCGACAGGACCTCGTCCACCTTGTAGAGGAGCTTGTCGGCGACGAAGCCGGAGTAGTCGCCGGTCTGCAGGATGTCGGGCACCTGACCGTTCTGGATCATGGTGGCGACCTGCTTGTCGATGTCGTTCCAGTTGATGACCTGGACATCGACCTTGATGTTCGGGTTGGCCGCCTGGAACTCGTCCACGACGCCCTTCCAGAACGTCTCGCCCGAGTTCGGCTTGCCGGGGCCGTCGCCGTAGTCGGCCGCGACCATCTTCAGGGTGACCGCACCGCCGCCCGACGCCTGGGTGTCGTCGCCTCCGCCGGAGCCGCCAGAGCCGCAACTGGACAGGACCAGCATCGTGGCAAGGCCGAGAGCGGCGCCGCTCACAAGCTTGATGTTCACTGGAGATACCGCCTTCTCGTCAGGCCGGGCCGAGCTGGTCCGTACCAGCCGGCGGACCCAGCCCTGGGGGATGAGGCGCGCGAGTAACGGCTCGCCCGCGTTTGCGCCAGCGTAAGCCTGAGTTTGGCAGCCGGTCTATACCGGTCCGTCTCGTTTTGACAACACTCGGGGAAATCAGACCGCACATCCGGTCTAGACCGGATGTCAGATGATCTTCCGCCGGACGTTCTCCCCGCCCGACGGCGTGCCGATCCACGGACCCTCGATCGACGGATCCAGGATCCCCTCCTCGACGAAGGTGTAGCGGCCCTCCAGGACGTAGTTCGCCAGGCGTACGTCATGGCTGTCGCTGTTGTCCCAGAGCCGGTCGAAGAGCTCGTCCACGCGGTGTCGTGCCTGGTGGCAGAAGGTGTCGGCCAGCTCGTACGGCCTGCGCCCCAGATCACCGGCGTCCTCCTCGGCCTTGAGGCAGACGGCGGTCATGGCGAACAGTTCGGCCCCGATGTCCACGATCCGGCCGAGGAAGGACTGTTTGTACTCCAGCCTGCTCTGCCAGCGGGACATGCCGTAGAAGGTGGACCTGGCCAGTTTCCTGCTGGTCCGCTCCACGAAGCGCAGATGGGCGGCCAGCGGGCCGAAGTCGGCGTACGAGGTGGGCAGGTTGCCCGTGCCGGCCACCAGTGTGGGCAGCCACTTGGCGTAGAAGCGGCTCGCCCGGCGCAGCGCCTGCGCGCGTTCCTGCCGCCCGGCCTCGGGGTTGATCAGCTCGCCGGCGGCCGACAGGTGCGCGTCCACCGCCTCGCGGGTGATCATCAGGTGCATGATCTCGGAGGAGCCCTCGAAGATGCGGTTGATGCGCGAGTCGCGCAGCATCTGCTCGGCGGGCACGCCACGCTCGCCCCGCGCGGCGAGCGACTCGGCCGTCTCGTAGCCGCGCCCGCCCCTCATCTGGACCAGTTCGTCGAGCACCCGGTACGACAGCTCGGAGGCGTACAGCTTGGCCAGGGCCGCCTCGATCCTGATGTCGTTGCGCTGGTCGTCGGCCAGGCGGCTGCTGAGCTCGCAGACGGCTTCGAGCGCGTACGCGCTGGCCGCGATGAAGGCGATCTTCGTGGCCACGGCTTCGTGCATGCCGACCTTGCGCCCCCACTGCACCCGCTCGTTGCCCCACTCGCGGGCGATCTTGACGGCCCACTTCGCGCTGCCGGCGCACGTGGCGGGCAGCGACAGGCGGCCGGTGTTCAGCGTGGTGAGGGCGATCTTCAGCCCTTCGCCCTCGCGCCCGATCAGGTTCTTGGCCGGCACTCTGACCTGGGAGAACTCGGTGACGCCGTTCTCGATGCCGCGCAACCCCATGAACGAGTTGCGCCGCTTGACCGTGATGCCCGGCGTGTCGGCCTCGACGACGAACGCGCTGATCTTCTTACCGGTCCTGGCCATGACGACCAGCAGGTCGGCCACGACGCCGTTCGTGGTCCACAACTTCACGCCGTCGATCACGTAGTCGTCGCCGTCGCGTACGGCGGTGGTGCCCAGGCGGGCCGGGTCGGAGCCGACGTCGGGCTCGGTCAGCAGGAACGCCGAGATCGCCCCCGCCGCGCACCTGGGCAGGAACTCGCGCTTCTGCTCCTCGGTGCCGAACAGCTTGAGCGGCTGGGGCACGCCGATCGACTGGTGCGCCGACAGCAGCGTGGCCAGCGCCGGGCAGTACGAGCCGACGAGCATGAGCGTGCGGCAGTAGTACAGGTACGGCAGCCCGAGCCCGCCGTACTCCTCCTTGATCGTGATGCCGAACGCGCCGAGTTCCGCCAGCCCCTTGACCACGTCGTCGGGCACCTGGGCGGTCCGCTCAATGAGGGCGGGATCCACGTGCGCGTCGAGGTAGCGGCGGACGGCCCGGACGAACTCCTCGCCCCTCTTGGCCGCCTCGTCGGGCGGGGCGGGGGCCGGATACACCAGATCCAGCCGGAAGTCACCGAGGAAGAGCTGCTTGGCGAAGCTGGGACGCGTCCACTCCTTCTCGCGTGCCTGCTCGCCGACTTCCCTGGACTCCGCGTACTTGGTGTGCTCGGTCATCGCACCTCCCGACATAGCGCCGTCATGTGCTCATGAGTACTGCCCGCCTGACGGCGTCCTGTCGCCGTTTATAGCCCGATTTTGTAGGAACGGCGAGCATTCACCTTCAGTGCACCGAGCGCCACCAGCGCCAGCACGGCGGGCACCACCAGGTAGGCGCCGCAGGCCGCCAGCCCCAGCAGCGACATCCCGGTCCCGATCACGGCCGTGGTCCGGTGCCGGCCGGCCGGCAACATGCGCACCGCCGCCGCCACCCCCGCCGAGGTGACCGCCGCCAGACAGGCCGAGGTCGCGCGCATGAGCAGGTCGAGGTCCGCGCCCCGCACCAGCACCGGCACGCTGAGTGCGAGCACCAGCCCGAGGCTCCGGTACGGCGTCTCGCCCGCCCCTCCGCCCTTGGCGAACCAGCCCGGCAGCGCCTTGTCCCTGGCCAGGGCCGCCCCCAGCCGGGCCGCCCCGGCGATGTAGGTGTTGACCGCCCCGAACGACAGCAGCACCGCCACCACCCCGGTGACCGGCCGCGCCGCCGGGCCGATGCCCGTCTCCAGCATCGCGGTCAGCGGCACGCCGGTCATGTCCGCGCCGAGCACGCCGACGGAGGTGACGGCGACGCCCGCGTACAACAGGCCGATCACTCCCAGAGTCACCACCGTGGCCCGCAGCAATCCCTTCTTCCCGTCGGCGAACTCGGCGGACAGGTGACTGGCCGCCTCCCAGCCGACGAAGGCGAACATGAGCACACCGGCCGCGCCCGCCACGCCGGCGGCGCCGTACGGGGCGAAGGGGGTGAAGTTGGCCGAGTCGGCGTGCGGGACGGCGGTGATCACGGCGGTGGCCAGCAGCGTGACGAGCAGGGCGACCATGACGATCTGCAGCCGCCCGGAGGTGCGCAGCCCGGCCGCGTTGGCGGCGAAAGCGGCCAGAAGGATCAGGCAGGCCGCCAGAGTGGCGTTCACGCCCAGGGAGGCTTCGACGTACCGGCCGCCGACGAGCGCGCCCGCGACGGTGCCGATGGGGACGGCGCCGTAGAACCACCAGCCGGCCACGGCGGAGGCGTGCCGGCCGAACGCCAGGCCGACGACGGCCGCCACTCCCCCGCCGCCCGGGTAACGCGTGCCGAGGGCGGCGAAGGTCAGCGCGACGGGCACGCTCAGCGCGAGCATCCCCGCCCAGGCCAGTACAGAGGCGGGCCCCGCCGCGGCGGCGGCCAGGTGCGGCAGCACCAGCATGCCCGGCCCCAGCACCGCGCCCACGAGCAGTGCCGTCCCTTGCCAGGCTCCCATTCGTCCACTCATGACGCCCGAAGCTAGTCCATCCGTTCGGTCCGACCCCCGGTGGATCGAACGTTCGGCCGGAAGAACATGGCAACCTGGCACCATGGACGAACTAGATTCGGCGATCGTGCGCCTGCTCCAAACGGATGCTCGGCAATCCAACCGCGAACTGGCCAGGCAACTGGGCATCGCCCCCTCGACCTGCCTGGAGCGGGTCAGGACGCTGACCCGAAAAGGGGTGATCCGCGGCTATCACGCCGACATCGACCCGGCCGCGCTCAACCGCGGCGTCCAGGCGATGGTCTCGGTCCAGGTGCGCCCGCTGAGCCGCGCGGTGATCAACGCGTTCAAGTCGTCGGCGGCCGCCATGCCGGAGGTCATGAGCGTGTACGTACTCTCCGGCGGCGACGACTTCCTGCTGCACGTGGGCGTCAGGGACCTCGACCACCTGCACGGGTTCCTGCTCGACCGGCTGAGCAAGCGCAAGGAGATCGTCGGCTGGCGCACCTCGATGATCTTCCAGCAGGTCCGCGAGGTCGCCCCCGAGCGGCTGCCCGAGACCTGACTTTCGTCAGGGGTGGTGGTAGACGGTCGGCCGATACGGAAGCGGGCCCCGCCTTCCTAGGTTCTTCAGCGTGAAACTCCTTCTGTCCCTCGCTCTCGCCCTCAGCCCGGCTTCCGCCGCACCGGCGGCCCCCGAGCTGACCCCCGCCGCCGTGGACGCCTACCTGCGCGAGGCCATGGAGACCACCGGGGTGCCCGGTCTGTCCGTGGTCGTGACGCACGGCGGCGAGGTCGTGCACGCCACCGGCTACGGCCACGACTCCGACGGGCGGCCCGTGACCGAGGACACCCCCATGCGGGTGGCCTCGGTGAGCAAGTCGTTCACCGCCATGGCCGTCATGACGCTCGTGGAGCGCGGCAGGATCAGGCTGGATGAGCCGGTGGCCGCGCAGGTGCCCGGGTTCGCGATGGCCGACCCGCGGGCGGCCCGCATCACCGTACGGCAGCTGCTCAACCAGACCTCGGGCCTGTCCGACCGCACGATCGACATCGCCGCGACCGAGCGCGCCACCTCCCTGGCCGACTACACCGCCCGCCTGGCCGGCTCCCGGCTCGCCGCCGACCCCGGCACCCGCTACGAGTACTGCAACGTCAACTACGACCTGGCCGCGCGGCTGGTGGAGGTGGCCTCGGGCCGGCGGTTCGGCGACTACCTGCGCGATCGGGTGTTCGGGCCGCTCGGCATGACGTCCAGCGCCGTCTCCGCCGCCGACGTGCGACCGGCGAACGGCTACAACTCGCTCTTCGGCGCCTGGCTGCCCCGGCCCGAGCTCGACGGGTTCCACGACGACAGCGGCGCGGGCGGGGTCATCACCACCGCCGCCGACATGGGCAAATGGCTGATCGTGCAGGCGGGAAGCGGCCGGCCGCTCGTCAAGCGGGAGAGCCTGGCGACCATGCACCGGCCGACGGAGCTGCGGCCGTACGGGATGGGGTGGGGCGTCGAGGAGGACGGGTGGCTCGTGCACTCGGGCAACCTGTTCACCTACAACGCCGTCGAGGCCGTCTCCCCGAAGACCGGCTACGGCTTCGCCGTGATGACCAACAACGCCACCCTGTACGACCCGACGTACGACATCATGCTCGGCCTCGCGGCGCTGAGCGAGGGCCGGACCCCGGAGGGGCCCGGCGGCGACCGGCAGCTCTTCGAGGCGGTGCTGGGCGCGCTCGCGATCGTCGCCTTGGGGCTGGGCGTGCTCGGCGTGGTCAGGGCCCGCCGCTGGGCCTCCAGGCGTTCTGGCCGGTCCTGGTGGCGGATCGGGCCGCGGCTGGTGCCCGCGCTCGTCCCGGCCGCGGTGCTGGCCGCGTACCCGGACCTCGTGTCGGTGCTGGTGAACGGCCGGACGGTCACCTGGGCGCAGCTCGCCTACTTCCCCGCGCCCCTCTCCGTCACGGTGCTGTTCTGCGCCCTGGCCGGCCTGGCGGTGACGGCCGCCCGACTCCGTGCGCTGAGGTCCCGGGAAAGTCCACGTCATGCGAGTACGCTGAGTTCCCACATGCACGTCAGAGTCGGACCGGCGTGAGGGAGGCCACGTGCGCATCGGCGAGTTCGTCCGACGCACCGGGGTGAGCGAGCGGCTCCTGCGTCACTACGAGGAGCAGGGCCTGCTGCGCCCCGAGCGCGGCGCCGGCGGCCAGCGCGAATACGGCGAGGCCCACGTCGAGGTCGTGCGCCGGATCCGCTGCCTGCTCTCGGCCGGCCTCGGCACCACGATGATCGCGACCGTGCTGCTCTGCCTGGAGGACGAAAGCGACCACCTGGCTCCGACCTGTCCCGACATGCTGGAGCGGCTGCGCGCCGAACGCGACCGGATCGACCGCGCCATGGAGGCGATGCGCGAGTCACGCGAGGCCCTCGACAGCGTGATCGCGGCGGGCCAGGCACGCGGCTGACGACCTGAACGGGCGCGCGGCCGACGGCCTGGGCGGACGCCCGGCTCGCGGCTGACCACGGTTTCCGCCGGCGATTAATTCGGTTGCGCGTCCCCCGAAGCACCCTTTAGCCTCATGGACATGCGCCTTTACCTGTAATTCGCGGGGCTTGACCGCCCGCCACTCAGCCAGTCCACCCATGAGACGCGGCAGCTGAGCATGTCGACCGGCCTCCATGAGCCGCGTCGTGAGTTACGTAGAGGAGCTTTCCCTTATGCGCGTTCGCTCAGGAAACAAGAAAAACCGGCCCCAGTTGCCGGTGGTGCGCCCGATGCCCAAGATGCCGCAGCGGCCGATCATGCCGCCCCGGCGCCTTCCGCCCAAGGGCCGCTAGACAACTACCGGGATGGTAGTTAGCGGAGCGCCGCCTCCCCCGTACGCCCGGAGGCGGCGCTCCACCCTTCACAGCCGCTCGATGATGGTGACGTTGGCCTGGCCGCCGCCCTCGCACATCGTCTGCAGGCCGTAACGGCCGCCGGTGCGCTCCAGCTCGTGCAGCAGTTTGGTCATCAGGATCGCGCCCGTGCCGCCGAGCGGGTGGCCGAGCGCGATGGCGCCGCCGTTGGGGTTGACCCGGGCCGGGTCGGCGCCGAGCTCCTTCATCCACGCCAGCGGCACCGGCGCGAACGCCTCGTTGATCTCGACGACGTCGATCTCGTCGATCGACATGCCGGCCTTCTTCAGCGCCCGCTGCGTGGCGGGGATCGGCGCGGTCAGCATGTAGACCGGGTCGTCCCCCATGAGCGCGAGCTGGTGGATGCGGGCCCTCGGGGTCAGCCCGTGCTCGCGTACGGCCTGCTCGGAGGCGATGAGCACGGCTCCGGAGCCGTCGGAGATCTGCGACGACGTGGCCGCGGTGATCTGGCCGCCCTCCTTGAGGGTCTTCAGGCCCGCCATCTTCTCCAGCGTCGTGTCCGCCCGCGGCCCTTCGTCGTCCTCGACGCCGTTGACGGGGGCGATCTGGTCCTTGAAGTAGCCGTTGGCGATGGCCTTGGCGGCCCGCTGGTGGGACTCGAAGGCGTACTGCTCCAGCACGTCCCGCGTGTAGCCCCACTTCTCGCACATCAGCTCCGCGCCGCGGAACTGCGAGATCTCCTGCTTGCCGTACCGTTCGACCCACTTGTCGCCGAACGGGAACGGCATGCCCTTCTCCAGGGCGGCCGTGATCGACGCACCCATGGGCACGATGCTCATCGACTCGACGCCGGCCGCCACCACCAGATCCTGGGTGCCGGACATGACGCCCTGCGCGGCGAAGTGGATCGACTGCTGGGAGGAGCCGCACTGCCGGTCGATCGTGACGCCGGCGGTGGTCTCGGGCAGCCCTGCCGACAGCCAGGCATTTCGCGCGATGTCCATGCTCTGGGGGCCGAACTGCATGACGCACCCCATGATGACGTCCTCGACCGCGGCCGGGTCGACGCCGGTGCGGTCGATCAGCGCCTTCAGCGCGTGGGCGGCCAGGTCAGTGGGGTGGACGGTGGAAAGGCCGCCCTTCTTCTTGCCGACGGGGGTGCGAACCGCCCCGACGATGTACGCCTCTGCCACAGTGCCTCCTGGAAACCGAGCATTATTCGGTTACTAGGTGCAGAGTACAACAGAACGTCATTCGGGCGCAGGCTCCGCCGGGGGTACGAGCTCCTCCGCCGCTTCCGGCTCCGCTTCTGATTCCGCTTCCGCCGACGCAGGGGGCACGAGATCCTCCGCCGCGTCGATCCGGAACCGCCAGCGGTCCACCGCCAGCCCGTTCAGCGCCTCCGACAGCTCCAGCGCGAGCGCGCCCAGCTTGACCGGCTCGTCGCCGCGCAGCTCGATCGCGGTCAGCTCGGTCGCGAACGGCAGCAACTCCTGCACGGCCGGCGGCTGGCCCTTCTGCGGCACCAGCACGGCCCTGATGTCGCCCGCCGTGAACGCGACGCCCTCTTCCTCCTGCTCCAGCAGCGGGGCCAGCTCCTCCGGCGTGGGGCGTACCGGCAGGATGACCGCCGGGCCGCTCTCCTCGTCGTCGGCCGGATCGCTCACCTCGCCCCGGCACACCGCGAGCCCGCCCAGCCGGAACGCCAGGCCCTCGGCAAGGAAGCGGTCGAAGAAGTCGAGCGGCAGCGGGCCCTCCGCGGCCACCCGCACCGCCCACACCTTCTCCAGCTCGCCGCCGGTCAGCTCACCCTCGGCCTCGACGGGCGCGTACACGCGCACGTCGGTCGCCACGATGTCGTCGCCGTCCCGCCTCGCGGCCGGGTCGGCGAGCCTGACGACGCGCAACAACTCGTCCAGGTCCGGTTTGGCGGGCAATGCCGCCGTGGGGCCAGTACGCAGTCTCCGCTTCGCCATCCAGCCCATGCCCGCCTCCGTGCTCAGCTTCGATAGGAGCTCGTCATCGTCGCGTAGACGATGACGTTGTCGGTGTAGTGCCCGGTGGTCCGATCGTAGGTACCACCGCAGGTGATCAGGTGCAGCTGAGCGTTGTCCTGGCTCCCGTAGACCCGCTGGGTCGGGAACGTCTTCTTGCTCGCCTGCTCAATCCCGCCGACGGTGAACACCGCGGTCGTCTTGTCCTGGCGCTTGACCTCGATGGTGTCGCCGTTCTTCAGCTCCGGCAAGCGGGCGAACACGGCGGCACGCGTCCGGGTGTCCTTGTGCCCGAGCAGCACGGCCGGGCCGACCTCGCCCGGGGTGGACATGTTCCGGTACCAGCCGACCAGGTTGTGGTTCTCCGACGGCGGCACCTGGATCGTGCCGTCCTTGGCCAGACCCACCGACCGGATCGGCGCGTTGATCCCCAGCCGCTTGACGACCAGCCTGATCGGGGTCGAGGGCAGCATGGGGGGCGCCGGGGTGATCTGCGGCAGCGGGGGCGGCACGTTCGCCGGTGCCTGGAACAGCGCCTGCTCGGGCTCCCCCGTGTTCTTCGGCTGTGCCCGCAGGGCCAGGGAGTCCCTGTTACTGGCCAGGCCGTACTCTTCTGGCGACTTGAAGACGATCAGCAGCCCCGCCACGACCGTCACGACGCCGGCGATGGCCGCGACGATCAGCACGGTCCGCAGCGCGGTGCCGCCCTTGTCCGCCGGAGGGGGTGGCTGGTTCGGCTGGCCGTACGGGTAGTAGCCGGACATCTCGCTCAGCCCTTGACGGAACGGCGTCGCATGACCAGCCCACCGATCGCCGCCGCCGCGACCAGCCCGGTCCCTGTCAGGATGAACAACCGCCCATCGGGCCCCATCGTCCCACCGGCACCGGTGTCAGCACCCGCCTTGGGGGTCTGCGACTTCCTGGTGGTCGTCGGGGTGACGGTCTCGGTGTGGGTGCGGGTGGTGGTGGGGCGGGGGCTGGTGTTCGTCGGGGTGGGGCTGGTGTTGGTCGGACTCGGGCTCGCCGTGCCGCTGACCACCGTGACCGAGTACGTCTTGAGGTTCGTCGTGGGGGCGGCGCACTTGATGAACGCCGCACCGGACGAAGTGCCGAAACCCAGATCGCCCGCCGTCAATGAGAGGGTGCCCGTGATGGTGGGCCTGACCTTGATGGTGACGTTGGGCAGCGTCGTGAGGTCCGCGCCGACCGTGGGGTTGGTGAGGGCGGCTTCGCCTGTCGCGGTCGGGGAAGCTCCTGCGCCGCTCGGCTTGATCGTGACGAAGACCTTCGAGCCGGTGGTGGGGAAGCCCGACGGGATCGTCAGCGGGTCAGAGCTGGTGCTGTCGACGGTGCCGGTCCACGTGATGGAGGCGTCGGTGTTGACGGTGGCGGTGGCCGGCGGCGTCATTCCGACCTTGATGTCGACATCAGCCGGGTATTCAGTGATGGAGTCGTCCGCGACGGTGCACTTGTAGGTGAGCACGTCGTCACCGGTGCCACCGCCACCGCCACCGGTGCCGATCGGGACATCCAGGACTTCGGTCGAGGTCGTGCTGCAGTTGGTCGTGGTGCTGCTTGCAGGGGAGGTGACTCCGAGCTTCAGATCGCCGGGGTCCAGGCTGATCTTGCCTGTCGTGGTGGAGTTGACCGCGACCTTGTAAGTAGCGTTTCCGGCAGGCACCGTGGTCTGGCCGACCGTGATGGGCGCCCCCGGCTTCGGGGTCGTCGGCTCAGTGACCGTGCCGCCCGACGGCGTCAGTGCCAGATTGACGGCCACAGTGGTGGCGGCCTGGGGAGCAGCCGCCAGCGTCAACGCCGAGATGCCGACAGTCAGGTCGAAGGTCTGGCCCGCCGTTACCGAAGCAGGCGACGTCAACGTCACCGTGATCGGCGTGCTCGCCGTGACCGTATACGGCCCGCCAGGTTGACACGTGTAGGAGAACGTCTTCGTTGCCGCGAATGCCGTCGTCGGTGTCGCCATGACGAAGACGCCGCAAACGAGGACGACCAGCGCGCCTACTAATCCCAACGCGGACGTCGTATGGGCGAGGCGGCGCCCCACCTGGGACATAAGCACGGGTCCATCTCCGTTTCAAAGCAGTGTCAACAGTCGTGCCAGAATTCCAGCCGTTGGTCACGGTTAGGTTGAGATCCTACGAACTGTCCCTGTCAACTTCCCGTAAACAGGCGAAAAGATCCCAACTTCCGGTCAGCCCTTCTTCTTGGACAACGTTGCGTACACGACGATGTTGTCCGTGTAGTGATGCGTCGTCCGGTTGTAGACCCCGCCGCACGTGATGAGCCTGAGCTGGGAGTCGTTGGTGTTCCCGTACACCCGCTTGGTCGGGAACGAGCTCTTGCTGGCCTGCTCGATCCCGCTCACCGTGAACCGGGTGACCTTCCCGTCCGACCGGTACACGTAGATCTGGTCACCCTTCGCCAGCTCGCGCAGACGATCGAAGACGGCCGGGCCCTTGCGGGTGCTGACGTGGCCGTTGATGATCGCCGGCCCCACCTCGCCCGGCACCGGCGACAGCCTGTACCAGCCGGTCTGGTTGGGCCTGCTGAGCGGCGGCGTGCCGAGCCGGCCCTTCTTGCTCACCGTGACCCCGCCGATCGCGGAGTTGACCTTGATCTTGGGGATCTTGATGCGGGTCGGCCTGGCCTTGGCGGTCTTCGTCTTGGCCTTGGGGATCGCCGGGATGACAGGTACGGCGGCCAGCGGCGGCGGGGCGTCGAGGCGGGCCGGGGTGAGCGGCTTGTTCTTGCCGCCGGGGCCGACCGTCGGCGGCAGGATGAACGCGCCCGCGTTCTGCATCTGCACCGTGGTCGGCACGTCCTGCGGCGCAGCGACCGGCCGCGGGCCCGAGCCGTCGTCCACCGGCGGCGCCAGCGAGAGCAGGCTCACCATGACCAGGCCGACACCGCCGAGCGAGCCGGCGATCAGCAGCCCGGGCAGCGCCTTCTGCATCGGCGTCTTCTCCGCCGGCGCGGCCGGGACCGCGAACGGAGCCGGGACCGGAGCCGGAGCGTCGTGATCCGGTGTGTTCTGGTCGGTCATGAGTGCGCTCCTCCCGCGTGCTCGGCCTTTCTTCTGCGCATGAGCAGCCCACCGCCGGCGGTCCCCATGACCAGCGCCATCCCTCCGGCCATCAGCCCGTACGGATGCCGCTCCGCATCGGGCGCCACCCCGGTCTCGACGCCACCACTGGGTGTCTTGGCCACCTGGGGTGCTTTGTAGTACTTGGTCGCGGTCGGCCCGGTGCTCTTCGGCGTGGACGAGGACGAGTTGGACGCCTGGGGGATGACGACCACGTTGGTGAGACCGTCCCCGTTACCGACACCGTTGTTACCCGGGTCCGGGTTGTTGGGGTTACCCGGGTCGGGGTTGTTCGGGTCCGGGTCGTCCGTCGGATCCGGGTCGTCCGTGGGGTCGGGGTCATCGGTCGGGTCCGTGCCGCCGCCGATGGTCACCTCGACCGACGGCGCGGTGCCCACGATGGTGCACTTCGCTTTGTGGAAACCGGTCGGGGTCTCGGCCGTGGTTGTGGACACCTCGAACGCGTCCACCCACATCTGCCCGGTAGCGGCGGCCTTCTGCACCCTGATGGTGTGCCGGCCGTAGTCCAGCACGGGCGAGGTGTAGAGCGTCTTGCCGCCGTCGAGATCGTCGTTGACGGGGTCGTCGTCGGCGTCGCGCGACGGGTCGATCGTCGACACCAGAGCCCCGTCGATGTAGACGTTGACCGGGCTGGAGTCCTTGTCGGTCGGCCCGATGTACTTCACGCTCGTGCCGACGAAGGTCAGGTCGGCGAAGGCGCCGTTCTGGGTGGTCTCGTGCAGGTCGTTGTGCACGTGGTGCTCGGAAGCCGGCCGGTCGTCCAGCGAGGCCCAGCCGCTGCTGTACTCGATCCCCATGTCGCTCGGGTTGTCGGCGTCGTCCCCGTCGTTGACGGTGACCGGGCCGTCCGGCGGTGTGAAGTCGAGCTCGATGTCCTGCGGGGTGATCTTGACGACGCCCGCCTTGTTGGTCAGGCCGGGATCGTTCATCAGCTCGGGCAGCGGCAACTCGTCGTCGGGGCGCAGCGCACCCGCGGCGTCGGACACCCCTTGCGGCTCCAGGATGCCCTTCCAGTCCTTCTCCAGCTTGATCTGGCCGGTCGCGTGCACCAGGCCGCCCGCCTTGAAGTAGCCGGGCGACTGCAGCCGGTTGGGGTCGGAGCCGGTGTAGGCGAGCTTCCAGGTGAAGTTCAGCGGGCCGCCGACCGCGAGATCGGTGGCGAAGGTGAGGTTGGTCCGCAGCTTGACCGCGCCGTGGCGGACGATGCTGCTGGTGTTCCCCTCGGACGAGCAGGAGTAGTCGATGACGAGGTCGGCGGGTGCGGCGGAAGCGGGTACGCCAGGGAGCACCACGACGCCTAATGTCGCCACGGATCCAATCGAAGCGGCGATCAACGCCTTGTGCCACCGACTCACGGAGACTCCGATCACCCACAAATAGACCGAGGGTAGATCTTAGAGTCCAAAACACCCGCAACACACACCGAACGCCGCTTCCTCCGGCACTTGTGATGAACCCGTGTCCACAGGCTCCTCCGGCACCACGAAAGGGGGTATACCTGGCGCTAACCGAATGGAGTTCTGTCCCCCGGAGGCGACATGCGGCGAGACCTCTTCGACGAAGAGCACCTGCTGTTCAGGGAGACCGTGCGTGAATTCATGGCCCGTGAGGTCGTGCCGCACCACCAGCAGTGGGAAAAGGAGGGCATTGTCCCGCGCGAGGTCTGGAAGAAGGCCGGCGAACTCGGCATGTTCGGGTTCTCCGTGCCCGAGGAGTACGGCGGCGCGGGCATCACCGATTTCCGCTACAACGCGGTGATCGTCGAGGAGATCATCAGAAACGCGGCGAGCGGTCTCGGTTTCTCCCTGCACAACGACGTCATGGCCCCGTACGTGGTGGATCTGACGAACGACGAGCAGAAGCAGCGCTGGCTGCCCGGGTTCGTGAGCGGTGAGTTGATCACCGCCATCGCCATGAGCGAGCCGGGGGCCGGCAGCGATCTGCAGGGCATCACGACCAGGGCCGAGCGTGACGGCGACCACTACGTGCTCACCGGCCAGAAGACGTTCATCACGAACGGGGTGAACGCCGACCTCGTCGTCGTGGTGGCCAAGACCGATCCTGAGGCGGGCGCCAGGGGCGTGACGCTGCTGGTCGTGGAGCGGGGCATGGAGGGGTTCGCCCGCGGGCGCAACCTGGACAAGATCGGCATGAAGGCCCAGGACACGGCCGAGCTCTTCTTCGACCGCGTACGCGTGCCCGCCGCCAACCGCCTCGGCCCCGAGGACGGCCAGGGCTTCTTCCAGCTCATGAACAACCTGCCGCAGGAGCGCATGTCGATCGCCGTGGCGGCGGTGGCCGCGGCCGAGGTCGTGCTGGAGCAGACCATCGAGTACTGCAGGACGCGCCAGGCGTTCGGCCGCAACCTCGGTTCGTTCCAGAACACCCGGTTCGTCCTGGCGGAGCTGGCCACCGAGACGGAGATCGCCCGCCACTACGTGGACAAGTGCATCCTCGCGCTCAACGCCAAGGAGCTCACGGCGGTGGACGCCGCCAAGGCGAAGTGGTGGACCACCGAGCTGCAGACCAAGGTCATCGACCGCTGCCTCCAGTTGCACGGCGGCTACGGCTACATGACCGAGTACCCGGTCGCCAAGGCGTGGCTGGACGCCCGGGTCCAGACGATCTACGGCGGCACCACCGAGATCATGAAGGAGATCATCGGCAGGTCCTTCGGGTTCTGACATACGGTCGACGCGCCCGCGTGCAAAAAAACAGGGCACCGCGCCCGCGCGAGGAGGTCATGCCGCTTCCGCCGTCCCCGCGCGGTGCGCCCGTTCACGCCGCATACTGGACACCATGGACGGCGGCCTGATCCTCCTGGTTTTCCTGGCGTTGCTGTTCGCCTGGCTGCTCAACCGCGTGCGCCGGGCGTTCCGCCTGGGGCCCGTCGGCTATGCCGGCGTGCTCATCGTGTTCGTGCTGGTCATGTTGATGCTCTGGGGCCAGACCAAGATCTAGCTACCGGGCCGCCGACTCCAGGATCACCCGGGCCACCAGCGCGGGATCGTCGCTCATCGGCAGGTGACCACAGCCCTGCAGCAGCTTGACCCGCTGCCCCGACCAGCGCGCCGCGCGTACGGCCTGGCGGCGCGGCAGCAGCCGGTCGTGCTCGCCCCACGCGATCGTGATCGGCGACTTGGGCGGCGCGGGCGGCATCAGGCCGCCGAACGACTCCAGTGTCTCCTCGAAGCCGGCGGCCTGGCCGAGCGCCTGGGTGGCGGCGACGAGCGCGGCGGGGTCGAGCCGGCCGGGGCGGGCGACCAGCAGGCCCGCGGACACCGCGCGCAGGTGGCGGTTGCCGGCCGTCATGGCGAGTTGTTCAGGAGACAGGGAGCGGGCCGAGGAGCGCAGGGCGCGCAGCACGGCCTGGCAGTAGAGCAGCTCGGGCCGCGACCAGAAGCCGGCGGGGGACAGCGCGGTCGCCGTACGGACGACGCCACGCGAGGCCAGCTCAAGCGCGATGTAGCCGCCGAGGGAGTTGCCCGCCACAGCGGGCTCGCGGATGCCGAGCGAGGCGCAGAAGGACTCGACGGCGTCGGCGAGCGTCTCGGCGGTGTAGGGGATGCCGGGCGGCAGCCCGGGAGAGACCCCGAAACCGGGCAGGTCGAGCGCGATCACCGTGTGCGCGGCGGCCAGCCGGTCCATGACCGGCAGCCACCCCTGCCAGTGGTGGCCGATGCCGTGGATGAGAATCAGCGGCGCACCGGTGCCCCGTCGTTCGAAGGCCAGCTCCATGGCGCCAGCTAATCATTCACCTGCCGCGCGTGGGAATCTCGAACCAGACGGCTTTGCCTTCCCTGGTGGGACGCGATCCCCAGCGCCTGGCGAGCTGGTCGACCAGGTAAAGCCCGCGCCCGCCCTCGTCGTTCTCCCCCGCGCTGCGGATGCGGGGCAGGCGCAGGTCCTGGTCGAACACCTCGACCCAGACCGACTCGTCGCCCCTGCGCAGCCGTAGCGTGAACTCCTTGTCGCCGACCACTTCGTCCTCGAAGCCCGGAGTGTCCCAGGACTCCTCGAACGGCAGCGGCGGCCCTTCCACGACCAGCTCCCTGCGCGGAACCCCGGCGGTGGCGGCGTGCAGCACCACGTTGGTGACGACCTCGGAGACCAGCAGACAGGCCAGCTCGGCCCGCTCTTCGGGTACGTTCCAGCTGGAGAACGCCTCCGCGGCCATGCGGCGCGCCTCGCTCACCATGATCGGCTGGGCGGGGAAGGTGCGCGACTCGACGTCGAGATCGACGTCGCTGGAGCGGACCACGAGGATGGCCATGTCGTCGTCGATCTCGCCCGGCACCGCCACGGTGGCGGCGTCGGCGATGCGTTCGACCTCGGCGTCGGCCATCTTGGCGAGCTTGTCGCACAGGACGCCGAGTGTCTCCTCCTCGGTCGGCATCCGGCCGTCGCGGGTCGGGCGGCGGTCGACCAGGCCGTCGGTGTAGAGGAGCAGCGCCGCGCCCGGCGGCAGCGTACGCGTCTCCTCCTTGTAGACCAGGTCGGCGTGCAGGCCCTTGGCGCGCACCCCGAGCGGCTGGCCGACCTCTTCGATGTCGAGCTCGCGGCACTGACCGTCGACCAGCAGCAGCGGCGGGGCGTGACCGGCGTTGGCGAACGAGAGCTGCCGCGACCAGGCGTCGTAGACCAGGTATTGGCAGGTCACGATGGGCGGGATGCTGACCTCGGCGCCGTTGTCGTCCTGCTCGGGGGTGGCGATGATGCGGGTCCACTCGTCGAGCCTGGCCAGGATGTCGGCCGGGGACTTGTCGTCCTGGGCGAAGGCCCGCAGCGCGGCGCGCAGCTGGCCCATGATGGCCGCGGCCTTGGCGCCCCGGCCCTCGACGTCGCCGATCACGATGCCGACGCGGCCCGCCGACAGCGGGATGACGTCGTACCAGTCGCCGCCCACCTGCGTCTGGATGCCCTGCCCGTGGGAGGCCAGCGGGGCCGCCGGGTAGTAGCGCACGGCGATCTGCAGCCCGTCGAGCTGCGGCAGCGCCCTGGGCAGCAGGTGCTTCTGGAACGACTCGGCCGTGTGGCGCTCCTCCTCGAACAGCAGCGCGTTGTCGATGGCGAGCGCGACCCTGGTGGCGATGGCGCCGACGAAGTCACGGTCGAAGGCGTCGTAGTGGGGGCTGCGGCGGTCGGTGAGGTTGGACAGGCCGAGGTACATCAGCCCGAGCGTCTCGCCGCGCACGAGCAGCGGGGCCACGATGGCGGAGGTCATGCCGATCTCGCCGCACAGCCGCGCGCTGTTCTCGTGGGGGGCGGGGAAGCGGCTGTTGGAGAAGTCTTCCACCAGGATCGTCTCCTGGCGGCGCAGCGCGGTGTCGGCGTAGTGGCCGGAGGGGTAGCGGATCTCCGCCCCCACCGGCTTCCATGTTCCCGACGGCGGCGCCCACCCCTGCACGTGCTGGGAGACCCTGCGCACGAGCCGGTCGCCCTCCATCAGCTCGATGAAGCAGTGGTCGGCGAACTGCGGGATGAGCATCTCGGCGACGCGCTTGAGCGTCTCCTCGACGTAGAGGGAGCCGGCCAGCCGCTCGCCGATGCGTTCGAGCAGGCCGAAGCGGTCCTTCTCGCGCTCGTTGCTGCGCAGCGCCTCGCGGGCCATGATGACGATCCCCGTCACCGTGCCGGACGTGTGGCGCAGCGGCACGGCCTGGGCGCGGACGTAGACGATGGTGCCGTCGCCGCGCCTGACGTCGAACGTGCCCTCCCACACGCCGCCCTTGAGCACGTGTTTGGCCAGCTCGATCGCCAGCGGGTGGTCCTTCTCCATGATCCCGAGGGACAGGACGGACGAGTCACGCGAAGGCGACTTACCCTGACGCCCGAACAGCTTCTCGGCGAAGGGGTTCCAATAGAGGAGATTGCTGAAACGGTCGGTCACGACCACCGCCATTTCGGCGTGATCGAGCACGGACCCGGCAGCAAGGTGATCAGCCGCTTCTTGTGACAGATCCCCCCAACGCTTCATCCGGAGACCACTCCTCGGGGTGGCGTGTATGCAAAGCGGACCACGAGCGCTCCTGCAACAGTCTTGGCCAGGGGGGAGTGGAGGGCCTCCCAGGAGGGATTCAACCAAGTAGCGGCGCGCGCGTCAGCGCTTGGAGACAAAAACGTGCGCCGCGATGTCGCGCGGAAGATCCGCAGGAGTGTCGTTCGCGTCACCGTCACCTGTCACCCGTACACCGTCGTCGCTCGCCGCGAGCGTCACCTCGCGTCCGGGTTGTATCCCAACTTGCTTGAGTTTAAGCATCACAGCAGGATCGCTTTGCACTTGTTCGCTAATTCGACGCACGACAACCGGCGTGTCACGCGTTCCCGCGAGGTCGCACATGGTGGTCAGCGTGTCGGCGCTGTCGGCCGGCTCTCTGGCGCCGAGCTCGGCCAGGCCGGGGATCGGGTTGCCGTGCGGGCAGATGGTCGGGTTGTCGAGCAGGGTCACGAGCCGGGACTCGACGGACTCCGACATGACGTGCTCCCAGCGGCACGCCTCGATGTGCACCTCTTCCCAGGGAAGCCCGATCACCTGGGTCAGGAGGCACTCGGCCAGGCGGTGCTTGCGCATCACGCGGGTGGCCAGGGTGCGGCCCAGCTCGGTCATCGACAGGTGCCGGTCGCCCTCGACGCGAACGAGGCCGTCGCGCTCCATCCGGGCGACGGTCTGGCTCACGGTGGGGCCGCTCTGCTGCAGACGCTCGGCGATCCGGGCGCGGAGGGGGACGATGCCCTCCTCTTCGAGCTCGTAAATGGTGCGGAGATACATCTCCGTGGTGTCGATCAGGCCGTGTGCGGTCAAGGCTCCTCCCAACTGAATGGTACGCCGGTCAAGGCGGGGACTGAGCCCGTCCGCAGCGGGCGCAGGAGTCACAGGAACCCTATGGGGAGAACGACCGGCGATGCTTAAGGACGGCAACAACGGAGCGGCCGAGTTCCTTCCCGACCGCTTCGATCTTGACAACCTACGTCGTACGGCGTCCTGCCGCGCACATCACGCGGGCGATCCTCAGCCGGCCCGGTAGTTCCTGAAGGCGCTCACCGACAGGCCGACGATGAGCACGGTGACGGCGCACGCGATGCCGCCGCCCACCCACGCCCCGCTCAGCCCGATCCCCGTCGCCATGGCGCCCGCGCGCAGCTCGCCCAGGCGCGGCCCGCCGGCCACGACCACCATGAACGCCCCTTGCAGCCGCCCGCGCATCTCGTCCGGCGCGTACAGCTGCAGGATCGACTGCCGCCACACCGACGAGATGACGTCGGCCACGCCGCCGACCGCCATGAACGCCACCACCAGCCACAGCTCGTGCGCGAGCCCGGCGGCGGCCACGGCCACGCCCCAGACGGCGATGACGACCGACAGCGCCACCCCCTGCCGCTTCACCCGCCCGACCCAGCCGGAGAACAGCGCGCCGGCGACCGAGCCGATGGCCATCGCGGAGGTCATCCAGCCGAGCGCGATCTCCGAGCCGCCGAAGCGCTCGGCGGTCAGCTCGGGGAAGAGCGCCCGTGGCATGGCGAACACCATCGCGATGATGTCCACCACGAACGACATCAGCAGCACCGGGCTGCTGACGATGAAGCTGAGGCCGTCCCAGACGGCCCGGGCCCCCGGACGGGTCACCTCTCCTAACGGAGGCAGTGGAGGCAGTTTGAGGGCCGCGTAGAGGCTCGCGGTGAACAGCAGGGCGTCCACCGAGTACGCCGCCGCGAACTTCGCCGGGGTGGCCAGCGCCATCGCGCCGATCATCGGCCCCAGGACCGCGCCGAGGCTGTAGACCAGCGAGTTGAGCGCGTTGGCCGCCGGCACCAGCTCGGGCTCCAGGATCCTCGGGATGATGGCGCCCCTGGTCGGGCCCGTGATGGCGAAGCCGGTGGAGTTGAGCGCGACCGCGCCGAAGATCACCCAGAGGTTGTTCAGGCCGAGCGCCGCCTGGGCGAGGATGATCAGCGTGGAGGCCCAGGCGATCAGCGAGCCGACGATGAGCAGCTTGCGCCGGTCCACGGCGTCCGCCACCGCCCCGCCCCACAGGCCGAAGACGATCAGCGGGACCAGGCTGACGATGCCGATCAGGCCGACGTAGAACGAGGACCGGGTGAGCTCGAAGACCTGCAGCCCGACCGCCACGACGGTCACGCCGACGCCGACGTGTGAGACGGCCTGGCCGATCCAGATCCGCCGGTACGCGGGCACGCCCAGCGGCCGGGTGTCCACCAGATGACGTCTTACCAGCTCCCCGATTGCCACTTAAGGCACATTAAGGGGCAAGTCTCTCCAGCACCCAGCCGGGTCGGGTCCGCCGGTACCGCAGCCGGTCGTGCATCCGGTCGAGCTGCCCCTGCCAGAACTCCAGCTCCATGGGCGTGACCCGGAACCCGCCCCAGAAGTCGGGCACCGGCGGATCCTCCGGCCAGCGCGCCGCCAGCTCCTCGTAACGGGCGTCCAGCTCCTCCCTCGACCGGACGACCGCCGACTGCCGCGAGGCCCACGCGCCGACGCGCGAGCCGTAGGGGCGGGAGGCGAAGTATTCGGCCGACTCCTCGTGGGAGATCCGCGCCACGGTGCCCTCGATCCGCACCTGACGGCGGAGCGGATGCCACGGGAACAGCAGTGACGCGCGCGGGTTCTCGGCCAGGTCGCGGCCCTTGCGCGACTCGTAGTTGGTGTAGAAGACGAATCCGCGTTCGTCGTAGCCCTTCAGCAGGACCGTCCTGGCGCTCGGGCGGCCTCCTGCGGAGGCCGTGGCCAGGACCATGGCGTTGGGTTCCGGCAGGCCGGCGTCGAGCGCGTCCTGGAACCAGGCGGTGAACTGCGCGATGGGGTCGGACGCGACGTCGGATTCGAGCAGCGGCTCGCCCTCGTACGTACGGCGAAGCCCCGCCAGCATGGGCGGGCGCGGGGTGGCATCCACGAGACGGTATTCTGTCGCGCTCGCGTGGTAGATCCCACGCACCGCTCCCGACCAGCGGGTTTGGGCTTACGGCGGGTCCCGAGACCGACCATGAGCTGCGAGGGGGTTAAATTGACCCGCCGGTATCTCGACATCAAGGCATTGCCCAAACATGGCAACAGAAGGGGAGGCGGCCGAGTATGTCCGACTTCAAACCCGGGCTCGAAGGCGTCGTAGCTTTCGAAACCGAGATCGCGGAACCGGACAAAGAAGGGGGCGCCCTTCGATACCGGGGCGTCGACATCGAAGAGCTGGTCGGCCAGGTCCCGTTCGGGGCGGTCTGGGGCCTGCTGGTCGACAACACGTTCCAGCCGGGCCTGCCCCCGGCGGAGCCGTTCCCCATCCCTGTCCATTCCGGTGACATCCGAGTAGACGTCCAGAGCGCGCTGGCCATGCTGGCGCCGGCCTACGGCTTCAAGCCGCTGCACGACATCAGCGGCGAGGAGGCTCGTGACCAGCTCGCCCGTGCCTCCGTCATGGCGCTGTCCTTCGTCGCGCAGTCCGCGCGCGGCCTCGGCCTGCCCATGGTTCCGCAGAGCCGGGTCGACGAGGCCGACACGATCGTCGAACGCTTCATGATCCGCTGGCGCGGTGAGCCTGATCCCAAGCACGTCAAGGCCATCGACGCCTATTGGACCTCCGCAGCCGAGCACGGCATGAACGCCTCGACGTTCACCGCCCGCGTCATCGCCTCCACCGGAGCCGACGTGGCCGCCGCCCTGTCCGGCGCCGTCGGCGCCATGTCGGGTCCGCTGCACGGCGGCGCCCCTGCGCGTGTCCTGCACATGATCGAGGGCGTCGAGCAGCTCGGCGACGCCAAGAAGTACGTCCAGGGCGAGCTCGACAAGGGCAACCGCCTCATGGGCTTCGGCCACCGCGTCTACCGCGCCGAGGACCCGCGCGCCCGCGTGCTGCGCAGGACCGCCAAGGAGCTCGACGCGCCTCGTTACGAGGTCGCGGCGGCGCTGGAGCAGGCCGCGCTGGAGGAGTTGCACGCCCGCAAGCCCGACCGCGTGCTGGCCACCAACGTGGAGTACTGGGCGGCCGTCGTCCTCGACTTCGCCGAGGTCCCCTCCCACATGTTCACCTCTATGTTCACATGCGCCCGCACGGCCGGCTGGGCCGCGCACATCCTGGAGCAGAAGCTCACGGGCCGGCTCGTCCGCCCGAGTGCCAACTACATCGGGCCCGCCTCGCGCCCGCTCGGCGACGTCCCGGGCGCCGCCGAGGTCACCGGCAAGATCTGAACGTCTCCCTCACGGGAATTCCCGTCACGGCTACCGCGCGGCCCCACGCTGCGCGGTAGCCGTTTCTTTTCGCTCTGGTACGGCATCCTTGGTGAGACTTTGACAGGTCTCAGAATCCGGACCGCGTACGAGCCATTCCACGCCGGTCGGTAGGCTCCGTTACGTGGCTGACATCGTTATTCCCGCTGACATCAAGCCCGTGGACGGCCGGTTCGGCTGTGGGCCCTCGAAGGTTCGCACCGAGCAACTGGCCGCGCTCGCCGCGTCCGGCGCGAGCCTCATGGGCACCTCGCACCGCCAGAAGCCGGTCAAGAACCTCGTCGGCCGGGTGCGGTCGGGTCTTTCCGACCTGTTCTCGCTGCCGGAGGGCTACCAGGTGGTCCTGGGCAACGGCGGCACCACCGCGTTCTGGGACATCGCCGCCTTCGGGCTGGTCCGCGAGAAGTCCCAGCACCTGTCGTTCGGTGAGTTCTCCTCGAAGTTCGCCACCGTCACCAAGAAGGCGCCCTGGCTGGCCGAGCCGAGCGTGATCAAGGCCGAGGTCGGCACCCACCCGGTAGCCGTGGCCGAGGACGGCGTCGACGTCTACGCGCTCACCCACAACGAGACCTCGACCGGCGTGGCCATGCCGATCACGCGCGTGGGCGGCGACGACGCGCTCGTGCTGGTCGACGCCACCTCCGGCGCCGGCGGCCTGCCCGTCGACATCGCCGAGACCGACGTCTACTACTTCGCGCCGCAGAAGAGCTTCGCCTCCGACGGCGGCCTGTGGATCGCGATCATGTCGCCCCGGGCGCTGGCCAGGGTCGAGGAGATCGCCGCGAGCGGCCGCTACGTGCCCGAGTTCTTCAGCCTGCCCGTCGCGATCGACAACTCGGGCAAGGACCAGACCTACAACACCCCGGCGGTGGCCACGCTGTTCCTGCTGGCCGACCAGCTCGACTGGATGAACGGCAACGGCGGCCTGGCCTGGACCACCGGCCGCACAGCCGACTCCAGCTCGCGGCTCTACACGTGGGCGGAGAAGACCTCCTACACCACGCCGTTCGCCGCGCCCGAGTTCCGCTCGCAGGTGGTCGGCACGATCGACTTCGCCGACGAGGTCGACGCCGCGGCGGTGGCCAAGGTGCTGCGCTCCAACGGCATCGTCGACACCGAGCCCTACCGCAAGCTGGGCCGCAACCAGCTGCGCATCGCGATGTTCCCGGCCGTCGACCCGGCCGACATCGAGGCGCTGACGGTCTGCGTCGACTACGTGGTCGAGCGCCTCTAGCCGACCTCGTTCCCGCTCATCTCGGCCAGCACCGGCGATCCGCCGGTGCTGGCTTTTGCTGATATCTGCCCACCGACGAGTAGGAAACCCCCCCTTTGTCCGCCACTCCCCGACGGACCGTACGGCCGAAGAGCCTCGGTTATCTGATGTTCGCCAGCCGCTGGCTCCAGGTCCCCCTCTATCTCGGCCTCATCGTCGCCCAGGCCGTCTATGTCTGGCAGTTCGCCCTGGAGCTGTGGCATCTCATCGAGACCGTGTTCCTGCACGGGGAGACGGCCGTCGCGAACGCGCCCTCGCCCGAGGTCGTGGTGATGCTCACGGTGCTGGCGCTCATCGACGTGGTGATGATCTCCAACCTGCTCATCATGGTGATCATCGGTGGCTACGAGACGTTCGTCTCGCGCATCGACCTCAACGACCACCCCGACGAGCCCGAGTGGCTCTCCCACGTCAACGCGAACGTGCTGAAGGTCAAGCTGGCCACGGCCATCATCGGCATCTCGTCGGTGCACCTGCTGCAGACGTTCATCAGGGCGCAGTCGACGCCGAACGACAAGATGATGTGGCAGACGATCATGCATCTGGCGTTCGTGGTGTCGGCGGTCGGCCTGGCCTACATCGACCGGCTGCTGGCGAGCTCACCCGCCGAGCACACCCGGCCCCACCTCTGAGCGATCAGTACGGATAGGTGGTCCTGGCGGGCGGAAGCGTACGCCTGCGGCGCAGCACCCAGGCGGCCACCACGCCGCCGATGAGGCCGAACAGGTGTCCCTGCCAGGAGATGCCCTGCTGGTTCGGCAGCAGGCCCGCCAGGATCCCCCAGTAGGCGATGCCGACGCCGATGCCGATCGCGATGTCGAGCAGGCTGCGGTCGAACAGGCCGCGGGCCAGGATGTAGCCGAAGTAGCCGAAGACGAGCCCGCTGGCCCCGACCGTGTAGACGCCGGGGCTGGTCGCCCACGTGCCGAGGCCGCCGATGAAGATGATCAGCACGCTGGCCCACAGGAACTTGCCCACGTCGCGCAGCCCGGCCAGGAAGCCCAGGATCAGCAGCGGCACCGAGTTGGCCATCAGGTGGCCGAAGCCGCCGTGCAGGAACGGCGCGAAGACGATGCCGACCAGGCCGTCGGGCTCCCAGCCGACGATGCCGAACTGCCGGTCGAGCGAGCCGCCGAGGAAGAAGTCGACCCCTTCGACCGCCCACATCACGACCAGCATGCCGACGACGATGATGAGCGCGCTCAGGGCACCGGAGAACAGAGCTGCGGCGCCGCGCTTGGCCGGCTCGAATCTGGAGCCCGAATAGTCGCTCATGCGCCCTCCCGGTCGGTCGACTGCTCTCTCTTTACCGTAACCAGGAACGGCTGTGCGCGCGTCGAAGGCGTCCCCTCCCGTTCCATGGGACGGGAGGGGACTCTCAGCCGGACGGGACCGAGGGGGTCATTCGCCCTTCCACTGAGGGGCGCGCTTCTCGGCGAAGGCCGCCGCGCCCTCCATGGCGTCCTTCGAGCCGAACACCGGATTGACGATCGCGCTCTGCCTGGCGAACATCTCCTCCTGCGACCAGTCCTGCGACTCGATGACGATCCGCTTGGTCGCGGCGAGCGCCAGGGGCGCGTTGGCGGCGATCTTGCGGGCCAGCTCAAGGGCGCCCTCCAGGGCCGCCCCCGGCTCGGTGATCCGGTTGACCAGGCCGAGCTCGTACAGGCGGGCGGCCGGGTAGTGGTCGCCGGTCAGCGCGATCTCCATGGCCACGTGGTACGGGATCCGCCGCGGCAGCCGCATGATGCCGCCCGCGGCCGCCACCAGCCCGCGCCTGGGCTCGGGCAGCCCGAACTTGGCCTCCGACGAGGCCACGATGACGTCGCAGGACAGCGCCAGCTCGAACCCGCCCGCCAGCGCGTACCCCTCGACCGCGGCCACCAGCGGCTTCTTCGGCGGCGCCTCGGTGATCCCGCCGAAGCCGCGGCCCTCGACGACCGGGAGGTCCCCGGTCAGGAAGCCCTTGAGGTCCATGCCGGCGCAGAAGGTGCCGCCGGCGCCGGTCAGCACGTACGCGGAGATGTCGGGACGCGCGTCCAGCGTGTCGAGCGCGTCGGCGATGCCCCTGGCCACGGCACCGTTGACGGCGTTGCGGGACTTGGGGCGGTTGATGGTGAGGATCGCCACCTTGCCCGATCCTTCGGCGCCCGACCCTTCGGCGGCGGACTCCTCGACGAGCACTTCGTCAGACACGAGACCTCACTTGGGCTGGAAGCGGATGCCGCCGTCGAAGCGGATGACCTCGGCGTTCATGTAGTCGTTCTCGATCAGCGACCTGACCAGGTGGGCGAACTCGTCGGCCCGTCCCATGCGCTTGGGGAAGACCACCGGCGCCACCAGCTTCGCCTTGAACTCGTCGGCGTTGGCCGAGAAGCCGTAGATGGGAGTGTCGATGATGCCGGGGCAGATCGTGTTGACCCGCACGCCGATCGCGGCCAGGTCGCGCGCGGCGGGCACCGTCATGCCCACGATGCCGCCCTTGGAGGCCGAGTACGCCAGCTGCCCGGTCTGTCCCTCAAGGGCCGCCACGGAGGCCGTGTTGATCACTACCCCGCGCTGCCCGTCGGCGTCGGCGGGCTCGGTCTTGGCGATGGCCGCCGCGGCCAGGCGCATGAGGTTGAACGTGCCGATCAGGTTGACCTCGATGACCTTGCGGTAGGAGGCCGGGTTGTGCGGATTTCCGTCACGGTTGACCGTGCGCTCCGCCCAGCCGATGCCGGCGCTGTTGACGACCACCCGCAGCGGCTTGCCGGTGGCCACGGCGGCGTCGACGGCCGCCTGTACCTGCTCGTCGTCGGAGACATCAGTCCTGGCGAAGACGCCGCCGAGCTCGTCGGCGACCGCCTTGCCGCGCTCCTCGTTGAGGTCGGCGACGACCACCGTGGCCCCGGCGCGGGCGAGCTCGCGAGCCGTGGCCTCGCCCAGGCCGCTGGCGCCGCCCGAGATGATTGCTGCAGATCCGTTCACGTCCATATCCCGGACCCTAGCCGCCTACCGAATGAAGTTCTACTCGGGGGCGGTTAAATCTCGCCCACGGCGCTGTCGACGTCGGAATACACCTTGATCCGCCGGTCGAGCCCCGTCGTGCGCAGGATGCGCGCCACGGGCGCCTGGGGCGCCGCCAGGGACACGCCGCCGCCCTCGCCGGTCGCCAGGCGCCACGCCTCGATCAGCACGGACAGGCCGCTGGAGTCCATGAACGACAGTTGCTGCAGATCGAGCACGAGCCTGGCGCTGTCCTGTTTGATGGCGTCACGCACCTCGTCGCGCAGGAACGGTGCGGTGAACAGGTCAAGCTCTCCCTCGACGGCCACCACCACGGCGTCGCCCAGGGCGTGTCGCGCAAGCCGCAGCTTCATTGGGCCCCTCCTCGATGAGCCACTGTACTTCGACATCCCCGGATAGCGGGCATGCACAAACTACGAAAAGTCGGATGCAGGAGGACAAGGCGGGCCTAATCGCGTACCAAAAGCCCCGTCAAGAGCCATGCTCCCGAGTTTCTACCCATCTCGGAGGCTTGCGGCAACCTGGGGCTCACATTCCTGGAGCTCACGGTGCGGGGATGGCGAACCCGTACGGGAGCTCCAGGCGATGCGCGGCCAGCAGGTCCGGGTCGGACAGCAACTCGCGCGTGGGCCCGTCGGCGGCGATCACGCCGCCGGACAGGATGAGCGAGCGCTCGCACAACTCCAGCGCGTACGGCAGATCGTGCGTCACCATGAGCACCGTCACGTCCAGGGAGCGCAGGATCTCGGCCAGCTCCCTGCGCGCGGCCGGGTCGAGGTTGGACGACGGCTCGTCGAGCACCAGGATCTCGGGCGCCATGGCCAGCACCGTGGCCACCGCGACCCGGCGGCGCTGGCCGAAGGACAGGTGGTGCGGCGGCCGGTCGGCGGCCTCCAGCATGCCCACCCGCTCCAGCGCGTCCTTGACCACCCGGTCGAGCTCCTCGCCGCGCAGGCCCGCGTTGGCCGGGCCGAAGGCCACGTCGTCGCGCACGGTGGGCATGAACAACTGGTCGTCGGGATCCTGGAAGACCAGGCCGACGCGCTGCCTGATCTCCTTCAGCGTGTCCTTGCGCACGGGGGTGCCCGCCACGGCCACACTCCCGTGCCCGGCGGGCAGAATGCCGTTGAGGTGCATGACGAGCGTGGTCTTGCCGGCGCCGTTGGGGCCGAGCAGGGCGACGCGTTCGCCCCTGGCGATCGACAGATCCACGCCGAACAGCGCCTGCGTGCCGTCGGGGTAGGCGTAGGCGAGTTGCCGGACTTCGAGAGAGTTCACCACGTCAGTCCCCATGTTGCCAGGGCGACCGCGGGCAGGGCGAGCGCGGTCCCCCATTGGCGTACAGACGCCGACATTTCATGAATTATCGGCATCTGGCCGTCGTAGCCGCGGCTCAGCATCGCCAGGTGCACCCGCTCGCCCCGCTCGTACGAACGGATGAACAGCGCCCCCGCGGACCTGGCGAGCACCGGAATGTGCCGCAGGTCACGCGCCACGAACCCGCGCGACTCCCTGGCCACCCGCATCCGCCGCATCTCGTCGAGGATCACGTCCATGTACCTGAGCATGAACATGGCGATCTGCACCAGCAGGCCCGGCAGCCGCAGCCGCTGGGCCCCCAGCAGAATCGTCCGCGGCTCCGTGGTGGCCGCCAGCAGGATGGAGGCGACCACGCCGAGGGTGGCCTTGGCCAGGATGTTCCAGGCCGCCCAGAGACCGGGCACGCTCAGCGACAGGCCCAGCACCGTGGTCCGCTCTCCCAGCCCGATGACCGGGATGAAGAAGGCGAACAGCACGAAGGGCACCTCGATCACCATCCGCCGCAGCACGTACGGCAGCGGCACCCTGGCCACCGCCGCGACACCCGCGAGCAGGACGGCGTAGACCGCGAAGGCCCAGAGGCTCTCGCGCGGCGTGGCCACCACCACCAGGGCGAAGGCGAAGACCGCGAGCAGCTTGCACTGCGGCGGCAGCCGGTGCACGACCGAGTCGCCCGGCAGGTAGAGCTGGTGATGATGGCCCGCGCCCACGTGTCACGCCTTGGTCTCGTCGGGGATCTCGCTACGTCTCCGCGCGGCGTAGGCCACGGCGCCGGAGATGAGCAGCACGAGCCCGACACCGATGACGCCGGCCACGCCGACGGGGATCCCGCCCACGTCACCGTAGTCGGCCAGCGCCCACTCGCCGAACAGGTGGCCGCTCTCCCGCTCCATGAAGCCCTCGTTCTGGGCCACCGCCTCCAGCCCGTCGGGCGAGGAGGAGGAGAAGAAGGACACCAGCCCGGCCAGCACCAGCGTCACGCCGACGCCCCCGAGCAGGAACGGCTTGAGCGACCGGCCCGCGGCGACCGGCTCGGGCTCGCCCACGGTCGTGCTCTCGCCGCCCGCGCCGCGCAGGACCAGGGGCCTGGCCAAGCCGCGGGCGCCGTACACGAGGTCGGGCCGCACGGCCAGCACGGCGCCGACGGTCGCGGCCGTGATCAGCGCCTCGCCGATGCCGATCAGCAGGT
>NZ_JBEZFZ010000023.1:0-141507 GCF_040649735.1 Nonomuraea sp. NPDC048892 | reverse complement strand
GTTCAGGCCCCGCATCCCCAGCGGGAGCGCCTTCCACGGCGAGGTCTTCTCCTGCTCGCGTTCCAGCACCAGGACCGAGCAGCCCGCCAGTGCCAGCTCGCCGGCGAGGAACAGGCCCACCGGGCCCGCACCTGCGATCACCACGTCGTACATGTCGCGCCTAATTGGGCATCGACCTCGTCCTCACAGGCATCACCACGCCCCACACGGGATCGCTCAGTCGTGGCGCGGAAGGCCCGACACCTCGTGGTCGGCGTGGAAGAGGATCTCCTTGACGAGGGAGCGGACGTGGGCGTCGCGGGCCCGATACACCACGCGGCGTCCTTCCCTGCGCGTCTGAACCAGTCCGCCGGAACGGAGCTTCGCCAGGTGCTGGGAGACCGAGGGGCGGGCCACGCCCAGGGTCGCGGCGAGGCTGCCGACGTCGTACTCACCGTGGGACAACAACCACATCAGCCGCAGCCGCGTGCCGTCGCTGAGCAGGCGGGACGCCTCCACCGCCGCGCTGATCTGCTCGTCGGTGGGCTGCTCGGGCGCGGCGCCGGGATGGGAGCCGTCGTCGGGTGCGTACATGACTACATATGCTCTCCCGCCGAGCCGCACCGGGCAAACAGAGCGTGCCCCTGGGCGGGTTACCGGTGGGTGAGCAGGGGCGCGTGGTGGTCGATCCCGTCCGGGCCGTCGGGGTCGGCGTGCACGGTGGCGGCCTTCAGCCTGGGCAGGTCGTGGATCAGCCGGTGCTCGGCCGCCACGGCCACGGCGTGCGCCTCGACCAGCGACAGCTCGTGGCCGACCTGGATGTCGACCTCGGCGCGCAGGGCGTGGCCGATCCAGCGCAGCCGTACCGTGCCGACGTGCCGGACACCGGGCACGCCGGCGAGAATGCGTTCGGCCCGCTCGACCAGCTTGGGGTCCACCGCGTCCATGAGGCGGTGGTAGATCTCGCGGGTGGCGTCGCGCAGCACGAACAGGATGGCGACGGTGATCAGCAGGCCCACGATCGGGTCGGCGACGGGGAAGCCGAGCGCGGCTCCGCCCGCGCCGAGGAGCACGGCCAGGGAGGTGAAGCCGTCGGTACGGGCGTGCAGGCCGTCGGCGACGAGAGCGGCGGAGCCGATCTCGCGGCCGACCTTGATCCGGTAGCGGGCGACGAGCTCGTTGCCCAGGAAGCCGACGAAACCGGCGCCGGCCACCCAGGCGAGTGCTTCGACGTTCTGCGGGTCGATGAGGCGTTTGACCGCTTCGTAGCCCGCGAGCCCGGCCGAGGCGGCGATGAGCAGCACGATGACGATGCCTGCCAGGTCCTCGGCCCGGCCGTAGCCGTAGGTGAAGCGGCGGGTGGCGACCCGGCGGCCGATCCAGAACGCGATGGCCAGCGGGACGGCGGTCAGTGCGTCGGCGAAGTTGTGCAGGGTGTCGCCGAGCAGCGCCACCGAGCCCGAGTAGGCGACGATGACCGCCTGCGCCGTGGCGGTGACCATGAGGGCCGCGAAGGAGAGGGCCAGCACCCGCATGCCGCGGGCGCTGGACTCCAGGGCCGCGTCCGTCTTGTCCGCGCTGTCGTGGCTGTGTGGGGTGAGCACCTGCTTGATCCCGCCCCACACCCGCCTGATGCCACGGTCATGCCCATGCCCGTGCCCGTGCCCGTGTCCATGCCCGTGCCCATGTTCGTGCCCGTGCTGATCCGACATATCCGCCCTTCCCGTCCGAATCGGACTATGGGCGGATTATATGTAGTCATGTGCGCACGCGACAACGAATCAGGTGCCACCTATGCGCACCAGCACATGCCATGAACATGCAGGTCGGAATGACTCTCACTTCTGACAGAATCCTCGCGCCGGCAGTGCGGTCATGAAGAAAACTTTGAGCAGAATGATCAGAACGCTGACCTGCGGACACCTCGGAGTGAGAATCCGATCGTCAACACAAGATCGCGGGAGGTCAAGGCGGCTTTCCCGCCCGGGGCGCAATCCCTGCTCGGCATGAGCGAGGCGCGTACGCGGAGCGCCTTCCCATCGTGCCACCGGCCGGGATCGCGAACAACCATCCGTACCTACGACAGCGCCCCGACGACGCCGAGCGGCTAGTCGGCACACCCAGTAAGTTCCCCACCCTCACTGGGAGAGGTTCATGGACCCGCAGGATGAGTTCGATCTGCCGGAAGCCCGCTGGAATCGTTTACCAGAACCCGACACACCAGACCTTCCGGACACGTCGTGGAACGTCTTCCGGGACGTACCCAGACCCGAGTCCCCGTGGCTGCGCCGCCTGGCGGTCGCTCTGTCGGTGGCCCTCGTGCTGCCCCTGGTCAACGCCATGCCCGCAGCGGCCGAGTCCCGATCGGCCCCGGCGGTGCAGAAGGAGACCCCGGTCAAGGGCACGAGCGTGCCGGTGCAACCGCCGCAGCCGGATCTCGTCGCCGAGCGGGTGTGGAAGGCGGCGCCGGTCGTCACCTGGCCCAAGCCGCAGAAGGCGGAGCTGAGCAGGAGCAAGGCGCCGGCCGGGTTCCCCGTGCAGGTGGCCGCGGACAAGAGCGGCAGCGACCCGGTGAGCGTGGAGCTGCTCGACACCGACCGCCTCGGCCTGGCGATGCGGGTGTCCCCGGGCCAGGGCGTCGCGGCGACCGCGAAGGCGGGGGACAAGAAGACCGAGCTGAAGATCGACTACTCCGGTTTCCGCTACGCCTACGGCGGCGACTACGGCGCCCGGCTCGGCGTGGTCAAGCTGGAGGAGTGCGCGCTCAAGTCGGCCACCGCCACGGCCGAGTGCCCGCAGCCGGAGCCGGTCAAGAGCAGCAACGACCCGAAGGCCGGCACGCTGAGCGCCGAGGTCGAGACCGGCGCCGTGTACGCGCTGGCCGCCGCCCCCTCCGGCCAGTCCGGCGACCACTCCGCCACCTCGCTCGGCCCCTCGGCCGAGTGGAGCGTCGGCACGCAGACCGGCGACTTCTCGTGGAGCTACGACCTGCGCACGCCCCCGTCGCTGGGCGGCGAGGAGCCGAACCTGTCGATCGGCTACTCCTCGCAGAGCGTGGACGGCCGTACCGCCTCCACCAACAACCAGGCGTCCTGGGTGGGCGAGGGTTTCGAGCTCGACCCGGGCGGCTACATCGAGCGCCGCTACAAGTCCTGCATGATCGACGGCAAGAAGACCGGCGACCTGTGCTGGGACCAGGACAACGCCGTCCTGTCACTCAACGGCTCGTCGATCGAGCTGATCAAGGACGGCACGTCCAAGCAGTGGCGGCCCAAGCGCGACGACGGCACCCGCATCGAAGCCCTCACCGGCGCCACCAACGGCGACAACAACGGTGAGTACTGGCGGGTCACCACCGCCGACGGCACCCAGTACACCTTCGGCCAGAACCGCCTGCCCGGCTGGGCCAGCGGCAAGGCCGAGACGAAGTCGGTGCAGACGGTGCCGGTGTTCGGCAACAACAGCGGTGAGCCGTGCTACAGCAGCACCCCGGCCAACGCCTGGTGCCAGCAGGGCTACCGGTGGAACCTCGACTACGAGGTCGACACGCACGGCAACGCCACCACGTACTGGTACGCCCAGGAGAAGAACTACTACGGCCGCAACAGCAAGCCCGAGCAGGGCACCGTGTACGACCGCTCCGCGTACCTGACCCGCATCGACTACGGCTACCTGGGCACCGAGCTGTTCACCAAGAACCCGGCGGCCAGGGTGCACTTCGAGACGGCCGAGCGCTGCCTGCCCAGCGGCACCGTCACCTGCGCGGCCGCCGAGCTGAAGAAGGAGACCGCGAGCCACTGGCCGGACGTCCCGTTCGACCAGATCTGCGACTCGGGCGTGAAGTGCACCGACCGGCTGGCGCCGACGTTCTTCACCCGCAAGCGGCTGACCAAGGTCACCACCCAGGTGCTCAACGCCGCAGGCCAGTACTACCCGGTGGACTCCTGGGCGCTGGCGCACCAGTTCCCCGCCACGGGTGACGGGCTGAGCCCGGCGCTGTGGCTGGCCTCCATCCAGCAGACCGGTCACGTGGGCGGCACGCTCACGCTGCCGAAGACCACGTTCAAGGGTGTGCAGCTGCCCAACCGGGTGGACGCCACCGAGGGCCGCGCGCCGCTGGTCAAGTGGCGCGTCCAGTCCGTCGACAACGGCACGGGCGGCGAGCTGCGGGTCAACTACAAGGCCGCCGAGTGCGCGGCCGGCGCGCTGCCCGCCGCCGACAAGAACACCAAGCTCTGCTTCCCGCAGCGCTGGGCCCCGCCGAACGAGGGGGAGGTCACCGACTGGTTCCACAAGTACGTGGTGGCGCAGACGGTCGAGGTCGACCGGGTGGCCGCCTCCCCGCACGTGGTCACCGACTACGAGTATCTGGGCGGTGCCGCCTGGCGCTACGCCGAGAACATCCTGGTCAAGCCCGCGCACCGTACGTGGTCGGACTTCCGCGGGTTCGACAGGGTGCGGGTGCGTCAGGGCGACGGTCAGGACACCAAGCGCACGCTGACGGAGTTCCGCTACTTCCGCGGCATGCACGGTGACAAGCAGGCCGACGGTTCCAAGCGCAGCGTGCAGGTCGAGGACTCCGAGGGCGTCAAGCTGGACGACCTCGACCAGTACTCGGGCTTCGAGCGCGAGGAGATGCTGTACGACGGCGACGGCGGCGCCCTGGTGAAGGCCGTCGTCGAGACGCCGTGGTCGCTCAAGACCGCCGAGTCCACCCAGGGCGGCGTCACCAAGGCCGCGTACGTGGTCGAGCCCGAATCCATGGTCAGCCGCACCGCGCTGCCCGGCGGCAAGTGGCGGCGTACCGGCGAGGCGCGTACGTACGACGCCAAGGGCCTGCTCATGACGGTCGAGGAGAAGGGTGACCTGGCCACCACGGGCGACGACAAGTGCACCCGCTACACCTACGCCCGCAACGACACGAGCTGGATGCTCGACTACACCAGCCGGGTCCAGAAGGTGGCCGCTCCCTGCACCACGTCCATGGCCAAGCTCGCCGACGAGGCGCTGATCTCGGACGAGCAGGTCCAGTACGACGGCAAGCCCTTCGGCCAGGCGCCGAGCAAGGGTGACGTGACCTCGGTGCAGCAGGTCGTCAACGCCGACGGCACCACGATCACCGACACCGCGCACACGTACGACGTCTACGGCCGCGAGACCAGCGAGACCGACACGGTCGGCACCAAGTCGGTGACCAGCTACACCCCGGCCACGGGCGCCCTGGCGACCGAGATCAAGGAGACCAACGACCTCGGCCACGTCGATCGCACATTCCTCGAACCGGCCTGGGGCGAGCCTGTCGCCGAGATCGACACCAACAACCGCCGCGTCGACATGGAGCACGACGCGCTCGGCCGGCTGACCAAGGTCTGGCAGGCAGACCGGAGCAAGGCCGGCGGGCAGTCGCCCAACACCGAGTTCTCCTACACGATGCGGGCCGACGGCCCCAGCGTCGTCACCACGAGGACGCTGCGCGCCGACGGCGGTTACACCGAGAGTTACGAGCTGTACGACGGTCTGATGCGCCAGCGTCAGACCCAGGAGCCGGCGCCGACGGACGATCAGACTCAGGACCCGGCGCTGCGTGACGGTCGTACGATCACCGACACCTTCTACAACTCCCAGGGGGAGGACTACAAGCAGAACACCGGCTACTTCGCCACGGGCGCGCCGTCCACCGCCCTGCTCGCGGTGGCGGACGCGGATGTGCCGAACCAGGTCGTGACGCTGTTCGACGGCGTGGGCGAGGCCCAGACCCAGCTGCTCAAGGCCAAGGGCGTGGAGAAGTACCGCGTCAGCTCCAAGGACGAGGGCGACCGGGTGCACGTGACGCCGCCGCCCGGTGGCACGGCCACCACCCGCATCGGCGACGCCGAGGACCGGCTGATCGAGCTGCGCCAGTACAAGGGCGCGACTCCGACCGGTGAGTACGAGTCCACCAAGTACACCTACGACCACGCGGGACGCCTGTCCACGGTCACCGACCCGGCGGGCAACGTCTGGAAGCACCACTACGACTTCCGCGGCCGGGAGATCAAGACCGAGGACCCGGACAAGGGCGTCACGACGATGACGTACAACGACGCCGACGAGCTGGTCTCGACGACCGACTCGCGCGGCAAGACGCTCTGGTACGTCTACGACGCCCTGGGTCGTAAGACCGAGATGCGCGAAGGCTCGGCGACCGGCCCGCTGCTGGCCGAGTGGAAGTACGACGCGCTGGCCAAGGGCCACCAGAACGCCAGCATCCGGTACGTGGACGGGCAGGCGTACAAGGCGGAGATCAACGCCATCGACGCCGACTACCGCCCGCTGCGCGAGACCGTCACCATCCCCGAGCGTGAGGGCAAGCTGGCGGGCTCCTACCAGCTCAACACCCGCTACACGCTCGACGGCCAGGTGCAGTCGGTCAGCTTCCCGGCCGCCGGCGGGCTGGCCGAGGAGCAGGTCGTCTACAGCTACGACGGGCTGAGCCAGCCGGTCAAGGTCACGGGCCTGTCCACCTACGTGAACACGGCCCGCTACTCCAAGATGGGTGAGACCCTCCAGTACGAGCTGGGCGACAGCGGCAAGAAGACCTGGCTCACCTTCACCCACGACGAGTCCACCCGCAGGCTGACCAGCATGCGGCTGGACCGCGAGAACACGACCAAGACCGACCTGGACGTCAACTACAGCTACGACGCCGTCGGCAACATCACCAGGATCAACGACCGGGCGAACCAGGACACGCAGTGCTTCACCTATGACCACCTGCGCCGGATGACCGCGGCGTGGACGGCCACGGACGACTGCGCGACCGGCTCACCCCAGTCCGGCACGATCGGCGGCGTGGCCCCGTACGCGGTCAGCTACGCCTACGACGTCACCGGCAACCGGACGAAGGAGACCAAGCACGCCTGGGGCGGCGCCGCCGGTCAGGTGCGCGACTACACCTATCCCGCGGCGGGCGGCAAGCAGCCGCACGCGCTGAAGACCGTCGGGCAGGACCTGTTCGAGTACGACGCGGCGGGCAACACCACCAGGCGCAAGATCGGCGCCTCCGACCAGAGTCTGGTGTGGGACGCCGAAGGCAACTTGGAGTCGGTGACCGAGGCCGGCAAGGTCACCTCGTTCATCTACGACGCCGAGGGCGACCGGCTGATCCGCAAGACGCCCACGGACGCCACGCTCTACATCGACGACATGGAGTTGCGTCTCGACCTCGCCAAGAACACCGTCGAGCAGACCCGCTACTACACCATCGGCGACGACCCCATCGCGGTCCGTACCCCGGACAACCAGGTCTACTTCATGGCCAACGACCACCAGGGCACCGCGCAGGCCGCGGTGAACGCCGGCACCGGCGACCTGGCCGTCCGCAGGCAGACCCCGTTCGGCGAGGATCGCGGCGCCGCGCCACCCTGGTGGCCGGGGCAGCGCGGGTTCGTCGGCGGCACGAAGGACACCTCGACCGGGCTCGTCCACCTGGGCGCCCGCGAGTACGACCCGAAGCTCGGCCGGTTCCTGTCGGTGGACCCGATCATCGACGACACCGATCCGCAGCAGCTCAACGCCTACGCCTACGCCAACAACAGCCCCGTCAGCATGAGTGACCCCGACGGGCAGTGGGTGTGGGTCGTGGTCGGCATCGGCGTCCGCGTCGGCGTCAAGTGGTGGCTGAAGAAGCAGGCCAAGAAGAAGGCGCGCGAGCTCGCGCTCAGGAAGGCCAGGGAGCTGGCCAGGAAGAAGGCGCTGGAGGAGGCCAAGAGGAAGGCCAGAGAGGAGGCCAAGAGGAAGGCCAAGGAGCTGGCCAGGAAGCGCGCGGCCGCCGAGGCCAGGCGCAAGCGGCTGGAGGCGGCCAAGAAGCGCGCGGCGGAGGCGAAGAAGCGGGCCCGCGAGGCCGTGCAGCGGCGCCGGGCGGCGGCCAAGGCCCGCAGGGAGGCGCGGAAGGCCGAACGCGAGGCGGCGGCCAAGCGCCGCGCGGCCAAGGCCGCCCGGGAGCGCAACCGCCGGGCCGGCCGGCTCCCCGCCGGCATCCGGGAGGCGCGCTCGCGTCCCGCCAGGCGGCCCACGAGCCACCGCTCCACCCAGCGGCAGTCACCGCCCAAGGCGAGCAGGCAGCCGGCACGGCCACGGCCGAGCCAGGTCTACCGCAACGACGGCAGCGTGCAGCCGACCCAGTCGTACACCGTGTACGGCAACGGCCGGATGTACCCGCAGGGCAGGCCACCGTCGAACCTGCCGAACGGCGGCGGCAGCGGCCAGGCCGAGCGGCAGATCTTCCGGCCTGACAAGATCGAGATGGAGGTCAACACCAGGCGAGGGGCCATGGGTCACCTGGGGATGCGTGGCGGGAAGCTGGGCGATGACATCGCCGACTTCTTCGACACCTTCCTGGGCGGCCTCGGCTGACCCCGATCTCGGAGCGACCGGCGCGGGACCTTCACGGTCCCGCGCCGGTGGCGCTCTCCGAGGAGACACCGACAGGCTGCAGATTACGCACGGTTGCACAGACGTGCGGCGTGCGTCATCCCACCGTGGTCACCTTGAACCGCCAGGTCCCGGTGCCCGGCGGGTTGATGACGTACGTGCACGGCCCCGGCGTGCTCCACGACGACCTGTACTTGGGCCGCTCCCGTTCGCAGTCGGCCTTCGTCGAGAAGGGCCCGACCCAGTAGGAGGCCGCGTGTGCCGGGCCGGAGAACATGACCGTGCCGATCGCCGCCGTCGCGATCGCGAGACCGACCACGCCGGTGCGGCGCAGGCCGGGCCGATGGATCACCATCATGGCCTCCGATTAATGTTGAGGATCCCGATGCGTAGCGAAGCATCCGGCGGTACACGGGCGGAATATCAGGCCATGTGCCGGCCATGTACCGAGGCCGGCGACCGCCACTACAGTTGAGGGAGTGGTCACTCGTACGAGCTCCGGCGGACGTCGTCAGTTCCTCACCCGTGAGATCGTCGTGGCGGCCGGACGCCGGGTCGCCGAGTCGGAGGGCGTCGACGGGCTGACCATCCGGCGGGTGGCCGCCGAGCTGGGCGCGGCCCCCATGGCGATCTACCGGCACGTCAAGGACAAGCAGGAGCTCGTCCTCGCGCTGCTGGACGACGTGGCGAAAGGGCTGCCGCCGCTCCCCGCGGACGGGGGCACGCCGCAGGAGCGGATCGTGGCCGCGTTCGCCGCCGTGGACGCCTACCTCGCCCGGCATGTGTGGGTCGTGGAGATCCTGCGGCAGGGCGAGCTCTTCGCGCCGCGCGCCGCCGCCCTGTTCGTGTGGACCCTCGACCGGTTCGCCGAGCTCGGTCTGGACGACCGCGAGGCGACCGAGGCGTACGCGAAACTGTGGTGGTACGTCCTCGGCCACCTGTGTTACCTGCCGGGAGTCGCTCCCGAGCGGCGCGCCGCGCGCGAGGAGCTGCTGGCCACCTCGGTCGCCGACCCGGAGCGGGCCCGCCGGGCCGTCCACGCCTTCGATCACCAGGCCGCCTTCGTGAGCGGGCTCCAGGCCCTGGTGCACGCGCTCGCGACCCGCTGATCACTTCTGCGTCGCCGTAACTATTTAGGTTTGCCTAATTTTTGTGTACTTTGTACGCATGACTCCTCCGAAGGCCGGGTGGACCCTGGCCGTCGTCTGCCTGGCCGCGGTCCTGCTCACCCTGGACATCACGATCGTCAACGTGGCCCTGCCCGAGATCGCGGGCGAACTGTCGGCCCGCCTGGACGGCCTGCAGTGGGCCATCAACGGCTACACGCTCGCGTTCGCCGCCCTGCTGCTCACCTCGGGATCGGTCTCCGACCGGACCGGCCGCCGCACCGTCTTCACCGCCGGGGTCGTTCTGTTCACCGTCGCCTCCGCCGCGTGCGGTGCGGCCTGGAACGCGGGCGCCCTGGTGGCCTTCCGCATCGCGCAGGGCGTGGGCGGCGCGATGGTCATGGGCACCGCGATGGCGCTCATCGCCGGCGCCTACCCGGCCGGCCGCGCCCGGCAGAGCGCGATCGGCGCCTTCTCCGCCGCCGGCGGCGCCGCGGCCGGGCTCGGGCCGCTGCTCGGCGGCCTGCTGGTGGACACGCTCGGCTGGCGCTGGATCTTCTGGATCAACGTGCCCGTCGGGCTGCTCGTGCTGGCCGGAGCGCTGCTGCGGCTGCGCGAGCCGGCCAGGGAGACGCCCGTGGGACGGATCGACGCGCTCGGCGCCGTGCTGGCCGTCGCCATGCTGTTCGCGCTCAACTACGCCCTGATCGCCGGTCCCGGGCAGGGCTGGGGCTCGCTCCCGACAGTGCTCACGCTGGTGGCCGGCCTGGTGCTGCTCGCGCTGTTCGTCGTGGTGCAGACCCGTCGCCCGTACGCCGTGCTGGACGTGCGGTTGTTCCGCGTGCCCTCGTTCACCGGTGCGGTGCTGCTGACGTTCCTGGCCAGGATCTGCAGCTTCGGCATCCTGCCGTACCTGATCCTGTGGTTGCAGGGCATGCTCGGCCACTCGCCGCTGGAGACCGGGCTGCGACTGCTGGCCCTGACGCTGCCCATCCTCGTCGTGGCCCCGTTGGCCGGACGGCTGGGGCAGCAGATCTCCGCCTCCCGTCTGATGGCCGCGGGCTTCGCCCTGATCATGGTGGCCTTCCTGCTGATGGCCAAGGTGGGCCCGGACAGCGACTGGTCGGTGGCGTTCCCCGGTCTGGTGCTGCTCGGTGTCGGCGGGGCGCTGGTCTTCCCGCCGCTGCTGGGCGTGACGCTGGACGTCGTGCCGCGTGAGCGGGCCGGGATGGCCTCGGGCCTGTCCAACACCTTCTTCCCGCTCGGCACCGCCACGGGGGTCGCCGCCTTCGGCGCGATCTTCACCGCGCGGATCGGCGCCGAACTCCCCGGCCAGGCCGCGGCGGTGGCCGGCGGCCGGTTCGACCGGGTCAGCGGGCCGGCCCTGGAGACGGCGAGGACCGCCTTCACCGGCGCGCTGTCCACGACCTGCCTGGTGGCGGCGGCCGCGGGCCTGGCCGGCGTGGCGATCTCGCTGCTCCTGATCCGCACCCACGACCTCGAACCCGAACCGGTGGCCGCGTGACGCCGCGTCCGTCGATGTCGTGTGCCAGGGCGTTTCGTCTATGCGCCGGCGTGTGGGGGACGGTGCTGTGCGAGCTTGGTGCCGTCGGAAACTGAGGTGTCGTTCCGTGGGGGATCGATCGCAGGCGCCGATTCGGAAGACGCGTTCTCGTGGGCGGGTGGGATCTCGGACTGCCACCACGAGTTTTTGCGGGTGCTCACGGTGTAGTTCTCTCCGCCGTACAGGGATTCGTAGCGGATTTCCAGGTCGACGCGCTCCACGATGAGGTTCAGGAACGCGCTGTTCGCGGCCGGGTTGTAGTCGTCCACGGTCAGCAGGTAGTCGGTGAACCCGGGTGGGACGCCCATGCCGTCGGAGAGTGCGGACGCGCGTGGATAAGGCGCGATGTCCTTACGTAACTGGAGGAGGGGGCGGAGCGTGTGCCGATTGTGCAGGCGGGTGGCTCGCACCTGGTAGACGGAGACCACGAGTGAGGCGATGGCGATGACGGTGGCGCAAACGGCGATGACAGTTTGTGAGTCCATGCCGGCTCCTCGACCACCACTCGTTCCTGCATGGTAATCAACTTCTGAGCGGGCTCCGAGAGTTTCCCGGCGCGCCGGTAAATGCGTTGCGGGGCCGGAACGGGTGGGGCATGCTGGCCCGATCGAGCGGCGGGAAGCGCTGCCTGGACTAAGGAGGGCTGACGGATGGCCAACACCGTGCTGCGGCATGTCCGCATCAGTCTCACCTCTCTGTTCAGGAGCACTCCAGTTGTCTTCCGAGTACGAATTCTCTGACACCTACTCCGGCCCCGACCTCAGCCCGTCCGCGTACGCCGGTGACGATTCCCGGCCGGATCCGGCCGCGTCCTTCGTCTTCGCCTTCCATTCCGTCGACGAGGAATTGGGCCCCGATCAGCGGTGGTCCACCTGGCTGGACGTCGAGCGCAGTTGCCGCGGCCCGGAACCCCGCCCCACGTGGGTGGTGACGGAACAGGCCGCGATCGACACCGAGCTCGGCATACTCAAGACCGGCAAGGAAGCCGACGTCTTCCTGCTGGAACGGGCCGTCGAAGCCATCGGTGACAGCCCGGCGAAGTCGTCGCTGCTGGCCGCGAAACGCTACCGCACCGAGGAACATCGCTCCTTCCACCGCAGCACGTCGTACGTCGAAGGCCGCCGTACCCGCAACAGTCGCGACAACCGGGCGGTGGCGAAGAAGACCTCGCACGGCCGCAGTGTCGCGGCCGGCCAATGGGCGTACGCCGAATGGGAGGCGCTCAACCGGTTGTGGCAGGCCGGCGTCCCGGTGCCGTATCCCGTGCAGGTGGACGGCATCGAGCTGCTGATGGAGTTCATCGACGACGGCGAGGGCGGCGCCGCGCCCCGGCTGGCCCAGGTCCGGCCGTCGAAGGAGCTGCTGGGCGTCTACTTCGAGCAGCTCCGCGACGGCATGCGGGAACTGGCGCGCGCGGGGCTCGCGCACGGCGACCTTTCGCCGTACAACGTGCTCGCGCAGGGCGAACGGATCGTGCTGATCGATCTGCCCCAGGTCGTCGACGTCGTGGGCAACCCGCAGGGCATGGACTTCCTGATGCGCGACTGCCACAACATGGCCACCTGGTTCACCAAGCGCGGGCTTGAGATCGACGAACACGAGCTGTTCGCCGATCTGCTCACGATGGTCTTCTGATCCGCGGCATTGCTCCGCTACTTGGTGGTACTTTATAGTGGTACATAGCGCCACAGAGTAGCGGAGCCCTGCGATGGACGATCTGACGGAGATGTTGAAAGGCACGCTGGAGGGCTGCGTGCTGCAGATCATCGGTGGTGAGGAGACCTACGGGTACGCCATCACGCGCCGGCTGAACGAGCTCGACTTCGCCGATGTCGTCTGGGAGTACGTCTCATCGCGCATCGACAAGCTCAGGGAAGGCGGGAAATGAACTTCTGGGAAACCATCACCGGCAGCGATATCACCAGGGAATGGACGGCGTTCGAAGCCAGGGCCGAGGCTTTGCCGGCCGGCCACAGGGCGGCGTGGGAGCAGATCAAGGCGCATCTCTCGGCCTACGGGGATTTCACCGGCCGCAACCTGATGCCGCTGTTCGACAACGCGCTCGGGCTGCTCGAAGAGACGGCGTCCGACGGGCTGAGCATTGACGAGGTGCTGGGCGACGACATCGGAGCTTCTGCGCGGCGCTGGCCGGTGAGGAAAGGAGCCGGAGTCATCGCGACCGGTGGCGTGAGCAGTTGAACAGGAATGTCGCCAGGAAACTGGCCCGGTTGGGAGGCTGACGTGGGCATCCAGGACATCATCGAGGGCAAGAAGCAGTGGCGGGCGCATGTGGCGCGGGTGAAGGCGTTGCCGCCGGATTACCGGATCGTCTACAAGGAGATGCAGCGGTATTTCTTCAAGGTCGGGCCGGTCGACCTGGTCGAGGGGAATCTCCTTTCCGGGATCGTCGATTTCTTCGAGGAGGGCGCCGCGAGCGGCAAGGGAGTCCTGGAGCTCATCGGCACCGATGTCGCGGCCTTCTGCGACGGCCTGATCAAGGACGCGCCCACGTACGCGGACCTTTATCAGCAGTCCATCGACCGCGCCACGGGCGACCGGTCGTGACGCGGCGGAGAGCGGATTTCCCTATGACAGCCGACGAGCCGGCGATTCAGGTGCACGGCCTGGAGAAATCGTTCAAGGAACTGCGGGTCTTACGCGGCGTGGACTTCGAGGTGGCGCGGGGCGGCATCTTCGCCCTGCTCGGCTCGAACGGAGCGGGCAAACCACCGTGGTGAAAATCCTGTCCACCCTGCTCAAAGCCGACGCGGGCGCCGCCAGGGTGCACGGGTTCGACGTCGCCACGCAACCGCGGCACGTACGGGAGTCGATCAGCCTGACGGGGCAGTTCGCCGCCGTTGACGAGATCCTCAGCGGGCGGGAGAACCTGGTGCTGGTCGCCCGGGCTCGACCCCCAGGCGCGCATCGAGGTGTGGCAGGCCGTCAGGGAACTCGCCGGCCGGGGCACGACGGTGCTGCTCACGACCCAGTACCTGGACGAGGCCGAACAACTCGCCGACCCACGATGAGCAAACATTTCTTCGGCGACACCGCCACGCTCGCAGGACGGTCCCTGCGCCACATCGCGCGCAGTCCGGACGCCATCATCACGACCGCGATCATGCCGATCGCCATGATGCTGCTGTTCGTGTACGTGTTCGGCGGCGCGATCGACGTCGGATCGGCCTCGTACGTGAACTACCTGCTGCCCGGCATCCTGCTCATCACGGTCGCCTCGGGCATCGCCTACACCGCGTACCGGCTGTTCATGGACATGAGGGGCGGCATCTTCGAGCGCTTCCAGTCCATGCCGACCGCCCGATCGGCCGTGCTGTGGGCCCACGTGCTGACCTCGCTGGTCGCCAACCTGATCTCGCTCGTGGTGGTGACGCTCGTGGCCCTGCTCATGGGCTTCCGCTCGGGGGCGGGCGTGCTCGCGTGGCTGTCGGTCGCCGGTCTCCTGATCCTTTTCACGCTGGCGCTGACCTGGATCGCCGTCATCCCCGGCCTGTCGGCCAGGACCATGGAAGGGGCGAGCGCGTTCTCGTACCCGCTCATCTTCCTGCCGTTCCTCAGCTCGGCCTTCGTGCCCACCGCCACCATGCCCGGCCCGCTGCGCTTCTTCGCCGAGCACCAGCCGGTAACCGCCATCGTCAACGCCATCCGCACCCTGTTCGCCGAGCAACCGGTCGGTGGCGAGCTCTGGATCGCGGTGGGCTGGTGCGCCGGCATCCTCGTCGTCGCGTACGCCTTCGCCATGCGCACGTACCGCCGCAGGATCTCCTGAACGGTTCCCGCGGCTGGATGGGATAGTGTGGACTATATAGTCCAAGCTATGGTGCTGGCGGTTCACCCGAAACCTTGTCACGCCTGGCAGGTCGAGGGAACCCGTCGCATCGCAAACCGCATCACCAGGAACGGGAGGCCACGATGACTTGGTCACTCGCAACCGAACCAGAGGGCGTCGTCGCGTCGCTCCTCGAGCGATTCAACTCCGGCGCGGCCGGCGCGATGATGGCCCTGTACGAGCCGGACGCCGTGCTCATCGCGAGAGACGGGCGCAGCGTCACCGGTCACAGCCAGATCGCCGCAGAACTCGAACGCGACATCGGTCTCGGCCTGCCGCTGCGGGCCGAGGCGCGCCACGTCTTCGTGTCCGGCGACATCGCGCAGATCGTGCTGGACTGGTCGATCGACGGAACGGGTCCCGACGGCGAGCCCGTGCACCTCGGGGGCTCGGCGAGCGACGTCGTGCACCGCGGCGCCGACGGGCACTGGCGCTACCTGATCGACAACGCGCTCGGGACGGCGGTCCGCCGGCCCGCCTGACGGGACACATGCCCGCCACCACTTCAGGTGGCGGGCATGTGGGGTAAATGGTCCAGTTCGTCAGAGCGGTCGCAGGATCGCCCTTGAGGGGCCGCTCGGCCCTACGGGCGTACGCGGATGATGGTCTTTCCCTCGGCCCGCTCGGCCGGGTTGAGGGCGGCGACGGCGTCGTCCAGCGGCGCGACGGTTCCGACCACCGTCCGCAGTCGCCCGTCCCGCACGCGCTGGGCGATCTCGCCGAGCTGGGCACGGTCGGACACGACGACGAAGTCGATCGCCAGGCCGTCGGCGGGCCGCGCCGGCGGCGGCCCGGCGATGCTGACCAGCGTTCCGCCGGCGCGGACGAGGCCCGCGGACCGCCGTGCGATGTCGCCGCCGATGACGTCGAAGACCAGGTCGACCCCGCCCACGTCCTCCAAGGTGTCGCTGCCGAGGTCGACGAACTCCTGGGCACCGAAGTCGAGCGCCGGCTTCCGGTCGGCGGCGCGTCCGGTGCCGATGACGTACGCGCCGGCCTCGCGGGCGAGCTGCGTCACCATGGAGCCGACCCCGCCGGCCGCGCCGTGGACGAGGACGCTCTGCCCCGCCTGGACGCGGCCGTGCTCGAACAGGCCCTGCCACGCGGTCAGGCCCGAGATCGGCAGGCTCGCGCCCACCGTGAAGTCGATGTCGCCCGGCAGCGGGGCGAGATCGCGTGCCTCGACCGCCGCGTATTCCGCCAGGGTGCCGTCACGGGTCCAGTCCGTGAGGCCGAACACCCGCTGGCCCACCGACAGCCCCGTCGTGCCGTAGCCGAGCGCGCTGACCACTCCGGCCAGCTCGTGGCCGGGGATCGACGGTGTCCGGTCCCGGCCGAGGCGGTCGGTCCACGTCGAGGGCCAGGTCAGCTCACCTGGCGTGAAGCCCGACGCGTGCACCTCCACCAGCACGTCGTTGATCGCCGCCTGGGGCTGGGGCCGCTCGGCCAGTGTCATCCCGGCCGTTCCCGCGGCCTCGTCCGTCACCACGATCGCCTTCATCCGGCGCCTCCCCGCATCCGGTCCTCACCGCCGTGCCGGCGGCGAGAATATTTGGACTATTTCGTCCATCATGCTATCAGGCCAAGAGCCTGGGGTCGGGTAATGAGTGCTCGGGTGGACTGGCCGGTCCGTACGGTGGCCGTGATCGAACGAGGTAGCCTGGGAGTGTGAGCAGGCCGGAGAACGTACAGCCGGAGCGGAAGCTGACGGCCCGAGGGGCCAGCACCCGCGCGCGCATCGTGGCGGCCGCCGTCGAGCTGATGTACGTCAAGGGCGTCAACGCGACCACGCTGGACGACGTCCGGGCCGCAAGCAACACCAGCAAATCGCAGCTCTACAACCACTTCCCTGACAAGGAGGCGCTGGTCCGCGCCGTCGTCGCGTCGCGGGCCGAGCAGGTGCTTGAGCGTGAGCGCGGCAACCTGGAGCGGTTGAAATCGTTCCGGGGCCTGGTCCGCTGGCGTGACGCGCTGGTGCAGCGGAACGCGTTGCAGAACGGCGCCTACGGCTGTGCGCTCGGCTCCCTGGCCAGTGAACTCGCCGACCAGGACGACCAGGCCCGCGCCACGCTCGCCGAGTCCTTCGCGCAGTGGCAGGGGCTGCTCGCCGCCGGTCTGCGGCGCATGCGGGACAACGGGGTGCTCAAGCCGGACGCCGACCCGGAGCAGCTGGCTACGGGGCTGATGGCCGCGTTGCAGGGCGGATATCTGCTCGCGGAGACCGCGCATGACATCAAGCCCATGGAGATCGCTCTCGACATGGCGCTCGACCACGTGAAGTCCTACCTCACGGCGTGACGGCCCGCGTGAGCGGACGTTCCGCTGGGGGCGTCTTCCGCGTGCGCTCTTCCGGGTACGTCGGTGTTCTGTCGGATACGCCGGCGTTCCTCCGGACGCGTCGGCGCGCGGACCGGAGTCCGCGCGCCGCGAGAGGTCAGGCCGACGCCCGCTTCGGGAGCTTCCAGCCGGGACGAGGGAAGTGGCAGGTGTACCCGTTCGGATACTTCTGCAGGTAGTCCTGGTGCTCGGGCTCGGCCTCCCAGAAGTCGCCCGCCGGGGTGACCTCGGTGACGACCTTGCCGGGCCACAGGCCCGAGGCGTCGACGTCGGCGATCGTGTCCTCGGCGACCCGCTTCTGCTCGTCGTTCGTGTAGAAGATCGCCGAACGGTAGCTGGTGCCGATGTCGTTGCCCTGGCGGTTCTTCGTCGAGGGGTCGTGCACCTGGAAGAAGAACTCGAGCAGCGCGCGGAAGTCGGTCTGCTCGGTGTCGTAGACGACCTCGATGGACTCCGCGTGGGTGCCGTGGTTGCGGTAGGTGGCGTTCGGGACGTCACCGCCGCTGTAGCCGACGCGCGTCGACACGACGCCGGGCTGGTGGCGGAACAACTCCTCCATGCCCCAGAAGCAGCCGCCGGCGAGGATCGCCTTTTCGGTGGTCACGTCGTCTCCCTAGTTGTCGTCGGTGTCACTGGTGAACAGGGTGCGGTAATCGCCGTATCCCGGCCTTTCGCCGCATGGTCGGTGAACCAGGTGGAACACACCTGAACGTGCACGTAAAGACACTGCACACCCCCGATCTATTCCTGCGCACAGCAGCCGTGCGCGCCTCCTGCGCTTACGTCTGAGGTGCCGTCGCGAGGCCTGCGCCGGCGCGCGGCAGCCACATGACGAATCTTGCCCCACGCGGTGAGTCCTCGACCGTGAGGGTGCCATGGTGAGCCTGTGCGATGTCGCGCGAGATGGCCAGGCCGAGACCGCTCCCGCCGGGGTCGCGGCGGCGGCCGTCGTCCAGGCGGACGAACCGGTCGAAGACGCGCTCGCGCTGGGCGGGCGGGATGCCGGGCCCGTCGTCGGCCACCGTGACCGCGACCCCGTCGCGGGCCGGCTCGACGCTGACCTCCACGCCGGACTCGGCGTGCCGCAACGCGTTGGCGAGGAGGTTGTCCAGCACACGGATGAGCTGGATGCGGGAGCCGACGATCTCCAGCCCGGCGGGCGCGTCCACGTCGATCGGCACGGGCGAGATCTGCGCGCGCACCTCGGCGGCGACGAGCTCGCCGAGATCGACCTTCGCGGACGGCAGCGGATCGGCGGCCCGGAGCCGGGCGAGCACCAGCAGGTCGTTGACGATCGCCTCCAGCCGGCCGACCGTGGTCAACGCACTCCTGAGCGCGTCCCTGGCGTCGACGTCGTCCGGGTAGAGCAGCGCCTCCTCCAGTTGCGTGCGCATGCCGGCGATCGGGGTGCGCAGCTCGTGGCTCGTCGTGGAGGCGAACTGGCGCAACTGCTCCACCGCGCCCTCAAGCCGGTTGAGGGTGTGGTTGGCGGTGGTGGCGAGCCGGCTGATCTCGTCGTCGCCATGCGGTTCGGGCACGCGCAGGCTGAGGTCGCTCACCGTGATCTGCGAGATGCGGGCCCTGATCGCCTCGACGGGACGCAGCGCCCGCCCCACCAGCACCCATGCGGCCCAGGCGGCGGTCGCGGTGACCGCGACGATCCCGGCCGCGATGGCGTATTCGAGCTGATGGGTGGCCAGCAGGTCCGGCTCGGGGAGTCCGGCGTAGACGACACTCGCGTCCGGCGCCGGGGTCAGCCGGATGGCCTGCAACAGCACGCACCGACCGGTCTGCGGGCACTCGCGGTACGGCTGGAACCGGGCGTCCGGCGGCGGCCGGTGCCGGCTCAGCGGCACGGCCGTGGAGGCGTCGGAGCTGGAGTTCAGCACCCGGTTGTGGACGTCCACGACCTGGACGAGGCCGACGGGCGGGCCGGCCGGAATCGGCCGCGGCAGCTCGCCCTGGCGGGCGACCGGGCTCCACCTGCTCGCCACCTGCTCGGCCAGGCGGAAGGAGCTGGACTCGACGTGGGAACGGATCGCCAGGTCCAGGGTCGCGCCGAGCACCACGAGGATGGTGGTCGCGAACAGCCCCACGATGAGGGTGCACGAGGCCCGTACGGAGTGCAGCCGCGAGCCTGCCAGGCGGCGGCCGTCCGCGCTCGCCGGGGAACCCGCACCGGCCGGCGGCCGTCGAACCGGCGCCTGGCCGGCGTCCCGCGACCTCGTGCCGGCCGGGTCGGGCTCCGGCCGGCTCGTCTCCGTTCCAGCGGCTGTGCCGAGACTCCTGGCATCGCCGTTGTAGTCGGTGTCCGTGTCGTAGCTCATGACGATGTCCGCTCCTTCGCTGGAAGTGGCCCCGTGAACGGTGTGCCGTGGGCGTCGTCTCGATTTCGCTACTGGACTATATGGTCCTGTTTTCTGCCGTCCAAATCGATCGTCGGGCTCAACCGGCGGCCGTTCTCGTTCGGTCGGCCCCGGCGAAGGTCACGCCGAGCCCTTTCAGCGCAGTCACGACCTCAGCGTCGTTGGCGTCGTCGGCGGCGGCGGCCCACCACACATGGCCGTCGGGACGTACGAGGAGGACCGCGGCGGTCGTCCACGGCTGTTCGCCGGTGACCACGGAGATCCCCATCGCTGCCGCGAGAGCTCCGGCTTCCGCGCCCGGCGTGCCGAGCAGGACGGGACGGCCGGACTCCAGCAGCTCGAAGAGGCCCGGAACCCTCGTGCCGACCAGGGGATGCCCGGCCGCCGGGTACGCCACGTCCAGCGCGGACAGCTTGCGGGCCAGTGCCAGCGAGAATTCGGGCACCGTCGCGATCAGCCCGTTCAGCAGTGAGCGCAGGGCGGCGCCGTCCGGCGTGGTCGCGGTGATGAGCGCCGACTGGGCGAGCGTGTGCTCCGCGAGTTGCTCGCCGATCGGGTGGCGCTCGTCGTGGTAGCCGTCCAGCAGTGCGGGGTCCGCGTCGCCGCGGGCCACGGCGGCCAGCCGCCAGCCGAGGTTCATCGCGTCCTGCACGCCGACGTTGAGGCCGACGCCGCCCGCGGGCAGGTGCATGTGCGCCGCGTCCCCCGCGAGCAGGACCCGGCCCTCGCGGTACGTCCGCGCGACCCTGGTGGCGTTGCCGAACCGGGACAGCCAGCCGGGGTCGTGCATCCCGAAGTCGCTGCCCGCCACCCGGATCGTGGTCTCCCGCAGCGTCTCCAGCGTGAACGGGTCGGCCGCGCCGTTGTGGTGGGCGTCCACGCCGGCGATGCGGTGCCTGCCGCCGCGTACCGGAACGCTGATCAGGGCGCCGTGCTCGTTGTGGGCGCTGACCACGGCCGGATCCGTGAGACGCACCTCGCCGACGTACCCATAGGACGTCGTGTCCGTGCCGGGGAACGCGATGCCCGCCGCCTTGCGGACCGTGCTGCCCGCGCCGTCCGCGCCCACGACGTAACGCGCGGTGCGGGTGTACTCGCCGCGCGGCCCGGTCACGCGCAGGGTCACGCGCTCGTCGTCCTGGTCGAGCCCGGTAACGGCGTGGCCGCGCAGGATCCGCGCTCCCTTCCCGAGCGCGTGCTCCTCCAGCAGTTCCTCGGTGCGGACCTGGGGGATGGCGAGCATGAACGGGTACGGCGTGTCGAGCGCGCTGAAGTCGAGGCGGCTCTCCAGCATGCCGAAGTGCCATTTCGGCACCGGGACCCCTTCGTCGAGGAAGCGCCGGGCCAGGCCGCGCATGGCCAGCACCTCGATCGTGCGCGGATGGACGCCCAGGGCCTTCGAATGCGGGCTGCGTTCGGCCGCGCGTTCCAGAACTACGACCGAGACCCCCGCCAGCGCCAGCTCCGCCGCGACCCACAGACCGACGGGCCCCGCGCCGACCACCACGACCGATTCGTCAATTGATTGCGTAGATTCACTATTCACAGTAGTGACTCTACAATGAATTGAGGAAGGTAAGATCCGGGCATGGGTGTGCGCGGCTACAAGTCACCGGTGCGGGCCAGGCATGCCGAGGACACGCGGCGATCCATCGTCGCGGCGGCGACGGCGCTGTTCGCCGAGCAGGGCTACGCCAGGACGAGCGTCGCCGCCATCGCGGCCGCCGCCGGAGTCGCCGTCAACACCGTCTACGCCAGCGTCGGCAACAAGTCCGCGCTGATCATGGCGATGTCCGAGGACGGTGCCGCGGACGCCGTGGCGGTGGAGACCGAGCGCAGGATCGGCGCGTGCTCCGATCCGCGCGAGATCCTGCGCATCCTGGCCGAGGGCACCGGGCAGGTGCGCAGGCGCCGCCAGGACGCGCTGGCGATCCTGCTCGACAACAGGAACGCCGACCCGGACGTGGCCGCCGCGGCCGAGGTGGCGCTCCGCGCGGTGCGGGACAGGCTCAAGGTCGCGGCCACCCGCCTGATCGCCGTCGGCGGCCTGCGGGAGGGCCTCACCGCCAAGCAGGTCGAGCAGACGTTGTGGTTCTACTTCGGCTTCGAGGCCTGGCGGACCGTCCGCGACTTCGGCTGGAGCTGGAAGGACGCGACGGACTGGCTCGCCGAGCAGGCCACACGCGCACTGCTGCCCGCCGACGGCTGACGGCTCGCGCCCGTGAAGGGCTGCCGGCACCCTCACGTGAGCGCACGCCGAGATTCGCGGTATGCGAGGTCTTGGGGCCTGATTTGTCAGAACGATAGAGTCTGGCGGTGAAGCGGGGCCCGTGCCCGGGTTGAGGAGGGGATGTCCATCACGCCCTTGTCCCTGCCGCGGCCTCCCGTGCAGGCGCCGGAGTCCGGGCGAGACGCGCTGATCGTGTGCGAGAGCCTGGTGCGGATCTACCAGTTCGGGTCGGTCGAGGTGCAGGCGCTGCAGGGGCTGGACCTGGTCGTGGACGGCGGGGAGATGGTGGCCGTCGTCGGCGCGTCCGGGTCGGGGAAGTCGACGTTGCTGTCCATCCTGGCCGGGGTCGACGCGCCCACCGCCGGTCGGGTGCGGGTCGATCGGTGGAACCTCCTGGACATGTCGCGGGCCGATCGGGTCCGGTACCGGCGGCACACCGTGGGGCTGATCCGCCAGCAGACCGCCGCCAACCTCATCCCGTACCTGACCGCGCGCCAGATGGTCGACCTGCCGATGACGGCGGCCGGCACTCCCGGCCGGTTACGCCGCGAGCGCGCCGCCGAGCTGCTCGGCCTGCTCGGCGTCGCCGAGTGCGCCGAGCGGCGGCCCGCGCAGCTGTCCGGCGGGCAGCAGATGCGGGTGGCCATCGCGGTGGCCCTCGCCAACGAGCCCAGGGTGCTGCTGGCCGACGAGCCGACCGGGGAGCTGGACAGCGCCACGTCGGCCGCGGTGTTCGGGGTGTTGCGGGAGATCAACCGGCAGTTGGGCGTCACCGTCGTCGTCGTGACCCACGATCCCGCGGTCAGCGGTCAGGTGGAGCGGACGGTGGCGATTCGCGACGGGCGCACCAGCAGCGAGGTGCTGCGGCGTACCGCCACCGGGGACGACGGCGCGCAGCAGGTGATCGCCGAGGAGTACGCGGTGATGGACCGGGCGGGGCGGGTCCAGGTGCCGCGCGACTACCGGGAGGCGCTGGCGCTGACGCGACGGGTCCGGCTGGTGCTGGAGTCCGATCATGTTTCGATCCGTCCCGACGGCGGTGGGCCAGGATGACCGGTATGAGCGGCGAACCCCTGGTCAGGGTGCGGGGCGTGCATCGCCGGTTCGGCAGCGGTGCGACCGCCGTGCACGCGTTGCGGGACGTGACGTTCGAGCTCGCGGCCGGCACCATGACCGCCCTCGTCGGGCGGTCAGGCTCCGGCAAGACGACGCTGCTCAACGTCATCGGCGGCCTGGACCGCCCGGACTCCGGCACGGTCCTCGTCGACGGTACGGACGTCACGTCCCTCGACGAGGACGGCCTGTCCCTGTTACGGCGGGAGAAGGTCTCGTACGTCTTCCAGACCTTCGGCCTGATCCCGGTGCTGTCGGCCGCGGAGAACGTGGGCGCCCCGCTGCGGCTGGCCCGCGTACCGCCGGTGGAGCGGGAGCGGCGGGTTGCGCTGCTGCTGGAGCTGGTCGGACTGGCCGCCCACGCCGAGCAGCGGCCCGGTGAGCTGTCCGGCGGGCAGCAGCAGCGCGTGGCCATCGCGCGGGCGCTGGCCGCCTCGCCCCGGCTGCTGATCGCGGACGAGCCGACCGGGCAGCTCGACGCCGAGACCGGCCTGTTGGTGATGGCGCTGCTGCGCGGGGTGGTGGAGTCGGAGGGGGTGACGGCGCTGGTCTCCACACATGACCCGACGATGCTCGCGCTGGCGGATCGAGTGATCCGCATCAACGACGGGCGGCTCGACGACGATCTGGGGGCGCGGCCCGATGAACGCTCTGACGGGCGGCTGGACTTCACCGGCCGGGGCGACTCGTGAGTCGTGAGAGCCGCCCGTGCTGAGGCTGGTCGGCCGGCGCGCCCGTGCGCAATGGCCCCTGCTGGCAGCCCTCCTCGCCGTCGCCGTGGTCGGCCCCACGCTGCTCGGCACCTGCGCCCTTCTGCTCACCCGTACCGCCGAACAGGCGCTGGAGACCGCCGCCTCCCGCGCCACTCCCGACCAGATCGACGTCACCGCCTACACCGTCACCATCCGCGGCGAGCACGCCGGATCCGTCGCCGACGACACCCGCGCCGTGCTCACCTCGGCCCTCGCCCCGTTCGCGACGACGACGGCCGCGCGCGCGTCGTCCGTGATGCGGGCGTTTCCCGGCGCCGGTGCTCCGGCCGTGGCGTACCTGTCGGGGGTGGAGGACCTGCCGGCCCGCATCCAGCCGGCCGAAGGACGCCTGCCCAGGGCGGGCGCCGCGCAGGTGGAGTCGGTGGTCCTGGAGAGCACCGCGCGGCGGCTCGGCCTGACCGTCGGCAGCCGGGTCAGCCTCGGCAGGGAGCTGGCAGACGATCCCGACCAGGGGATCGAGGTGAGCGTGGTCGGGATCGTCCGCCCGCGGCCCGGCACCGGCTGGGAGCGTGACCCCCTCGCCGCCGCCGGCCACGATCCCGCCTATCGCGACGGCCGCTCCGCACAGCCGGTGCACGCGTACGGGCCGTTCATCGTCGACCTCGCCGATCTGCTCGGCGGCGGCTCCACCCTCGACCGGCTGGAGATCACCGCCCGCCCCGACCTGTCCGCCCCCGACCGCCGCGATCTCGACACCGTCACCCAGGCCGTGCTCGGCGCCGATCGCCGGTTGGGCGAGAAGCTCGGCGATCGGGTACGCATCCAGCGCGTCGCCTCCCGGCTGCCCGCGACGCTGCTGGCCGCGCACGATCAGCAGCGGGTCACCACGGCCGCCGTGCTCGCCGTCGCCGCCATCGGACTCGTCCTGACCGCCACAGCCCTCGCCCTCGCCGGCCGGCTCAGCGCCGGTGTGCGCGGCGACGAGACCGCCCTGCTGTCCGCGCTGGGCGTCGGGCGCGGTCAGCTCGCCGGCGCCGCGCTCGCCGAGGCCGGCGCCCTCGCCGTGCTCGCCGGCGCGGTCGCGATCCCGGCGTCGTCCGCCCTGCACGCCGGGCTGACCCGGCTGCCGCCCATGGCCGGGGCCGGCCTCGCCACGCCTTTCGGCGTGAACGCCGCACAGGTGCTGTCCGTGGCCGGCGGCGCGCTGGCGCTGGCGGCGGTGCTCGTCGTGCCCTCGCTGCGGACCGCCGCCACGGGGGTGCGCGGGCGGCGGGAACTGCTCGCCCGATCCGGTGCCGACCTGCTGCTCGTGGCCCTCGCCTGCGTCGGCTGGTGGCAGTTGCGCGACCAGCCGGCCGGTTCTGGTTCCCCGATCGACGCCGTACGGGTGCTCGCTCCCGCGCTGCTGCTCATCGCCGGATCGGCGGTGACGTTGCGCCTGGTGTGGCCCGCGTTGCGGGTCGTGGAACGGCTGGCCGCCCGGGCTCGTGGGCTGACGGTGCCGCTGGCCGCGTTCGAAGCCGCCCGCAGGCCACAGGCGGTCGCGGCGGGGCTGCTGATCGGGCTGGGCTGCGCGGCGGCCACGTACGGGATCGGGTTCGACGCCACCTGGCAGCGCTCGCAGCAGGACCAGGCCGATCTGTCGGTCGGCACCGATCTCGCGCTCACCCTCGCCGCGCCGGCCGCCGCCGGGCAGGGCCGGGAGATCGGCGCGGCCACCGGGGGAGAGGTGAGCCCCGCCACCGATCGGGGCATCGCGGTCGGGCAGTGGCTCGGCGGCGCCGGTGACCCGCCGCGGCTGATCGCCGTGGACACCACACGGGCCGGAGCGCTGCTGCGCGGGCGGCTGAACGACGGCCGCACCTGGAACGCCGTCGGCGCCGCGCTCGCGCCGCCGGGGCGCGCCGACGGTGTCCCCGTCCGGGCCGGAGCCGCGCTCTCCCTGATCGGGAGGGCGACCGGCGCGACGCCGCTCACCGTGACGCCCCGGCTGCTGCTGCAGGACGAGACCGGGCTGCGTACGCCATGCACCGGTGCGCCCGTTCCGCTCGACGGGAAGGCGCATCGGCTGCCGGACTGCGCGACGGCCGAAGGGCTCCGGCTGGTCGCGGTGTCGCTGCCGTTCGCGGTCGCGACGGGGAACGTAGGCACTGGCTACTCCGACGCGCTGGCCGAGCTCCCGTCCGGAGACAGCCGCGTCGCCGTGACCCTCACCGTGACGGGAACCGGCACCGGAACCGGCGCGGGACCCGGATCTGAGGCGTCGCCCTGGACCGCCACCTCGGCCGGGCCGGTCCCCGGTCAGCTCGGCACCCCCGCCGTCGCCGTGACCCCCACCTCCGCCGGCACCGAGCTCAAAATGACCACGACCGTCGCGCTGAAGGGCCCGCCGGACGCCGCCAGAACGCTGGTCGCCACCGCCTTCCCGGCTCCAGGGCCGGTGCCGGTCGCCGTCTCCGCCCGCTTCGCCGGTGAGGCGGGCGCCCGGCGCGGCTCCCGGCTCGACCTCACCGTCGGGCTCACCCCCGTCCAGGTCAGGGTGGCCGAGGTGCTGCCGGCCGTGCCGTCCGCTCCTGGCGCCGCGGCCGTCCTGGCCGACTTCGACGCCCTCTCCCGCGCCCTCGCCGTCACCGGCGACTTCGACGTGCCCGTGGACGCGTGGTGGGTCGGCCGTCCCGTCAGAGCCGACGTGGCCGAGCTCCGCCTCGGCGCCGTCACCACGCGCGCGTCCGAGACCGCCCGGCTCACCGGCGGCCCGTTGAAAGCCGGGCTGCCGGCCGTGCTCCGGCTGCTCGTACCGGCCGCGGTGCTGCTGATGCTCGCGGGGCTCGTGCTGCACGTGACGTTCGACCTGCGGGCCCGCGCCGTTGAGGTGGCGCGCCTGCGGGGTCTCGGGATGACTCGGCGCGAGATCCGTACCGTGCTGCTCGGCCAGCACGCCGGCATCCTGCTGCCGCTGCTCGCGGCGGGCGCGGTCGTCGGCGCGCTGGCCACCCGCGTCGTCGCGCCGCTGCTCGTCCGTTCCGACACCGGCGCGGCCCCCGTGCCGGAGGTGCTGCCCGTCTGGCCGTGGGCCGCCGAGGTCGTCCTGCTCATCGGACTGCCGGCCGGGTGCGCGCTGGCGGTGAGCGCCGTGGTCGTGGTCCAGGCTCGGCGCGCCGACGCCGCGTATCTGCGGGTGACGTCATGAGGATCCCGGCACCCCACTGGCCCAGCGTCGCCGGTCGCGCCCGCGCCGACGCCGGGCCGCTGCTCCTCACCGCCGTCGTGGTGGCGGCCGTCACGCTGCTGGCCGGCGCGGTGCCGCCGCTCCTGTCCGCGACCGCCGACGCCCACGTACGGGAAACGGTCCGGGGGAACGGCGGCGACCTCCAGGTCCACAGCCGGATGGAAGCCGACGACGGGCCGAACGGCAGCCGCCTCCGGCACCCCCGCCTGGCCGAGGACGTCGACGACTTCATGGCCAGGGCGACGGACGAACTCGGCCCCGGCCTGCGCGCCGCCCTGCGCCCACCGGTCGCCACCGTCATCAGCCCCACTCTCAAGATCACCGATGGCAGCGTGCTGCGGACGTTCCAGCTCGCCTACGTGGCCCGCGCCGGCGGGCCCGGCGTGACCTGGACAGCGGGCGGCCCGCCCCGGCCCACCGCCTCCGAGACGGCGTCGGTGCCCTACGGCGCGCCGCCGTGGCCGGTGCAGGTGGGCCTGTCGGAGGCGGACGCCGCCGCGCTCAGGCTCCGTCCCGGCGCCCGCCTGCCGCTCGCCGACGAGCAGGGAAATGTCAAGACGGTCCAGGTCAGCGGCATCTTCCGGCCGCACGACAGCGCCGATCCCGCCTGGCGGTCGCTGCCCGCGCTGCTGAGCCCCGTCGCCGGCGCGGACGGCAGGGGCAGTACCCGGTTCGCCGGGCTGCTGTCCCGCGACTCGCTGCCCGACGCCCGGCTCGCGTTCGGCCAGGACGAGTTGCGGCGTACGGTCCGGTTCACGCCCGACCCGTCGCGGCTCACCTGGGACGCGGTCCCGCCGGTCGCCGCGAAGGTGGTCGCGCTCAAGGCGGCCTCCGGCTCCTCCGGCGCCAGGGACGGCTCGCTGAAGTGGGAGACCCGGCTCGACAGTGTGCTGCGGACCGTGAGCTCGCAGGTCGAGGCCGCGTTCGCGCAGGCGTCCCTGCTGGTCGTGACGCTGCTGGCGGTCGCCGTCCTGGTCCTGCTGCTCGCCGCCGACCTGCTGGTGCGCCGCCGTGCCCGCGTCCTGGCCGCCGCCCGGCAGCGAGGGATGTCGCTGCCGGTGATCGGGGGCGAACTGCTGCTCGAATCGGTCGTGACGGCGCTGCCGGCCGCGGCGGCCGGGCTGGGTCTGGCCCGGGCGGTCGCGCCGGGGGTCTCCTGGGAGTGGATCGCGCCCGTGGTGGTCACGGCCGTCGCCGCCGGACCGGCGTTCGGGACGCTCACCGCCGCCCGCGCCACCCGTGATCGTCGCGTTCCGGCCAATCGGAGTGCGCGGCGGTGGCTGCGTGACACCGTACGGCTGCGGCGGGCCGCTCTGGAGGCCGGCGTGCTGGTGGCCGCGTCCGGCGCCCTTGTCGCTCTCCACCAGCGTGGGATCGGCGGGGGAGTGCTGGCCGCCGGCGCCCCCGCCCTCTGCGCGCTCGCGGGCGCGCTCCTGCTGGCGCGGGCACTGCCCCTCGCGCTGCGCTTCGCGCTCAAGCGGCTGCTGCGCTCGCGCCGGCCGCTGGCGGTCTTCGGGGCCGCGCGGGCGGCGGCGGCCTCGGGCCGGGTGCTGCCGCTGCTGGTGCTCGTGACCTCCGCGGCCCTGACCTCGTACGCGCTCACCTTCGCCGCCACCATGAGCTACGGGACCGCGGCCGTCGTCGGCCAGGGCACCGCGGCCGGGCCGCTGGCCACGGGCTTGCTCCGCTTGGCCTGGGTCTCGGCGGTGACGTTGCCGGCTCTGGGCCTGCTGGGACTCGCCCTCGGCACGGCGGCCGGCGCGCCGGAGCGCTGGCAGACCCTGACCCGGCTGCGCACCCTCGGCCTGCGGCCCCGCGAGGCCCGTTGGGTCGCCGCCGGAGAACTGCTGCCACCCGTGCTGCTCGCCGCCGTGGGCGGCCCGCTGCTCGGAGCGGTGCTCGCCCACCTGACGTTCGGCTCCCTCTCCCTGCACCAGCTCACCGGCACCGGCCCGGCCCCGGCAGCGCCCTGGTGGGGGCTCGGCCTGGTGGCGGTGGTGTTCCTGGCGGCGGTCGCCGTCGTGGTGCCGGTCGAGTCGGCGCTACGCCGCCGCCGACGCCTGAGCGAGGTGCTCCGCGCGGGCGACACCTGAGCCCTAGACCGCCGACGATGCCGTAGTTCAGCGGTGCGGCGGCAGAGATGTCATCGGGTGGTACGGGGTCTCGTCCAGGCGCTGATATGCGGCCTCGATCACGTTGTCGGCGTCGATGGACGCCTCAAGCAGCGTCATGCCCCGGTCGGTGCGCCTGGTCACGGCGCGTCGCCAGCGGTCGAGGTTCTCCCTGCTGAGTTCGAGGAACCGGCGGGCCGGGATCGACAGCGGGGAGGTCGAGGTGATGGCGTAGATCGCCCGTACGGTCAGCGGTTCGATCATGCGCAGGCTCGCCCCCCTGCGCCGGGCGTCCAGGGCCTGGCGCATCGGCAGGACGGCGGCCCCGGCGCCGGCGATGACCAGCGGGACCAGCCCGGCGGGTTCGCTGACGTCCACGACGACGGTGGACTCGACGCCGATGGAGTCGAGGTAGGCCCGCCCGAACCCCCGATCCACGATCATGGGCAGGCCGCCGAGCAGGGCGGCCGGCATCGGGTCGGGGAAGTCGGCGCGCCAGCTCGGCGGCAGCGCCAGCACGACCTCGCCCTCCCCGATGCGCACGCAGTCGATGCCCTGCCGGGACACCGGCGCGACCGCGTAGGCGAGCTCGGCCTCGCCCGACCTGATCAGGTGGACGATCTCGTCGGTGTCGCCGTCGTGCTGCTTGAGCCGGACCGTGAACCCGGGATGCTCGCGCCGGAAGTGGCCCACCCACGCGGCCAGGAAGTTGGCCGTCAGGGAGGTGGAGATCGCCAGGTCGACCCGTCCGCGTTCGAGCCCCCGGTAGCCCTCGGCGACCTGGCGGGCATGGTGCAGGTCACGAACCACCTGGCGGGCCGGCCCGACGAGCGCCTCACCGGCCGGGGCGAGCACCAGCCCGCGCCCGACCCGGCGGAACAGTTCCACGCCGAGGTCGCTCTCCAGACGGCGGATGATCTGTGACAGGGACGGCTGTGCCAGGTAGAGCGCGGAGGCGGCCCGGGTGATGCTGCCCTGGTCGACAACGGCGAGAAAACATTCGAGCTCGCGGACGTTCATGGTGCGATCCAATGGGGGGCTCCCGCACCAGGTCAAGCGGTGTGCCAGCCGGGATCGTCCGAGTGGGCGCCGGCGCGGGGCACCGCCAGGTCCGCCTCGACGGTGACGCCGTCGAGGGTGAAGGGCAGCGAGGGCACGGTGAAGCGGTCGCCGTCCGGCCCGACCCCCGTGGTCAGAATTCCGCCGGCCAGCACGTCCTCCGCCCGCGCCACGTCCTGGTACGTGCGCACCTCCGCCGCGACGATGCCGTGCTCGGCCAGCAGCGCGAGGCACTCGTCCGTACGCAGGCCGCCGAGTGCCTCTGAGATCTCCGCCAGGAGCGCCTCCCGGTTGGCCACCCGGGCCGGGTTGCCGGCGAAACGGGGGTCGTCGAGCATCCACTTCCTGTCGATGAGCCGGCACAGCCGGGCGAAGTGCTCGGCGGTGTAGGCCGACAGGACGATGGTCCCGTCGGCGGTGCGGACGAGGTCGGCGGCCGGGGCCACGGTCGCCTGGCCGTTGCCCTTGCGCCGCGGCTCCTGCCCCGAGGCGTGCCATTCGCCCCACATCGCCGACTGAAGGTGGATCGCGGCCTCCAGCAGCGACACCTCGGCGACCCCGCCCTCACCGGTACGCTCCCGGCGCAGCAGCGCGGCGAGGACGACCTGGACGACCGCGTAGCTCGCGGCGACGTCGGCGATGGGGAAGCCGACCCGGAGCGGATCACCGCCGAGCTCGCCGTTGACCGACATCAGCCCGCTCTCGGCCTGCGCGGCGATGTCGAGACCGGCCCGCTGCGCTGAGGACCCACGGGAGCTGAACCCGCGGATCGAGACGTACACGAGCCTGGGGTTGGCCGCCCGCAGGTCGTCGGCCCCGAGACCGAGGCGGGCCAGCGCGTCGGCCCGCAGGTTCTGCACGACGACGTCCGCCTCCGCGATCAGGCGCAGGGCGGTCTCCCTGTCGCCTGCCTGCTTGAGGTCGAGCACGATCGAGCGCTTGCCGCGGTTGTAGGCCAGGACGATGCCCTCGCCGTACGCGCCGATGCCGCGCGCCTGGTCGCCGGCCGGCGGCTCGATCTTGATGACCTCGGCGCCCAGGTCGGACAGCAGCTGGGTCGCCGCCGGCGCGGCGATGTAGTGGCCGAACTCGACGACGCGAACTCCCTCAAGAGGGGGGATCATGCCGCTCCTACTCTCCGGTGAAGACCGGTTTGCGCTTTTCCAGGAAGGCTTGGGCGGCCCGCCGCGCATCGCCACTGCGGGCACACTCGACCATACGGGGCACCTCTCGCCGCAGGTAATCGGGCAGCGTGGCCGATCCGGCGTCGGTCAGGTTCTCCTTGGCGTACCGCATCGCCTTCGGCGCCTGCGCGGCGAGCTTGGCGGCCAGCGCGCCGACCCTGGCCGCCAGATCGGCCGTGGTCTCGGTCACGAGCCCCAGGTCGGCCGCCTCGGACGCGGTGAGCTTGGCCGGGTCGAGCAGCAGCGCCCGCGCCCGGGCGCCGCCCACCGCGCGGGTCAGCAGCCAGGCGCTGCCCAGGTCGCCGGACACCCCGGCGCTGACGAACGCCGTGTTGAACACCGCCGTCCGCGCCGCGATCCGGAAGTCGGCGGCCAGCGCGAGGCTCAGCCCCGCCCCGGCGCAGGCGCCGTTGACGGCGGCGATCGTCGGCGCCGGGAAGTACGCGAGCGTCTCCACGATGGCCGAGGCCCGGCGCAGGCGTTCGCGGTCGTCGGCCACCGAACGTCCGCGCAGCGTCCGCGTCTCCTGGTCCTGGGCGTTGTCCGAGCCGACCCGCGCGAGGTCGGCGCCGACGCAGAAGTCGGCGCCGGCGCCCGTGACGACCAGGACGCGCAGGTCCTTCTCCGCGCCGGCCCGCTCGATGGCGGCGAGGAGGTCCTGCACGAGTGGCCAGGAGATCGCGTTGCGGCGCTCGGGCCGGTTGAGGGTCAGCGTGCCGATGCCGTCGCGGAGCTGGAACAGCACGGTTCCCGTGCCGATCGCCGTCGCGCTCATCGGGGCAGGCCCAGCAGGTCGCGGGCGATGATCGTACGCTGGATCTGGGCGGTGCCGCCGGCGATCCGCTGGCCGCGTACGTGGAGGTGCCGCCAGCGGAGATGCCCGCTCTCAGAGTCGGTGCGAGGCCGGTCGGGATGCCCGTCGTCGGACTCGCCGGGATGCTCGCCGCCGGGCTCGGTGCTCAGGTGGCCGTCCACGCCGAGGACGTCGGCGCCCAGGTCGGCTATCGCCAGTCTGGTCCGTGACCACAGCAGCTTGGTGACCGAGGCGTCGGCGCCCAGGTCCTGCCCCCGGGCCGTACGGCTCATCGCGTCGTAGCCGCGGACGCGGAGCAGCTCCAGGTCGGCCCGGCAGCGGGCGATCCCGGCCCGGACCCGCGGATGTTCGATGGCCGGACGGCCATCCTTGCGGATGCGCCTGGCCGCGGCGATCACGTCGTCGAGCTCGTGGCCGAACTCCACGTACTGGCTGATCGGGGAGGCGTTCCGCTCCACCGAGAGCAGATACCGGGCCACGGCCCAGCCGTCGCCGATCCGGCCGACCACGTTGCCCTCGACGGGCACGCGTACCTCGTCGAAGAACTCTTCGCCGAACTCGTACGAGCCGGACATCTGCCGGATCGGGCGCACGCGCACCCCCGGCAACGTCAGGTCGATCAGCAGGAAGGTGATGCCGCGCCGCCGTTCCGCCGCCGGGTCGGTGCGGACCAGCGCGAACATCGCGTCGGCGTGGCGCGCCAGCGTGGTCCAGGTCTTCTGGCCGGAGACCACGAAGGCGTCGCCGTCGCGCCGGGCGGCGGTCGAGAGGCCGGCCAGGTCGCTGCCGCTCTCCGGCTCGGAGAACCCCTGGCACCAGATCGTCTCGCCGGACAGGACGCGCGGCAGGATCGTGCGTTTCTGCGCGTCAGTGCCGTAGCGCAGCAGCGTCGGGCCGAGCAGCGCGGTGCCGAGGTAGGTCAGGCCGAGGAACGGGCCGATCGGCGCCCGGGCCCGCGCCATCTCCTCGTCGTGCACCGCCCTGATCTCGTGATCGGCCCCGCGCCCGCCGTACTCGGCCGGCCAGTCGACACCGGCGAAGCCGTGCTCGAACCGGTCCTTCTCCCAGCGCCGCCGCAGCTCCAGGGACTCCTCGCTCCCGTCGAGGCCGATCCAGAAACCCGGCTCGCGCCACGCCGCCGGCACGGACTCCGCCAGCCATCGACGGATCTCCCGCCGGAACCGCTCCGCCGCCGGCGAGTATCGAAGATCCATGCCGTGCACCACTCCTCGTCCGATCCGGCCCTGTCGCCCGCCCATCCTGAGCCCATCCTGAGCACCGTCGTTCTGGAGCGTCAAAGAGCAAAACCCATGACCGACTCATTGGGAAACGCAATGAGTCGGGGTGAATTCACGTCTTTGACGTACTTCACACCTGCACGGTGAACTGTGTGCCATTCGCGAAAGTGGACCGGTGACATGGACTTCAGCCTCAGCGAGGAGCAGGTGGCGATGGGCGGCGTCGTACGGCGCTGGCTCGATCGCCATCTGGACCTGGCGTGCGTGGCGCGGTACGCCGACACGCCCGCGGCGGGCCTCGACGCCGGGCTGCGACGCGCGGCGGCGGATCTCGGCTGGCTCGGGGTGACGGTCGCGCCGTCGGACGGCGGGCTCGGGCTCGGGCTGCTCGACCTCGCCGTGGTCGCCGAGGCGCTGGGGGCCGGGCTCGCGCCGGCGGGCGTCGGAACGGCCATGGCCGCCTGCGACGTCGTCGCGACCTCGATCGATCCGGAGCAACGGCGCCGCTGGCTCGCGCCGATGGTCGCGGGCGACCTCGTCGGCGCGACCGCCCTGCGCGCTCCGGGCGGCTCGTGGGACCGCGCCGGCATCGCCGTCACCGCCACCGGCGGCCTGCTCAACAGGAACGGCGGCCTGCTCAACGGGGACGCCGGCATCGTCAACCATGCCGAGGACGCCGATCTCCTGCTGGTCGCGGCCACGACGGCGGCAGGACCGGCCGTGTTCGTCGCGGCGGCCGGGCATCCCGGGGTGTCGATCCGCGCGGTCGAGACCGTCGACCGGACCGTGCGCGCCGCCCGGGTGACCCTGGCCGACGTACCGGCCGAGCCGCTGCGCTGGGCGAACGACGACGTCTTCGAGAACGTCGTCCGGCGGCTGACCGTGCTGGTGAGCGCGGACCTCGTCGGCGCCGCGGGCACGGCGATGCGGATCACTCTCGACCACCTCCGTGCGCGCCGGCAGTTCGGCCGGGCGATCGGGAGCTTCCAGGCGATCCAGCACGAAATGGCCGAGCTGTACGTCGACTGGACGACGATCACCCAGGCGTTGTGGTACACCGCCCACGCCCACGACACCGGGCGCGGCGACGCGACGCTGATGACGTCGGTGGTCAAGAGCCGCGCCGCCGACCTGGCCCGCCGGATGTCCGCCGCTTTGGTGCAGTTCCACGGCGCGATGGGCTTCACCTGGGAGCACAGCGCGCACCTGTTCTTCAAACGGCTGCACAGAGACGCCCACGACTTCGGCGACGACGGCTGGCACGACCCGATCATCGCCACGGCCGCCATCGGGCCGGGAACCCGTCCTCCCCAGTCCCTCCCAGGAGGTGCCCCATGAGTGTTGTTCCGCCAGGCGGCCGTGCCGCGTTGCCCGCGCTCCTCGCGGCCGTCGTCCTCGCCCTCGCGGCGTGCGCCGCGCCCGCTGCCCAGGGCGGCTATCCGACCAGGAACGTCCAGCTCATCGTGCCCTATCCGGCCGGCAGCGCCATCGACGCGACGGCCCGCGCGCTGGTCGAGATCGTCAACGGCGAGGGCAAGCTCGGCCGGCGCGTCCAGGTGGTGAACAGGGAGGGCGGCGCGGGCGCGGTCGGCACCACGGCGACGCTCAGCGCCAAACCGGACGGGCACACGATCGGCCTCGTGCCGGACGGCCCGCTGACGCTGCTCCCGCGGACCGAGAAGGTCTCCTACGACCCGGTGGCGATCTCGGTGATCAGCGAGGTCACCACGTCGCCGGTGCTGTTCGTGGTGCCGGGCGACTCGCCGTACAAGAGCGTCGCCGATCTGGTCACGGCCGCCAAGGCCAAGCCCGGAGCCGTCACGATCGCCGAGGGGCCGCTCAACTACGCCATCCCGGCCGGGAAGTTCGAGCAGCTCACGGGTACGCGGTTCAAGCACGTCAAGTTCGACGGCGACCAGGCCACCGTCACGGCCCTGATCGGTGGCAACGTCGAGGTGGGCGTCATGCAGCTGGCCGGCGGGATGGCGCAGCTGAAGGCGGGCAAGCTGCGCGCCCTGGCCATCGCCTCCGCCGAGCCCATCGAGCTCGCCCCCGAGATCAAGACCTTCAAGCAGCAGGACGTCGCTCTGGAGTGGGAGGCGTACAACGTGGTGATCGCGCCGAAGGGACTGCCCGGCGACGCCCAGCAGAAGCTGAACGAGGTGTTCGGCGCGGCCGTCAAGAGCCCGAAGTTCGCCGAGGCGGCGCGGAAGCTCGGGCTGGTCGTCAGCGGGGCCGACGGTGAGACGGCCAAGGCGCGGCTGGCCAAGAAGACCGCTGAGGCGGCGAACCTGGTCACGGTGAAATGAGAAGATCGGGTCTTGTGCGAGAGAGCGCCAAGCCGGAGGTGATCGTCGCCGGCTCGCTGCTGGCGCTGGGTCTGCTGTACGGCGCGCTCGCCCTCGGTGAGGGCCTGGGGACGATGGCGGACACCGGGGCGGGCTTCTTCCCCTTGATCGTCGCGCTCGTGCTGGCCGTCGCCGGTGTTGTCGTCCTGGTCCAGAGCCGGCGGCGGACGCCGGGCGACGTCACCGCGCCGGGAGCCGGCGACGTCACCTCAGCGGAAGTCGGCGACGTCACCTCACCGGGAGGCGGTGATGTCAGCGTGGAGGACGGGGGCGACGGCGAGGTGCGCTGGTGGCGGATCGCCGGTGTGCTGGCCGCCGCCCTGCTGGTGCCGGCGGTGGGTGACACCGTGGGGATGGTCGTGACGTTGTCGATCTCCTTGGTCCTGATGGCCAAGATCATGGGGGTCTCCCGGTGGAGCAGTGCCGTGCTCTTCGGCCTCGCCTTCGGCGCGGCCACCTGGCTGATCTTCGTTCGCTGGCTGGCCGTCCCGCTGCCGAGCGGCACGCTCGGCCTGTTCTGACCCGGCCTGATGTGAACGGAAGGACGCCCCGTGGGTGACGCGATCGGCAACCTCGGCGCGGGCTTCGCCACCTTCGCCGATCCGGCCTACCTCGTCCTCGCGCTGGTCGGCGTGGTGCTCGGTACGGTGGTCGGCGTGCTGCCCGGCATCGGGCCGATCGGCGCGATGTCGGTCCTGCTCGGGATGACCACGCAACTGGGCCCCACAGGATCGCTGATCCTGTTCGCCGGCATCTATTTCGGCTCCACGTACGGCGGGTCGACGACCTCGATCCTGCTCAACGTGCCCGGTGAGGCGTCGTCGGTGGTCACGGCGCTCGACGGCCACGCGATGACGAAACGGGGCAGAGCAGGGCCGGCACTGACGATCGCGGCGGTCTCCTCGTTCCTGGCGGGCACCATCGCCATCTTCGGTCTCATGATGTCGGCGCCGTGGCTGAGCGGGCTCGCGGTCAAGCTCGGTCCGCCCGAGTACCTGGCGCTGTGCGTCGCGGGACTCCTGCTGCTGGCGGCGCTCGCCGAAGGCTCCGCCGCGAAGGCGATCGTGATGATCTGTGCCGGCCTGGCGATCGGCACGGTCGGGATCGACCCGGCCGGCGGCCAGTTGCGGTTCACCATGGGGTCCGACGCCCTGGCCGAGGGCTTCAGCTTCATCGCCCTGGTCATGGGGGTCTTCGGCGTGGCGGAGGCGCTCACGATGGTCGGCCGGCACCGGCGCCCCGAGCCGGTCAAGGCCCCACGGCTCAGGGAGCTGCTGCCCAGCGGGGAGGAGTCCCGGCGGGCGGCTCCCGCGGCGGTGCGCGGCTCGGTGATCGGCTTCCTGCTGGGCCTGGTGCCAGGACCGGCCGCCGTACTGTCGACGTTCGCCTCGTACGTCACCGAGCGGAAGATCTCCAAGGACCCCGGCCGGTTCGGCAAGGGCGCGGTCGAGGGGGTGGCCGGTCCGGAGGCGGCCAACAACGCGGCGGCGGGCGCGGCGTTCGTCCCGCTGCTGGCGCTCGGGATCCCGTTCGCGCCGACCATGGCGCTCGTGCTCGCCGCGCTGCTGCTCAACGGCATCGTACCGGGGCCGACGTTCGTCGCGGACCAGCCCGAGCTGTTCTGGACCGTCATCGCCGCGATGTACATCGCCAACCTGATGCTGCTGGTGCTCAACCTTCCGCTGGTGGGGATCTTCACCCGCCTGCTGTCGATCCCGCCGCAGGCGTTGATGCCGTTCGTGATCGGGCTGTGCGTGGTGGGCGTGTACGCCGAGAACAACTCGATGTTCGACGTCGTGGTCATGCTGGTCGCGGGGCTGCTCGGCTTCGTGCTGCGCCGGGCCGGGTACAGCATGGCGCCCTTCGTGCTGGCCGTGGTCCTCCAGCCCACGCTCGAAGTCTCGCTGCGCCAGACTCTGGCCTTCTCCGACGGAAATGCCGGGTACGTGCTCGGCCGGCCTGTCACGATGGTGATCCTCGGTCTCGTCGTCCTGGCCGTGGCCCTGTCGGTACGGCGAGCGTTCCGCGCGCGGCGAGCCGTGAGCCCACGCCCCGGCCGGGTCCCGGATGAAGAAAGGGCGTCATGACACAGCAAGCGGGATGGTCCGGTTTCGGCGGGGATGGCTGGGCCGATCTCGCGGCGATCCGGGCCCGGCTGGCGGCGGGCGCCGACCCCGGCTCGGGTGTCTACGCCTTCGGCGGTTACGAGGGGAGACCGCTGCACTTCGCGGCCGAGTGGGGCACTCCTGAGACGGTGGCCGAGCTGGCCCGTCACGTCGCCGACGTCGATGCCGAGTTCGACGACAGGACCGCGCTGTGGACGGCCGTGTTCGCCCATCGCCTGGACCACGCCCGTGCCCTGGTCGCGGCCGGGGCGGATCCGTGGCGGCCGATGATGGCCGGATGGTCTCCCGGACGGCTCGCCCTCGCCGGTCCGGCACCCGGCCTGTTCCCGTTCCCCGCCGGTCACCCGGGCCTGACCTCCGATGAGGCCGCGAAGGTCGCGGAGGCGCGACGGCTGATCGCCGCGCTGGCGGATGTCGGCGAGGACTACATGGGCGTGGCCTGCGTGGCGGAGCTCACCGCGGCCGAGGCCGTGCGGCGGCTGGAGGCCCGGCCGGCCGACGCCGCCGCCGTCGAGGCGGCCCTGGCCGATCCCTGGGCCGATCACGATGCCCACCTGGGGATCGTCGGCATCACCGATGTGCCCGGCGGGTGCGTCATCACCCAGCCCTGGGGAGACGTCCCCTCTACCCCAGAAGTGACCGTGCCGCTGTCCGTGGGAACGATCTGCCACAGCTTGTTCGCCAACCCCAAGAGCGGTAACCAGGGGCTGGTGAGCCGCGACGGAGCGATCGAGGACTCCGACACCTCCCCCGGAGGCGGCCACCCCGGTGGACACCTGACGGCCGCCGAAATCCTCACCGAATACCTCTACCAGGGCGAGGCCGTGGCCTATCTGTGTGTCATGGCGGGACTGCGCCCGGATGACGCCCGGGCCGTCGCCGGCCCGCCGGATCTGTGGATACGCCTGCCGGACCGCTGAGGCCGAGCCCATGATCGCGCCCGTCAGCGCCGCCCGCGGAAGGCGTCGGCGGCGGACCCGTCGACGGTCGTCAACTGGGCGTGGACCTGGTCGAAGGCGGACGGATCGAGTTCGCGAAGCAGGGCACGGGCGTGCCGCCACTGCTCGCCGGCGGCCGGGCGGTCGCCCGCGAGGTGGTGGCAGGCTCCCAGGTGCGCGAGCGTGCTGGCCTCGCCGTACGAGTCGCCGAGCTCCCTGAACACGTCGAGCGCCTGCCGGTAACAGGGGACGGCCCCGGCGGGGTCGCCCTGCTGGAGGCGGAGGTCGGCGAGACATGACCACGTGTGCGCCTCGTAGGGGCGGTTGCCGAGCTTCTGGTGCCGGACCAGGGCCTGCTCGCACAGGTCGAGGGCCTGACCATGGTCTCCCAGGCGCCCGTGGTACCAGCCGAGGTCGGTGAGCGCGACGGCCTGCCCGACCTCGTCGCCCAGCCGTTCGAAGAGGTCGTGGGCGCGGCGGGCGGCATCGAGCGCGTCGGCCTCCCGTCCCTGGAAGCCGTACACGAGATCACGGAAGTAGTGCGTCCACGCCTGGCCGGAGGGGACGTCCTGTTCCAGGGCGGCGTCGAGGTGGTGGTGGGCGTCGTCGAAGCGGCCCAGGTCGGCCAGCGCGGCGGCCAGGTTGCGGCACGCGCGCGCCTCCTCCACCGGGTCGCCCAGCCGCCGGGCAGCAGCGACGGCGGCCCGCTGGGTCTCGGCCCGGTCGTGCCAGCGTCCCCGCCGGTGCAGGAAGACGAACAACGCCCCCGCCAGCCGGCAGACCTGCCGGTCGAGCCCCAGGCCGGCGGCCAGGTCGAGGGCGGCGAGCAGGGCGGGGCGCTCGTTCTCGAACCAGGCCATCGCCGCGTCCGTCCCGGCGAAGCCCGTCACGCTGACGCCAGGGCGGGGCGCGGCGAGGGCGATGGTCTCGGTGCGCCCGTGCAGGTGCCCCGCGGCGGCGAACGCGGACTGGACGTAGTGGTCCACGACGCGGTGTCGTGCGGCGTCCCGGTCGTCGTCGCGGGCCGCGCAGAGTTCGGCGGCGTACGCGCGCAGCAGGTCGTGGCCCGCGTACCGGCCCGGGGTGTGCTCGGTGAGCAGGTTGGCGCGGGTCAGCTCCGCCAGCGGCGCCCGTACCCGCTCGACCGGGACGCTCATCAGGCTGGCGGCGGCGTCCGGCGTGCACTCCGGACCGGGATGCAGCCCGGCGACCAGCCGGAACGTCCGGGCCGCCGCCTCGTCCGTGAGCGTCTCGTACGACCAGGAGAAGATCGCCCGTACGTCGACGGCACGGTCGAGTGCGCCGAGGGCGTCTCCGAACTCGGCGGCGAGCGCGCTCAGCGGATGCGCCGGATGGATCGCGGCGCGGGCGGCGACGATGGCCAGCGCCAGCGGCAGCCCGGCACAGCGACGGACGATCTCCTCGACGGCTTCGGGCTCGGCCGCGATCCGGTCGTGGCCGAGCCGGGCGGCCAGCAGCCGCCTCGCGTCCTCGGGAGACAGCAGGTCGACGGTGAGCGGATGCGCCCCGTACGTCATCACCAGCCCGGTGAGGTGATCGCGGCTGGTCACCACGACCAGGCAGCCGGGCGCCCCGGGCAGCAGCGGGGCCACCTGGGCGGCGTCGCGGGCGTTGTCGAGCAGCACCAGCATGCGCCGCCCGGCCAGCAGGCTGCGGTAGAGCCCCGCCTGCGCGGCCGGACTGTCCGGCATCCGGTGCGGCGGCACCCGCAGCGCGTCGAGGAGCTCGCGGACGGCCGCCGCCGGGCGTACGGCCTCCTGTGATGGGTCGTATCCGCGCAGGTCGATGTAGAGCTGGCCGTCCGGGAAACGATCGGCGACCCGGTGCGTCCAGTGCACGGCGAGCGTCGTCTTCCCGACCCCGGCCGTACCGGCGATCACCACGATCGAAGGCGACCGTGTCCCGTCCGACTGGGGGAGCAGTGCGTCGAGCGCCGTCAGCTCGGCCTCGCGTGCCGCGAACCCGGCGACCGCGGCGGGAAGTTGCCGGGGAACCGCGCGGGGGACGGGCGGGGCGTCGCCGGTGAGCAGGCGGGCATGCACCTGCCGCAGCTCGGGGCTGGGATCGGCGCCGAGTTCCGCGGCCAGCCGGCGCCGGATCGTCTCGTACCGTTCCAGCGCCTCGGCGGGACGGCCGGCCGATTCCAGGGCCCGGAGCAGCCGTACCCAGAGAGATTCCCGCAGCGGATGCCGCTCGGCCAGATCGGCCAGGTCGGTCAGGACCTGACCTGATCCTGCCGCGAGGTCCAGGTCGATCCGCCGCTCCAGCGCGGTCAGGTACCGCTCCTGCAGAGCCGGGCCCACCGACCGCTCCAGCCAGTCCGAACGGATCCCGTCGAACGGAGTGCCGCGCCACAGGGCCAGCGCGGCGGCCAGCCGGGATCGCTCGGCCGCCGGATCCGCCGCCGCCTCGTCGAGCAGGCGGCCGAAGCGGAGCGCGTCCACCCGATCGGGGTCGGCCGTCAGCAGGTAGCCGCCCGGCCGGGCCTCGATCAGCCGCTCGCCGGCGGTGCCCAGGGCGCGGCGCAGCCGCTTGACGTTCGTCCGGACGTTGGCCCCCGGGCTCCCACCCGCGCCCGTGCCTGTGCCCCACACCGCGAGCGCCAGCCGGTCCGTGCCGACCGTACGGCCCGCCGACATCGCCAGCACGGCCAGCAACGCGCGCAACCGCCCGGCCGGGAGCTCGACCGGCCGCCCGTCGACCGCGACCCGCAGCGGCCCGAGCAGCTCGACGGTGACCACGCGGTGCGCCTCCTTGCCTGGCCGGCGATGAGTTTCACCAGAGTGACACAACTCTGCCACTCCCGGTCCGCCAAGCTGGTGATCATCCCGAACGGGGGAACTCCATGACACGGCAACCACTTTGAGAGGGACAGGCCATGAGCAAGGTCATCGCGGGGATCTCGATGTCATTGGACGGGTTCGTCACCGGGCCTGACGTCACCAGGGAACACCAGCTGGGCGAGGGCGGCGAGGCGCTGCACCAATGGCTGCACGACCCGCACCCGCTCGACAGCGAACTGCTGGCCGGGATGCGCGACGGCGCGGGCGCGATCCTGATGGGCCGGCGCTCCTACGACCTGGCCGGGGGCGACGGCGGATGGGGTGACGGCGGCCCCGCCGGCCAGGTGCCGTGCTTCGTGCTCACCCACAAGCCGCCGGCTCCCGAGACGGTCCGGGCGCCGTCGGTCTTCACCTTCGTCACCGGCGGCATCCACGACGCGGTGGAGCGGGCCAGGGCCGTGGCGGGGGACAAGGTGACCGCCGTCCACGGCGCCAGCGCCGCGCAGCAGTGCCTCGCCGCCGGTCTGCTGGACGAGATCCAGATCCACCTGGCGCCGGTGCTGCTCGGGAGCGGCACCCGGCTGTTCGAGCGGGCGGGAGGACCGTTCCGGCTGGAACGCGTCCAGGTGGTCGACTCCCCGAACGTCACCCACCTGCGCTTCAAGGTGATCCGCTGACGGCGTCCCCGGAGATGCGCTTCAGGGTGATCCGCTGACGGCGTCCCCGGACTCGTGGATCAGCTGCGCTTCATGGTGTTTCGCTGACGGCGTCGCCGGACTCGTGGAGCAGGTGCGCTCGGCGGAGCACGTCGATCTGCGCGGGGTTGTAGAGCGCCCTGAGGGCGTGACCGGCGGCCCGCCGCGCCGCCTCGGCCTGGCCCGGCGTACCGGCGCGCGGCTCCAGCGTCACGCCGTGCTCGGTGGCGCCCGGGACGAGGAAGGGCGCGAGCCGCTCGGCGAGGGCCTGCCGGGTGGCCTCGTCGGTGTCTTCCCGCAGGTCGCGGAACGCCTCGTCGAGCTCGTCGTTCGGGTGCGCCGCGAGCGTCCCGCGCAGGGCCTCCATCGACTCGTCCGAGAAGAGCTGGGCGTAGATCGTCAGCAGGGCGCGGTCGTTGTCGCGCAGGTCCTGGGCGAGGCCGCTGAAGCCGGTCGGCACCTCCGGTGACGCGCCCGGCTGCGCCAGGGCGGCCAGCTCCCGCCGGATGTTCTCCAGCCGCCGGACCGTCGCCTCCAGCTCGGCGTCCACGGTACGGAAGACCGCGGCCAGCCCTTCGCCGCTCGTGCCCATCTCGGCCACCTGAGCGAGCGGCACACCGAGCCCGGTCAGGCGCTTGATCTGCAGCAGGCGGGTCAGGTGGTGCACCTCGTAGCGCTTGTAGCCGTTGGACCCGCGCTCGGGCTCGTCGAGCAGCCCGATCTGGTGGTAGTAGCGCACCGTCTTCACGGTGGTGCCCGCCAGGTCGGCGATCTCGCGTGTGCTCCAGGTCATGGGGTCCTCACCTCGTCGTCCCGCGCCCCGTTCCAGGTCGTCCTTCGTGTACGTCGTTCGCGCGCCCAGACCAGGGCGACCATGGCGACGTTGACGGCGGCGAGGATCAGCAGGGCCGCGTCACCGGTGTCGGTGGACCGGTCGATGGTGTAGCCCTCGCCGTCCGCCATCAGCGTGTTGACGCTGGAGAACAGGACGTTGTTGGCGATGTGGAACGCGGCCGGCGCCTCGATGCCGCGGCTGATGATCGCCATCAGCCCTGTGGCGACGCCGATGAAAGTGTAGTAGCCGAACAGCCAGGGGTCGCTGGAGCCGTGTGCGAGCGCGAAGGCCAGGCTGGAGACCACCAGGCCGACGGCCAGGGCCGGGCGGACCGCGCGTACCCAGGAGGCGGCGGCGGGCAGCGCGGCGGCGCGGAACATCAACTCCTCGCCGACGGACTGGATCGGGGTGCTCAGCAGGGTGATCACCAGCATGAGGATCGTCGTCCCTGAGACACCGAACGCGACCCAGCCAGGGGACTCGGGGGCGACCAGCGCCACCACCCCGATGCCGGCGACCACCAGCAGGGCCGCGCCGAGCAGATACCGCACCAGGCGCCGAACGTCGAACGCCCGCGGCGAGCTGATCAGGCGGCGCCACGGCACCTTCGCCAGCCGCGCCAGCAGCAGGATCGCGACCACGCCCGAGATGCCCACGCTCAGGTTGACAGCCAGCAGCTTCAGCGGGGTGAAGGTGGCGGACATCGGATCGTCGCTGCCCTCGATGACGCCCACGACCTGGTACAGCAGGATCTGCAGGAGCAGCATCACGACCGGCGGCACGAGGAGGACGACCAGCGGCCGCCACCAGCTCATGCGCACGTGGGCGCCGAACGGCCGGGAGTCGTCCAGCCCCGGCCCGCGACGTCCGGACACCGGGTCACCGAACAGCCGGGAGTCGTCGAGGCGCGGCCCGCGACGTCCGGCTGCGGGGTCGCCGGGCTGGTGCGGTGAGCTCGGGTGCGCGGGCGTGGCCGGGGTCTGGCCGGGTCCTGGCACGGACATCGGGGTCCTCCTGGGTCGAGACGGTCGTTCCACGCCCCAGCGAACACCGTGCCCTGGGGGCACACTCAAGCCCGTGCCCTGCCTTCCCGCGCTGCCGCGTCCGCCTCAGGGCAGCACGGCGATGGCGTCGACCTCGACCAGGTAGCCCAGCGCGGCCAGCGAGGTGACCCCGATCCAGGTGCTGGGTTGCTGGAGCTCGACGCCCAGCGTCGCGGCCGCCCGCTCGCGCCCGGCGACGAACTGCCCGGCCTTGGCCTCGTCGAGGTCCACGATGTACACGGTGACCTTTGGCGAGCTCGGCGAGCATCGCGCCGCCGAGCGTGTACATCAATGACCGACCTTCGCCGGAAATTCCTGACATCAGGCAACACCATGGCCTGAGGGCAGGGTCAACCCGGTCCGGTAAAGCGCCCACGACCGCGGAGGCTCAGCGCGGCCCGGGGACGGATCGGTCCTTGCTCATGCGCAGGATCAGGTCGACGGCGTGCTCCGAGTGGGAACCCGGGGTCAGGATTTCCTGGAGGAGCAGGCCGCGGATCGCGGCGATGGTGACGGTGGCCGTGGTCAGCGCCTCCTCGGCCTCAAGCCCTTCGCGTTCCGCCAGTGAGGCCAGCATCCTGGTCAGGTCGTCGAGCGAGTCGATGAACTCGCGAAAATCCTCCGGCCGGTACGCGGCCAGCCCCACGACGTGGAAGAAGCCCCGGACCCGCGACAACTGCTCGGGCCGGGTGTACGTACGCCAGATCGCCACCACGAACTCGTCGAAGGTCCCCTGCCGGGCCGCGGCGAAAAGGGCCTCGTTGTCGCGGGAGCGCTGGGCCTTGAGCATGGCCGCCAGAACGCCAGGAAGCGACCCGAAGTGGTAGCGCAGCAGGGCGTGGCTGGTGTCGATCCGGGCGGCGATCTCGCGCAGCGACACCTCTGGTGAGGGAAGGGCCTGGTCGAAGGCGTCGAGGAGCCGGGCAAGGAGACGCTCGCGGGCGTCGCCTCTGTGTTCCGAGCTTGACAGGATCACTCCCACAGTTTATCCATTGGAAAAGATTGCCGGCGGCGGTCAGGGGTGCTTCAGTCCATGGTCGCAGCCGGTTCGCGACGGCGGAGGGAAACGGCTGGTGGGACGTTTGCAGGTGGTCGGCGCGACGGTCGCGGACGGGTCGGGGCGCGATCCCGTGAAGGTCGGGGTCACCGTCGAAGACGGGCGGATCAGCCGGCTCGGCGGCTCCTCCACCGGACCAGGCGAGCGCCTTGATGCCGAGGGGCTGACGATGACACCCGGTCTGATCGACGCGCACGTACACCTGGGTCTGTCGAGCCCGATCGAGCCGCAGTTCTCGTTCCGGATCAGTGCCGCCGAGATCGCGGCGGACATCTTCGCCACGGCTGGCGCGGCGCTCGACGGCGGCTTCACCACTGTCAGGGACACCGGCGGGATCGACGGCGGCGTCGTCACCACGATCGCGAAGGGCAAGGTCAGGGGGCCGCGCGTCCTGTCGTGCGGACCTGTGCAGTGCCAGATCGGCGGGCACGGCTACTACGGAGCCGAGTGGGAACCCACCGAGCTGTGGAGCGACCACCACATTCCGGGTCTGAGCGCCCTGTCGATGATGTCGGGCAACGCGGACGAGCTGCGCGGCAACGTACGCGAGGCATTCCGCCGCGGAGCCACGTTCCTGAAGCTCTGCGTGACCGGCGGAGTGGTGAGCGCTCACGACCACCTGACCGACACCCAGTTCACCGTGGAGGAGATCGCCGTCGCCGTCCAGGAAGCCGCGGCGCGGGGCACCTACGTGACGGTGCACGCCCACAACAACCAGGGCATCCGTAACGCGGTCGAGGCCGGGGCGCGCTGTGTCGAGCACGGCACCGACCTCGACGAGGCCACGGCCACCCTGATGGCCACGTATGGGGTCGCCCTGGTGCCCACGTTCGCCGTCGTCGAGCGGCTGCTGCACGATCCCGCGGAGGCCGGCCTCGGCGAGTCGGCCCGTGAACGGGTGCTGGGCGTCCGGGAGCGGATGGCGGGGGCCCTCGGCATCGCCAAGGAGGCCGGCGTGCGGGTCGGGCTGGGTTCCGACCTCATCGGCCCGGCGCAGGACCGCCGGGGCGAGGAGCTCACGTTGCGCGCGGAGCTGGAGACGCCGATGGAAGCCCTTGTGGCGGCCACCAAGACCAACGCCGAGATCCTCGGCCTGGCGGACGAGGTGGGGGTCATCGCGCCCGGCATGCGCGCGGACTTCGTGCTCTGGAACGGCGACCCGCTCGAAGACCCGAAGCTCTTCGCCGACCCCGCCGCCGCCGTCCTCGTCGTCCAGGCCGGCCGCATCGTGAAGGACCTGCGATGACCGCCATGTGGCAGGGCTGCCTCGCCGACACAGACTACTTCGAGCTGCGTTCCGGCGGCGGGCACGACTACGGCGTCTGGGTCACCACGCCACCCGGCTACGACCCCGCCACGACGCCGGCGCCCGCCGTCTACGTGATGGACGGCAACTGGGCGGTGGGCATGACGGCTCCGCTCATCGTCACCCAGCTGGACCCCATGGAGCAGATCCAGCCGTACGTCCAGGTCAGCGTCGGCTACGCGGGCGAGGAAGCACAGCACTGGGCCCGGCTGCGCAACAGAGACCTCGTGCCACCCGGCGAGCCCGTCGCCCCGGAGCTGATCGAGGCCGTGGAGAAGGCGTTCCAGGCGGGCGCGATGACCCGCGAGGCGGCCGACGCCTACCTCGCCGAATTGCGCGACACCCAGGCCGATGCGTTCCTCGGCTTCCTCACCACGGAGCTGCACCCCCGGATCGAACGCGACTACGGCACGGCCGCGACCGGCCACGGCCTCTTCGGCTACTCCTACGGCGGTCTTTTCACCCTCTACACCTGGCTCTCCGGCTGCACGCTGTTCGAGAGCGTCGGAGCGGGCAGCCCCGGTGTGGCCGGTGCGGACAGCCAGGTCTTCGCCCAGCTCGACGAGATGGGGGAGAGCGAGCGCGCGGCCAGGCTGCACGTGACCTTCAACGCCCGCGAGCTGCTCGGCGACCTGGCCGTCTACCAGAGCATCACGAAGAACACGGCCACCCTCCTGCACCGCCTCACCTCACGCGGCGGCGCCGTCACCAGCGCGATCCTGGACGAAACGCACGTGACCGGTCTGCAGGCGTCATTCCTCAGCTATCTGCGGACCTGCCGTGCCCGGTGAACGGCTGCGCCGTGAGACCGGGCGGCTCCATCAGACCGGGCGGCCCCATCAGTGCGGCCAGGGGGCGGTGCCGCCGTCGACGCCGAGGGTCATGCCGGTGACGTAGCTCGCGCGGTCGCTGAGCAGCCAGGCGGCCGCTTCGGCGATCTCGTCAGGTTGCCCGGGGCGGCCCAGGGCGGCGAGGGCGCTGAGGCGTTCGACGATGCCCGGGTCGCGCTGCTGCCAGCCGACCATCATCTCGGTCATCGTGGCGCCGGGCGCGATGGCGTTGACGCGGACACCGTCCCGGCCGTACTCGGCGGCGGCGGCCCTGCTCATGGCGATGACGGCGGCCTTCGTCGCGCCGTACACGCTCTGCCCGGCGGCGCCGAACGTGCCGCCGATACTGCTGACGTTGACGATCGAACCGCCGCCGGCGCCCTCTGCGGTCATCGCCCGCAATTCGGCGCGCATCGCCAGCCACACGCCCTTGAAGTTGGCCTCGGCGACGGCGTCGAAGGTCTCGTCGGTGACGTCGGCCAGCCGGCCGCCGCCCTGGCTGCGGCCGGCGTTGTTGAGGGCGCCGTCGAGGCGGCCCCACCGCTCGACCGCCGCCGCGACGGCTCGGCTCAGGTCGTCGGCGTCGGTGGTGTCGGCCTGGACGGCGAGGACGTCGCCGCCGTCTCCGGCGATGCGCTCCGCGACCTGCTCGAGTTCGGCTTTGCGGCGGGCGGTGATGACGACGTGCGCGCCTTCGCGGGCGAACAGGTGCGCGGCGGACGCGCCGATGCCGGACGAGGCGCCGGTGATGAGGATGGTCTTGCCTTTGAGCAGGTCGGTCATCGGGGTCGCTCCCTGGGAAGTGGATTCCTTCTCACCGTGGGCCGGGCCGAGAAGGGGAAGGGTCGCGTACGTCGTCCGCGATGAGCGCGTGGATGAGCGCGTCGCGGACGACGGCGGACGTCCTGTCGTTGCCGGGGTCGCCGGGGTCGCCGGCGATCTTGAGTGCCACGCCCCGGAGGGCCGCGCGGAGCGCGCTCGTCGCGAGCGCCGCGGTGATCCCGGGACGGAGGGCGCCGGCTCGTTCGAGCTCGTCGAAACCGGCGCGCAGCAGGGCGCCGCTCCGTTCGAACTGGCTCGGCGGCGGGCCCGACGCCGGGTACATCGCGGGGTAGAGCCCCGGGTAGGCGCGCGCGAAGGCGATGTGCGCGTCCCATCCCGCGGCGACCCGGGCCCGCGGGTCCCCGTCATCGGGCGCGGCGGCGTCCTTGCGGTGGAAGTACTCCTCGAACGCCGCGTCGACCACCGCGCGGATCAGTCCCGCGCGGTCGCCGAAGTGGTGGTAGAGCGAGGGGGCCTGCACGCCCGCGGCGGTGCAGACCGCACGGGTCGTGACCGCGTCGGCGCCGTCGCGCCTGGCGATCTCGAACGCCGCGGCGAGCAGTCGGGCGCGGACGTCGGCGGCTGGGTTCTGTAGCATCGCTATAACTATAGCGCCGCTACATGCGGGTGTGCGCCGGGTGGGGAGGAGGTCAGGCGGTCGGGTCGGGGCCGAGTGCGAGGTCCAGCAGGTCGCCGAGCTGGTCGAGCTGCTCCTCCGTGAGGTTTCCGAACGACGCGTCCAGGACTCCGTCGGCGAGTCTCTGGCCGGCCGCGAGCAGTCGTTCTCCCTCGTCGGTGAGCCGGTGCCGCACCGCTCGGCCAGGTCCCGGTATCCGCTCGATCAGGCCTCGACTCGCCATCCGGGTCGCGAGCGACCCGAAGGACTGGTCGGTCTGGAACGTCAGCACCGCGAGGTCGTGCAGCGAGGCGTCCGGGTTGCGGGCGAGGTGCCGCAGCGTGTCCCACTGCACCAGGGAGATGCCGAGTGGCGCCAAGGCCCGGCTGAGCGCTCGGTGGTGGCGGTGCTGCAAGCGCTTGACGGCGAGGCCGACGTCGCCGGGACGGTGTCGCATGCATGGCAGCCTATCCCACCGAAGTCAGTTTACTTATATAAAGAAGCTGATATAAAGTTCTTTAGGTAAGCAACCTGACTCGCTTAGGAGCGACCATGCCCTCCACCCCCGCGGCCGGCAGCCTCCGTACCGACGTCCACGCCATCGAGACCAGCGCGGGAGCGGTCGAGCTCACCGTGCGGGACCATGACCGCACCCGGCCGTTCCTGCTGCTGCACGGGGGTGGTGGCGTGGCGTCGATGGCCGGTTTCGCCGGTCTGCTCGCCGAGCGCACCCGCTCGCGCGTCCTGCTGCCCACGCACCCCGGGTTCGGTGGCACGCCGAAAGCCGCCGGGCTCACCGGGGTCGGCGCGCTGGCCCAGGCGTACGTGGCGCTGCTCGACCGGCTCGACCTCGCCGACGTCACCGTGATCGGCAACTCCTTCGGTGGCTGGCTCGCGGCCGAGATCGCCCTGCTGGACAGCCCGCGCGTCAGCGGCGCTGTGCTGATTGACGCGATCGGCATCGAGGTCGAGGGGCATCCGCAGGCCGACATCAGGGGATTGTCCCTGCCCGAGATCCAGCAACTCTCGTTCCACGACCCGAGCAAGGCGCCGCGACCGCCGGCCACCGATGCCCCCGGACCGCGCGAGGCGTCGCAGCCGCCGGCCACCGGCACCACCGGTCCGAGTCCGGACGTGCAGGCTCTGGTCGGTTACGCCGGGCCCGCCATGGCCGACCCCACCCTCGCCGGGCGGCTCGGCCAGATGACGATCCCCGTGCACGTCGTGTGGGGCGAGAGCGACCGCATCGTCACCCCGGACTACGGCAAGGCGCTCGCCGCCGCGATCCCGGGGGCGACCTTCACCCTGCTCCCTCGCACCGGTCACCTTCCCCAGGTCGAGTCACCCGAGGAACTGCTCGGCACGCTGCTCGACCTCGGCGACCGCTGAACCCCCGTGAAACACCTCCGCCGTCAGCGCTGTCCGTACATCGAACGGTGGCGGAACCACAGGCGCCAGCCGGCCCCGTTCCGCGCGCCGGCCTGCTCGGCGACGATCCGGCGGGCCTGGTCGAGAGCTTCGTCGTCGAGGCCGGCGTAGAAGTCGTCCAGCGGCCCGGAGGTGGTGCAGTAGTCCCACACGGTGTCGAAGTCCGGGACGTCGATCATGTAGTCCGTCACCTGCGTGTACGCCGAGGCGAATCCGGCCCGCCGCAGCCCGGCGGACAGGACGTGGGCCGAGGCGCGTGAGCGAACCCGTTCGCGGATGTCCGGCAGCCCGGCGGCCTCCAGCGAGCCTGCGATGCCCTCGGCGACGGCGATTCCGCACCGCATGTACGGATTGTCGACGGCGTCGCTCCACATCGCGAAGGCGTAGCCGGCCCCCGGCCGCAGCACGCGTGCCAGCTCGGCCGCGCCATGGTCCATGTCGCCGAAGAGCAGGGCCCCCAGCCGCGAGATCGCGCCGTCGAAGGACGCGGTGGCGAAGGACAGATCGTGCATGTCCATCGTCTCGAACGACACGTTGTCCAGTCGCGCGACGCGGGCGCGGTCTTCGGCGAGTTCGAGTGAGGCCGGGTCGGAGTCGACCCCGACGACGGTGGCCTTGGGGTGGGTGCGGGCCACGTACAGGGCCGGTTCGCCAATTCCGCAGCACAGGTCGAGGATGCGCGCGCCGTCCGCGACCGGCCCCAGGTGATCGGCGAGGTTCATGGTCATCGGTTCGAGGTAGCGCAGGCGAGCCTCGTGCTGGGCGATGAGGCTGGTGTTCTCCGGATTGAAGGAGGTCACGGGGCGACCGCCTGCCGGAGGGAGTCGAGCCGCGTCACGGCGATCGAACAGGGGGTGGCTTGGCTCATCATCACACTCACAGGCTGCGTCGGTCGCGCTGGGAACTTTCTCGGACGCGAGCATAACCAGTCGTACGGGAGCCTTTGTTCCTCCTCCGTCGCGCCGACGGAAACCGTCGGATGGCCCGCGAAGGCGGGTCGCCCGTGGCCGCTCCAGCAGGGAACCCACGCCCGCGATCTACCTGAATCCGTACCCGCGACCACTCGTCCTTCCCCGGCCTTTGCCCGGCTTGGTACAGCATTGGCCGAATCCAAACCATCGATCTCTAGTAACCCCACGCTGCGTCGCTAGGTTGGGTTGCAGGGGATGACACATGCTGAGGCGAAGACCCGAATGGTCGGTGCGGACCAGGCTCACCTTGCTGGCGACACTGGTGATGACGCTGCTGTGCGCGGGCTTCAGCGCGCTGATCCTGACGAACGTCCACACCGAGCGGACGAACGAACGCAGCCGCCGCAGCCACGACGCGAACATGCGCGCGATCACCCTCCTCGCCCGTGGCGAGCTGTCTCCGGTGCATGCCGAGCGGGGAGTCGCCGCCCTCCAGATGATCGACCCGGCGGGCCGGATCGTGTCGGCGAGCCCGAACCTGCCGAGAGGGTCACCGATGGCCACGTTCGCCCCGATAGCCGGACGCATGGGACGGACGGAGACGCTGTGCGACATGCCCGTCTCCCCCGGCGACTGCATGCTCGTCTCCGCCACGATCGCCCCCAGGCACGACGGCAACTGGATCGGCTACGCCGCCGCCCCGGCCCACCCCTGGTACGTCAGCGGCCGGCTCCTGTCCGGGGTGCTGACCGGGTCCGTGCTGCTGATCGGGTTCACCGCGGCCGGCGCGTACCGGATCGTCGGGCGGGCGCTCAAACCGGTCGACACCATCCGCGCCCAGCTCTCCAAGATCACCTCGACCGACCTCGGGCACCGCGTACCCGTGCCCGGACCTCGCGACGAGATCCACGACCTGGTGTGCGCCGTGAACCAGACCCTGGACCTGCTGGAGGCGGCCCTGCAGCGGGAACGCCGATTCACCTCCGACGCCTCGCACGACCTGCGCAGCCCCATCACCGCCATGCGCGCGCAGATGGAGGAGGCGCTGCTGCATCCCGACGAGGCCGACTGGCCCGTCACCGTCACCAGCACGCTGGACAGTCTGCAGCGGCTGCAGGCCATCGTGGCGGATCTGCTGACCCTCTCCCGCCTGGAGGCCGGCTGCGCCGCCGCCTTCAAGCCGCTGGACCTGAGCGACCTGGTCACCTATGAACTGGACCACCGCCGCCGGCCGCTGACCATCACCCGCGACCTTGAGCCGGCCATGGTGCACGGCGCCTCCATCGAGCTCATCCGCCTGCTCACCAACCTGCTGGACAACGCCGAACGCCACGCCGCCGCCACGGTGACCGTCTCAGTGCGTGCCGAGGACGGGCAGGCCGTGCTGACGGTGACCGACGACGGCCCCGGCATCGCCGACGGCCAGCGCGAGCGGGTGTTCCAGCGCTTCGTCCGGCTCGACGACGCCCGCCTCAAGGACATCAACGGCACCGGGCTCGGCCTGCCGATCGCCCGCCAGATCGCCGAACAACACGGCGGTACCCTGACCGTCGAGGACTGCGAGCAGGGCGCACGCTTCGTCGCCCGCATCCCGCTGTGCCACGCTCAGGTGTAGCCGTGAGCCCGGTGGTCGCACTGCTGATCAGGAGCACCACCACCATGAACCACAGGCTGACGGTCAGTTGCACGCGTTCCCTGGGCGAGGTGTAGTCGGCGGCCAGGTCGTCGTAGGCGAAGATCCAGCCGAGAGCACCGAGGATCATCAGGCTTCCCACCCACGGTGCGATGGAGGGCAGCAGAGCGAGAGACATGACGGCAGCGGGCTCAGGAGTCGGGGGAAGTAGACCTGCACGACTCCGATGACGATCGTCACAACCAACTGATCGTGCTTAAGTCCACCGCGCCAGCGTGCCGCCGACCACCTCGACCGCCGCCGCCACGAGATCGTCCACGACGGGGCAGGCGGGAGTGTCGCCCCAGCTCTGCTCGGTGGCCCGGCCGTCGCCGGTGCGGACCAGGATCGGACGGACGCCGGCGGCGCGCGCGGCCGCGATGTCCGAGGACCGGTCACCGATCAGGAAACTTCCGGACAGGTCGAGGTTCAGTTCGGCGGCCGCGCGTCTGATCATGGCCGGGCTGGGCTTCGGCGGGTCACCCACGTTGTACCGGTCGGACACCGCACGTTCCCCGGCCACCGGACTGCTGTAGATCGCATCGACGGCGACGCCTTCGTCGGCCAGCAGCTCCGACAGCCGATCGTGCACCTCGTCGAGGGTGCCCGGCTCCGCGTAGCCTAGGCCGACGCAGGACTGGTTCGTCACGACGATCAGGGCGTAACCGTGGTCGCGCAGCAGCCGGAGCGCGGGCGCCGCGGCCGGCAGCAGGTGCATCGCCTCCGGGCCGTGCCTGTACGTCGGAAGCGTGTTGATGCACCCGTCCCGATCGAGGAACACCGCCTTCCTGGCGGATGCGTCACGCGCGAGATCGACCTGGGTGTGCCGGACCGCGCCGGCGCGATCGCCGTCGAGCGTGAGGTCGAAGATCCGGTACGAGTGCGGATGCTCGAAGAGCGCCGGCGTGACGCTGAACGTGGTCGATCCGATCTTGGCCGGTTCGGCCCCCGGGTGGTAGTGCCCGGACAGCGACAGGACGACCCGGCCGGAGCCGCTGGTCCGCCGCTGGAGCTCTTCGCCCTCCGCGTACGTGTGCGGATAGCCGTCGTCCAGCCGCGGCGTGATGACGAAGTGCTGCAGATGGACCTGCGGACGCGGGCCCGGGTCGAGCAACGACGAGTCGAACCGCTCCCTTTCGGTCAGGCTGCGACGCGGCACGTTGCCGGAAGACTCGCGATCCCAGAAGCTGACGAAACGCAGCCCTCCGACATCACGGACGAAGGGGCCGGATCCCAGTTCCTCGGCGTGGACGCGGTAGCTGTCGTGATTGCCGGGCACGGCGATCCACGCCATGCCGCAGTCGTCCAGCATCCGCCGGACGAGGCGATAGTCCGCTCGTACGCGCTGCCAGACCTGCCGGTCCCGGGCGGTGTCACGCTCGGGACCGAACAGGTATCCGGGAACGTCCACCACGTCACCGGTGATCGCGACCACGTCCGCGCCACGACCGCGGGCGTCGCCGAGCGCGGCGGCCAGCAGCTCGGGAGCCGTACGGCCGCGCCGAGCCGGCAGCGCGGGGTGGCCGGGGATATGGCTTCTGAGGTGAATGTCGGTGATGTGGGCGATGCGCATCGGGGGATGCTTCTCCTGTTCCTGCCGGCGCGTGACGTGAAAAGGTGACGTGAAGGGCCGGTGCATGTCGCATGACGTCGGCTGGCGTCGGTGGGATCAAGCCGCCGGGCGGGCCGTCGAGCTCCGGATTATGAGCTCGGCAGGAAGCTCCCGATGCGGTCGCTCGATCTCGTCCCCGTTCAGGGCCCCGATCAGCATCGTCGCCGCCTGCCGGCCGATCTCGAACCGATCGACCGCGATCGTCGTCAGGGCCGGCGCGAGCAGATGGGAGGTCGGCAGATCGTCATGACCGACCACGCTGAGATCGCGGGGGATCCGCAGCCCGGCCTCGGCCGCGGCGTCGTAGACGTAGTGCGCCAGCAGGTCGCTGTCGGTGATGACGGCGGTCGGACGGTCGGTCTTCGCGAGTGCGCGGACCACTCGCCCGATCGTCTCGTCGGCGGTGCTGCCGGCGATGACTTGGGGCGGCAGCCCCGCGGCCTTCATCATCCGGCGGAACAACGACACCCGCTCCGAGGCCGACGACAGCCCCGCGTTGGCGAGCAGGCCGATCCGGCGATGCCCGAGCCCGAGCAGATGGTCGACGGTCGACGGCTCGACCCGGCCCGCGATCGGCGTGAACGCCATCAACGCCCAGCTGCCGGTCAGCGATGTCGCGGTGTACGCGAACACCGTCCGAGGCGGCGGGTTCGGCTACAGCGCGAACGTCACCTTCAGACGGGAGCCCCAACGCTGACACCTCCAGGGCAGCGGATCGGCCGCGTGCGGGCAGGGTGAGCGATCGACGCGCTGTCCGCGCCGGATCGCTCTGCCAGGGACTACGGCCGGCCGCGGGCTCTACCAGCACTCGTCGGTATGCCGGAAAATGTCCGCCATGGGGTCCTCGTTGATTTTGGCCAGTCTGCCGTTCGCCATCGGCATCGTCATGCTCGGTCTGGGCCTCAGCCTCACCGTGGACGACTTCAGACGGGTGGGCCGGTATCCGAAGGCGGCCGTGGTCGCGTTGCTGTGCCAGGTCGTGCTGCTGCCGGCGATCTGCTTCGGCCTGGTGCTCGCCTTCCGGCTGCCGCCGGAGGCGGCGGTCGGGATGTTGCTGGTCGCGGCGTCGCCCGGTGGCCCCGCGGCCAATCTCTTCAGCCACCTGTTCGGCGGGAACGTCGCGCTGAACGTCACGCTCACCGCGATCAACTCGGTGCTGGCCGTGGTCGCACTGCCGGTCGTGGTGAACCTCTCGGCCGGGTTCTTCCTGCCCGACGGGGCCGCCATCGGGCTGCAGTTCGACAAGATCCTTCAGGTCTTCTCGATGGTGGTCGTGCCGGTCGCGATCGGGATGCTCGTACGCGGGCGGGCGCCGGGGCTGGCGCGGCGGCTCAACCTGCCCGTCCGGGTGCTGTCGATCGTGGTGCTGGCCGCGGTCATCTACGCCGTGCTGTACGCGGAGCGGGACAATCTTTTCGGCTATTTCGTCGCGGTCGGGCTGGCCGCGCTGGCCTTCAACATCGTGAGCCTGCTGGTCGGCTATGGCGTGCCCCGCCTGGCCGGGGTCGATCACCGCGCGGCGACCGCGGCCGGGTTCGAGATCGGCATCCACAACACCGGTCTCGCCATCACGATCGCGCTGAGCCCGACGCTGCTGAACAGCGCCGGGATGGCCGTCCCCGGCGCGGTGTACGGCATCATCATGTTCTTCACGGCGACCGGGTTCGGCTGGTTGATCAGCCGCCGGCGCGGGGCGCAGGCCGACCGATCCGTCACGCCCGTCCGGCAGCCGACGTGACCGGGCCCGCCCACCCCGTCCGGCCCGGCGGCGAAGGCCCGGCCGGGGCCGGTTCGCTGCGGCTCCAGGTCCTCGGCCCGCTGCGGCTGTGGCGTGACGGCGCCGAGCTGGATGCCGGACCACGGCAGCAGGCGCAGGTGCTGGCCCTGCTCCTGGCCCGTGCCGGCCATCCGGTCAGCACGGGGGAGCTGATCGACCTGATCTGGGCGGACGACGCTCCAGCCAGCGCGCTCAACCTCATCCAGAAGTACGTCGGCGCCCTGCGACGCATGCTCGAACCCGGGGTCGCCGCCCGGGCGGCCGGTTCGTACCTGCACCACCGGGGCAACGCGTACGTGTTCAGCGCCGCCCCCGGCACGCTGGACCTCGCCACGTTCAGAGAACTCCGCGAAACCGCCCAGAGCGCCCTCGCCCAGCAGGCTCACACGGTGGCGCTCGACCACTACGTCGAAGCGATCGGCCTCTGGCGTGGCCCCGCCGGGGACGGACTGTCCTTCGGGCCGGCGGCGACCCCGATCCTGGCCGCCCTCGACGACGAGTTCTACGAAGCCTGTGTGGCGGCGGCCGACCTGGCCGTGGCGTCCCGCCGGCCGGAGCGGGTGATCCCGTCGTTGCAGCTCGCCGCGTCGATGGCGCCGTTCCACGAACCCGTGCACGCCGCTCTCGTCACCGCGCTCGGCGCCGCCGGACGGCAGGCGGAGGCGCTGGCGGCGTTCCACGCGGTCCGCGACCGCCTCGCCGAGGAACTCGGCATCGACCCCGGCCTCGCGCTGCGGGCCGCGCACCTCCGGGTGCTGACGCAGACCCCGGCGCCGCCGGTGGTGACGAGCACGAGCAGTCAGGACGACCGAGGATCGGCGAGGCAGACGGCCGGCCTGGTCGGCCGGAGCGAGGAGCTCGCCGTGTTGCGGCAGGCCATCGAGGCGGCGCTGACCGGCCGCACCGGGCTCGCCATCGTCGAAGGCGAGCCTGGCTCGGGCAAGACGCGCCTGCTGGAAGAGGCCACCGCCGGTCGGCATGACGCTTTCGTCGTCTGGGCTTCCTGCCTGGAAGGCGACGGAACGCCGTCGATGTGGCCATGGGAGCAGGCGCTCACCGTCGTCCTCGACAGCCTGCCCGCGTTGACGCGCGAGAAGTGGCTGGCCAGCGAGCTCGGCCGCCTGCTCGAAGCGCGCGACGACGACGCCGCGCCGCCGCTCTCCGGCGGCCGCGCCCAGTTCCGCCTGTTCGAGCAGGTGGTCACCTTCATTGGGCAGGTCTCGGCGGAACGGCCCGTGCTGCTCGTCCTGGACGATCTGCAGTGGATCGACGCCACCTCGCTCCAGCTGTTCAACCACCTGGCGAGCCGGCTGCCCGCCGGCACCGCGATCATCGGCGCCCTCCGCGACCGCGCGCCCGCACCCGGACCAGGCCTCTCGCGGGCGCTGGCCGCCGCGAGCCGGCTGCCCCATCACTACAGGATCCACCTCAGCCCGCTCGGCCTGACCGACGTGGCCGAGCTCATCCGCCGCGAGACCGGCCACGAGCCCGGCGCGGACATCGCCCGCAACATCCACGTACGCACCGCCGGCAATCCCTTCTTCGTCCGCGAACTGTCGCGACTCCTCAGCGACCGAGGCGCGCTCGGCGGCGATTACGGGGTCAGCGGCGATGACGCGCCGGCCCGGGCCACAGGGGTGCCGTCCACTGTGCGCGACGTCGTCCGCGATCGGATGTCGGGCCTCGACGACAGCGCTCGCGACCTGCTCAGGATCGCCGCTTTGATCGGCCGCGACGTCGACCTCGGCCTGCTCGCCCGGGCCGCCGGCATCGACGTCGCGGACTGCCTCGAACGCCTCGAACCGCTGCGCGCGCTCGGCCTGCTCGAAACCGGGCCGGAGGATCCGTTCTCGTGGCGCTTCGCGCACGACCTGGTGCGTGAATCGATCACCGAGACCACGGAGCAGCCGCGCGCCGTCCGGCTGCACCTGCGGGTCGCGGACGCGCTCGAAGACAGCCGGGCGGACGACGAGTCCATCACCGAACGCCTCGCCTTCCACCTGCGTGCCGCAGGTCCGCTCGCCGACCCGGCCCGTACCGTGGAGGCGCTGAAGCGGGCCGGCCGCCGCGCGACGACCAAACTCGCCTTCGCCGCCGCCGATCGGTACCTGGAGACGGCCGCCCAGATCGCGCGGAACGCCGGGCTGCCGGAGCTCGAACTGTCCGCCCTCTCCCTCCTCGCCATCGCCCCGCGCCGGCAGGCCGGATTCGGCGGCACCACGTTCGACCTGCTGGAGCGGGCGGAACTGCTGGCCCGCCGGCTCGGCAGGGAGGTCGAGGCCGCGGGCCTGCTCTTCGCCCGCCTCTTCGGCGCGTACACCTTCCTGGAGTGGGACCGCGTCCGCCTGGTCCGCCGGCTGTACGAGCAGGGGGAGGCGTCCGCCGACGCGGTCGTCCGGGTGTACGGCCGGCAGGCATGGGGCCTGCACCAATGGGACGTCGGCCAGATCGGCGCGGCGTTCCGCTGCTTCAGCGAGAACGATCCCGCCCTGCTCGACGGGGTCGTCTCCGCCCACAGCGAGTCCCCGATCCGGCGTGACGTCTCGGGGGAGTGGCCCGGCTGGCATGCCGTCGTCACGGCCCTGCACGGCGACGTCGAGGCGGCGCAGACCATCATCGACAAGTGGAACGGCCCCGACGACTCGTACGCGGTCGCGACCTGGGTCTACTACACCACGATCATCGCGTCGATGGCCGGGGACGCGGGCTGGGTGCTGCGCACGATCGATCGGTGGATGACCGCGGGCACCGGCCGCGCGGCCGTCCAGCAGGAGCACTACATCCGGCTGATCTGGAACTGGGCGTGTGCCCTCGACGGCGACGACCCGGCCGGTGTCGCCGCGGAGACCGACCGGCTCCTGGCCGCGACGCTGGTCGACCCGCCGCGCTGGGGCGTCGCCTACCACCACGCGCTGAGCGCCGAGATGTGGCTGGCGGCCGGGCGTCCGGACGCGGCGGGCGTCGCCCTCGACCGGGCGGACCAGGCCCTCGACGCCTACGGTCAGCGCTACGCCGAAGGGCTGGTCCTGCTGCTGCGAGCGCGGCTGCTGCACGCCCGTGGCGAGTCCGCGGAAGCCGTGCGAACGGCCGCGGAAGAGGCCCGCGACCGGTCCCGTGAACGCGGCTCCCACCTGTTCGCCCGCCGCGCCGAGAAGTTCCTCGCCGAACTCTGACCGCCCTGTAAGCGTCTGCCCGCGTCTGTCCCGCGGCACTTCCTCACGACTGACCTGCCGGATTCAGTGATCGTCAAGTGCCCCGGACCTACGCTGACCTGCAATTCGAGGTGCATACGTGAAAGGACCACCACCATGACGAGCACTCGCCGGGCGGTGCTGGCCGGATCCGCCGCGGTCGCGACCGGTGCCCTGCTGGGGACGCCCGAGGCGCAGGCGCGGACCCGCCAGGAAGCCAAGCCCAAAGCCAAGCCCACCGTGGTGCTCGTGCACGGCGCGTTCGCCGACTCCTCCGGCTGGAACGACGTCAGTGCCAGGCTCATCCGCGACGACTTTCCCGTGATCGCCCCGGCGAACCCGCTGCGCAGCGTGGCCGCCGACTCCGCCTACCTGGCCTCCGTACTCGCCACGATCAGCGGCCCGATCGTGCTCGTCGCGCACTCCTACGGCGGGATCGTCGTCACGAACGCCGCGACCGGCAACAAGAACGTGAAAGCGCTGGTCTACGTGGCCGCCTTCGCGCCCGACCAGGGCGAGTCGCTGCTGGATCTGCAGACGAAGTACCCCGGAAGCAAGCTCGACGAGGCGGCGCTGGACTTCCGCCCGTACAGTGACGGCCTCGTCGACGGATACATCAAGAAGGACGTGTTCCACGACGTCTTCGCCAAGGACGTGCCCAGGGCGACCACCGACCTGATGCAGGCCGGCCAGCGCCCCGCCGACGCGCGCACGCTCGGGGAGCCGTCCGGGGCTCCGGCGTGGAAGAGCATTCCCTCCTACTACCTCGTCGCCAGGAACGATCAGGTGCTCCCCGCCGCCGCGCAGCGGTTCATGGCGCGGCGGGCCCAGTCACGGATCCATGAGGTCGGCGCCTCCCACGTCGCGATGATCTCGCAGCCCTCGGTGACCGCCGACCTCATCAGAAGCGCGGCGCGCTGACCTCCGGCCGCCGGAAAAGCCGCCGGAAAAGACGATGCATCAGCACGCGTACGAGGGCCAGTGCACCGCAGAAGAGGACCGGCACACCCTCGCCAGATCACCCGTCCGCAACCCGAGACCGGCCCTGTTCGCGCTGGCCCTGGGCACCTTCGCGATCGGCACCGGCGAATTCGGCAGCAACGGCATCATCCAGCTGTTCGCCGCCGACCTCGGGGTGTTCATCCCGGTCGCGACTCACGCGATCACCGCCTACGCCCTGGGAGTCGTGCTCGGCTCCCCGGCGATCACCCTGCTCGCCGCCCGGGTCAACCGGCGCACCCTGCTGCTCGGCCTGATCGTGCTGTTCCTGCTCGGCAACGGGCTCTCCGCGCTGGCGCCGAACATCGAGCTGCTGGTCGTCTTCCGGTTCGTCAGCGGCAGCGTGCAGGGCGCGTTCTTCGGCGCCGGCGCCGTCGTCGCCGCGTACCTGTACGGCCCCGGCCAGGGCGGCAAGGCGTTCGCCACCGTGATGGGCGGCCTGACCGTGGCCACCATCGCCGGCTCGCCGCTCGGCACGTTCATCGGCCAGAACGCCGGCTGGCGCGCCATGTTCTGGGCCGTCCTCGCCCTCGGCCTGCTGGCCGGCGCCGCTCTGCTGGCCTGGCTGCCGCGTACCGGCGACCTGCACGGCGGCTCCGTCACGAACGAACTGGCCGCCCTGCGCCGGCTCGACGTCTGGCTGATGGGGGCCGTCGCGGCGCTGGGCATCTCCAGCATCTTCGCCGTCTACACCTTCATCGGCCCGTTCGTCACCGACGCGGCGCGGCAGGACCCCGCGCTCATCCCGGTCGCGCTCGCCGTCTTCGGCCTCGGCATGGCCGCCGGCAACCACCTCGGCGGACGCGTCGCCGACCGGCACGGGCACCTCGGTCTGATCTGGGGGTACGGCGGCGCGCTGGCCCTGCTGGTGCTGATCGGCGTGGCCGGCGGTCATCTGGCGATCCTGCTGCCCTGCCTGTTCGGCGTCGGCGCGACCATGATGTTCGCGATCCCCACCATCCAGGTCCGGCTGACCGGCTTCGCCCCGGGAGCTCCGACCCTGATGGGCGCGCTCAACCTGGCCGCGCTCAACCTGGCCAACTCGCTCGGGGCGATCGGCGGCGCGCTCACCCTCGACGCCGGCTGGGGAACCCTGTCCACCGTCTGGGCCGGCTTCGCCCTCACCACAGCCGGCCTGCTGCTCTACCTCGCGACCGTCGCCAGGGCGAACCGGGCGGCCGGCTTCCCGACCCGGCGGGGCGCGCCACATCCCTCGAAGCAACCGTAAGGAGCGATCTCCCATGCCCACCCGAGTGAACCGGCAGACCGTCGATCTGTCCGCCTACCCCGATCTCCTCGTCCTCTACCTCGGCATGCGCGTGAACCACCTGTACGGGATCAGGACCTTCTTCAGCTTCGGCCGGAAGATCAGCGAGTCCGTCGCGGGCGAACCGGACGGGCTGCTCCTGCACGAGCCCGTGTACTACTCGTTCTTCCCGATGAACATGGGGATGCGCCAGTACTGGCGTGACCTGCCGTCGCTGCTCGCCTTCGCTCGGTCCGAGCCGCATCGGCAGTGGTGGCTGGACTTCCTGCGCGACTCGGGCGGCACCGGTTTCTGGCATGAGACGTACTCGGCCAAAGGCGGCATGGAGGCCGTCTACGACGACGTTCCCAAGCCGCTCGGGTTCGGCCGGTTCGCCGGGATCCAGCCGGCTCGTGGCCCCATGTTCGGCTCCGCGGCGCGCTTGAGACGTTCCGACGACGGGAGCCCGGCTCTCAGTGAGCGGGATCTCTACGGGCTCTAGCCGTTCGGACCCGCGCAGGGAGGTCCATCCGTGGGGAAATCGGCCCATGCGGAGATCGCGAAGCCGTCGCCGTCCGTTCGGACCTCGGCGGCTCCGTGCCCCGGCCAGTGGGCCGGGATGACGAGCTCGCGCAGCTCGGCGGCGCGGGCGAGGTGGGCGCGGCGCGTCTCGGCGGCGAGCCGGAGGTCGTCGCAGAAGCAGCTGTTCCAGCGGGGTTCGAGGACCTGGACGGGGCTGTGCAGCATGTCGCCGACGAAGACGGCGCGGTCGGCGCCCGAGCGCAGGGTGAGGACGGACGAACCGGGGGTGTGACCGGGCGCGGCCTCCAGCAGCAGGTTGCCGTCGATGCGGTGAGCGCCCTCCCACAGCACCGCCTGCCCGGCCCGCTGGACAGGGGCGATGCTGTCGTTGAAGACCAACTTGCTGCCCTCCCAGCGGATCCGCTCGTGCTCGTCGCGCGGAGCCCGGCGGCGATGGTCGCCGTCCGGGTCGAAGTAGAGGTGGTCGAGCCGGGGGATCAGGTACGTGGCGTTGGGGAACGTGGGCACCCACGCCTCGTCGCGCCACTCGGTGTTCCAGCCGACGTGGTCGTAGTGGATGTGCGTGTTGACGACGACGTCCACGTCCTCGGGCGCCACGTCGGCCGCGCGCAGGCGGGCGAGATAGTCGGTCTTGAGCCCGGCGAACTGCGGGACCTGCGGGCGCTCCCTGTTGTTGCCGACCCCCGTGTCCACCAGGATGACCTTGCCCTCGCTGCGCAGGACCCAGGTTTGGATGTGGCAGCGGTAGGCGTCGTCGGCCGGGGTCCAGAAGTCCGGCGCCAGCCATTCCTGGTTGCGCCGCCAGACCTCCTCGTCGCTGTCCGGGATGATGAAGCGGGCGGTACGGATGGGGCCGGACCACTCGATGACGCGGGTGATCCGGACATCGCCGAGAACGATGCTGTGCTCGGGCATGGACGGTTACTCCTCGAACTACGGGATGATGCGGGCGCGGGTCGGTCAGGGGCCGTAGCGGGCGAGGAACGTCCGTACGGCCTCCTCGATCACCACCTCCGCGGCGGGTTGGCCGGCGACCTCCTCCGCGAAGGCCATGACCCCCGGCCACACGAGGAACTCCTGCACCAGACCCATGAACTGACGCGCCGCGAGGTAGGTGTCCTGACACCGGAGGAGGCCGCGCCCGGCCAGGTCGTCCAGGCAGGCGGCGAACGCCGCCGCGACCGGCCCCTTGCCCAGCCGGTAGAACTCGTCCGCGATCCACGGCAGCCGCCCGGACTCGGCGACCACGAGCCGGGCGAAACGGATCTGGTCGGTCTCGGTGGCGAAGCGCTGGAGCGACCGGGCGAACCCCCGTAGCACGTCCTCGGCGCTCGCGCCGCCGTCCCACTCGATGCCCCGCCGGTCAGGCCCGTCGAAGGCCGCCCAGTGATGGCGGACCATCTCCCTGAAGACCGTCTCCTTCGCGCCGAAGCGGTTGTAGACGGTCTGCCGCGAGACGCCGGCCCGCTCGGCGACCCGCTCCAACGTGACGCCGTCGTAGCGGTCGGCCAGGAAGAGCTCCTTCGCCGCCGCGAGGATCTTCTCGTCGGAGCCCGGCGTGCGCGCCCTTGGCCCGCTGCCGCTCGTCCGCTGCTCCTTCACGCCGTCGCGCTCCTCGCTCGCACACTGCCGCGCCGCCTGTTCGCTCCGAGCGGCTGTGCTTGTACTTTACAGTACAGTCCAATTTCGCTGCTGACTTCTGTCATACGGGACCGGTGACACAGCCCACTGACCTCCGCCGAGCGGAACGCTCATCCTGGGCGCCATGACCATTCGTCGATTCAGCACGTTCGCCTCGCGGCTGGGAGCCGCGACTCTGACCGCCGCACTGACCGCCGCACTGACCGCCGCACTGTTCGCGGCGGGACCCGCGGCCGCCGCCGAGGACGGTGGCCTCGACCGGCAGCGGCTGCGCCAGACGCTGGACGCCGTGCACGAGGCCGGCATGTACGGCATCTACGCGAACGTCGTGGACGGCCGGCGCAGCTGGAAGGGCGCCGCAGGCGTCGCCGACGCCGAGACCCGCCGCCCGGTACGTCCGGAGATGGTGCACCGGGCCGGGAGCATCACCAAGTCGTTCGTCGCCGTGGCCGTGTTACAGCAGGTCGGCAAGGGCACGATCGAGCTCGACGCCCCCATCGGCCGTTACCTGCCCGAGCTGATCCCGGGCGAGCGCGGGCAGCGGATCACCGTACGGATGCTGCTCAACCACACCAGCCACATCGCCAACCACGCCGACGTGATCTTCCCGACGGTCGAGAGCCTGGACGCCAACCGCTTCCGCGCCTTCCAGCCGGAGGAGCTGGCGCGGGCGGGGCTCGGCGCACCCGCGACCGGGGAGCCGGGGGCGACCCCCGGGTCGTACTCGAACACGAACTACGTCATCGCCGGCCTGCTGCTGGAGAAGGTGACGGGCACGAGCGCCGAGCGCTACATCACCGACCACGTCTTCCGCAGGGCCGGGCTGCGGCACACCTCGTTCCCGCGGACGCCGCACATCCCTGGGCCCAGCTCCAAGGCGTACGAGGCGCTGTTCGGCTACTTCGACCCGCCCCGCGACTACAGCGTCTACAACATGTCCTGGGCCTGGACGTCGGGCGCGGTCGTCTCGACGATGGAGGACCTCAACCGGTTCTTCCGGCTGCTGCTGCGCGGCGACCTGCTCGACGCGAGCCTGCTCGCCGAGATGCAGGAGACCGTGCCCATCCGGTCGCTCGCGGGCGCCGTGCTCGACTACGGTCTCGGGATCTACCCCCTCGACCTGCCGTGCGGCCGGTTCTGGGGGCACGACGGTAGCGTCCCCGGCATGGACACCTTCGCCTTCTCCCACGCCGCAGGCGGCCACCAGTTCGCCTTCGGCGTCAACCTGAGAAACTACCGGCAGCTCGACGAGAACGGCTTTCCCGTCGCGCACGCCATCGACTTCGCGATCGGCGACCACCTGCGGGAGGCGGCGTGCGGGTCCGGCGCGGGAACGGCGGCCAGGGCGGCGCGGCCGTTCCCGATGATCGGCGTGGACGGGGGCACGGCCACCCCGTGACCCGCCCGCTCACGGGCACGATCACGGGCACGCTCATGGGCCCGCTCATGGGCCCGCTCATGGGCCCGCTCATGGACAGGGAGGACGGTAGGGAAGACCGGGCAGGCGGCGGGCCCATTCCGCCGGGCTGATCACGGGATGGGCGAGCGCGCAGGCCTGCCGGGCGGCGTGGCCGGCGTCGGTCTCCCAGAGCCGGACGGTCGCGTCGACGCCGCCGGTGGCCAGCGTGCGGCCGTCCGGGCCGAACGCGGCGGCGTACACCCGATCGGTGTGGCCGCTCAGCGTGACCATGGCGTCGGTCCTGCCGGTACGCGTGAGGTCCCACAGGCGCACGGTGGCGTCGAAGCCGGCGGAGGCGAGCAGCCGGCCCCCCGGCTGGAAGGTCACGGCGGCGACGGAGCCGGCGTGGCCGGTCAGCGGCACGGGCGGCGACTGGGCGGGCCGGGCGGCGAGGTCGTGGAGCAGGACCACGCCGTCCGCGCCCGCTGAGGCCAGCCGGCGGCCGTCCGGGCTGAACGCCACGTCGTTGACGGCGTTGCGGTGGCCGCTCAGCGTGGTGGTGACGGCCGGGTGGCGGGTGTCGGTGACGTCCCACAGCCGTACGGTGCGGTCGGCGCTCCCGGTGGCCAGGGTGCGGCCGTCGGGGGAGAAGGCCACCGCGAGAACCGTGTCGCCGTGCCCGGTGACCGTCGCCAGCGGCCGGGGGTGGCGCGGATCGCTCACGTCCCACGTCCGCAGGGCGCGGTCGGCGCCCACGGTGACCAGCGTCCGCCCGGACGGATCGAAGGCGGCCGAGTACACGTTGTCGGTGTGGGCCCTGATGGTGGCGAGCGGGCCGGCGCGCCCGCCGGCACCGGCCTGCCAGAGCCGGACCGTGAAGTCGAGGCCGGCGGTGGCGAGCACCTTGCCGTCCGGCCGCCACACCGCGCGGACGATGCCGTCGGTGTGACCGGTCAGTACGGCCTGCGGCGCGGGCGGATGCCCGGGGGTCAGGCTCCACAGCCGCGCCGTCCGGTCTGCCCCCGTGGCCAGGGTTCGGCCGTCGGGGCTGACGGCGACCGTGTAGACGGTGCCGTCGTGTCCCCCGATCAGCGGCGCCCCCAGGTGCCACAGCCGGACATTTCCCTCTCTGGAGGTGGTGGCGAGCGTGTCGCCGCCGGGCTGGAACTCCGCGGCGAGGACCGTGTCGGCGTGCCCGGTCAGGGTCAGAGGGCGGCTCGCGGGTCGCTGGAGGTCCCACAGCCGTACGGTCATGTCGTAGCCGCCGCTGGCCAGCCGCCGGCCGTCCGGGCTGAACGCCAGCGCCGCGACGCCGTTGGTGTGCCCGGTGAGGGTGCCGGCCGGCTTCGGCTCGCGCGGGCGGGCGACGTCCCAGAGCCGGATCGTGTTGTCGAAGCCGGAGGTGGCGAGCGTACGGCCGTCGGGGCTGAAGCGCGCGGCCAGGATCGCGGCGGTGTGGCCTTCGAGGGCGGCCAGGCGCCGGGGGCGGCGCGGATCGGCGACGTCCCACAGCAGCGCGGTGTTCCCGGGCCCGGCCGTGGCCAGGACGTCCGCGGACGGGGCGAAGACCGCCGTCGTCATCGTGCCGGGCTCGACGGGCAGCTCGGCGGCCAGGTGCGGATGCGAGGGGTCGGAGACGTCCCACAACCGGGGGACGCCATCGTGGCCCGCCGTCGCCAGGGTGTGGCCGCTCGGGCTGAACGACACGTGCCGGATGCCCTGGGTGTGGCCGGTCAGCACGGCCAGCGGGCGGGGCGCGCGCGGGTCGGTCGCGTCCCACAGCCGGGCCGTGCGATCGTCACCGGCCGTGGCCAGGAGGTGTCCGCCGGGGGCGAACCTCACCGCCAGCACCGCCCCGGCGTGACCGCGCAGCACCGGCAGGGCCTCCGGGCGATGCGGACGGCGTACGTCCCACAGCCGGATCGTCCTGTCGGTGCTCGCCGTGGCCAGCAGCCGTCCGCCGGCCTGAAACGTGGCCCCGTAGACGGCGTTCTCGTGACCGGTGAGCAGCGTCGCCGGCATTCCGGCCACCGCGCTGAGCAGGCCGCCCCTGGCCTCGGCGGTGGGTAACAGCCGGTAGGCGGCCAGGGCGAGCTGCGCGGCCAGGCCGGGATCGGTGGCGCGCAGGGCGCCGGCGTCCGTCGCGGTCTTGCGCGAGAGTGCCTGGTCACGCTGGTACGTGGCGGTGCGCTCCGCCTCGGCGGCGGCACGCTGGGCGCGTACCGCCAGGACGGACGCGACCAGGGCCAGCACCAGCAGGGTCGCGAGCGTGGCGACGACCTGGTGCAACCGGCGGGTCCGCCGCCGGGACTGGCGCACGCTCGCCTCCAGGAACTCCCGCGCGTCGGCCGGAAGCCGCCCGTCATAGCCGGCGGCCCACTCCTGCGCCGCGACCAGGCGCCCGCCGCGATAGAGCGCGTCGGGGTCGCGGCGCAGCCGCACCCAGACCGCGGCGTCGGCGGCGAGCCTGCGCGCGAGGACCAGCCCGGCACGGTCGGCGTCCACCCAGGACCGCAGCAGCGGCCAGGCGCGCAGCAGGGCCTCATGGCTGATCTCTACGGTGTCCGCGTCCGCGGTGATGAGCCGACGCGCGACGAACCGGTCGAGCACCTCCTCCATCTCGGCCGCCTCCTCGCCGTCGCAGCCGTCGAGCAACTCCGCCACGGTGGCCCTGCGCCGGGTGTCGCCGGTGTCGGGCGCGACGTGCACCAGGTGCAGGAAGAGGCGGCGGGCCAGCTCGCGGCGGCGGCCGGAGAGCCCGTTGTGCACGGCGTCCGCGCTGGCCGCCACCGCGCCCTCGATACCGCCCACCGCGCGGTAGGCGGCCACGGTCATGCTCCGGCCCTGGCCCTGGTGCCAGGTGGTGTAGAGGGCGTGCGACAGCAGGGGGAGCACGCCGACCTCGTGCGCCCCGCCGGCCTGATGCGCTTTGTTGTCGGTCTGGTACGCCCCGCCGCCGACCTCGGGTGCCCCGCCGCCCCCGGCCGGATGTGTCCCGCCGCCGGTCTGGTGCGCCCCGCCGCCCACGGCCGGGGCGACCTGCCGCAGCAGCAGCTCGACCAGGCCGTCCTCGATCTCGACGCCGGCGCGTCTGGCCGGCTCCACGATGGCCTCGCGCAGTTCTGGCTCCTCCATCGGGCCGACGGCGAGCTGGCCGTCCTGCGCGAGCGCGACCAGCTCGGGATGCCGCAACGCCGCCGCGTAGAAGTCGGCACGCAGCCCCAGCAGGACGAGCGCGCCGCCGGGCGGCGTGGCCGCGGCGCGTACGGCGGCGATGAAACAGCGCCGCTCCGCCTCGTCCCCGCACGCGGTGAACACCTCCTCGAACTGGTCCACCACCAGCACCAGCGCCCCGCCACCCGCCCCTCCGGCATACCGGGCGGCGGCCTCGGGATCCTCGCGGACGGCGGCGTACCGGGTGGCGGTCCCGGGATCCTCGCGGACGGCCGCGGCGGCGTACCGGGCGGCGGCTCCGGGATCCTCGCGGATGGCGGCGGCGACCTCGTCCGCCGGCACGCCGGCCAGGGCCGCCAGCCGGACGGCCAGCTCGGTGACCGGCCGCGCACCGGGGACGATCACGACCACCGGCCAGCGCGCGGAACCGGGGATGGCGCCGTCACGGAGGGCCGCGACCACGCCGGCCCGCAGCAGGGACGACTTGCCCGACCCTGAGGGCCCCACCACCAGCCGCACGCCTCCGCCCGCCGCCCTCATCCCGGCCACCTGCTCGATCAGCCGGTCGGTCAGCGCCCGCCGCCCGAAGAACCAGCCCGCGTCCTCCGGCTGGTACGCGGCCAGCCCTCGATACGGCTCGGGACCGGCGACGCGGCGCCCGGGTGCCCGCCGTACCCGCCGCCAGGCGGCCAGCCAGGCATCGGTCTGTGCCGGATCGGCCACGCCGCACGCTTCGAGCACCCGTACCAGCAGGTCACGCGACGACGTCGAGGGCAGCCCCCGGCCGGCGAACCAGTCACCGAGGGTGCTGTGCGCGCCGTACGCGCCGGCCTTGGCCGCCACCTGCCGTACGGTCAGCCCGGCCCGCTCGCGCAGCGACGAGAGCTCGCGCCCGAACTCCTGACGGGTGGCGATCCTGCCCGGATCGGGACGATCCGGAACGGCGTGGGCGGATGGTGACACACGGCCTCCTCTGCAGTCGTGCGGCTACGCGCCGTCGTCCGGCGTCACCTGTATGTCGCCGGCCGATCACAACTGGTTACAACCACCCATCTCACCTTGTACGGCCTTGTACGGATGATTCGGCCCCAGTTGCGGCCTGGGCGCATGCCGCCGCACGGTCGGCCTATCGGCGGCCGGCGTAAGGAGCCGGCCGCGGGGGGGCGGGGGGGGGGGCCCCCCCCCCCCGGGCCCAACAACCAACGGTGGACGCGCAAGAGAACATCGACAAACACCCCCCCGCGCGCCGCCCCGCCGCGCCGCCAACACCACGGGGGGGGCGGGGCGGCGGCCGCCCCCGGGCGCGCGTGGGGGGGGCGGGCGTCCGCCCCCCCCCGCGGCCGGCATTCAGAGCCGGCCACCCACGGTCTCGAACATCAACGGAGGGTCCACGCTCATGACAGCATCGACTTCCGCCCCCGGCCGGCTCGCCGCGCGGCTCCTACGACACCTGGGACGGCGAGGGGCGTCGTTCCTCACGTCCGCGCTGATCGTCGCGCTCGTCCTCCCCGCCGGCACGGCCCGCGCCATCGCGGACGTCGCCGTGAACCTGCACCTGACCGGCTTCTACGGCTCGGTGGCCGTCCACGTCAACGGGCCGCGCGTCGCCACCTGCTCCGTCTCGAACTGCGTGCACCTGGTCCCCTTCGGATCGAACGTGCGACTCATCCCCGACGGAGACGTCACCAACTGGGGTCCGGGGCCCTGCCAGTCCGTGTTCGGCACCGATCCCTGCGACTTCACGGCGCTGTCGAACATCGGCTTCCAGGTGTCCTTCCTCGGTTAGCGGACGATCTCACCCGCTGGCGCCGCCTCGCAGCCCGTCGATGACGACGGAGAGGATCGGCCCCAGCGGGTCTTCCTTTCTGCTCATGCACGCGGACATCAGCGCCCTGATGTCCGCGTAACCGACATCGGCCCGTACGTTGCCCGCCTTCTGGGCGGTGGCGAGCAGTTCGTGCAGCCGGCCGCACAGGTCGGCGCCCGCGCGTTGACCGAGGGCGTCGAGCCGGCGCTCGGTTCCGGCCAGTTCGGCGAGCCCGCAGTCGGACGCGCCCTCTCGTACCAGGGCGGTGAAGAGGGCGAAGAAGGCGGTGCCGGGGTCTTCCCTGCGGGCGATCTCGTCGGCCTCGGCGGTGAGCCGTACCAGCCGGTTGGACATGATCGCGACGAGGAGATCCTCTTTCGTGGGGAAATGCCGGCTCACCGTCCCGGTGCCGACCCCGGCGCGGCGGGCGATCTCGTGCACCGGTACGGACAGGCCCTCGGTGGCGAACACCTCGGCCGCCACCTCCAGGACGCGGGCGCGGTTACGCCGTGCGTCGGCCCGCAACGCGCGCTCGTCCGTCATGGTCGGCACCTCTCCGTCGACAAGCGGGACGGCCATCCCGTATAGTTCCAAACAAGCGGGACGCCCATCCCGATTCTAGGAGGTCCTCGCATGGCCGACCAACTCACTTTGGGGCTCATCGGCAGCGGCAACATCGGCGGCGCACTCGCCCGGCTCGCCGTCGACGCCGGTCTGAACGTCGTCCTCAGCAACTCCCGAGGCCCGGAAACCCTGGCCGACCTGGTCGCGGAGCTGGGCCCACGGGCCCGCGCCGCCACTCCGGCGCAGGCGGCGGCAGCAGGAGACTGGGTCGTGGTCGCGGTGCCGCTGAAGCACCACCGCCGGGTCCCGGCGGCGCCGCTGGCCGGCAAGGTCGTGCTCGACACCACCAACTACTATCCCGAACGCGACGGCTCGATCGCCGAGCTGGACGCCGAGCAGGTCACGACCAGCGAACTGCTCCAGCGGCACCTGCTGGACAGCGAGGTCGTCAAGGCGTTCAACAACATCTGGGTCAAACACCTGCTCTCACTGCCGCGCCCGGCCGGGGCGCCCGCCCGTTCGGTGCTGCCGATCGCCGGTGACACGACGGAGGCCAAGGCCGCCGCCACCCGGCTGATCGACCTGCTCGGCTTCGACGTCCTCGACACCGGCCCGCTCGCCGACAGCTGGCGCTTCCAGCGCGACGCTCCCGCGTACGTCGGGCTGTACTTCAAGGATCAGCAGGAGATGACCGCGGATGACCCCGGCGGTCCGGTCACCGCCGACGAACTCCGCACGGCACTGGCGGCGGCCGTACGTCCGGGAGAAGCGGCATGAAAGCCGTCATCTACCGCAAGATCGGCGACCCCCTCCGTCCTGGAACTCATCGAGCGTGACGTGCCCGAACCCGGCCCCGGCGAGGTCCGCATCCGCGTCCACGTCTCGGGCGTCAACCCGACCGACTGACCGCCGCTGCCCAGACCGCCGTACAGAACCACGCGGTGGGCAAGGTGGCCGTCGACCCTCGCCAGCTTGGTCCGGGCATTCGCATGAATTCCCGACCGCCGGCTGCCAGAGCGGTATTGAAGAAGCGGCGGGAAAGGGACACGCGAACCCCTTTCCGCCGCACCAGGTCATACGACTTGGTCGTGTGTCGCCATCGTGACGGGGCTTCGATCTTCACCCAGCACGGTGTTCCGTCGCTACGGCGCCGGGGTGAAGCGGGCGCGGAGGTCGGGGCGGAGGTAGGCGGCGGGGGAGGCGATCGACAGGCCGCCGTCCACCGGGAGGGTCACGCCGGTGATGAACGAGGCCGCGGGCGAGGCCAGGAAGGCGACCGCTTCGGCCACGTCCTGCGGGGTGCCGGTGCGGCCGATCGGGTAGCCGTCCGCGGCGTGCTCCAGGTCTTCGCCGCCGATCAGGCCCGGGGCGACGACGTTCGCCCTGATTCCGGCCGGGCCGTACTCCAGGGCGATCTGGCGCATCAGCGCGTCCAGCCCGCCCTTGGCCGCCGCGTACGCGGGCAGGCCGGGAGCGGACAGGAAGGAGTTGACCGAGCCGACCGCCACCACCGCCCGCGTCAGGTGCGGCAGGGCCGCGCGGCACAGGTGGAAGGCGGCGTCCAGGGTCGCTCCGATGGCGGTCTGCCACTGTTCGTCGGTGGTCCTGGTGATCGGCGCGACCGGCATCACGGCCGTGGCCAGTACCAGGACGTCGAGTCCGCCGAGGGTGTCCACGGCCGTGCGGACCACCCGGTCGGCCTGCTCCGGGGCGGACAGGTCGGCCGTTTCGAAGCGGGTGTAGACCGGGTTGTCACAGGGGTCTAGGCCGGTGCCGATGACGCGGTGGCCGTCGCGGGCCAGGGCCTCGGCGATGGCGAGCCCGATCGGGGAGTTTCCGCCGGCGAGGAGGGCGGTGGTCATCCGGCCCCCAGGCGCGGGGTGGTGTTGCGGTCCTCCGTTGAGGGGCGGGTCCCGGTGCCGGCAGGGCGGGTCATGCTGCGCCCAGTTCCGGCAGGGCGGCCAGGACCTCGTCCAGGGCGGTCAGGGTGCCGGGGTCGAGGGGCCTGGCGGGGGAGCGGACGGTCGCCGACTCGATCAGGCCGCGCCGTACCAGCACCTCCTTGTGCACCGCCCAGGCCAGGCCGGGCTGCATGCCGAAGCGGATCAGCGGGAGCAGCCGGGCGAAGGTGTCCTGCCGGGGCTCCTTCAGTATCGGCGCGAGCAGGTCGGTGAACTCGCAGGCGGGCATCGTGCCGACCGCTCCGCGCGCGTACTCCTCCAGGCAGAACAGCGCGTTCTGGCCGCCGAACACCGCGAAGTCGCCGCCCACCTTGGCGGCGACGGCGCCGACCTTGGGCGCGGTGGGCGGGGCCTCGATCTTGACCGAGGTGACGCCGTCGAGCTTGCTCAGCTCCACGATCAGCGACTCGGGCATGGACACGCCGGTGGCGCCGGGCGCGTCCTGGACCATCACGTCGATGCCCCCCCGCTCGGCCACGACGCCGTAGAAGTCGACGAGCTGCGCCCCCGACGGCTTGACCAGGTACGGCGGCAGCACCATCAGGGCGTCCGCGCCTCCTTCCGCCGCGGCCAGGGCCTGCTCCACCGCGGTCGCCGTGCTGGTCGAGCCGACTCCGGCGACCACAGGGCGGGATCCGGCCGCCTGGCGCACCTCGGTCAGGATCCGGGCGCGCTCGGGGGTGGTGAGCGCGAAGCCCTCGCTGGCCATGCCGAACACCGCGACGCCGTCGGCGCCGGCGGCGAACTGCCACTCGGTCAGCCGGCGCAGGCTGGGCACGTCCAGCTCGCCGGCCGCGGTGAACGGCGTAGCCAGAATCGGGATAAGTCCGGAAATGGGCACTTACGACTCCTCTTTCAGGGTGGTGATGTCGACCTCCACGCCCAGCCCGGGACCGGAGGGAAGGGGAAAGCCGCCCGGACCGCCGGGCAGCGGCGCGGTGAGAATCGCGCCGGCCACCTCGCAGGTGGTGGGCTGGTACTCGAAGAGGGAAAGGTTCCCGAGGGCCGCGCTGACGTGCAGTCCCGCCGCCAGGGCGACGCCCAGCCCGGTCGAGTGGTGCGGCGCCACCGGCACGTGGTGCGCCGCGGCCAGCTCGGCGATGGACATCAGCTCGGTGATCCCGGTACGCCCGACGTCCGGCTGAGCCAGGCCCAGCGCGCGCCGCGACAGCCAGTGCGCGAACTCGTAACGATTGCGCAGCGTCTCGCCCACGGCGATCGGCAGCTCGGCTCGCCGCACCAGCTCCCGGTGCCCCTCCACGTCCTCGGGCGCGAGCGGTGCCTCCAGGAACAGGGCCCCGCGCTCGGCCAGGCCGCGCGCCAGCCGTACCGCCGAAGGCACGTCGTAGACCCAGTGGGCGTCCACGGCCACCCGCAGGCCCGACGCGGCGACCGCGTCCACGGTGGCCAGGTCCTCCTCGACGCCGTGGCCGAGGTGGAGCTTGACCGAGATGGCGCCCTTGGCGGCCCACTCCTTGGCCAGGGCCGCGCGTTCGTCGTCGGTCGGGCGGGGCAGGCCGCTCACGTACACGGGGACGTTCTCCCGGAACGCGCCGCCGAGCAGGGCCGCGACGCTCAGCCCGGTGAGCTTGCCGGCCAGGTCCCACAGGGCGATGTCGACGGCGGCGAGCGCGTCGGCCTGGTGCCCGGTCAGGTGACCGCGTTCGCGCATCAGGCCGCTCAGCCGCTCCCACAGCGGCCGGACCCGGGTGGGGTCCTGGCCGATCAGCGCGGGGGCGAGCAGCCTGTCGACGATGGCCGCCGGCACCTCGGGCGCGACGGGGGCCAGGGCCTCGCCCCAGCCTGTGGTGCCGTCCTCGCAGGTGATCGAGACGAGCAGCGTCTCGAACCGGGCGGAGTAGAGGCTGCGCCACGGCGGGCGCAGGAAGTAGTCCTCCTCCTGTGGCGGGGTGCCCAAGTAGGCGGCCTCGTGCCGGATCTTCACCGGGAAGCAGCGCACTTGACGGATTTGCGACATGTGCGCCACGATCCCACATAGTGCACGGCGATTGCAATGGAGACAGGATGGCATCCGATCAGGGCAATAATCAGAGCGTAGAGAGGGCGATCTCCGTGCTCCGGGCGTTCTTGACCGGTCGCCCCGAGCTACGCGTGTCGGACGTCGCGAAGGCCACCGGGCTGGGCACGTCCACCGCGTCGCGGCTGCTCGCCACGCTGGAGACGCTGGAGTTCGTCGAGCGCGACGAGGTGAGCGGCCTCTACCGGCTCGGCACCGCGCCGATCACGCTCGGCGGGGTGGCGCTGAACCAGCACCCGGTCCACCGCGAGGCGCGGCAGATCGCGCAGGACCTCGCCGCGGCCCTCGGCCTGGGCGTGAACGTGGCGATCAGGCGGGACGACTCGATGTTCTACCTGGCCAACTTCGAGGGCAGGCTGGCTCCGCGCTCCTTCGTCCTGACCGGCCAGCGCAAGCCGCTGTACGCCACGGGCATCGGCAAGTGCCTGCTGCTCGGCCTGACGGCGGCCGAACGCCGCGCGTTGCTGCCCGAGATGCCGCCGTTCACCCCGAGCACGATCACCGCCCACGACCGCCTGGACGAGGAGCTGGCCACCGTGCTCGGCCGCGGCTACGCGACCGAGGTCGAGGAGCTGGCCTTCGGCCGCGCGTGCGTGGCCGCGCCGATCCGCGACCGGTCCGGCGCGGTGGTGGCGGCTATCTCCATCTCCGGGCCGCTGTCGGCGATCGACCTGGCGGCCCGCGAGGCCGAACTGGCCAGGACGATCATCGAGACCGCCGACTCCGTCAGCATCGGCCTGGGGTACGTCGGCCCCGCCCACCTGCTGGGCAGCCAGACATGAGGAAGCTGACCAACGGGCAGTTCGCCTGGTTGCTGATGGCGCCGGGTGTGGCGCTGTTCCTCGCGATCATCGCCTACCCCCTGGTGTCCGCGCTGGTCACCGGCTTCTTCGAGCAGAGCCTGGTGCGTCCTGGACGGACGTTCGTCGGTCTGGCCAACTTCGCCGACCTGCTCGGCGGGGACTTCTGGCCGGTGCTGCGCAACACGCTGGTCTTCACCATCGGCGCGAGCGTGATCCCGTTCGTGCTCGGCTACATCCTGGCGCTCGCGCTCAACTCCGGGCTGCCCGGCTGGCTGCGCGGCGTGTTCCTGTTCCCCTGGGTGATCCCGGCCGTGGTCGTGTCGTTCCTCTGGCTGTGGATCTTCAACGCGAACTACGGCGTGCTGAACGGGCTGCTGGGCACCGAGATCAGCTGGCTGGGACAGCCCGGCACGGCGATGGCCGCGGTGATCGTCACCAAGACGTGGGCCAGCTTCCCCTGGATGATGGTCATGCTGCTCGCGGGTCTGCAGACGATGCCGAAGGAGTTGCACGAGGCCGCCTCCGTGGACGGCGCGGGCACGATCCGCCGGTTCAGGTCGGTCACGGTGCCGCACATGAAGGGCATCGCCGGGATCGTCTTCCTGCTGGAGTTCATCTGGAACTTCCAGCACTTCGACACCATCTACGTGCTCACCGGCGGCGGCCCGGCCGGCGCCACCAAGACGTTCGCGGTGGCCGTCTACGACACGGCGTTCAAGGGGTTCGACCTGGGCCACGCCACCGCCCTGGGCGGGCTGTGGATGGTGCTGCTGCTCGTGCTCATGGTGTTCTACCTGCGCAAGGAGGCGTCATGACGGTGACACTGAGTGCGTCCGTGCCGGCGACCAGGGCCGGGCGGCGAAGGCCGGTCAACCGCTCCCGCGTGGCGGCCTGGATCGCCGTCCTCGTCATCGGCCTGTTCGGCCTGGCGCCGGTCTACTGGCTGGTGGTCACGGCGCTCACCCCCGACGAGCGGGCCTTCAGCTTCCCGCCGTCGCTGATCCCGACCGAGATCACCTTCGAGCACTTCGCCCGGCTGGCGGAGAACCAGCAGCTTTTCCGATATCTGGCGAACAGCGTCATCGTGTCGGTGATCACCGCGATCCTCAGCGTGATCGTGTCGGCGTACATGGCCTACGCCTTCTCCAAGTTCCGTTACCGAGGCCGCAAGTCGCTCATGCACCTCGTGCTCGCCTCGCAGCTCTTCCCGCAGGCGCTGCTCCTGGTCACCCTGTACGCCGTCTTCAGCGCCACCGGCCTGCTCGGCAGCTATGCCGCGCTGATCCTGTCGTTCACCACGTTCACGCTGCCGCTGTGCGTGTGGATGCTGAAGGGCATCTTCGACACGGTGCCGTCCACGCTGATGGAGGCGGCGGCGATCGACGGCGCCTCGCGCTGGCGGACGCTGCACACGATCGGGCTGCCGCTCGCCGCGCCGGGGCTGATCGCCGCGGGCCTGTTCGCGTTCGTCCGCGCCTGGAACGACTTCATCTTCGCCCTCACCCTCGCCGACCCCGAGCGGCAGACCCTGCCGCCGGGGCTGGTGCACACATACCTCGGGGAGTTCCAAACCGCCTGGCCAGACCTCATGGCCGCGTCGTTCGTCGTCTCGCTTCCTGTCATCGCCGCGTTCATGTTCCTGCAGCGATACCTGGTGGGCGGGCTCACGGCCGGCGCGGTCAAGGGATAGGAGATCCATGAACACGCTCAACCGCCGGGACGCCCTGCGGCTGCTCGGCCTGTCGACCCTCGGGGTGACCGCGCTGGCGGCCTGTGCCCCCGACGCCTCAGGCGGCGCCCCTCAGGGCGACACCGCTGCCAAAGCCTTCGGTTTCACCTCCTGGTCACTGAACGAGGAGGCGCAGAAGGCCGCGGTGCAAGCCATCGTGGACGGTTACGCCGGCAGCAAGGGCGTCAAGATCACCACGGCGTCGTTCCCGTACAACGAATACCTCAACCAGGTGACGCTGAAGCTGCGCGGAGGGCAGCTCACAGGGGCGATCCAGCTCGACGTGGCGTGGCTGGGCGCCCTGGCCGCGATGGGCAAGCTGCGCGACCTCGCCGCGCCGGCGGCCAAGGGCGGCTACACGGACGTGGCGCTGTCCAGCGGCCAGAGCGGCGGCAAGCAGCTCGGGCTGCCCTGGACGACCGGCTCGATCGGCCTCATCGCCAACACCGCGCTGCTGGAGAAGGCCGGGGTGGACGGCGTGCCCGCCACCGTCGAGGAGTTCGAGGCGGCGCTGAAGAAGGTGGCCGCGCTCGACGGTGTCATCCCGTACGCCGCCGCCACCAAGGCGGCCCAGCTCAAGGACATCCTGCCGTGGATGCGCACGTTCGGCAGCCCGCTGCTGGACGGTGACACGATCACCGTCGGCGACGAGCAGTCGGTGGCGGCCGTGGAGTGGTACAAGAAGCTCTACGACGCCAAGCTGATCGCCCCTGACGTGGACCGCTTCGACGCCCGCGCCCTGTTCGCCCAGGGCAAGGCGGCCTTCTACGACGACGCGATCATCGCGCGCGGCGTGGTGGCGAGCCAGGCGCCGGACAAGTCGCTGACCGAGAAGATGGCGCCGCTGTCGCGGCCCGTGCTCAAGGCCGGCGACTCGCCGCAGGCCCTGCTGTGGGGGCACGTGATCGCGGTGGTCGAGGGCGAGGGCGCCGACGCCGCCGTGGAGTTCGCCGCGCACGCCACCTCCGACACCGCCACCGTCGCCACCTTCTTCGAGCAGGTGAAGCTGCCGCCGACGACCACCGCCGGCCTGGCCGACCCCAAGGTGTCCGGCGACGCGTTCACCACCGAGTGGACCGAGAAGATCACCAAGACCGCGACCGCCAACCCCTTCTGGCGGTACGCCGGATATGCCCAGATCGAGACGGCCATCGCCGAACAGGTGCAGGCCGTGCTCGTCGGCGACTCGTCCGCGAAGGAGGCATTGGCGAAGGCCGCCGAGACCGCCAAGGGTCTGCAGAAGTAGAAGACCGCCCGGGGGCGGGCGTGTTCCGTGGAACGGCATTTCCGCGGTCCCGCCGGCACCGGGCGGCCCCCTCACACCCCCTGCCCGTCACGACAGTGGTGCACGGTCCATGCTCGCATGCTCCCGCCCTCCGGCGGGCTGCGGGCGTGGACGTCTTCGGCGCGATCCCGCGCGGTCCGCACCAGCCGCGCACATGCCCGAACCGACCCCCCGAGGACGACTCATGCGTCGCTTCCCCTCACTCATCCCTCTTGTCCTGCTCGCCACCGTCGCAGCCACGGCGCCGGCCGTACCGGCCCAGGCGGCTTCCGGCCCGATCACCGACACCCGCGACACCGTCGTCATCACCGGCGACAGCTACCGCATGACCATTCAGAAGACCGGCTTCCGGTACTCTTTCGCCCGGCGCGACGGCACCGTGATCGCCCCCGCCCACGCCGAGTCCGGCCTGCGCGTCGGTGACGCCGACGCCGCCACCACGAAACTCGCCGGCCGGGCGGGCGGCGCGGCCGTGCTCGACGTCACCTTGGAGACCGGCGCGAAGGTGCGGGTCAAGGTGCAGCCGTCCGCCCGCCACGTGAAGATCACCGCCGATCGGGGCGCGGACTTCCGCACCGGGCCGGTGGCGCCCGCGTACGGGCTCGGCGACTACGGCGCGCACGCCGACGGCCAGCCCGACCAGGACACCCCGTGCAGCGGCCAGGTCGAGGCGCGCCGGACGACCGAGCTGACCGGCATCGTCCTCGACAACCTCACCAACGAGGGCAGCTGCAAGCGGTTCATCTCCACCTTCGTGGTCTTCCCCAAGCAGCGCTTCGCCGAGGTGCTCTTCGACGAGGGGCAGAAGCGGGTCGGCCTGACCACGTCGGAGAACCGGCTGGGCAGCGTCGATCCCGCGCAGGGCCTCTACTACTTCGCCGCCCCCGACCTCAAGCGGATCTACGCCGACTACCGCGACGTACGGAACCGGCACGGCTACACCGACGTCCGGCCCCGGCCGGAGATGTTCGGGCTGGGCTGGGAGGCGTACGGGGCGCTGGCCTGGAACACCTACCAGTCGTCGGTGACCGAGACCGTCAAGGCGTTCAAGGAGCACGGCTACCCGCTCCAGTGGGGCGTGGTGGGCTCCGGCTTCTGGCCGGGCCCGCGCGGCGACGCCTCCGAGGGGACGACGAACAGCTTCGGCATGTGGGACTCGAAACCCGAGCCCGGCCGCGACGACGGCCTGCCCAACCCGCGCTACCCCGACCCGGACGCGCTGAAGAAGCTCTTCGCCGACAACGGCATGGTCCTGCTGCTCGGCGCGCGCAACAACTTCAAGGTGGCGCCCAACGCCAATGACGGCCCGTTCACCGCCGAGGCGCTGGCCAAGGGCTACTTCCTGCCGGTCAAGGTGACCAAGTCGCAGTTCCCGCAGGGTGAGACGTACGTGCTGGACGCCTCGAACCCGAAGGCCGTGCGGTGGTACGTGGAACAGACCCGCAAGTGGGGCGTGGACGGTGTCAAGGAGGACACCATGCTGTACGCGCCCAACCTGAACCGCGACGGCAACTGGAACGCCCTGCAGAAGGCGCTGCACGACGACGGTGACCTCGTCGTCGTCCGCAACGCCGCCTACTCGGTGCCCGGCGACTTCGTCCGCATCAACGACACGATCTACGGCCGCGGCGAGGTCTTCCACGAGGACCCCGACCGGATCCCGGTGAACATGCTCAACATCGCCGCCTCCGGCCCCGGCAACGTCTCGCCCGACATCGTCGGCGGCACGCCCAAGGCCTCGCTGACCGACCCGTCCTACCGGCGCTACTTCTGGCGCAACGCGCAGTTCGCCGCGCTGACGCCGGTCATGACCTTCGGCAAGGGGCCGTGGGAGCTGGAGGACCCCGACCTGGCGGCGTCGGTGAAGCGGATGTCGCTCTGGCACGACGCGCTCCACCCGTACATTTACGACGCGGTGCTCGACGGCTACGAGTCCGGCTTCCCGTACGCGATGACGCCGCTGCCCATCGCCTACCCCGACGCCGACCCCGGCTCCGCCGGCCACGAGTGGATGTTCGGCGAGTCGCTGCTGGCCGCGCCGCTCTTCGGCCGGGACTTCGACACCGCGCAGACGCGCGACGTCTACCTGCCGGCGGGCAAGTGGATCGACTACGACACCGGCGCCGTCTACCAGGGGCCGCGCACCCTGAAGGACCACGCGATCGGGATGGACCGGCTGCCGGTGTTCGTGGGCGGCAAGGGCGTGCTGATCACGCGCAAGGGCGCGGAGGTGTACCCGATCGCGCGCGGCTCGTCCTTCGACTCCCAGGGCACCAGGATCGTCAACGCGAACACCGGCTGGGACCCCGCCAAGCTGGTCGTCACCGACACCAGGACCGGCCGCCGGGTCTCCTTCACCGTGGACGCCAAGACCGGCGCGATCCGCTTCCCCGTGGTCAAGGGGCACCAGTACGTGCTGTCGGGCGGCGGCAAGGCGGCGCACCCGTTCCCGATCGAGACCGACGTCCCGGCGGCGGCGCCGGCCGGGCTGTCGCACGAGGGCATGACGCTGTCGTGGTCGCCGGTCAAGGGCGCCCGCGGGTACGTCGTCACCGGCGGCTGCGCCTCGTCCGTGGTCGGCAGCACGACGGGGGCGACCAGCCTCGCCGTGGCCCCCGGCGAGTACCGGGTCGCGGCGACGAACGCGGCCGGCACCGGCCCCCTCTCCGAGCCCCACACCGTGCCGGCCCCCGTTTCCACCGACCCGGTCGTCGTGACCAACGAGGGCGGCCCGGCCACCTGCTCGGACACGCAGCCGTACCGGGAGACGGGGACCTGGTCGTCGAGCAGCCTGAAGGGCTTCGACGGCTCCGGCACCCGGTTCAGCTCGACCGAGGGCTCGACCGCCACGTGGTCGGCGCGCCTGCCGGCCGGCTCGTACGAGGTGGCCGTCTGGTTCCCGGCGCACACGGCCAGCACCAAGCAGGCGACGTACCAGGTGGGCGGCCAGGACGTGGTCGTGGACCAGACCACGTCGGGAGGCGCGTGGCACTCCCTCGGGACGTGGCCCTTCGACGGCCTCGCCTCGGTGACCCTCACCGTCAACGCCGCCGGCAACCACCGCGCCGACGCCGTCCGCTTCACCCCCACCCCACAATGACCCCATCCACCCACCTCAGAAGCACTTTCCTGGGCAGGTGATCAACCCACCTCACCGCCAGAGCCCGGGACGCTTGTCCCAGTCCTCCATGGCCTGGCCGATGTGGGCCGCCATGAACGCGGCCGTGGCGGCGGGGCTGGTGCAGGGTGCCTTGCGACGGTCGTCTGCCACCGGGATGAACGACGGCAGGCAGACGGCCGTCGACGGCGCCGTGGGCGGCAGGGCGTCGGCGTCGTGCAGGACGAGCAGGTCCGCCACGAACGCGGTGACGTTCCCGCCGGCGTCGCGGCCGGAGGCGTCGAGGAAGCAGCCCATCCCCGTGTCCACGCCGAACCCGTAGAACTCGCCGTCATCGAGCAACCGGCCGTCCTGCCCCGGCAGCAACGCGAGCTCCCAGCTGACGGCCGGCCGGTCGAGGATCCGCACCATCGCGGCCGGGGGTCTCGCCCTCTTCGTCCGTCCCCTCCCAGCGCATCGAGGCGATCAGCACGGCGTGGTCGCCAGGCGTCACGGTGACGGTGAAGGGGTCGGCGCCAATCAGAAAGAAGGGATCGGCCGCGATCACCGAGCCGGTGGGCAGACGGAGCCGTCCCGTGTAGGCAGGCCCAGTGATCAACGCCACCCGCCCGTCGCCGGAGGCCAGGCGGCTGCCAGGGGTGAAGAGCGCCTCAAGATTGCGGGGGCGCATCGGCTGCGGGGCGGACCATCCGGGCGCCGTGCTCGCAGCCGTTCCTTCCACCCACCGGTACGGGGGCCGGCACCAGGGTGATCGGGTCGCTCAGCCCGAGCAGTCGCGCATCGACGTACGCCGTCCACACGCCGAACTCCGCCTTGGCCACCGAACGGTGCTCAACCGGGACGCTCACTCCGGTGGCACTCGACCCGCCGACATTCCGCAGAACCCGCTCGGCGCGGCCGTCCGGATCGATGGTCATCGTGAAACGCCAGCCGCGTTCAGGGGACTCCTCAGCGGCGTCGGAGGTGTGGCGCCGCTCCTGATAGCGCCGCAGGTGCAACCGTCCCGGCGCCAACTGCCGCTATTCCCACTCCCTGGTGCGTCGCGCGTACTCATCGAACAGGAACATCCCGAGATGACCGTGACCCCGGTCGACATGAAACAGGGCTTTCGGCCTACCTCGGACGGACAGCAGGACGGCGTACTGCTCCCCTGGCCCGCTCTCGGGGGGCTCAGTCGCGTACCCAGAAGGAGGCCGGTAGTTCTTCGAGTTCGGTCACGGCCTGTTCGAGGTTGGCGGCGAACGGCAGGAGCGCCTGGTGGGCGGGCTCGCCGCCGGCGGCGAGCCGGCGGATGACCTCGGCGTTCTTGAGCGCCCGATCGGCCACCTCGTCGCCGAACGTCGAGCGGTCGCCCTCGTAGCCGTAGGCGTCGAGCAGGAGGTGCAGGCGCCGGTGCCGGTCGTCGAACGCGGTGAATCCCTGGGCGGTGACGACGTGCCGGGCGTGCAGCGGAACCCAGGTCAACGCGCAGTAGGCCAGGTCGCGCTCCCGGGGGAACGGGCCTGCGGTGTCCCAGTCGACGAACCCGACCAGGTCGTCGCCCTGCCAGACCGCGTTGTAGGGAGAGGCGTCGTTGTGCGTGATGACCAGCCCCGGCTGCCACGGCCGGGCGACGAACCAGACCGCGTCGGGCTCGGGCACGAACGACGCCGTCGCGTCGTGCAGCCGCCTCAGCCAGACCCCGACCTGCTGGAGCGCGCGGTCCGTCCACGGCCACGCGGGCCAGGGATGCTGCTCGCCGATCGTGTCGCCGTGCAGGTACGTCAGCACCTCGCGCCCTTGCTCGTCGAACCCGAGCACCCTTGGCGCCCCCTCGAACCCGACCTTCTCCAGATGCGCCAGCACGGTGTGAACGCTGCGCGTCCACGGGTTGGCGGTCCGGTGGACGGTCTCACCGATGCGTACCGCGCCGACATGCCTGCCGCCTGTCAGGGGCTGCTCGTCCATGACACCGTTTGTACGCCTGGGCTGCCGGTCATGGCACCTGGTTTTCGGGGTGTCCGGGGCTTGCGGCAGGTCGGGATCGGGCGGGGGATCTCGTCTACGGGGGCGGCCTCGTGTCAGCGGCGTCCTCTGCCCTTGCCTTTGCCGGGGTGGCCGTCGCTGTGGCCGGGTGGGATGTTGGTCGCCTTCTTGGCCTGGCCCGATGGGATCCAGACGTCGGCTGAGGAGGTTGCGCGCGCGGCGGTGGTGGAGCGGCGCTTGGTCGGGAGCTGCTGATCTTGGGGCACTTTGGGGGGAGTTGTCGTCGGCGTCGCCGTGGGGGTGGACTTAGGTGACGACCGCTGCGGTGTTGGGGTTGGGGCGGGCGTGGTGGCCGTGGTGGTGGGTGCGGCCTGGAGTCGGTCGGTGGGTTGGGGTGTGGCTGGGGGCGGCTCGGGTGGGGCTTCCGGCCAGAAGCTGACGGCCAGTGCTCCGACGGTGAGCGCGGCCGCCACGACCACATGCCGGATCTGGGCGCGTCGCTCCGTGCCGGGTGCAGCTGAAGGCGTGGCGTCGGATTCGGCTGGTGGCGCGGGCCAGGCGGTGGGCGTGACGTCGGGTGCGGCTGACGGCGAAGGGACGGGGTCGGGTGCGGCGGGTGGCACCACGTCCCCGGTCTGCGGCAGGAAGTCGGTCGGCGGGGCGCAGATCTCCTCAAGCTGCCGCCGAGCCGCGCGCGTGCCGATGCGCTGCTCAGGGTCCTTGGCCAGCAGGCTCGTGAGCAGGGGAGCCAGCGGCCCCGCGCGCTCGAACGGAGCCGGCTCGGCGGTCAGTACGGCGCTGATCGTGGCCAGCACGCCGCCCTGGCCGAAGGGGCAGCGTCCCTCCACCGCCGTGTACAAGGTCACGCCCAGCGACCACAGGTCGGTCAGCGGGGTCGGCGGGCCGCCGCGGGCGCGTTCCGGAGCGATGAAGGCGGGCGTGCCGACCACGATGCCCACCCCGGTGAGGTCCACCGGCCGCTCCACGCTGGTGGCCAGGCCGAAGTCGGTGAGTACGGCGTGGCTCTCGCCGGCGTCCAGCAGGATGTTGGCGGGCTTGACGTCGCGGTGCACGACCCCGGCGGCGTGCGCGGCCTGTAAGGCGTCCAGCACCTGCAGCCCGATCCGGGCGACCACCACGGGCGCCAGCGGCCCCCGCTTGGCCAGCACCCTGGCCAGGGTGGGAGCCGAGACCAGTTGGAGCACGATCCACGGCCGCTCGTCGGCCTCCACTACGTCGTAGACGGTGGCGATGTTCGGGTGGGAGAGCCGGGCGGCCAGCCGGGCCTCGGTCATGGTGCGGCTGAGCAACAGCTCGCGTTCGGCCTGCGGCCGCTCGTCGAGGGTGACCTCCTTGACCGCGACCGGGCGGTCCAGCACCTCGTCATAGCCGCGCCAGACGCGGCCCATGCCGCCGCGCCCCAACTCGGCCTGGAGCCGGTAGCGTCCGGCCAGGAGCCAGCCTTCACACCGCGAAACCGACATAGCGTCCGGCCTACCCGATCACCGGATGCTCATGCAACCCTCTCAGCGGAAGAGGCTGAAGGCAGCGGAACGACGGCCACGTCGGCGATGCCGCAAAGGGAGCCGGGTCGCGCCGTACTTCGGCGACGACACAAGGGCCGCCGGGTGTGCTCGGCAGCGACCGGTTGCCCGGCAGCGACCGGTTGCCCGGCAGCGACCGGTTGCCCGGCAGGCTAGGAGTACCGCACCCAGGACAAGCGCGGTCGTGGACCTCATCATGTGACCATGGCCGCCACCGCACCCGTCCTCGCCCCCGCCCCCGGCGGAGCTGGGCTCGTCGCGTGGCCGTGGCGCTGTGCGCGGCGCGGGCAGTATGGATCACGGGGCCGCTCCGCCCAGCGCCGGCGCGGCCTGCGACCGCCACCGTTCACCCGATCCCACGAGCCTCGACACAGGCGCCATCTCAGGGAGCATCCATGTCCACGCTGGTGTTGGTCCACGGTTTCTGGCACGGCTCCTGGTGCTGGAGCGAAGTCGTCCCGTACGTCGTGGCCGCCGGACGCCCGGCCGTGGCGGTGGACATGGCGGGGCACGGGCTGTACGCCCGCCGGCCCCGGTGGTTCACCGGGCAGCCGTACGACCCCGAGACGGTCGGAGCCGAGGTCTCACCCGTGGCGGACGTGAGTCTCGACGACGCGGCCGACCTGCTGACCGCGCAGATCAAGCGGATCGGCGGTGGCGCGCCGGTGACGGCGGTCGCCCACAGCGCGGCCGGCCCGGTGCTGACGCGAACGGCGCAGCGCACGCCCGAACTGGTCGCGCACGCGGTGTACCTCACCGCGTACATGCCGGCGTCGGACGTGTCCGCAGCGGCGTACACGCGGATCCCCGAGGCCGCCGACGGCCTGGTCGCGCCGCTGTTACGCGGCGATCCGGCCCGGACGGGCGCGCTGCGGCTCGACTTCGCCACGGACGACCCGGCCTACCGGCGGCGGCTGCGCGAGGCGTTCTACGGCGACGTCGACCCGGCCCTCGCCGAGGCCGCCACCGGCCTACTGACGCCCGACGGCCCGATCGGCATCATGCTGGGCACCACCACCTTGACGCACGACGGCTGGGGGTCGGTGCGGCGCACGTACATCGTCTGCACGCGTGACCTGGCCCTTCCGCCGGCCGTGCAGACGATGTTCATTGCTGAGGCCGACGCGGCGTTTCCCGACAATCCGACCTCCGTCGTCACGCTCGACGCCTCCCACTCGCCGTTCCTCTCCATGCCCGGCGACCTGGCCGAGATCATCGTCCCGCTCGGCTGACGCGAGAGCCACCAGCGCCGATGGCCGGTTCCGTGCCGTGCCCGGCAAAGAAGCGCCTAGCGCAGGGCGCGGTGGAGTTGGGTCATCGTGCTCTGGACGCGGCTCTTGTTGCCGACCACGATGTACGTCTCGTAACTGGCCTTCTCCCCCTTGTCCATGGCCCCGCTCGGGCTGGTGACCTGGATGGTGTTCTCGCCGAAGTGGCCGTTGTAGTCCATCGGTGGGCGGGACATCGTGTAGTAGTACGCCTTGCTCCCGAGCACGTCGGGCCGGACGTACATGCCGAGGCAGTAGTCGCCGTCCGCGGTGCAGCGGACCATGGGGTCCTTGCTCGTGTGGGAGTCGGCGGGCTTGGCCGACAGGCGGCCGGTGGCCAGGCTGTAGGAGAAGACCTTGGTGAAGTCCGGCTGCAGGTAGGCGACGAAGACGCCGTCGAAGTGGTCGTGCCGTTCGTCCTCCGAGGTGATCGTGGCGGAGGTGCGGAAGACGTTCTCCAGCTTGGGCACGTCGTGGTCGGGCGCGAGTTCGATCGAGGTCTGCAGCCAGTACGGCGACAGGCCCATGGTGAACGGGACCTTCTTGGGCTGGAGGTCGGCGGCGCGGCAGTCGCCCCAGCCCGGCTTCGGGTCGTCGAGGGTGACGAAGAACGCGGGCCTGCCCGCCGTGCGGATGGAGGCGCCGGACTTGGCCATGGTGTAGAGCGCGCTGGTGCTGGGGCCGTGGTACGGCGGCGCCTGGCGGTCGTCGTCCTTGCGGGCGCCGGCCTGCGTGGGGTTGTAGCACTCGCTCGGCGACTCGCCCTGCTGCCAGGCGTGGAAGGCGTACTGGAAGGCCGCGCCGTGGCCGCCGCTGGAGATGAACTCCTTGTCGTTCACCTTGACCGACGCGATCGAGCCGGCCAGCGCCGTGGACGTCGTGACCGACAGCTTGTTGCGCTTGTCGACCAGGGTCGACACCGTGACGTCCGAGAACGTCCGGTCGTAGTTCTTCTTCGCGGCACATTCGGACTTGTACGAGAGCACGAAGTCGTTGTAACCGGTACTGCCGCGGGCCGGCGCCTCGCACGAGACCGGCGCGGCCGTCGCCGCCACGGGAGTGATCACGGCCGTCATGACCGTGGCCGCGGCCAGTAAGGCGCCCTGTCGGAGAGATCTCATACGCGCATCAAAGCGGGATCGGGCGATGCGTCAGGATCTATTCGAAAAAAACGGAAATGTTGGGGCGGCTGGCTGGAAGCCGACGTGGCGTTCGCGGAGGCGGCCGGTCGGCCCGTGCCCGTCAGCAGGCTGATCGAGGCCGCGTGGGGTGAGGCGCCTCCGGAGAGCGCCAGGAACCAGTAGCGCCAGCCCTCCCTATAGCGCGGTTAAAGCGATCGTCTCTACGCTCGGCCCCATGATCGAACGAGCGAAACCCCTCTGGGCGGCCGTGGCCGCGGCGCTGGTCATGCCGTTACTGCCGCTGCCCGCCGCCGCGGCGACGGAGCTCCGCGCCATCTCGTGAACATCTGCGGTGAGGCGGGCGGGCAGCGTGGCGACGCCGGCTACTGCCCGTACCGCAACGAACCCGACAAGAAGGTGGCGCAGATCGCCGGCCTCGTCTCCAAGCACCGGGCCAACGTGCTGCTGCTGCAGGAGGTGTGCGGCGGCGCCCCCGGCAGCCACCTGGAACTGCTGAAGGCGGCCCTCGGCCCCGGCTGGTCCTTCGCCAGGGCGCAGGGCGCCCGCCCCGGCGGCCGGGTCGACTGCCGTGGCTCGCTGTCGGGCGACCTCGGCCTCGGCATCGCGGTGAAGGCGCAGATCACCGACACCACGGTCACGCAGACGCTGCCGTCCGATCCCACCGGGCAGAGCAAGCAAACCCTGCCGACGCTGTGCGTACGCACCGACACCTGGGCCGGCACCCGGATCTGCACCACCCACGTGCTCGCCGACCCCGCGGATCCGCGCCGCGCCCAGCAGGTCAAGAACATCAAGACCGGCACGAGCCGGCGCTTCACCTGGTGCGACGCCGACCAGTCGCTCATGGATCGCACCGAGAACGAGCCGGACAGCGGCCCGCCGAACGGGTACTCCGACCACGCGCCCCTGATCGGCTACCTGCCGGGGGCGTGACCCGGGATCACGACGCGGGCGGTGGCCGATCGGCAGCCGTCGCCCGCGTCCCGGAAACCCTTTTAGCTACTGTGGCGTCGCTAAGATGGGCGGGTGACCGACACCTCCGCTCGTCCCAAGCGGCGCGGACGCGAAGTGCTGCTCCAGGCGGTACGCCAGGCGATGCTGGACGAACTCGTGGAGCGCGGCTACGGAGAGGTCTCGATCGAGGGCGTGGCGGCCCGCGCCGGGGCGGCGAAGACCTCCATCTACCGCCACTGGGGCACCAAGGAGGGCCTGGTCATCGACGCCCTCAGGCACGCCCTGCCGGTCCCCGACCAGCCGGCGGACACCGGTCACGTGCGTGAGGACTTCCTGGTGATGCTCCGCCGCATGTCCGCCTCGCTCGACGGACTAACCGGCCAGGTGCTGCTGACGGTGGCCGGCGAACGCCGGCGCCATCCCGAGATCGCGGAGGCGGTGGTGGACGAGATCGTCCGCCCGCGCCAGCGCCTGTTCCTGGCGGCGCTGGAACGGGCCGCCGAGCGAGGGCAGATATCCGGCGAGGCCGTCACGTCCATCCCGATCGAGGTGGCGAGCAGCCTGATGTTGCAGCACTACATCTACACGGGCACGCCGCCCGGCGAGGAGCGCATCCAGGAGTTCCTCGACCGGGCCATCATGCCCCTGGTGACGTACGCTCGTGCGTGATCATCACCAGGTCACGGGGAGCCGGTGCACGCCGTACACGGTCATGTCGGTGCGCATGGGCACCTCCGCTGCGGGGACGGCGAGGCGCAGCGCGGGGAAGCGTTCGAACAGAGCCGTGCAGGCGATGCGCAGCTCGATGCGGGCGAGCTGCTGGCCGATGCACTGGTGCACGCCGTGGCCGAAGCCCAGATGGCCGGAGGCGTGGCGGGTGAGGTCGAGCACGTCGGGGTCGTCGAAGTGCTCCGGGTCGCGATTCGCCGCCGGCAGGGACACGGTGACGACCTCGCCCGCCTTGATCACCTGGCCGTCGATCTCGACGTCCTCCATGACCTGGTCGGGGGTGGCCTCGATGCTCATGATCACGGCGGTGTCGCGCTGGAACCGGTCGCGGTCCGCGTATGGGACGCCGAGCAGCTCGCAGATGACCAGCGACGGGATGGGCAGCGCGAACAGCTCCACCAGGTCGGCCGGTGGGCCGTGCCGTTCCATGGCGTCGAGCCGGACCGCCGTGATCTTCGCGATGCCGGGCTCCAGCCGGCGCATCCGGCGCAGCGTGAACTGCGGGGTCAGCAGCCGCCGGTACCGGGTCTGCTCCGGCGGGTCCAAGTGGATGAACATCCCCGGCCGCGCCATCTCCTCGCCCAGACCGGCCTGCCCCATGGGGATGGGGCTGCGCTTGAGGTCGCCGCGGGCGCTGAAGCGGGGGTGGGAGAGCACGGCGCGGGCGGCGGCGTGGCTCGCGGCGATCATGACGGGCCGGCCCGGCCGGCCGGACGGCACCTGAGCTCCCGGAGTCACTGTGCGCCGGTGATCAGGCGGCGTTCCAGGTCGATGACCGGCTCGATGCTCCGCAGGTCGTAGTTGCTCAGGATGACGGCCGTCCAGTCCAGGTCGAGGTAGAGGGACCAGCTCGTCGAGATGCCTCCGGCGCCGCCTCCGTGGGTGATGATGCGTTGACCGTTGAAGGTGGGGGCGATCGGCCCGTACGCCTGGAAGGTCTCCCCGCGCAGGGAACCGCCGGAGGGGTCCTCTTTCATGGGTTTGGCGGAGATCTTCCCGTTCACGTACAGCTCGGTGTACGGCCGGGAGGCGAGTTTCCCGGCCTGCAGTGCGGTCGCGAACCGGACCAGGTCGGGGGCGCTGGCGAAGCCGTTGCCGCCGCCCGTACCCATCCAGCCCCTGGCGGAGTTGCTGCCCTGGCCGGCGTCGCCGTACACGGAGCCCTTGTCGAGGTTGCGGACGGCGTCCACCCGCGTGCCGTCCGCCTGATACATGTACGGATGCGCGATGCGCCGGTCGGTCAGCCACTGGCGGCGCGTGTAGTAGGCGGAGTCCTTCATGCCGGCCGGCAGGAAGATGTGCCGGCGGACGTATTCCTGGAACGACATGCCGGCGACCCTGGCCACGAGCTCGCCGAGCAAGGTGTAGCCCATGCTGCTGTACGCCTTCTTCGTGCCGGGAGCGAACTCCAGCTCGAAGGTCCGCAGGCTCGCCCAGAAGTCGGCCATCTGCGCTTCGTAGCTGTCGTAAATCTTCTCCGGCGGCGGCTTCTCGCCGGGCCGCCGGGCGTCGCCCAGCCCGCTGGTGTGCGTCAGGAGATGGTGCGCGGTGATGCGCTCGGCCATCGGCGCCGGCAGGCCGTCCAGGTGTTTGCCCACCAGGTCGTGGAACGCCAGCTTGCCCCGCTGGGCGAGCTGGACTACGGCCAGCCCGGTGAACAGCTTGGCCGTGGAGGCCAGGGCGTAGATGCCGTCGATCCTGTTGCGGACCTGGTTCTCCTTGTCCGCCCAGCCGTAGGCGCGGGCCAGGACCGGACGGCCCCGGTGGGCGATCAGCACGGTGCCGGAGAACTCCTCCTTGTCGGCCAGTTCCTTGACGTACCGGTCGAAGGCCCCTCCAGGACGCAGTCCCGGCGGGACCTGGCCAGGTTGTGCCGGGACCGACGTGTTCGCCGCGGCGACCCCCGGCGCGGCCGCCGCCAGCGGCAACGCGCCCAGCAGCCCTCCGAGGGTGGTCCGGCGCGAGAGGCCGTGGCGGGGCGAGGAGTGCGGTGATGCCATGGAATCTCCTGTCACGAGAACGGATGCGACAGGGAGACAATCACGACCCTTGTTTCCCGGGCGTTTCCACGGCACGCCGGCGTTCCACGGCACCCCGGCGTTTCGTGCCACCCGCGGCGTTTCCACGGCGCCCGCGACCGGGCGGCCTACGAGGCCAGGCCGGACTCGTAGGCGGCGATCACCAGATGGACGCGGGCCGTGCCGCCGAGCTTGGTCAGCAGGCGGCTCACGTACGTCTTCACCGTGGCCGGGCCGATCTGCAGCCGGGCGGCGATGTCGGCGTTCGACAGGCCCTGAGCGACCAGCGCGAGGACGTCGGTCTCGCGGTCGGTCAGCTCGGGCATGGTCCGGGCCGGCGCGGGGGCCGGTGCGGTGGCGAACACCTCGACCAGGCGTCTGGTGATCGACGGTGACAGCAGCGACTCTCCCGCCATGACGACGCGTACCGAACGCAGCAGCTCCTCCGGCGGCGTGTCCTTGAGCAGGAAGCCGACGGCGCCCGCGCGCAGCGCGCCGAAGACGTACTCGTCCAGCCCGAACGTCGTCAGGATGATGACGCGCGTGTCCGACAGCCCGGGATCGGCCCTGATCCGGCGGGTGGCCTCGATACCGTCGAGCACCGGCATCCGCACGTCCATCAGGACGACGTCCGGCCGGGTCGCGCGGACCAGGCGCAGCGCCTCCTCACCCTGGCGGGCCTGGCCGACCACCGTCATGTCCGGGGCGCCGGACAGCAGCGCCGCGAACCCGGCCAGCACCAGTTCCTGATCGTCGACGACGACGACCCGTACCGGCTCGTTCATGCCGGCGCCCCTTCCGCTCGCAGCACCGCGCGTACGCTGAATCCACCTCGGTCATCGGCTCCGGCATCGAGGGTGCCGCCGAACATGGCCACCCGCTCCCGCATCCCGGCCAGCCCGAATCCGGAGGACGTGCCCGGCGCGGGCGTCCCGGCCGGCGGCTCATTGTCCACCTGGACGACCACGTCGGGGCCGTCCAGGACGATCCGCACCACCGCCGCCGACCCCGCGGCGTGCTTGCGCACGTTCGTCAGAGCCTCCTGGACCAGGCGGTACGCGGTCATGCGCAGGCTCTCCGGCGCCGTCTCGACGCCCGGATCGACGGTGAGCTCGATCGGGCCGCAGGCGGCGCGGTGGGCCGAGGCGAGCAGCCGGATCTCGTCGAGCCCCGGGCTGGGCGCCAGGCTGGCCGGTTCGCCGGGCCGCTGCGCGTGCAGCGCGCCGAGCATCCGGCGCAGGTCCGTGAGCGCGGAGCGGCTGGCCGTCTCGATGGCGGCCAGCGCCGGTCCGGCTGGGTTGTCCGGGCCGGCCAGACCGTGCCGGGCCACGCCCGCCTGCACGCTGATGGCCGAAAGGGTGTGCGCGATGACATCGTGCATCTCTTCGGCGATCCGCAGCCGCTCGGCGATGACGGCCTGCTCAGCGGCGCGGGCGGTACCACGTTCCGCCTCGATGGTGCGGCGCATGGCCGAGTCCTGTTGCCGCCGCCACCGGCGGACGATCAGCCCCAGTCCGAAGGGGATCAGGACGCCGGCCACGGTGGGGTCCACGCTCGGGTCGTAGTGCGCCGTGTCCACGAACGCGCCCGCCGCCTCGACGGCGAGGTGCAGGACCATCGCGCCCAGTGCGACCGGCAGCGACCGCCAGGCGGTCACCGAGTACACGGCGACGTAGGAGCACAGGAACGGCATGTCGGAATCCCAGCCCCCGATGGCGGTCAGGACGCCCGTGGCCAGGGTCACCACCAGCACCGCGACCGGCCAGCGCCGGCGCACCGCCAGCGAGAGCGTCGCGGCCAGCAGCAACAGCACCGACCACCAGGTCGGCTCGGTGTACTGCTGGGCGGCGGCGGGATAGGTGAAGACGACCATGACGAGCCCCAGCACGGCCAGCACGACGGCGATGGCGAGGTCCACCACCCACTCGCGCACCCATGCCGGCGCCGGGGCGGGGAGTGCGGCGAGTGCCGGGTCGGGGTCCTGGTCCGGTCGGGCACGCAGGAGTCCGAGCATGCGGCGCAGGTCGTCCAGCGCCGACCGGCTCGCTCGCTCGATGACTCCGAGAGCCGACGCCACCGGGTCGGCGGCGCCCTCCCTCTGGTAGCGGGCCACCCCCGACTGCACCGCGATGACCGAGAGCGTGTGCGAGACGACGTCGTGCAGCTCACGCGCGATGCGCAGCCGTTCGGCCAGCACCGCCCGTTCGGCGGTGACGGCCCTGGCCCGCTCGGCGGCCACGGCGTTCGCCTGGGCGACCTCCGTGAGCTGGCGGCGCCGCCGCATCACCCGGCCCGTTCCCCAGGCGATGGTCTGGGCGAGCACGTCGACCAGGATCAGCGGATGGTCGAACGACGGGGCGCCGAGCACGGTCAAGGTCACCATCGACGCGTACGCGGCCCCCAGCCCGACGGCCGCCGCGCGGCGCTCACGCCAGGCGGCGACCGCGTACAGCGCCGCCATATGGCAGAACGGGGTGATGCCCGGCGCCCAGCGCAGCGCCGTCAGCAGCAGGATCGCTCCGGTGACCGTCAGTGAGACGGTGAGCGGCCGGCGGCGCCGGGCCGCCAGCGGCAGGCTCGCGGCGAGACCGAGGAGGACCGTCCAGCCGTTGGGCGGGCGGTAGGCGTGCGTGAAGATCGGCTCCGGTGCCGTCACGCTGATCACCACGAGCACCGCCAGCGCCACGGCGATGATCGCGTCGACCAGCGCCTCGCTCGGTCGCCACGCGTGCGTCGCCGCTCCGCCGGCTGCGAGATCGCTCACATCAGCAGCGTACGGCCGAGGCGCTCGCGTGGGATCAGCCCTGCGGGGGCATTCCCCGTTCCCCCGTAGGGCGGAACGGGAGCCCGCCTTCACCCGCACGGCGGCAGGAACGAACCCGCCCCACGGCCGCTGTGCGGACGAGAACGGCTCCCCACACTGAAACCGGACAACCACCGTCCCCGACCGAGGAGCAGCCATGCCGACCGCCTCCAGCACCGCATCACCGTCCGTCTCCCCGGGGACCGGCACCCGTACCGCCGTCACCGCGGCGGCCCTCGTCGGTGCGATCGCGTCCGCCGGGTACCTCGCCGGCCTGTTCCTGCTGTCGGGCCTGACCGACGCCGAGGCGCAGCGCGCGCCGCTCACCGTCGCCGAATCCCTGCTGGCAGGGGTGGCCCACCTGGTCCTGGCCAGCACCCTCGGCGGGCTCGCCGGGGCGACCCGGTTGCCGCGCTGGGCGCTCACCTTCGCCGCCACAGGCTGCGGCCTCATCGCCGTCCAGGCCTGGGCGTACGCCAGCCTGATCCCGGACCTGGCCCGGCTGCTACCCGCGCGGCAGTTCAGGGACGTGGCGGACCAGGCCGTCCTGATGCACCTGCTGTTCGTGCCCATGGGTGTGGTGTGCCTGGCCGGCTTCACCACGCTGGCCGTGCTCGGCTGGCGCCGCCAGACGATGCCGAAGGGCGCAGCCGTCCTGCTGATCCTGGCCGGCGTCGCGTCGCTGCTCGGCCCGTTCCCGCCGGTCGGGCTGCTGAGCGGGCTGGCGCTGGCGTGGCTGGCCCGCTCGGCCCGCCCCGGCCCGGCGACGGTCCGTTCCTGCTCGGCGGCATCGTGCCCTGGCTCGGCGACGTCATGACCCGGCTGGGCGACGTCGTGACCCTGTCCCTCATCGAGAAACGGTGACGACCATGGACATTCTCCTCGGGATCTTCCTCACGGCCGGGATCGTGGCGACCCTGACGGCGTTCCTCGGCTCGCGCAGGCGGCGGAACGGCGGTTCGCCGCCGGGTGAGGCGGGGATCCGGGCGGCCGTCCCCATCTTCCGGGTGGTGGCGCTGGGTCTGCCGGGGTCGGGCAAGACGCTGCTGCTGGCCAGCATGTTCAACGAGCTGCAGACGCCGTCGCGGCAGAGTTACTACCTGTCGGCGGCGGAGGGTGACGTGGCCAGGTTGACCGGCTGGTTCGCGCAGATGGCCGACACCACGCGGGCCGATCAGTGGCCGCGGGGCACGTTCACCAGCGAGACCCGGCACTTCTCCTTCGGGGTCAAGGCCAGGGCCGGGGACACGGTGCACGAGGTGCTCCGGCTGGACCTGCTGGAGTACGCCGGCGAACTGCTCACCGACGCCGCCGAGGCCGAGTCCGGCCGGCATACGGAGCTGTTCGACCAGGTCCGCTCGGCCCACGCCTTACTGGGCATCATCGACGGCGGACGCATCCGCCAGCATCTGGACGGCGACCCGCAGGGCTGGACGGAACTGCACCGCACCCTGAACATCCTCGTCCCGCACCTGATCGGCGCGAGCTGCCCGGTCAGCTTCGTGGTCACCAAATGGGACCTGCTGTCACACCTGCACGAGGACGAGAACACCCGGCTGGCCCTCGTGCGCGACCTGCTGATGTCCAACGAGCACTTCCGCACGCTGGTCCGGCTGCACAGCGACCGGCGTGTGGTCCGGCTCATCCCGGTCAGCGCCGTCGGGCCGGGTTTCGCCTCCGTGGACACCTCCGGCCACGTGGTGAAGATCCGCAGTGCCCAGGCCCGGCCCGCCTACGTCGACGTCCCGCTCTCGGCCGTGGTCCCCGACCTGTTCGACCAGGCCGAGATGGGATTGGACGCCACACTCCGCGCGGCACTCGACGAAGAGGCCCGCCGCCACCTCTGGCGAACCCCGCTGGAACGCCTCCGCTCAGCCGCCATGCTGACCTTTCAAACCTCAGGACGCGCCCTCCTGTACGCCCTCGGCCCGCCCCCCGCGGCCGTCGCCGGCGACGTGCTCATGGGCATGTTCTTCGAGTCCCGCGCATTGACCGCCGGTCAGGAGCAGGCGATCCCCGGTCCACACGCGGGCGAGGCGGAGCGGCGGGTCGATGAGTTCGTCCACGTCCGGCGGCAGGTGCTGCAGGACATGCGCGCCAAACCGGCCATGCTGGAAGGCCGGCTGCCCAGCTCCCGCCTGTCGGGGAGCTGACCATGGACGCCCAAGGGTGGCCGAAGACGATGGACGCCCAAGGAAGGCCGAAGACGATGGACGCCCACGGATGGCCGTTCCTGATCGGCCGCGGGCACCGCGCCGGTTACCGCACCCTCCTGGCGCCCGCGCCGCTCCTCGCCGTCGGCGACCACACTGTGCTCGCCGACCACGTCGAGCCCGGCGCTGCGCCCGACCGGCCCGGCGTCATCGAGCTGAAAACCCCCTCCGGGCGGCCGATCAGCGTCGTCCACGCCACCCACCAGGTCTCCGCGGCCGACCTCGGCCAGACCGACGCCCCCAGGGACGAGCACGGCCGCCCGCTGCACCTCCTCTACGGATTCGTCTGCCCCCGCGCCCGCACCATCAGACCCGACGAAGCCGACCTCCGCACGGCGTTGATCACCGCCCTGGCCGTCTATCGGACGTTCCTGGCGAACGAGAACGGCTTCGCCACCGAAGCGGCGAAGCCGTTCCCGCTGCGATCCGCCCTCGACACGACCACCCCCGGGCGGCATCGGGCCGTGGCCCGCATCGCGGTGGCGGCGGCCCTGCTCGCCGTGCTGCTTCTGGCTCTGCGGTGGGTGGGCCTTCCGGACGACCCCGCGCCGTCCGGGCCCGTCCCCACCGGGATTCCGTCGCCAGGGCCGTGCACGACCGGAAGCGCTGAACCGGCCGCCCGGAATTTCCATCTGCTCACAGCAGATCCGCCCCAGGCGGATCGCGTCGACTTCGGGTCTGAGCGCCTCACATGATGGACACATGAGCGAAGAATCAAAACTTCCCCTGTTCAACGCGCGGGTGCGACGCGAACTCTACGAGCAGCGAGTTCTCGTTCTCGACGGCCCGCTCGACGACGACAACGGGACCCTGCTGGCCACGCAGATGATGGCGCTCGCCACGCATGACACGTCGGCCGACATCGCTTTGTGGATTCATTCCCCGGGCGGTTCCGTTCCCTCGATGCTGGCGATCCGCGACGTCATGCGCATCATTCCCTGTGACGTTTCCACTCTCGTGCTGGGAATCGCTTACAGCGCCGGGCAATTCCTGCTGTCGTCGGGGGCCAAGGGAAAGCGTCGTGCCCTGCCGCACGCACGCGTTCTGATGCACCAGGGGTCGGCGGGCATCGGCGGCACCGCGGTCGACATCGAGTTGCAGGCCGGTGACCTGCGGCATACGCGTGACACCGTGCTCGGCCTGATCGCCGAGGACACGGGCCAGCCGGTCGAGCGCATCTTCGAGGATTCGCTGCACGACCGCTGGTACACGGCGCAGGAGGCGCTCGACTACGGCTTCATCGACGCGATCGTGCAGACCTTCGACGAAATAGCGCCGCAGCATCGCCCCCGTCCCGGATTCGGCGTCACCGAAGGAGTCGGCCAGTGAGCACCTATACGATCCCGAACGTCATCGCGCAGAATCCGCGCGGCGAGCGCGTGATGGACGTTTATTCGCACCTGCTCACCGAGCGCATCGTCTATCTGGGCACCGCGATCGACGCCGGTGTGGCGAATGCGCTCATCGCGCAGCTGATTTTCCTGGAGTCGGACAACCCCGACGCGGAAATTCAGTTCTACATCAACTGCGAAGGCGGGGATCCGAGCGCGATGCTCGCGATTTACGACACCATGCGGCACATCCGGCCGCGCGTTTCCACGACGTGCGTCGGACAGGCCGTCGCGGTGGGTGCCGTGCTGCTCGCCGCGGGCGCCGAGGGGAAACGGGCCGCCCTTCCGCACGCGCGGGTCATCCTGCACCAGCCGGCCGCCCAGGGGCGGGGCGCGATCCCCGATCTCATCCTGCAGGCCGACGAGGTCGTCCGCGTACGGGCCGACATCGAGCGCATCCTGTCACGGCACACCGGTCAGAGCATCGAGACCCTGCGCGCCGACACCGACCACGATCGGGTGTTCACCGCGACCGCGGCCATGGAGTACGGGCTCCTCGACCAGATCATCGAGGAGCACTCGTAAGCCCGCGCGCCACCCCGGCCGGTCGCGTCACGCCGCCAGGGCGTACGCGACCGAGCCGGCGGCGGTAAGCGGTCGAGCAGGCCGAGCCGGTCGTGCTACGCCGCCAGGGCGTACGCGGCGGCCGAGCAGGTGGCGCCCCTCGACGTGCTGTGCTGGGCGGAGCGCAGGTTGTCGGCGACGGCGAGGGTCAGATCGATCAGGGTCACGTCCAGCGCGCCGGCGACCGCGGCGATCATCTCGCTCGACGGCTCCTTGAGGCCTCGCTCCATCTCGGAGAGATATTGCGGCGAGACCCCGGCGCGGCTCGCCGTCTCGCTCAGCTTCTCGCCCCGCTCGTGACGGAGGCCACGCAGGCACTCACCGAGCACGTGCCGCCACAGCGGCTCGCCGACCGGCGACGGCGTGGGGACGGTCCTGTCGATGGCTGGGCGCAGCGGCGGGATGGTGGAGGCCATAATTCACCATAGACAGGCGGGGCGTTCGCGTGCCGCCTGCTTCGCGTAGAGCGGAACGCCCCCCGCCTCCTTCCCCCTGCCGCGAGCCTCTGCCCACGCCTCCTCCGCCCGGCCGCGAGCCAATGTCCCGGCCTCCTCCGGTCGACCTCCTTCGCCTGGTCGCGACCCTCCTCGGGTCCACGCCCGCTCGTATCGCCGACGCCGGACGGCCGGATGATCGACATCCCGCCAGCAGTAGCTACGTTTGCGTGTCTATCTAACGCCCGCTATGGTCGCGTAGATACGTAAAAGTTGCTAAAGGAAGCCCGACACACCATGTCTCAGATCGTCTGGAGCACTCGCGCGGAGACCGAACAGGACGTTCCGGCGATCCGCGAGATCCTGCTGGCGGCGTTCCCCACCGCGCTGGAGGCCGACCTCGTCGACGCCCTGCGCAAGGATCCCGCCTGGATCCCGGCCCTGTCCATCGTCGCCACGACCGCCGAAGGACCCGCCGGATACGCCCTGCTCACCCGCTGCCACGTCGGTGACGCGCCCGCTCTCGCCCTGGCCCCCTGCGCAGTGCTGCCCCGCCACCAGCGGCAGGGCGCCGGCTCGGCCGCGATCCGCGCCGGGCTGTCCGCCGCCCGCGACCTGGGTGAGAACCTCGTCCTGGTGCTCGGCCACCCCGCGTACTATCCGCGGTTCGGCTTCACGCCCGCCTCCGCCTACGGCATCCGTCCCCCGTTCGAGGTCCCCGACGAGGCGATGATGGCGCTCACCCTGGACCCGGCGGCCCCGGCGCCGGACGGCGGCTCCATCGTCTACCCCGCCCCGTTCGGCGTCTGACCGCGACCTCGGGCCGCAGGCGGACGCCGTCCGTGCTGTCCCACGGCTCCTCGGTGACGGTCACCGTCATGCCGCTCTTCCTTCCTCGGTACGGGCCTCGGCACGGGCATCGGCACGGGCCTCGGCACGGGCATCGGCCAGCCTGCGTTCCCGGACCGTGCACGCGAGGCGGACGACCACCGAGCGGACGGCTTCGGCGGGGCGGTTCGACGGCACGAACAGTTGCTGCTTCACCCGGGCGAGGTGCTGGTGCCTGACGACGGACGGGCGCAGCCGTGACTCCCAGGCGGTCAGTGCGGCGCCGAGATCGCCGGGGCTCGCCCGCAGTTCACGGCCGAGCTCGGCGCCGCCGCGGAGGGCGAACGTGGCGCCCATGCCCGAGTAGAGGTTCAGGCACCACGCCGCGTCGCCCACGAGCACCACCCTTCCCCGGCTCCACCTGGGCATCTTCACCTGGTGCACCGAGTCGAACAGGAAGTCGGGCGTCTCCTCCAGCGAGTCCAGGGCGTGCCGCACCACCGGGTCGTCCATGTCGGAGAACGCGGCGCGCAGCCGTTCGATCCTGGATCCGGTGAACTCTCCTTCGACGTCCTCGGTCCGGTAGGTCAGCAGGGCGGTCGGTGGCCGGTCGGCGAACCCGAACACCCACGCCCCACGGCCGGCCCGGGCGCTGATGATGCTGTCCGCCTCCTCGAACGACGGCACCTGTTCCCTGAGCTGGAACGCGCAGATCATCGCGTTCCACCCGGTCAGGTAGTTCTCGGGCGGGCCGAAGACCATGCGGCGCACGTTCGACCGCATGCCGTCGGCGCCGACGACCAGGTCGAAGCGCTCGCGCCGCCACACGCCGGCTTCTTCGAGCAGGGCGCGGACGTCTGCGCCGGTGTCGTCGATCTCCACGGGTTTCGTGGCGAAGTGCACCGGGATGGGGTCGTCCGTTCCGTTCCCGCTGATGCCCTCCCAGAGTGCGGCCTCGATGTCGCCCCGGACCACCGCCGCCGGGTCGCCGGGCTGGTGCAGGAACCCCAGGCCAGGCTCAAGGTTCCCGCGCCGGTTCAGCGACCACGCCTTTCCGCCGCCGGGCGGGTTGCGGGTGTGCAGGTGGTCGCGGATGCCGAGGTCGGCGGCGGCCTGTCGGCCTTCGGGCATGAGACCGACGAAATAGCCGCCCCTCCGGCGTTCCGGAGCCTTCTCCACGATGACCGGGTGCCAGCCGGCCTGCCGCAGCCCGATCGCCGCGGACATGCCGGCGATGCCGAGCCCGACCACCAACGCGCGTTTCCGCATGATGTTCGTTCCTCTCTTCAGTGGTCAGCCGGGGACGACGACGGCGCGGGTGCGTCCCTGGTGCGCCCAGGCCGCGCCGACGCGGCTGAGCGGGTAGGTCGTGTACGACGCGTCGAAGGTGCCGTCGGCGAACCGGGTGATCATCTCGGGGAACTCGGCGATCATCTCGGCCTTGGAGACCGAGCCCATTCCGCTGCCGGTGATCCGGATCCGGCGGCTGCGCAGGAGTGCCGCGGGCAGTGCCGCCTCGGTCCCGGCGAGTGAGCCGATCTGGACGTACGACGTCGCCGCGCTCTCGTCGTCCGGGCGGACACTGCTCAGCGCGGTGAAGACGGCCTCGGCCACGGGGCCCCACACGAAGTCGAGGATGAGCGAGGGCTGCGCCTCAGCGAGGGTGGCGGCGAGTGCGGTCTTCATGGTGTTGGGCGCCGGGTCCGCGAGCGGGACGGTGACGGCGCCGAGGTCGCTCAGTCGTTCCAGCGCCTCGCGGTCGCGTCCGGCCGCGACGACCTGCTTCGCCCCGAGCGCCAGCGCGGCCCGTACGGCCAGGCTGCCCGACATGCCGGTCGCGCCGAGCACCAGCACGGTGCCGAGCTCGCCCGCCTCCCTGCGGTGGGCGACCAGCGGCATCCAGCCCGCCGAGGCGGGGTTCATGCCGGCGGCGACCGCGAGCGGGTCGGCTCCGGCGGGCAGGTCCACCTCGAACGGGGTGACCATCGTTTCGGCCATCGTGCCCCAGGGCGACCGGGCCAGGCCCGTGTAGACCAGCCGCCCGTCCTCGGTCCTGGCCACGGCGTCCACGCCGGGGACCAGGGGGAACGCCTTGCCGCTGCGGTAGTGGCGGCCGGTGGCCATGCCTCGGACGACGTGGTGCAGCCCGGCGCCCACGAGGCTCAGTGGGGGGCGGCCCGGCTGTGGTTGCGGGGCCGGGAAGTCCGCGCAGACGGGTGTCGCATCGGCGGAGTTGACGACGGCAGCACGCATGACACGCTCCTGAACTAAGTTCAATTCGGACGTCACCAACCGTGCCTGAACTTTGTTAAGGTGTCAACCGTGGCGAAGGGCATCACTCGGGAGCGGATCGTGGCGGCGGCCCTCGACCTGCTGAACGACAAGGGCATGGACGCGCTCACCGTCCGCGCGCTCGCGTCCCGGCTCGGCGTGGGAGCCCCGGCGCTCTACTGGCACGTCCGCAACAAGCAGGAACTGCTCGACGAGATGAGCACGTTCGTCATGCGCCGCGTCACCGACGCCCTCTCCGAGATCGCGCCCGGCGCGGGCTGGCGTGACGACGTGGCCGCCTACGGCCGCGTCCTGCGCTCCGAATACCTGCGGCACCGCGACGGGGCGCGCATCTTCAGCGGCACCCGCTTCTCCGACCCCGACGTGGTGAAGGCGAAGGAACGCTGGCTCGAACGCCTGACGGGGGCCGGGTTCTCGCTGGCCGAGGCGGACGACACCCTCGACCTGGTCACCGCGTTCGTGGTCGGCTTCGTGATCGAGGAGCAGGAACGCGGCCAGTCAGGCGGCGACCCGGACCGCTACTCGCTCGCCGAGCGGGACGCGTGGCTGGGGGAAGGCGCCGAGCTGGTCAAGGCGGCGGGGCATCTGCGCGACGACGGGGACCAGAGGTTCGAACGGCAACTCGGCGTCGTCCTCGACGGGCTGGCGGCCCGGCTGCCCTGACGGTTCGTCCGTGCTGGTGGCCGGGCCGCGGTGACGGCCCGGCCCTTGCGTCACTTGCTGTGGCGGAGCGCCGCGCGTACGGCGGTGTAGATGACGATCCAGAGCACAGCCGCGGGGATGATGAAGGCGAAGACCAGTTCCGGGACACCGATGTTGGGCATGTCCGCACCATAGGGAGGCCGGATCAAGAAGCGCTTGACGATCACTTGCGGGCGCGGGAAGGCCGAAGGTTCCCGGTGGTGACAGCCGCCGGAGTTGGTGGGACTGTGAAAGGCAAGGTGACCTGCTGGAGGAGATCGTGGCACACGCTGAGCTGAACACGGACGTGGTCCTCGCCGCCATCCGCGACAACGGATTCGCCGCTTACGACGTCCTGGTCAAGCAATACCCGTCCGACGCGGTGATCACGGAGTTCACGCGGGCGGCCAGGGAGGGGTTCACCACCTTCGGCGTGGCGGTGCACCTGGCGTCGCTGACGGACAAGGGGAGCAAGCGGCTCGACTCCCTCTGATGACCTCTGCGCGGCTCAGCTCAGGAGAGCTGGTTTCGGAGTGAATGCTCGCACCGAGTCCCTCTCGAAATGGGGGACGATGTCCACTGGGTCGCTCAGGACGTCGGCCCACGCGCTCGATCCGGAGACGTGGATCGCTCATGGGCAACAGTGTGACCCCGGCGCGAGGGGCTGAACAGCTCACGCCGGGGGCCGTTCACGTGCCGGCTCGTCAGGCCGCTCCGGTGCGGAGTTTCTCCTTCGGGACGACCTGGCGCACGATGCTGGGGCTCGACCAGTGGAGCTGGGCGATGGCGTCGAAGCCGCCGTCGTAGAACTCCATCCTGATGTCGTGCGCCCCCGCCGTCAGGGCGATCTGCCCGGTGTCCTCCCGCTTGGAGTGGTCGGTCCAGTTGTCCACGAGCAGCGTCCCGTCCACCCAGAGGCGGACGCCGTCGTCGCTGGTGGTGATGAAGGTGTACGTCTCGGCGCGGTCGGCGATCACCTTGCCCGTCCACCGCACGCTGAACGTGTCCGGCTCCAGGGCCGGGTCAGGGGAGGCGGACCCCCAGTCGAAGTCGACGTTGGGGTCGACGCGGGTCACCTTGGGGTTGGTCAGGTCGGCGTTGTCGAAGTAGGTGGCGTTCAGGCCCTCCTCCTCGACGACCAGGGTCGTGACCGAGGCGGCGGGCAGGGTGAGCGTGGTGGCGCCGCCCGCGACGGTGGCGGAGCCGGCGCGGTGCGGGGCCCACGCGTCGGAGGTGCTGCGCCAGACGGCGGCCGTGGCGGCGGTCAGGCCGGTGAACGACAGCGTGGTGGGCAGCGGCTCGTCGCCGACGTTGACCAGGACGATGTTCTTGGCCGCGTCGGAGGCGAACACGTGCAGCGCGTCGTCGTCGGACGTCGCCGTCACCATTGTGGCGCCGAACGGCCGGAACAGTTCTTCGCCGGTGAACATGCCGATGCCGTGGTAGATGGGCAGCGGCTCGTTGCGCGGCACTCCGCCCTCGCCGTCGGTGCTGGTCAGGCCGAGCTGGCCGTTCTTGTCGCCGTACTGGTAGGCGGCCGCCCCCGCGTGCAGGATCTGGCCGAGCGCCGCCGCGCCCCACAGCGTGTTGAAGTGCGTCAGCGTACGGTGGCCGTCGTCGTCCTGCCAGTCGGAGTTGAACTCGCCGATCTGCAGGTCGATCTCGTGGCCGAGGATCGACCTGGCGAGCGCGGCCACCTCCTTCAGGTCGGTCTCGTACTGGCGGATGACCGGGCCGAGCAGCTGCTCGTCGGTGACGGCGTCGTTGCCGCTGCCGTAGTCGTGGTAGTCGAGGAAGTCGACGCGGTCACCCGACACGGTGAGGAACGTACGCAGATAGTCGAGCTTGTTCGACGACGTGGCGGGGCCGCCGAGCCGCACAGCCGGGTCCTTCGCGCGCAGGGCGTCGGCGATCAGGTTGAAGCGCCTGCTGTACTCGGCGGCCGGGATCTCCGGCTTGCCCGGCACGCAGCTGCAGTCGGTCTCGTTCCCCACGATGAATCGCCGCACCGGGTCGCCCGTGGCGGCGAAGTGCTCGTAGAGCGCGACCGCGTCGTCCCGGTTGACCTCGGCGCTCTGGCGGGCGTCCACCGGCAGGATGATGACCGGCTCGGCGCCCAGGTCGCGGATGGCGGTGATCCAGGCGTCGCCGGTGATCTTGGTGTCGCAGAAGAAGCCGCCGCAGACGATCGGGCTGTCGTGGTCGCCGGGCACCTCGTAGTGCAGCTCGATGCGCATCCGGCCGGGGCCGAGCCTGCGGATGAGCTCTCGGTGCCGGGCGTCGTTGGTGATGTACGACTGGTTGCCGTACCCCGTGATGCCGATGCCGTAGTCGGTGGCGGACAGCGTACGGACCGGCTTGGTGAAGTCGACCGAGACGGACGCCGGCGCGGCGGCCCGCTCCTGGGCGTAGGCCGGGGAGGTCGCGACGGCGACGGCCAAACCGCCTGCGAGGACGGCGCGCAGCAGGCGGCCGGCTAAAGCGATCATCGTGCTCCCATCGCAGATTCGAGATGTTGGATGATCATGGCATAGAGATCGTTACGGGGTGGTTACCTGGGCGTGGAGGGGGTGGACGGCGGGGTCAGGTGGGGAGGGTCAGGTAGGCGTGGGGGCGGAGGTGGTCCGGTGCGGTGGGGTCCGGGGTGACGCGGATGCGGGTGTGGGAGGTGGCCGGGTCCGGGAGATGGGGTAGGTGGTTCAGCCGCAGGTGGGTGACCTTGGCGAGGAGGCCGTCCAGGGTGGCCTCCGCGATCAGGTGGTTGACGTGGATCAGGTACGCCTCGATCGGGAGCGCCGTCACGGGGATGTCCAGGTGGGCCGTCGTGGGTGTGGCGGGTTGGTTCGGTAAGCGGATCTGCTGGGTTCGCGGGGCGGGGAGGGCGTGCGGGCCGCGGAACGGGCGCAGCAGGCGGCGGAGTCCTTCGCGGGACGACAGGGGAGCGGGGGCGTACCAGGCGATGGAGCCGTCGGGGGAGAGGTGGTCGAAGGGGTGGCGGGTGGCCAGGTTGGCGGGGTCGCCGGCCAGGAAGATCGTTCTGGTGAAGGCGGCGTACCAAGGGGCGCTTCGCGACTGGGGGAGAGCGGAGGCGAAGGCGTGCGCGGACGTGATGAAAGTGGCGGGGTCGAAGGTGCGCAGGACCGCGATCACGCCGGTGTCCTGGGCCGGGGCCGGGGGGTCGTCGAGTGTTGTGCGGAGGGATCTGGCGTGGCGGACGCGGGCGAGTCTCGCGTCGAGGTGGGTGCGCAGCAGGTGCTGTTCGGGGGCGGGTGCGGTCATAGGCCGGCTGTCCTGGCGATCTCGGCGGCCACCTCGTGGGCGGGGCGGTGGCCGACGACGATGCGGTGGACCCTGGTCGAGGTGAACGCCTTTAGAGCCTCGTCGTAGCCGTCGCGGATGAGGGGGAGCAGGTCGGCGCGTTCGTGGGGTTCCGGGCGGCGGTCGCGGGCCTGGACGCGGCGGGCGGCCTCGGCGGGGTCGAGGTCGAGCAGGATCGCCACGTCGGGGGGTGACACGGCGTATCGGGTGGTGAGTTCGGTCATCAGGGCTGCTGAGGGCAGGTCCAGGAGGGCGATCAGTTCGGTGGCCAGGGTGTCGAGGCGGGGGACGCGGCCGCGGTGGCGCGGGGCGAGGGTGCGGCACCAGCCCAGGGCGGCCTGGACGGCTGGGGTCGGCAGCCGGGTGAGTTGCTCGCGCAGGGTGCCGGCGCGGTCCGGGATGGGGAACCGGTCGTGTTGGGCGGGCGTGCCGTTCGGGGTGGGGGGCTGGTCGTGTTGGGCGGGCGTGCCGTTCGGGGTGGGGGTCTGTGGGTTCGGGGTGATTGTCGTGGTGATGGCGTTTCGGTAGAGCGGCAGGTAGACGAGTGTGTCGATGAGGGGGTGGCGTTCGGTGATGATCGCGGCTGCCGGGCGGCCGGTGAAGAAGCGCTCGGCCACGCCGTACGTGCACATCTGCAGGTAGAGGACGGCGAGCTTGAGATCGGGGCTGCCGAGGTGGTCGGCGGCCGAGGACAGGGTGTCGAGGTGCCGGGACAGCTCGTGTAGCGGGCCGCCGGGGTTCTCGTGCGGGCGCAGGCAGGACAGGACGACGTGGGGGCGGTCGGCGGAGGAGCGCTGGGCGAGTAGACGGGCGCAGGTGCTCTTGCCTGAGCCGTCGACACCGAGCAGCGCGACCCGGACCGGACCCGCGGCAGGCGCCGGGGCCGGGGCCGGTGGCATGCTCGCGGCGGGTGGCGGGGTGGGCGGTGTGGTCCGGGCCGGCGCAGGGTTCCCCCGGGTCGGGATGGCGGTGCGTGCTGGGGCATGGTCAGGGGTCATGGGTGCTCCGCGGCGGCGTCCTCGATGGCGATCAGGCGTAGGGTCGTGGCCGCGACGCGGGGCAGGAACGGCAGCTCCCGCTGCGTGTGCACCATCGCGTACAGCAGCAGCCGGGTCACGGCGAAGTCCCACAACGCGAGCCGATGACCCTCGCGCCAGACCCGACGCTCTTGCCCGTGGCCCACGGCCTCGCGGTGCAGGTCGAGGAGGGCGGTGACCTGCGACTCGCCGGCGTCGGGGGGAAGGACGAAGGCCAGCAGCTCCGCCAGGTCCCGCTGGGGCACGTGCAGCGTGGCGAGCTCCCAGTCATAGGCCACCAGGGAGAGGGCCGACCCCGTGCGGCGCAGGGCCAGGTTGCGGGGGTTGAAGTCGTGGTGGACGAGGGTGCGGGGCAGTTGCTCCAGCCGGCGCCACCACTGCGGGATCTCCTCGATGATCCGGCCGAGCCGGTCCGCCCCGGCGGCGGGCAGGAGTTCGGGATGTTCGGACGCGGCGTGCTCCAGCAGCGCCGACCACAGCTCACGCATGGACGTCATGCGCTCGGCGCTCTGCACCGGCGCCAGCCAGGTGCGCAGCTCGTCGTCGCGGCCGAGGAAGGCGGCGTGCACGGCGGCGATCCCGCGTACGGCCGCCTTGAGGTCGGCGGGGCGCCACCGTTCGGGGTGGTCCGCGCTGTCCAGGTGCAGCACGTCAGGGCCGAGGCGTTCCATGGCGATGACGTACGCCTCGCGCCCGGCGTCCTCGTGCACCCCGTACGCCCGCGGCAGCACCGCCCGCAGCGCCGGCTCGGGATGACGGTAGACGGCGAGCTCACGCGTGTGCAGGCCCGTGAAGCCGGTCCAGTCGCGCCAGCGCGGATACAGGTCGGCCACCCGGCCCCCGCACAGCGAGGCGAGCTTGGCGGCCTCGATGACGACCTCCTGGTCGAGCGGCTTGACCTTGAGCACCAGGTCCGTCTCGCCGTCGCCGCCGTCCCACTTCCAGGCCGCGCGAACCGGGAGGATCCCCGTGACCTTGCGGCGTTCCGATCGGGAGGTGAGCTCCGTGATGAGGCTCGATCCCGGGTCCTGGTCGAGCCAGACGACGTCGGTGACCTCCAGGCCGGGCGCCTCCAGGGCGCGGGCCAGCATCGGGCTTAGCATGGGGGCACCGAGGTCGTCGCGGCCGAGCCAGTTCACCCGCCGGCTCCGGCCGAGCCGCTCGTGCGCGTCGGCGAACTGGCCGCCGGCCACCGCCGCCATCGTGGACAGGTTGAGCGCGAGCGCGAACCCGCAGATGATCTCCGCGAACCGGGCGGCGTGGCCTTCGCCGCGGCAGCCGAGCACGTCCAGATAATCGCTCTGGCGCACGAGCCTGGTGCCGCCCCCGACCACGCCGGTGACCAGGCTCGGCAGGACGAGCGTGGCGCGCAGGTCGCCTTCCGACACGTCCACGGAGAACAGGCCGGTGCCGGACTCGTACACGCTGGCGATGTCCTGGCCGGTGGCGACGAAGATGGCCGCGATGACGTTCGCCGCGTCGATGTCGTGACCCGCCATGCCGGCCTGCTGGCCGGCCAGCACGCTGTGCCGGTAGAGCCGGTCCACCGCCTCCGGCGTGCTCTTCAGCACGCGCCGCAGGGTCTCGCGGTCCAGGACGCACTCGGCGGCGACCCGGGTGCCGCGCCCTGAGATCATGTTCAGGTGGGTGAACTTCTTGTCGCCGCTCAGGTTCGCCTCGATCGCGAACCAGGTCGGCGCGAGCCCCGGCATGACGGCCAGCCGGTCGTTGATCCATTGGCAGGCCCGCCAGGTGGCCGCCGTGGTCATGTTCTGGCCGCCAGCGTCGGCGGTCTCGTACACGAACCGCACGTGTACGGCCCGGCCGAGCTGCACGGGATCGACCGCCGTCAGCCGCGAGTGGGCCGACACCTCGGCCACCCGCCGGTCCAGGTCGGCCTTGCGGGTGACGATCCAGCGGGCGAACTCGGCCGCCGCGCCCAGCCCGGCGAACTCGAACACCGGCGCCCTGGTCATCCGCTGGGAGATGACCTGGCTGGTCACCCCGCCGGCCAGCGTGATCGCCTTCGCGCCGCGCGCGACCGAGGCGACCAGGGCGCCCTCGGTGGTGGCCAGCGGCGCCGTCACCATGCCCTGGGCGTGGCGGCCGGTGAACAGCAGCGGCCCCGCCAGGCCGACGGGGACCTCGACCACGCCGACGTAGTTCTCCAGGTTGCCCGGGAGTGTGCGCGGGTCGATGGTCGAGTGCTCCAGGGCGGGCAGTGCGGCCTTCGTGGTGGTTCGTAACCAGGCCAGCAAGTCCCGGCGGGCGCGTTCGGTGTACTGGCCGCGCCCCGGCAGGGTCGGGTACGGCGTCTCGCGCAGCGGCCCGGCCTGGGGCTCGGCGGTCAACGTCGTCCTCCAGCGAACGAGAGCACGCGCTGCCACGCGGCCGGATCGTCCCTGAACACCCGGTCCTTGACTCTGGTGGGCCGTTCGCCCTCCTCGACCCGGCGCCGCCACTCCCGCCAGAACGCCTCCACCGGCACCGCGTGCACCAGCGGCGCGGCCAGGGCTCCCGAGCGGCGGGCGGCGGCGTAGCCGGGCTCCTCGCGGCACAGGGCCTGGTCGAGGGTGTCGCGGAACGGAGTGAGGTCCGCCGGCGGGGCGGTGAAGGCCACGGCCGCCTCGTGCCGGGGCAGGCCGGCGAAGGCGGCGGCTTCGGGTTGGGGCGGGCCGGCGGAGGTGTCGGCCGTCTGGTGTCCAGGCGGGCCGGCGTTCGGGCGCGCTCGGTACATCACCTGCTGGACGGGCAGGCCGGTCGTCTCGCCGGCCGCCGCGACCGCGCGTAGCACGTGTGACTCGCGGACGCGCTCGCCCGCCTCGGAGACCCGGCCGTCGCGGCAGGAGTACTCGACGATCGGCGTCGCCCCGGCGAACCCCACCACCCGCACGATGTCGCGCACCGCGCACCGGTACAGGCCGCCGACGTGCGAGACCACGACGTGGTACTCCTCGCCCTCCTGGAGCTCGTGCGGCTCCAGGGTGTCGCTCCACGGCTCGATCCGGTCGCCGGCCGGGATGAACTCGTACAGGCAGCCGGAGACCATCAGCGCCCCGCCCGACGATCGCCCGGCCAGGGGGACGGCCAGCGGCCCCTCCGACGAGCCGATCGGCGCGGGACGGATCCGCAGCCCCGCACCGTACTCCTCGCGCAGCGCCGGCAGGTAGAGCCGGGACACGTAGGTGTTCCAGGTCAGGAGGAGCTCCAGCCTGGGCCAGAGATCGGCGGGGCGCAGTGTGCCGCGGCGGGCGGCGACGCGTTCCAGCTCGGCCGCCCGGCCGGGGGCGGGCGGACGCAGCGGTATGCCGCCGACCGTTCCGTTCCTGATCTCCTCGACCATGCGGGGCCACCACTCGCGGAGCTGGTGGGGGAGTGCCGCCGCGATGGCCGGGTTGACGGCGATGATCCCCCGTACGTCGTGCTCGGCCGCCATCCGCAACCGCAGGTAGGCGCGTTCCCACGGGCCGGCGCCGCCCAGCTCGGCCGGGAGCCGGCTCCAAGGCGCGCGGTTGCCGAGGCCGACGGCGAGGTCCTCGCCCGCCTTGGCGAAGTCGAGCTGACTCGGGCCGAGGTGCGGCCGGCCGTCGCTGGTCCGGCCCGTGGGCGAGTGGGGGTCCTGCCACAGGTTGAGCACCGCGTCATCGCGGGCGGGCAGATCCGGATGATGCCGTACGAGCTGTGCGAAGCCCGCGAAGTAGAACGGCAGGAAGCAGCGGCGCAGGAACCCGGCCGTCACCGGGATGCTCTTCTCCCCGCCGGTCGTGCCGCTGCTGGCGAAGAAGGCCGTGGGCTCCTCGCTGGTCAGCACCTGCCGCTCGCCGGCGTGCACGCGCTCCAGCCAGGGCCGGAACTCCTCGTGCCCGCGGATCGGCGTCGCCCGCCGGTAACCGGCCGCGTCGCGCACCGCGGGCAGGCCGTGCTCGCGGCCGAAGGCGGTGCCGCCGTTCGTGGCGAGCAGCTCGGCCAGCACCGAGGACTGGGCGGCGCGCGGGTCGTCCAGCGAGGCCAGGGCCTTGCCGCTCTCCAGCAGGACCCGCCGCCGGTACGCTTCCGCGCGCACGGCCGCGGCTCCGGCGTCCCCCGTGGCGTTCCCGGCGGAGGAGGCGAAGGAACGTTCGGTGGTCATGGCCCTCCTGGTGATCGTTCGTGGGTGGTCGGTGGTCGGTCGATGCGCGTCACAGGTAGACCTGCTTGAGCAGGTCCGATGAGGGTCGCCGGGCGAACAGGCCGTCGGTGAGGCGGTAGGGGTCGATCCAGCCCCCCGGAGCGGCGAATCCACCCAGGTACGCCAGCAGATCGTCCCCGTCGCCGGCCCCGCCGGCCTCGTCCAGCATTCGGGCGGCCCGTCTCATGGCGCGGCGCAGCAGGTCGGGGCGGAACGGTTCGGCGGCTGTGCGTTTGAGCATCGCGATGAAGTACAGGCGCATCCCCAGGCGGTACACGGCCGGGTCGAACTCCCGCAGGCACAGCTCCGCCAGCCGGCCGAGGGAGTGCCCGTCCCATCCGCCGTACCGGCTGGAGCGGGCGGCGCGCCCGATCGGCACCCGTCCCAGCGGCAGCCGCGACGGCCGCGCCCCCAGCTCGCCCAGCACCCGCGCGAGCAGCGCGTAGTCGTGGGCCAGGTCGTCGTCATAGACGAGCAGCGCCTGGCCGCCCTCGGCCAGGCGGGGGAGCAGGTCCCGCAGGATGACCAGGAGGTAGTTGGCGTGCCCGTCGGCGCCGATCACCGGGCGCAGCGGCATGCCCCAGCGGGTGCCGTCCAGATAGGCGGGGCCGCCGTGCCCGCGGTGGTCCACGCACAGGTGCCGCCGTACCAGCAGTTCGACGGTCTCGTCGATCGAGGCGGCGGCGGGCCGGTCGGCGGTCAGGCCGGGGTCGTGCACGCCGAGCAGGCCGAGCTGCCGCTGCCAGTCGCGGGTGGCCGCGCGCGTGGACGGGTGCACCCAGCCCTCCCGCTCGACGCGCTCGGTGTAGTGGCGCAGGCGGTCCATCGGGCGGGCGTCGCCTGAGGCGTGGAAGCGTACGTAGAGGTGACCGAGGTCCTCGACGGACACCGTGTCGTGGTCGAGGTCCGGATGCCGGCGGTCGAGATGGTCCCAGAACTGGATCGTCTGGCCGGTCAGGTTCGCGGCGCGCGGGTTCCAGTAGTACTCGAGGTCGCGGACCAGCCGGGTGCTCCGGAAGAGCGTGTCCACCCAGAGGAAGCCCTTGACGTGCGTGGGCAGCAAGGGCTTGGTGGCGGTGATGGTGACGGGTGCGAGCAGCAGCCGCCGGGAAGGACCACGCACGCGCGCTCCTCTACGACTACGACGCGGCGGGCTTCGGGAGCGCCCGGTCGATCCCGGACCATAGACGTTCGGCGCCGCCATGAGCCACCGCGCGAGCACGCCCTTGCGCAAAACACCGCCCCGGACGTAATGACGTTTCCGTCAATACGCCCGCGCTTTCGAGCGTCCGGCCGCCGCATTACGCCCGTGACTCCGGCCGTCGCATTGCGGCCGCGTTTTCGCGTGTCCAACCGCCGCATTACCGCGGCGTTTTCCGGCGTTCAACTGCCGCGCCGCCTCAGTTGAACGGCGGGTGGGTGTTCAACAAGCTCGCACCTTGCCGCGGAAAGCACCGCCCCGTCATTCTTTCATCGCCGGCGCCTGAAGTGCGGGACCCCGATCACCCGGTAACTCGTCCGATTCTCACGGTCCGCCGCTGTGCCATGCGCGAGACCTGCGCAGCACACCCGTGCGCCCCGGGCCGGTTCACGATGTCGGTTCTCTCGGAGGGAGCGCGTTGATGGCTGAAGAGCAGCTGTTCCTGAAGTCCAAGGTCATTGTCGAACCGCTGGTGGACAGGTTCTTCGCCTGGCCGCACACGATCGCGCCGGTGCAGGCGGCGCTGAACCTGGCCCGGCTCCAGGTGCCGTTGCTGGAGTCGTACCTGCAGTCGCCGCAGGTGCACGTGGCGGCCAGCAACAACCCCGAGCTGCGCGGCGGCTACTTCATCAACATCCCGGAGAGCCGCGTCGACGAGGTACGCGACCTGCTCGACACCATCAAGCGCGACCGCGCCGGCATGCTGCGCTTCGCCGACGCCGTCATGGCCGGGCAGGAGATCCTGCGCGCGAGCGCCACCGGGTTCGACCTGACCCCGCTCTACCCGAAGCTGCCCGCCGAGCTCGCCGGCCTGGTCGAGCTGGCCTACGACACCGACAACCAGGCGCAACTGCGCTTCATGGAGCCGCTCGTCTACAAGAGCGACGCCTACACCGAGGCGCGCCAGTCGGTGCAGTTGTCGTTCGAGACCGGCATCGAGCGTCCCTTCATCCTCAGCACCCCGCGGCTGCCGTCCCCGGACGTCCTCGAACTGGCCATCCCCTTCCGCCACCCCGGCCTGGAGGAGCTGTTCAAGGCCCGGGTGCGGCCGACGACCCTGAGTCACCTGCGCGAGGCGCTGGAGCTGGACGACGCCCAGGCGGCCCGGCTGTCCGGCATGCTCAGCGACCGGCCCAGCCTGTCGCCCGACCGGCACATCGAGTCCGGCGGCCGGATCCGCTACTTCGGCCACGCCTGCCTGGTGCTCCAGACGCCCGAGGCCGCCATCGTGACGGACCCGTTCATCAGCGCGGACAGCACCGCCGGCGACCGCTACACCCTGGACGACCTGCCCGACTACATCGACCTCGTGCTCATCACGCACGGCCACCAGGACCACATCGTCCTGGAGACGCTGCTGCAGCTCCGCGGCCGGGTTGGCGCCGTCGTCGTCCCTCGCTCCTCGCGCGGCAACCTGTGCGACCCGTCGATGGCGCTGATGCTCAGCCACCAGGGTTTCCCCGTGCTTGAGGTGGACGACTTCGACGAGATCCCCTTCCCCGGCGGCAAGGTGACGGCCACGCCGTTCCTCGGCGAGCACTGCGACCTGGACATTCGCGCCAAGTCGACCTACTGGGCCGAGCTGGCGGGCAAGAACGTCTTCATCGGCGCCGACTCCTCCGGCATCGACCCCGCCCTGTACCGCTACATCAAGGGCCACCTGGGCACGGCCGACTACGCCTTCCTCGGCATGGAGTGCGACGGCGCCCCGCTGACCTGGCTCTACCAGGCGCTGCTGACCATCCCGATCCCCAAGAAGATGAGCGACTCGCGCAAGCTGTCGGGCTCGAACGCCGAGCAGGCCGGGGCGATCATGACCGAGCTGGGGGCCAAGGAGGGCTACATCTACGCCATGGGCGAGGAGGCCTGGCTCGGCCACGTCATGGCCACCACGTACAACGAGGACACCTACCAGATCAAGCAGATCAACGAGTTCCTCGCATGGTGCTCCGACCGTGGCATCAAGGCCGGCCACCTGTTCAAGCAGCAGGAATGGCGCTGGTAGCCAGCAGGCTGCCGGCCCACCCCCATTGACGACGTGGCCATCGGTTCTCCAGGAGGTATGCCATGGCTGTGCAAGACATCTCGTACGTCGAGCTGTTCACGCAGGACAAGATCTCAGCCGTCGACTATTTCGTCACAGCCATGGGCTTCACCCGGGTCGCCGATTCCGTGGAGGTCGATCGGAGCTCCGTGCTGCTGCGGCAGGGCGGCGTGCAACTGGTCGTCACCTCCGGCCGCGGGATCTGGAGGTTCCTCGACACCTATGGTGACGGCATCGCCGACATCGGCATGACCTGTGACGACGTCACCGCCACCGAAGCCGCCGCGGTCGCGGCCGGCGCCGGGCCCGTCATGACCGTACGCGGCAACACGGTCGTCCCCGGCTTCGGCGGCGTCACCCACACCCTGCACCCGCAGGCGGACGAGCCCTCGGCCGTGCCGCCCGCCGGCCGCAACTGGGTCCCCACCCCGGACGGCCCCGCGGGCGCGGAAGGCCACATCGAACTGCTCGACCACGTGGCCGTCTGCGTCGAGGGGGGCAGGCTCGGCGAGTACGCCGACTACTACCGCGACGCCTTCGGCTTCTCCCGCTACTCCTCCGAGTACGTCGACACGGGCGGCCAGGCGATGGACTCGATCGTCGTGCGCAGCGCGTCGGAGCGGGTCACGTTCACGCTGGTCGCGCCGGACCCGGGCAAGGACGGCGGGCAGCTCGACGCGTTCCTCGAACGCAACGGCGGCCCCGGCGTGCAGCACCTGGCCTTCCTCGTCCGGGACATCATCACGGCCGTGCGCGACTGCCGCGAGCGCGGCGTGGAGTTCCTGACCACGCCCGCCTCCTACTACGACGCGCTCGCCGACCGCCTCCAGGAGGGCCCGTTCACGCTCGCCGACCTCAGGCAGGCGCACGTGCTGGCCGACCACGACGAGTGGGGGCAGCTCCTGCAGCTCTTCAGCCGCTCGCCCTACGAGCGCAACACGCTGTTCTACGAGCTCATCCAGCGTCTGGGCTCGCGCGGGTTCGGCAGCTCCAACATCCGCGCGCTGTACGAGGCCGTCCAGCGTGACCGGCTGAGCGCGGGATGACCGGCCACGGCCGGGCCGGGCCGGTCACCCTCGCCGACTACGCGGAACTGGCGCGGGCGCGGCTCGGCCCGGCCGTCTGGGACTTCGTGGAGGGCGGCGCCGGCGCCGAGCGCACCCTCGCCGCCAACCTCGCGGCCTTCGAGCACGTACGGCTGCGCCCCCGTGTCCTGACCGGCCTCGGCCTGCCCCACACCAAGACCGAGGTCCTCGGCCGGGTGTGGGACGCGCCGATCGGCGTCGCGCCCATGGCCTACCACACGCTCGCCGACCCCGAGGGGGAGGTCGCCACGGCCCGCGCCGGGGCGCCGCTCGTGGTGAGCACCTTCGCCGGGCGCACGTTCGAGGACATCGCCGCGGCCGCCTCAGCGCCACTGTGGCTGCAGGTGTACTGCTTCCGCGACCGTACGACGACGCGGCGGCTGGTCGAACGGGCGGAGGCGGCCGGCTTCGAGGCGCTGGTGCTGACCGCCGACGCGCCCCGGCTGGGGCGCCGGGTGCGCGACCTGCGCAACGGCTTCCTGCTGCCGTCCGGTGTGGCACCGGCCAACCTGACCGGCACCGGTTTCTCCTCGCCCGGCGGGCACGCGGCGGCCGAGTTCGACGCCGCGCTGGACTGGTCGGTCGTCGCCTGGCTGCGCTCGATCAGCTCGCTGCCCGTGCTGGTCAAGGGGGTGCTGACCGCCTCGGACGCGGTCCTGGCGAGGGAGGCGGGGGCCGGCGGCGTCGTGGTGTCCAACCACGGCGGGCGGCAGCTCGACGGCGCGCCGGCCACGTTCGACGTGCTGCCGGAGATCGCGGCGGCGCTGCGCGGGAGCTGCACCGTGCTTGTCGACGGCGGAGTGCGCCGTGGCGCCGACGTCCTGGCCTGCCTGGCCCTGGGCGCGGACGCCGTCCTGCTCGGGCGGCCCGTGCTGCACGGGCTGGCCGCGGGCGGGAGCGACGGCGTGGCCGGAGTGCTCGGCATCGTCATCGACGAGCTGGCGGAGGCCATGCTCCTCACCGGCGTCCCGGCCCCTCGCGACGCAGGCCCGGCCCTGCTCACCGCCGCGTCCCCGGCCGCGGCGGCGTCCGAGCTCCCGGCCGCTGTGACGACGACCGCGCCGGCGCCTTCCGAGCCTGTGGCGGGTGGTGTCACGCTGCGCAGGCACGACCTGCACGGCAGCCTGAACGATCCGCTGCTCGACACCATGAACTTCCTCAACGAGATCACGCACCGCTACCCGGACGCGCTCTCGTTCGCCCCCGGTCGCCCCCACGACGGCTTCTTCGACACCGAGGACGTCTTCACCCACCTGCGCCGCTACGTCGAGCACCTGGAGCGGGGCGGCGCCACGCCCGCCGAGGTCCGCTCCGCCCTCTACCAGTACGGCCCCACCAACGGCCAGATCCGCGAGCTGGTCGCCGCCTCGCTGCGCGCGGACGAGGGCATCGACGTGCCGCCCGCGTCCATCGTCGTGACCGTCGGCGCGCAGGAGGCGATGCTGCTCGCGCTCCGCGCCCTCATCAGGGGCCCCGAGGACGTGCTGCTGGTCTCCAGCCCCTGCTACGTCGGCATCACCGGCGCGGCCCGGCTGCTCGACGTCGCCACGGCCGTGGTCGAGGAGGGGGCGGAGGGGCTGCGCTGCGCCGACGTGGAGGCGGTCATCCTGGCCGAACGGGCCCGCGGCCGCCGTCCCCGCGCCTTCTACGTGGTGCCCGACCACTCCAACCCGTCCGGCGCCACCATGCCACTCGGCACCCGCGAGGAGCTGCTGCGCGTGTGCGCCCGGCACGACGTGCTGCTGCTGGAGGACAGCCCGTACCGAATGGTCAGCCCCGGCCCTCAGTTGCCCACGCTCAAGGCGCTCGACCGTGAGCGCCGCGTGGTACAGCTCGGCTCGTTCTCCAAGACGCTCTTCCCCGGCGCGCGCGTCGGCTACGCCGTGGCCGACCAGCCGGTCGAGGGCGGCGGGCTGCTGGCCGACGAGCTGTCCAAGATCAAGAGCATGGTGACGGTGAACACCTCCGCCGTGAGCCAGGCGGTCGTGGCCGGGATGCTGCTCGCCGCTCGGGGACGTACGTCGGAGCTCAACACCGGCCCGGCCGCCCACTACGGCGAGGCGATGCGGGTCACGCTGCGCGAGCTCGCCGCCTGCTTCCCCGACGCGGAGCAGCTCAGCGTGAGCTGGAACGAGCCCACAGGAGGCTTCTTTCTGACCCTGCGGGTCCCGTTCGCGGCCGGCAACGAGGCCCTGGTCCGGTCGGCGGAGGAGTTCGGGGTCATCTGGACGCCGATGTCGTACTTCTATCCGCAGGGCGGTGGTGACCACGCCATCCGGCTGTCCGTCAGCTACCTGCCCGCCTCCCTCATCCCTGAGGGCTGCGCCCGCCTGAGCCGCTTCGTCCGGGCCCAGGCCGGATGATCAGTTCTTGTCCAGGAACTCGATGATCGCGGCGTTCACCGCGTCGGGGCGTTCCAGATTGCCCAGGTGGCCGCAGCCGGGCAGCTCCACCAGGTCGCAGTCGGGGATGGCGTCGGCCACCTCGGCCACCAGGTGCGGCGGGCAGATCAGGTCGTCGGCGAAGGCGATGGCCCGGCACGGCACAGTGACGCCGCGCAGGGCGGCCCGCCGGTCGCCGACCGTGTCCACGCCGAGCTGGCCCGCCGACTCGCGCCCCGCGCCCGTGGTCAGCTCGAAGATCTCCAGCCAGCCGGAGGCGGCCGCGTCGTCGTTCAGCGTCGCGGGGGACAACATCTCCAGGACCGTGCGCATGGCCTCGTACCTGGGAGGAAGCTCGACGCCGCTCTCCCGCAGCGCCCGGTCGGCCCGTGTCAGCGCCCGCCTGGTCACATCGGAGCGCGACCGCGTCGCGATCAGCACCGCCGAGCGCACCAGCTCGGGGCACTCCAGGGCCAGCTCCTGCGCGATCATGGCGCCCATCGAGGTACCGACCACGCGGCACGGCCCGATGTCCAGGGCCTGGATCAGCCCCTTGGTGTCGGCCACCAGGTCCGCCAGCGTGTAGTCACCGGGAGGCGCGCTCGACGGCGCGATGCCCCGGTTGTCGAACACGATCGTCTCGTATCCGGCGGCGTTCAGCGCCGGCGTCTGGTGCATGGTCCACACGTGGCCCGCGGCGTTCGAGCCCATGATGAGCAGGACCGGGTCACCGCTGCCCGAACGCTGGTAGCTGAGCTGGATCCCGTTGGTGCTCACGAACGGCATGTCGCCCACCATGGCACGCGCCGCTCGGGCCCGTCGAACACCCGTCCAACTGGCGCGCCGCCGCACTTGAACGACCTCGCCCGGGCGGGGACACGACCCGCATACTCGCCCGGGATGTGGCCGACCATGAGCCGCGGAGATGAGGTCTTCTTCATGAGTGCGCACAACGACTGGAAGCCGGCCGAGGTCCGGCCCGACGGCCCCGAGCGGGGCGCGGAGGGGCTGCGCCGCGCGCTGGCGGCGGCGGGGGACTTCGGTGACCTGCTCACCAGGGCCAAGGTCGTGGTCTTCCGCGACTTCGAGGTGGGCGAGCAGGAGCTGGACGAGGTCATGGGCCTGCTGCTGCCGAACCGGCTGGCGTACACGCACGGCACGTCGCCGCGGACCAAGGTGGCCGCGGGGAACGTCTACACCTCCACCGAGTACCCGAGCGAGCAGACCATCGCGATGCACAACGAGCTGTCCTACAGCCACAAGTGGCCCAGCCGGCTGCTGTTCTACTGCGCCACGACCCCGGGCTCCGGCGGCGCCACGCCCGTCGTGGACGGCACGCTCTGGCTCGCGTCGCTCGACGAGAAGGTACGGGACGCCTTCGCCGGCGGCATCCGCTACGCGCAGAATCTGCACGACGGGTTCGGCCTGGGCCGCAGCTGGAAGCAGACGTTCGAGACCGACGACAGGAAGCAGGTCGAGGCGTTCCTCGACGAGGGACAATTCACCTGGAACTGGACGTCCGACGGTGGCCTGCGCATGGTGAGCCCCGTCCGGCCCGCCTGGATCAGGCACCCGGTCACCGGCGAGGAGGTCTGGTTCAACCAGGCCGACCACTTCCACCCGGCCGCGCTCGGCGACGACATCGCCCGCGAGCTGGCCCAGATCCTGCCGCCCGAGGAGCTGCCGCAGTCGGTGACGCTCGCCGACGGCAGCCCCATCCCTGACGAGTACGTCCTGCACGTGCACGATCGGGGGCTGGAGCTGGCCGTGGACGTCGACTGGAAGCAGGGCGACCTCATGGTCATCGACAACGTCGCCGTCGGGCACGGCCGCCGCCCCTATACCGGTGACCGCCGCGTCCTGGTCGCCATGTCGGACTGAGCCGTCCCCTAAGAGTTGCCGGCGCCTGCTTCAGCCGGCCCGCTTCAGCACCACGGGCAGCCGCCCGGGCCCGTTGACCACGATCGAGTCCAGCAGCTCGGGCTCGCCGTCCGCCTCGACGCGCACCTCCCGGCCGAGCAGCTCGCCGTACAGCAGCCGCAGCTCGGCCCTGGCCAGCACGCTGCCGAGGCAGAAGTGCTCGCCGAAGCCCAGCGCCAGGTGCCGGTTCGGCTGCCGCCGCACGTCGAACACGTCCGGGTCGTCGAAGACGCGCTCGTCCCTGTTGGCCGACGGCAGCCAGAACACCACCTTGTCGCCGGCCTCGATGGTCCGGCCGTGGATCTCGACCGGCCGGACCGCGGTGCGCATGATGTGCGTCGCGGTGGACGTCCACCGCAGCACCTCCTCCACCGCGGACGGCAGCAGGTCCCGGTCCGTCGCGAGCGCCTGCCACTGGCCGGGGCGCTCAAGGAAGGCGAGCATGCCGCCCGCCGCCGCGATGCGCGTGTTCTCGGTGCCGCCCACCAGCAGGTTGTCGCAGTTGAGGATGACGTCGTCCGGGCTGAGCCGCTCGCCGTCCACCTCCGCCGTGGCCAGCACGCTCACCAGGTCGTCGCCGGGGTCCGCGGCCTTCGCCGCGTGCAAGGTCTCGAAGTAGCCGAGGATCTCCAGGTGGGCGAACCTGCGGGTGAGCGGGTCGCCGCCGCCGAACGCCTGGCTGGTCAGCTCGTACAGGCGCTCCCAGTCCGTCTCGGGGACGCCCATCATCTGGCAGATCACGTACAGCGGGACCCGGGCCGCGACGTCGGCGACGAAGTCGACGGTCCCGCGGTCGAGCGCGCGGTCCACCACGCCGCGGGTGATCTCGCGCAGCTCCGGCTCAAGCGCCCGGATCGAGCGGACCGCGAACCACTCGTCCACCAGCGCCCGCAGCCGGCGGTGCCGCGGCGGATCGGTCAGCGCCAGCGTCCGCCCGCCTCCCGGGTCGGCGCCGTGCTCCTTCGGACGCAGCAGGATGCCCTGCGCGGAGCTGAACGTCTCCGCGTCCCGGTACGCCGTGCGCACGTCGTCATAACGCGTCAGCGACCAGAATCCGGGCAACTCGGCCGGCGGCTGCCAGTGCACCGGCGCGTTCGCACGCAGCCAACGCCATTGCGCGAACGGGTCACCGTGTGAGTAGAGTGCGGGATCCACCAAATCGATATGCGGCGGCGCTGACATTTCCGGCATGCCGGTGCCTCACATTCTTCATCCTTTCCCGCGCCCGGCGGAACGCGGGACGCCTTACCGTGTCAGGGCCTTTCTCGGCCCGTCAAGCGCGCCTTTATCCCTGCTCGCGGGCGTGCAACTGCGGCGGCGGAGCAGTTGAACGCCACCATTGATCCCGAACTCGGCCCTGGGACATAGTGGTCGGCGCGTAAATCCCGCATCAATCGCATTGAAGGCCGGTTTTGCGCTCGCGCCCGTGACCGGATTTCCGGCCGGAGAAGGTTTGGACTCGGCGCCGCCCGTCCAGCAGGCGTGTCGAACGAATTGGGGTGCTCGGGAATGGCTGCAGCTCACGGCGAACTCCACGAACTGATGTCCGGCCAGCTCGCCATGTGGTACGCCCAGCGCTTCGCGCCCGGCAACTGGAGTTTCCGCGTCGCCGAGTACATGGAGATCCACGGCGAGGTGGACCTGGAGCTGCTGGAACGCGCCGCCCGCCGCCGGGCCGACGAGGTCGAGACGTTCCGCCTGCGCTTCCGCGTCGTCGACGGCGTCCCCCTGCAGTACGTGCACGACGCGGCCGACTACCCGGTGCCCGTCGTGGACGTCAGCGCCGAACCCGACCCGCGTGCCGCCGCCGACGCCTGGATGCGCGCCGACCTGCGCCAGGCCGTCGACCTCGACGGCGGCGCGCTGTACGGCAGCGCGCTCATCAAGCTCGCCGACGACCTGACCTACTGGTACACGTGGGTGCACCACTGCGCCATGGACGGCCAGGGCGGCATGCTCATCGCCACCCGCGCCGCCGAGCTCTACACCGCGCTCCTCGAAGGACGCTCCGTCGAGGACGGGGCCATCGCACCCGTGTCGGTGCTGTTCGACGCCGACCGCGCCTACCGCGAGTCCGCCGACCTGGAGCAGGACCGCCGGTACTGGCTCGACCGGCTCGCCGACCTCCCGATCGTGACGGCCGGCGGCTCGAACCGGCTCCGCCGCGCCCAGCACGCCCCGCTCCGGCACACCGACGCCGTCGGCCAGGAGGAGGCCGCCGATCTCAAGGCCGCCGCGCGCCGCCTGCGCACCAGCCTGGCCGGCCTGGCCATCGCCGCCGCCGCCCTCTACCAGCACCGGATGACCGGGGAACGCGACGTCGTCGTCGGCATCCCCGTACGCGCCCGTACCGGCAAGCGCGAGATGACGGTCCCCGGCATGACCTCCAACATCCTGCCGCTGCGCCTCACCGTCGACCCCGGCACCACCACGATCGCCGGCCTGCTCCGCCAGACCTCCCAGGCGATCAGGGAGGGCCTGCGGCACCAGCGCTACCGCTACGAGGACCTGCACACCGACCTGCGGATCGCCGAGGGCGAGCTGTGCGGGCTGCTGGTGAACGTCATGGCGTTCGACTACGACCTGCGCTTCGGCGACTGCGCCGTCACCGCGCACAACCTGTCCACCGGCAGCGTCAACGGGGTGCGGATCGACCTCTACGAGCGGTCGGGGCTGCAGGTCAACGTGGACGTGAACCCGGATCTGCACGACCTGAACGCGGCCGGTGACGTGTCGCGCCGATACCTGAGCGTGCTGCGGTGGCTGGCGATGGCCACCGGCGAGGACCGCGTCGGGGGGCTGGAGATCCTCGACGCCGAGGAACGGCGGCTGGTGGTCGAGGAGTGGAACGACACGGCTGCGGAGGTGCCTGCGGAGTCGTTGGCAGGGTTGTTCGAGGCGCGGGTCGCGCGGTCGCCTGGAGCTGTGGCGGTGGTGGGCGACGGGGTGGAGGTGTCGTTCGCCGAGTTGGACGCGCGGGCGAATCGGCTGGCTCGACTGCTGGCTCGTCGGGGTGTCGGGATGGGGTCGGTGGTGGGGGTGTGTTTGGAGCGTGGGGTTGATCTGGTCGTCGCGTTGCTGGGGGTGTTGAAGGCGGGGGCGGCCTATCTGCCGGTGGATCCGGAGCTGCCGGCGGATCGGGCGGCGGTGATGGTGGCGGACGCCGGGGCGTGCTGGGTGGTGGCTGGGGCCGGGGCTGACTTCGGTGGTGTGGAGGTGGTGCATCTCGATGACGCGGTGGGTTTGTCGGGTGAGCGGCTGGGGGTGGCTGTTTCGGGGTTGGATGCGGCTTATGTGATGTTCACGTCGGGTTCGACGGGGCGGCCGAAGGGGGTGGTGGTGCCGCATGCGGGTGTGGTGAATCGGCTGGTCTGGATGCAGGCCCGGTTGGGGTTGTCGCCGGGTGAGCGGGTGTTGCAGAAGACGTCGTTCGGTTTTGACGTGTCGGTGTGGGAGTTCTTCTGGCCGTTGCTGTGGGGCGGGGTGCTGGTGTTGGCGCGGCCGGGTGGGCATCGGGATGCCGCCTATCTGGCGGAGTTGATTCGCCGTGAGCGGGTGGATGTGGCGCATTTTGTGCCGTCGATGCTGGAGGTTTTCCTGGCTGAGCCGGCCGCTGCTGGTTGTGGGGGTTTGCGGTGGGTGGTGTGTTCGGGTGAGGCGTTGCCGCTCCATGTGATGCGGCGGTTCTTCGAGGTGCTGGGCGGGGTGGGACTGGAGAACTACTACGGCCCAACCGAGGCGTCGGTCGATGTGACGGCTTGGCGGTGTTCCCCGGGCTGGGAGGGGTCGTCGGTGCCGATTGGGCGGCCGGTGGCTAATACGCGGGCGTATGTGCTGGATGAGTCGTTGTCGCCGGTGCCGCCGGGTGTAGTCGGCGAACTGTACGTGGCGGGACTCCAGTTGGCTCGCGGTTACGTGGGTCGTGCCGGGTTGAGTGCTGAGCGGTTCGTGGCGTGCCCGTTCGAGGTGGGCGAGCGGATGTATCGGACCGGCGACCGCGTGAGCTGGAACGCCGAGGGCGAGTTGTTGTTCGCCGGTCGGGCTGACGATCAGGTGAAGATCCGGGGTTTCCGGGTGGAGCCTGGTGAGGTCACTGAGGTGCTGGCCGCTTGTCCTGGGGTGGGGCAGGTGGCGGTGGTGGCGCGGGAGGACGTGCCTGGAGAGGTGCGACTGGTCGCCTACGTGGTTCCTGATGGGGACGGCGCGCGGCTCGCGGAGGAGGTGCGGAGCTTCGCGGCGGGGCGGTTGCCGGAGTACATGGTGCCGTCGGCCGTGGTGGTGCTGGAGCAGTTGCCGGTGACGGTGAACGGCAAGCTCGACCGCAAGGCGCTCCCCGCCCCCCGATACGCCGCCGGGACCGGTCGTGCCCCCGCCAACGCGCGCGAGGAGATCGTCTGTGCCGCCTTCGCCGACGTGCTCGGCTTGGAGAGCGTGAGCGCCGACGACGACTTCTACCGACTCGGCGGCCACTCCCTGCTGGTGATCCGGCTCGTCGAGGTCCTGCGCTCGCGCGGCGTCTCCGTCTCGGTACGCGCCCTGTTCGACACCCCCACCCCGGCGGGCCTGGCCGCGTCGGTGAGCACCGGGCAGACCGACGTGCCCGGCAACCTGATCCCCGCCGACGCGACCGAGATCACGCCGGAGATGTTGCCGTTGGTGGAGCTGACCGCCGAGGAGATCGGGCGGGTCGTCGCCACGGTCGAGGGCGGCGCGGCGAACGTGGCCGACGTCTACCCGCTCGCGCCGCTCCAGGAAGGGCTGCTCTTCCACCACCTGCTGGCCGACGGCGGTACGGACGTCTACGTGACGCCGGCGGTGCTGGAGTTCGACTCGCGGGACCGGGTGGAGCGGTTCGTCGAGGCGTTGCAGCGGGTGGTGGATCGGCACGACATCTACCGCACCTCCATCGTCTGGGCCGGGCTGCCGGAGCCGGTGCAGGTGGTGTGGCGACAGGCCGTGCTGCCGGTGCGAGAGACGGTGCCGGCAGCGGACTGTGCCGATCCCGCCGGCGCGCTGGTGGAGCTGGCCGGCTCGGTGATGGACCTGCACCGGGCGCCGCTGATGGACGTGCACCTCGCGGCGGCCCCCGAAGATGACCGGTGGCTGGTCCTCATCCGCATGCATCACATGGTGCGCGATCACACGGCGTTGGAGGTGCTGTTCGCCGAGGTGAGGGCGTTCCTGGCCGATCGGGGAGCCGAGCTGGCCGAGCCGCTGCCGTTCCGGAACTTCGTGGCGCAGTCACGGCACCTGGACGTCGAGCACGGACGCTATTTCGCCGAACTGCTGGGGGACGTGGCGGAGCCGACGGCGCCGTTCGGGCTGGTGGACGTGCGTGGCGACGGCGCCGACTCCGTGCACGAGGTGGTGCCGTTCGGGGCTGAGCTGCACGGGCGGTTGCGGGAGGTGGCCAGGCGGCTCGGGGTGAGCCCGGCGACGGTGCTGCACGTGGCGTGGGCGCGGGTGCTGGCGGCTGTCTCAGGTCGGCGCGACGTGGTGTTCGGGACGGTGCTGTTCGGCCGGATGAACGCCGGGACCGGCGCGGATCGGGTGCCGGGGCCGTTCATGAACACGCTGCCGGTACGGGTGCGTACGGGCGAGCTGGGCGTGTTGTCGGCGGTGTCGGCCATGCGCGGTCAGCTGGCCGAGCTGCTGGAGCACGAGCACGCGCCGCTCACCGTGGCTCAGCAGGCCTGTGGGGTGGCGGGCGGTGTGCCGCTGTTCACCTCGTTCCTCAACTACCGGCACAACACCGGCGCCGGCGTGGACGCGGGGCTGGACGGGGCACGGCTGCTGCTGGTGCGTGAGCGCACCAACTACCCGCTCGGCGTGCTGATCGACGACGACGGCGACAGCATGTCGGTGGGCGTGGACGCGGTCGCGCCGGTCGATGCCAGGAGCGTCGGTCTGATGGTCCGCACCGCCGCCGGCAACCTGGTGAGCGCGCTCGAAGTGGCCTTGGATGGTGGGCATGAGCTGCCGTTGAGCGGGGTGGACGTGCTCGATGAGGCCGGGCGGCGGCTGGTGGTGGAGGAGTGGAACGACACGGGTGCGGAGGTGCCTGCGGAGTCGTTGGCAGGGTTGTTCGAGGCGCGGGTGGCTGCGGTTCCTGACGCGGTGGCGGTGGTGGGTGACGGGGTGGAGTGGACCTTCGCTGAGCTGGATGTACGGGCGAATCGGCTGGCTCGGTTGCTGGTGGGGCGTGGTGTCGGGGCGGAGTCGGTGGTGGGGGTGTGTTTGGAGCGTGGGGTTGATCTGGTTGTCGCGTTGCTGGCGGTCTTGAAGACGGGGGCCGCTTATCTGCCGGTGGATCCGGGTTTGCCGGTTGATCGTGTGGCCGTGATGGTGACGGATGCGGGAGCGCGGTGGTTGGTGGCCAGGGCTGACTTCGGTGGTGTGGAGGTGGTGGATCCCGATGACGCGGTGGGTCTGTCGGGTCAGCGGCTGGGAGTGGTGGTCCCGGGGTCGGCTGCGGCTTATGTGATGTTCACGTCGGGTTCGACGGGGCGGCCGAAGGGGGTGGTGGTGCCTCATGCGGGTGTGGTGAATCGGCTGGCCTGGATGCAGGAGCGGTTGGGGATGCCGCTGGGGACCCGGGTGTTGCAGAAGACGTCGTTCGGTTTTGACGTGTCGGTGTGGGAGTTCTTCTGGCCGCTGCTGTGGGGTGGCGTGCTGGTGTTGGCCCGGCCGGGTGGGCATCGTGATGCGGCCTATCTGGCAGAGCTGATCCGTCGCGAACGGGTGGATGTGGCGCATTTTGTGCCGTCGATGCTGGAGGTTTTCCTGGCTGAGCCGGCCGCTGCCGATTGCGATGGCTTGCGGTGGGTGGTGTGTTCCGGCGAGGCGCTACCGACGCACCTGACGCGGCGGTTCTTCGAAGTGCTGGGCGGGGTTGGGCTGGAGAACTATTACGGCCCTACCGAGGCGTCGGTCGATGTGACGGCTTGGCGGTGCTCGCCTGGCTGGGAGGGGTCGTCGGTGCCGATCGGGCGGCCGGTGGCCAATACCCGGGCGTATGTGCTGGATGAGTCGTTGTCGCCGGTGCCACCGGGTGTGGTCGGCGAGCTGTACGTGGCGGGAATCCAGTTGGCTCGCGGCTATGTGGGCCGTGCCGAGTTGAGCGCCGAGCGGTTCGTAGCCTGCCCGTTCGAGGTGGGCGAGCGCATGTATCGGACCGGCGACCGCGTGAGCTGGAACGCGGAGGGTGAGTTGTTGTTCGCCGGGCGGGCCGACGATCAGGTGAAGATCCGGGGTTTCCGGGTCGAGCCGGGTGAGGTGACCGAGATGTTGGCCGCGTGTCCTGGAGTGGGGCAGGTGGCGGTGGTGCCCAGGGAGGACGTGCCGGGAGAGGTGCGATTGGTCGCCTATGTCGTCCCGCTCGGCGAGCGGGCCGGAATCGAGGAGGCCGTGCGGCACTTCGCCGGCGAGCGGTTGCCGGAGTACATGGTGCCGTCGGCCGTGGTCGTACTGGAGCAGTTGCCGGTGACGGTGAACGGCAAGCTCGACCGCAAAGCCCTCCCCACCCCCCAGTACACGACAGGAGCCGGACGCGCCCCGGCCGACGCCCGCGAGGAACTGCTGTGCGCCGCGTTCGCCGAAGTCCTGGGCCTGGACAGCGTCGGCGTGGACGACGACTTCTTCCGGCTCGGCGGCCACTCGCTACTGGTGATCCGGCTGGTGGAGCGGCTGCGGTCGCGGGGTGTGCCGGTGTCGGTGCGGGCCTTGTTCGAGACGCCGACGGTGGCCGGGCTGGCCGCCGCGGCCGGGCCCCGGCAGGTGGAGGTCCCGCCGAACCTGATCCCGCCCGGCGCGACCGAGATCACCCCGGACCTGCTGCCGCTGGTGGACCTGACCGCCGAGGAGATCGACCGGATCGTCGCCACGGTCGAAGGCGGCGCGGCCGACGTGGCCGACATCTACCCCCTCGCGCCCCTCCAGGAAGGGCTGCTCTTCCACCACCTGCTGGCCGACGGCGGCGAGGATGCGTACGTGCTGCGCGCCGTGCTGGAGTTCGACTCGCGGCAGCGGGCGGAGCGGTTCGCCGAGGCGTTGCAGCGGGTGGTCGACCGGCACGACATCTACCGCACCTCCCTGGTGTGGTCGGGGCTGCGGGAGCCGGTGCAGGTGGTGCGGCGGCACGCCGTGCTGCCGGTCGAGGAAGTGACGCTGGCTCCGGACTGCGCCGACCCCGCCGGCGCCCTGGTCGAGCTGGCCGGCTCGGCGATGGACCTGCACCGGGCGCCGCTGATGGACGTGCACCTCGCGGCCGTCCCCGGCGATGACCGGTGGCTGGCCCTCGTCCGCATGCACCACGTGGTCAGGGACCACACCGCCCTGGAGGTGCTGCTCGCCGAGGTGGCCGCGTTCCTCGCCGGGCAGGGAGCCGACCTGCCCGAGCCGCTGCCGTTCCGGAACTTCGTGGCCCAGGCGCGCGGAGGAGTCGAGGACGCCGAGCACTCGCGGTACTTCGCGCGGCTGCTGGGCGACGTCCAGGAGCCGACGGCGCCGTTCGGGCTGGTGGACGTGCGTGGCGACGGTGCCGACACCGTGCACGAAGTGGTCCCGTTCGGGACCGGGCTGCACGGGCGGTTGCGTGAGGTGGCCAGGCGGCTCGGGGTGAGCCCGGCGACGGTGCTGCACGTGGCCTGGGCGCGGGTGCTCGCCACCGCGTCGAGCCGCCCTGACGTGGTGTTCGGCACGGTGCTGTTCGGCCGGATGAACGCCGGGACCGGCGCGGATCGGGTGCCGGGCCCGTTCATGAACACGCTGCCGGTACGACTGCGTACGGGCGAGCTGGGCGTGCTGGCGGCGGTGTCGGCCATGCGCGGCCAGCTCGCCGAGCTGCTGGAGCACGAGCACGCGTCACTCACCCTGGCCCAGCAGGCCAGCGGGATCGCGGGCGACGCGCCGCTGTTCACCTCGTTCCTGAATTATCGGCACAACACCGGCGCCGGAGTGGACGGGAAGATGGACGGCGTCCGGCTGCTGTCCGTGCGCGAGCGCACCAACTACCCCCTCGTCGTCCTGATCGACGATGACGGCGACAGCACGTCGGTGGCCGTGGACGCGGTCGGCCCGATCGACGCCCGCGGCGTCGGCCTGATGGTCCGCACCGCCGCCGCCAACCTGGTGACCGCGCTCGAACAGGCCCTCGACGGCGGCGAGGAGCTGCCGCTGAGCGGTGTGGACACCCTCGACGAGGCCGACCGGCGGCTGGTCCTGGAGCAGTGGAACGACACGGCGGCGGACGGGCTTCACGTCCCGGTACTGGAGCGGTTCGAGGCGCAGGATCCCGGCGCGGTCGCGGTGGTGGCCGACGGGATCGAGGTCTCGTACGCCGAGCTGGACGAGCGGGCGAACCGCCTGGCCCAGGTCCTGATCGGCGAGGGCGTCGGGCCCGAGTCCGTGGTGGGCGTGTGCCTGGAGCGGGGCGCCGACCTCGTCGCGGCGTTGCTGGGCGTGTGGAAGGCCGGGGCGGCGTACGTGCCGATCGATCCGCGCCAGCCGGTGGAGCGGATCGCGTTCATGCTGGCCGACAGCCGCGCCGTGCTCACGGTCACCAGTGCGGAGCTGGCCGAGGAGCTGCCCGCGGGCCCGAGCCGCATGCTCACCCTCGACGACCCGTTCGCGAGGATGCGCCTCGACATGGCGCCCGCCACCAGGCCCGAGCGGGCGATGCACGGCGGGCAGGCCGCGTACGTCATCTACACCTCCGGCTCGACCGGCCGGCCGAAGGGGGTCGTGGTCACCCAGGCCGCGCTGGCCAACTACGTCGCCTCGGTGCCGGAACGGCTGGGCATGGCGGACGGCCGGTACGCGCTGGTGCAGGGCCAGGCGACCGACCTGGGCAACACGGTGCTCTTCGCGGCCCTGACCAGGGGCGGGCGGCTGCACATCGTGCCGGAGGACGCCGCCACCGACCCGGCGGCGCTGCGCGACCTGAGCGTGGACTACCTGAAGATGGTGCCCTCCCACCTGGCGGCGCTCGGCGAGCCGGAGCCGCTGCTGCCCGCTCGCGCGCTGGTGCTGGGCGGGGAGGCGGCGGCGCCGGGCTGGGTGGAAGACCTGCTCGCGGCGGCGGAGCGGCGCGGCTGCGCGGTGTTCAACCACTACGGCCCCACTGAGACCACCATCGGCGTCGCGACCACCCGCCTGCGGGCCGGCGGCGAGGTGCCGGTCGGGACGCCGGTCGCGAACACCCGCCTGTACGTGCTGGACGAGCACCTGGCGCCGGTGCCCGCGAACGTGACCGGGGAACTCTACGTCGCCGGCGCGCAACTGGCCCGCGGCTACCTCGGGCGTCCGGGACTGACCGCCGAACGGTTCGTGGCCTGCCCCTTCGGCGGCGGACGCATGTACCGCACCGGCGACCGGGCCCGCTGGACGCCCGGCGGTGAGCTGGTCTTCGCCGGGCGGGTGGACGACCAGGTCAAGATCCGCGGCTTCCGGGTGGAGCCGGGCGAGGTCGGCGCCGTGCTGGCCAGGTGCCGGGGCGTGGACCAGGTCGCGGTGGTGGCCCGCGAGGCGGCCCCGGGTGACGTGCGGCTGGTCGGATACCTGGTGCCGGTCGATCAGGAGGGCGCGGGCGAACTGCCGTCGGTGGTGCGCGCCTTCGCGGCCGAGCGGCTGCCGGACCACATGGTGCCGTCGGCCTGGGTGGTGCTGGAGTCGCTGCCGCTGACCGCCAACGGCAAGCTGGACCGCCACGCCCTGCCCGCGCCCGACCACGCCGCCGCCACGGGAGCCGGTCGCGGCCCGTCCAGCCCCCGCGAGGAGGCGCTGTGCGCCGCGTTCGCCGAGGTGCTCGGGCTGCCCGCGGTCGGGGTCGACGACGACTTCTTCGAGCTGGGCGGCCACTCGCTGCTCGCCGTCCGCCTCGTGGAGCTGCTGCGCGGCCGGGGCGTCTCGGTGTCGGTGCGGACGTTGTTCGACACGCCGACGGTGGCGGCGCTCGCCGGATCGGCGGGCATCGACCGCGTCACGCCGCCGCCCAACCTCATCCCGCCCGGCGCCACCGAGATCACCCCCGAGATGCTGCCGCTGGTGGAGCTGACCACCGAGGAGATCGACCGGATCGTCGCCACGGTCGAAGGCGGGGCGGCCAACGTCGCCGACGTCTACCCGCTCGCGCCGCTCCAGGAAGGGCTGCTCTTCCACCACCTGCTCGCCGGCGGCGGCGACGACGCGTACGTGATGCCGGCCGTGCTGCGGTTCGACTCGCGGCAGCGGCTCGACGCCTTCCTCGACGCGTTGCGGCAGGTGGTGGCCAGGCACGACATCTACCGCACCTCGTACGTGTGGGAAGGGCTGCGCGAGCCGGTCCAGGTGGTGTGGCGCCGGGCCGCGCTGCCGGTCGAGCAGGTGGTGCTCGACCCGCGCGGCGCGGATCCGGTGGCCGAGCTGGTCGCGGCCGGCGGCCGGATCATGGACCTGGGCCGGCCGCCGCTGCTCGACACGCACCTCGCGGCCGAGCCGGGCAGCGAGCGCTGGCTGGTCCTGGTGCGCGCCCACCACATGGTGCGCGACGGCACCGCGCTGGAGGTGCTGCTCGCGGAGATCCTCGCCATCATGACCGGACGCGGGGACGAGCTGCCCGAGCCGCTGCCGTTCCGCGACTTCGTGGCGCAGGCCCGTGGCGGGGTGCGGCGGTCCGAGCACGAGCGGTACTTCGGCGCGTTGCTCGGCGACGTCGAGGAGCCGACCGCCCCGTACGGCGTGGTGGACGTGCGTGGCGACGGCGCCGGCGTCGTGCGCGCGCCGATCGAGGCGGCGCCGGAGCTGGTCGGCCGCCTGCGCGAGGTGTCGCGCCGCCTCGGCGTCAGCCCGGCGACGGTGCTGCACGTGCTCTGGGCGCGGGTGATCGCGGTGGTCTCCGGCCGGGACGACGTGGTCTTCGGCACCGTGCTGTTCGGGCGGATGAACGCGGGCCTGGGCGCCGACCGTGTGCCCGGCCCGTTCATCAACACCCTTCCGGTACGTGTGCGCACGGGCGCGATCGGCGCCCGCGACGCCGTGTTCGAGATGCGTTCCCAGCTCGGGGAGCTGCTGGAGCACGAACACGCGCCGCTCACCCTGGCGCAGCAGGCGAGCGGGGTGACGGGGGACACGCCGCTGTTCACCGCCATCCTCAACTACCGGCGCAACACCGGGCAGGATCTCGGCGCGCGCTGGGACGAGTCGATGGAGGGCGTACGTCTCGTGTACGCGCACGAGCGCACGAACTACCCGCTCGCGCTGCTCGCGGACGACGACGGCGACGCCATCAGGCTGGCGGTGGACGCCGTCGCGCCGATCGACGCCCATGCCGTGGCCGCGCTGGTGCGGACGGCGGCGGAGAGCCTGGTGACCGCGCTGGAATCGGCCCTCGACGAGGAGCCGGATCAGCCCCTGCACTCCGTGTCCGTGCTCGACACGGCCGAGTGCCGCCGGATGCTCACGGAGTGGAACGGCGCGGCGGCGGAGGTGGCGCCCGCGACGCTGGTCGAGCTCTTCGAGGCGCAGGTCTCCCGGTCGCCCGCCGCGGTCGCGGTGGCCTCGGGCGAGGCGGAGCTGTCGTACGCGGAGCTGGACGAACGGGCGAACCGGCTGGCCAGGCTGCTGATCGGCCGGGGCGTGGCGGTGGAGTCGACGGTCGGCCTCGTGCTGGGGCGAGGGGTGGAGTGGGTCGTCGCGGTGCTGGGCGTGCTGAAGGCGGGCGCCGCGTTCCTGCCGCTCGACCCCGTGTATCCGGCGGACCGGATCGCGTTCTCCCTGGCCGACGCGGACGCGGCGCTGGTGGTGACCTCCTCGGCGCAGGCCGGGCGCGGGCTCGGCGGCGTGCGGCAGGTGGTGGTCGACGATCCGGCGGTCGTGACGGAGCTGGGCGGGCTGTCCGGCGAGCGGTTGAGCGCCCGTGAGCGTGCCGGGCGACTGGTGCCGGGCTGCCTGGCGTACGTGATCTACACCTCCGGCTCCACCGGGCGGCCGAAGGGGGTGATGGTCACCCACGAAGGCGCGGTCAACCTGCTGACGGCGGGGGGATGGCAGGTGGGCGCCGGAGACCGGGTGCTGCAACTGGCCTCGCCGGGCTTCGACGCCGCCTGCTGGGAGGTGCTGGTGGCGTTGTGGTCGGGCGGCTGCCTGGTGGTGGCCGACGCCCACGACCTGCTGCCTGGCGCCGGCCTGGCCGAGGTGGTGGCCCGGCTCCGCGTGAGTCACGCGCTGGTGCCGCCCTCGTCGCTGAGCGTGCTGACGCCCTCCGACCTGGCCGGCGTACGGACGTTGGTGGCCGGCGGCGAGGCGCTGGGGCCTGAGCTGGTGGCGCGCTGGGGCCCGGGGCGCCGGCTGGTGAACGCCTACGGCCCGACCGAGGTGACGGTCTGCTCCGCGATGACGGACGAGCCGATGTCCGGGGACTCCCGGGACCCCGGGGACTCCGGGGGTGAGGTGTCGATCGGCCGGCCCAACGTGAACACCCGGGCCTATGTCCTGGACGACCGGTTGCGCCCGGTGCCGCCGGGCGTGGCCGGGGAGCTGTACCTGGCCGGCGCGCAGGTCGCGCGCGGGTACGCCGGCCGCCCCGGGCTGAGCGCCGAGCGCTTCCTGGCCGACCCCTTCGGCCCGGAGGGCGGACGGATGTACCGGACCGGGGACCGGGTGCGGTGGACGGAGGACGGGCGGCTGGTGTTCGCCGGACGTGGCGACGACCAGGTGAAGATCCGGGGCTTCCGGATCGAGCCGGGAGAGGTGCAGGCGGTGGTGGCCGCCCATCCCGGGGTGTTCCAGGCGGCGGTGATCGCGCGAGAGGACGTCCCGGGTACGAAGTCCCTGGTCGCCTACATCGTCCCGGAGAAGGACGACGGACGGGAGACCGAGGATGTGGGACTGGGTGAGGCGGTGCGGGCGTTCGCGGCCGAGCGGTTGCCGGCGCACATGGTGCCAGCCGCCGTCGTGACGCTGGCCGCGCTGCCCGTGACCACCAGCGGCAAGCTCGACCGCAAGGCGCTGCCCGCGCCCGCGTACCGGGCGGGCGGCGGGCGCAAGCCGGCCGGCGTCCGCGAGGAGACCCTGTGCGAGCTGTTCGCCCAGGTGCTCGGGCTGCCCGAGGTCGGGGTCGACGACGACTTCTTCGCGCTGGGCGGCCACTCGCTGCTGGCGGTGCGGCTGGCCGGCCGGGTGCGGACCGCGCTCGGCGTCGAGGTGCCGCTGCGCACGCTCTTCACCGCGCGGACGGTGGCCCAGCTGGCACGACAGCTCGGAGACAGGAAGCCGGCCAGACCGGCGCTACGGCCGATGCGTACCCGGGAGGGTTCCTGATGATTCCGTTGTCATTCGCGCAGCGGCGGCTCTGGTTCATCGCGCAGGTGGAAGGCCCGAGCGCGATCTACAACATCCGGATCGCCCAGCGCCTGTCGGGCGAGGTCGACCGGGCGGCGCTGGACGCGGCACTGCGGGACGTGATCGGCCGGCACGAGGTGCTGCGCACGGTCTTCCCCACCGTGAACGGCGAGCCCCACCAGCACGTGCTGCCGGTGGCCGAGCTGGACTGGGCGCTGACGACGGCCGAAGTGGCACCCGAGGAACTGGACGCGGCGATCGGTGCGGCCGTGGGGCACGCGTTCGATCTGTCGGCCGAGGTGCCGGTGCGGGCGTGGCTGTTCTCGGTGGCGCCGGACGAGCACGTGCTGGTCGTGGTCGTGCACCACATCGCGGGCGACTTGTGGTCTTTGGGGCCGCTGGGGCGGGATGTCTCGGCGGCGTATGCGGCCCGTTGCGAGGGGCGGGCTCCTGAGTGGGAGCCGCTGCCGGTGCAGTACGCGGACTATGCGCTGTGGCAGCGGGAACTCCTGGGTGACGAACGGGACCCGGAGAGCGTGCTGTCGGAGCAGTTGGCCTACTGGCGGGACGCGCTGGCCGGGGCGCCGGAGGAGCTGGCGCTGCCGGCGGATCGGCCGCGCCCGGCGATGCCCTCCTACCGGAGTCACAGCGTGCCGGTCGAGGTGCCGGCCGGGGTGCACGCCCGCGCGGTGGAGCTGGCCAGGGCCGAGGGCGTGACCACGTTCATGGTGGTTCAGTCCGCGCTGGCGGTGCTGCTGTCGCGCCTGGGAGCGGGGACGGACCTGCCGCTCGGGCTGGCCAACGCCGGGCGTACCGACGAGGCGCTGGAGGACCTGGTCGGCTGCTTCGTCAACACGCTGGTGGTGAGGGCCGACCTGTCGGGGGATCCGACGTTCCGCGACCTGCTCGACCGGGTACGCGAGGCCACCCTGGCGGCCTTCGACCACCAGGACGTGCCGTTCGAGCGGCTGGTGGAGGAGCTGGCACAGACGCGGTCGATGGCCCGGCACCCGGTGTTCCAGGTCATGCTGAACCCGCAGAACACCGGCGAGGCGTCGCTGCGGCTGCCCGGCGTGCGCGCCGAGGAGCTGCCGCCCGGTGACTCGGCGGCCAAGCTCGACATCGAGGTGCTGGCCGGCGAGGTCTTCGACACGAACGGCGCGCCGGCCGGGCTGCGCGGGCGCATGCTGGCCGCCGCCGACCTGTTCGACCGCTCCTCGGCCGAGCTGCTGGTGTCGCGGCTGGTGCGGGTGCTGTCGGCGGTGACCGCCGAGCCGTCGGTACGGCTGAGCGAGGTGGAACTCCTCGACGCTGCGGAACGGCGGCGGGTGCTGGCGGAGTGGAACGGCATCGGCACCAGCACCGGCAGCGAGACCGGCACCAGTGCTGGCACCGGCGGCGAGATCGGCGGCGATGCTGTCGGCGGCACCGGTGCTTCGGTGGTGGCGGCGTTCGAGGCGCAGGCGGTCAGGACGCCCGACGCGGCGGCGGTGCGTTGGGCCGGTGGCGTGATGTCGTATGCGGAGGTGCGGGAGCGGGCCGGCCGGCTGGCGCGGGTGCTGGTGAGCGAGGGCGTCGGCCCCGAGTCGGTGGTGGGCGTGTGCCTGGAGCCCGGAGCCGAGGCGGTCGTCGCGGCGCTGGCGGTGTGGCAGGCGGGGGCGGCCTGCCTGCCGATCGACCCCGCGGACCCGACGGGGCGGATCGCCTTCATGCTGGCCGACAGCCGCGCCGCGCTGGCGCTCACCAGCGCCGACCTCGCGGCGAAGCTCCCGGGGCGATCGGCGCAGCCGCTCGCGCTCGACGACCTGGAAGCGGAGCGGCGGCCGGCTGAGGGGCCGGTGCGGCTGCTCGTGCTCGACGCCCCTGAGACCGAGCGGCGGCCGGCGGAGGTTACTCCCGCCCGGCCGGAGCACGTGCCGGCCCCGGAGCAGGCGGCGTCTGTGCTCTACGAGCCCGGCCCCAAGGCTGTGGTGGTGACGCATGCCGCGCTGGCGAATCAGGTCGTGTGGGCACCCCAAGCGCCCATGGCGGGTCTGTGGGCGCAACTGGTGTCCGGGGCGGCGGTCGAGGGAGGGCCTGCGTACCGGGGGGCGGGCGGGATGGAGGAGTGTGTCCGGGACGGGCGGCCGGTCGCGAACTGCCGGGTGTACGTGCTGGACGAGCGCCTGCGGCCGGTGCCGCCCGGTGTGCCGGGTGAGTTGTATCTCGCGGGTGCCCAGGTGGCACGCGGTTACGTGGGCAAGCCGGGTCTGACGGCGGAGCGGTTCGTGGCCTGCCCGTACGAGCCGGGCGCCCGTATGTACCGCAGCGGCGACCTCGTCCGCTGGACCGCCGGTGGAAGCCTGGAACACCTCGGCCGGACCGACGACCAGGTGCGGATCGGTGGGTTCCGGGTCGAACCGGGCGAGGTGGAGTCGGTGCTGGCGGCGCACCCGCAGGTGTCGCGGGCCGCGGTGGTCGCCCGTCAGGACGCCTCCGGTGACGTCCGCCTGGTGGCCTACGTCGCGGGCACGGACGTACGGCCCCGCCTGCTGCACCGCCACGCCGCCGACCGGCTGCCCAGGCACCTGATGCCCGCGGCGGTGGTCGTGCTCGACGCGCTGCCGCTGACCCCGGACGGCGAGGTGGACCGTGCCGCCCTGCCGGCTCTGGACCAGGAGGAGCCGAGCCGGGGCCGGGCCGCGGCCACGCCGCTGGAGGAGCTCCTGTGCCGCGCCTTCGCCGACGTGCTGGGGCTGGACGGCGTGAGCGTGGGCGTGGACGACGACTTCTTCCGGCTGGGCGGCCACTCGCTGCTGGCCGTGCGCATGATCAGCCGGATCCGGGCGGAGCTGGGCACGGAGGTGCCGCTGCGCTGGCTGTTCGAGACGCCGACGGTGGCGGCGCTGGCGGCCCGGATCGGCGAGGCGGGGGCGGCGCGCAAGGCGCTGCGCGTGGTGGAGCGGCCGGAACGGGTGCCGCTGTCGTTCGCGCAGCAGCGGCTCTGGTTCATCGGCCGGCTCGAAGGGCCGAGCGCCACCTACAACGTGCCCGCCGTGCTCCGCCTGTCCGCCGGGGTCGATCCCGTGGCGCTGGAGGCGGCGTTGCGGGACGTGATCGAGCGGCACGAGGTGCTGCGGACGGTCTTTCCCGAGGTGGACGGGGAGCCGTACCAGCGGGTGGTGCCGTCGGCCGAGCTGGAGTGGGAGCTGGCGGCGGTCGAGGTGGCGCCGCAGGAGCTGGACGCGGCGGTCGGTGCGGCCGTGGGGCACGCGTTCGATCTGTCGGCTGAAGTGCCGGTGCGGGCGTGGTTGTTCTCGGCAGCGGCGGACGAGCACGTGCTGGTCGTGGTCGTGCACCACATCGCCGGTGACGGCTGGTCGATGGGCCTGCTCGCGCGGGACCTGTCGGCGGCGTACGCGGCCCGCCGCGACGGGCGGGCGCCGGACTGGGAGCCGCTGCCGGTGCAGTACGCCGACTACGCGCTCTGGCAGCGGGACCTGCTGGGCGAGGACCAGGACGAGGACAGCGTGATCGCCCGGCAGCTCCGTCACTGGCGCGACGCGCTGGCCGGCGCGCCGGAGGAGCTGGCGCTCCCGGTGGACCGGCCGCGCCCGGCCGTGCCCTCCTACCGGGGGCACACCGTCCCCGTCGAGGTCCCGGCCGGGACGCACGCGCGGCTGGCCGAGGTGGCGCGGGCCGAGGGCGTCACGACGTTCATGGTGGTGCAGGCCGCGCTGGCGGTGCTGCTGTCGCGGCTCGGCGCCGGCACCGACGTCCCGATCGGGTCGCCGAACGCGGGACGCATGGACGAGGCGCTGGACGACCTCGTCGGCTTCTTCGTCAACACGCTCGTCCTGCGCACCGATCTGTCCGGCAATCCGACGTTCCGCGAGCTGCTGGGCCGGGTGCGCGAGTCGAGTGTGGCCGCCTTCGACCACCAGGACGTGCCGTTCGAGCGGCTGGTCGAGGAGCTGGCGCCGGCGCGGTCGATGGCCCGGCATCCGCTGTTCCAGGTGCTGCTCACCCTGCAGAACACCGGCGAGGCCGCGCTGCGGCTGCCCGGCGTGCGGGTCTCCGAGCTGCCGGTGCACGAGCCGCCGGCCAAGTTCGACATGGAGCTGAGCCTGACCGAGCTCGCCGGCCCTCAGGGCGAGACGCCGGGGCTGCGCGGCACGCTGCGGGCCGCCGCCGACCTGTTCGACCGCGAGACGGCCGAGCAGTTGGTGGCGCGGTGGCTGCGGGTGCTCGACGCGCTGACCGCCGAACCCGGCACCCGGCTGGGCGACGTGGACGTACTGGACGCCGATGAGCGGCACCGGGTGCTGGAGCAGTGGAACGACACCGCCGCGGACCGGCCGGCCGGCACGCTGGCGGAGCTGTTCGAGGCCCGGGCGGCCGCGCTTCCAGACGCGACGGCGGTGGTGGGCGACGGGACGGAGCTGACCTTCGCCGAGCTGGACGCGCGGGCGAACCGGCTCGCGCGCCTGCTCGTGGCCCGTGGCGCCGGGGTGGAGTCCGTGGTCGGGGTGTCGCTGGAACGCGGCGTCGATCTGGTGGTGGCGCTGCTGGCCGTGCTGAAGGCCGGGGCCGCCTATCTGCCGGTGGATCCCGACTATCCGGCCGAACGGATGGCGTACCTGGTGGAGCAGGCCGGCGCGGTGTGCGTGATCACCTCGTCCGGCGTGCGGCTGCCCGGCGGGATCGCGCGGGTCGTGCTGGACGATCCGGCGGTACGGGCGGAGCTGGCGGCCCAGCCCGGCCAGGCGTTGACCGCCGTGGAGCGTGGCGGCGTGCCGACCGGCGCGAATGCGGCTTATGTGATGTTCACGTCGGGTTCGACGGGGCGGCCCAAGGGTGTCGTCGTGCCTCATGCGGGTGTGGTGAACCGGCTGGCCTGGATGCAGGAGCGGCTGCGGCTGCCGCAGGGGACCCGGGTGTTGCAGAAGACGTCGTTCGGGTTCGACGTGTCGGTGTGGGAGTTCTTCTGGCCGCTGCTGTGGGGTGGCGTGCTGGTCCTGGCCCGGCCCGGCGGGCATCGTGACGCGGCTTATCTGGCTGAGTTGATCCGCCGTGAGCGGGTGGATGTGGCCCACTTCGTCCCATCGATGCTGGAGGCGTTCCTCGCCGAGCCGGTTGCTGCGCAGTGCGGCGGGCTGCGGTGGGTGGCGTGTTCGGGTGAGGCGCTGCCGGTGCACGCGACGCGGCGCTTCACCGAGGTGCTGGGCGGGGTCGGGCTGGAGAACTACTACGGGCCCACCGAGGCGTCGATCGAGGTCACCGCGTGGCGGTGCCCGCCCGGCTGGGACGGGTCCTCGGTGCCGATCGGGCGGCCGGTGGCCAACACGCGGACGTACGTGCTGGACGAGTTCCTCCGGCCGGTGCCGCCCGGCGTCGTCGGAGAGCTGCACATCGCCGGGATCCAGGTGACCCGCGGCTACACCGGCCGTCCCGGACTGACGGCCGAGCGCTTCGTGGCGTGCCCATTCGAAGTGGGCGAGCGGATGTATCGGACCGGCGACCGGGTGAGCTGGACGGCCGACGGCGAGTTGCTCTTCGCCGGGCGGGCCGACGACCAGGTGAAGATCCGCGGGTTCCGGGTCGAGCCGAGCGAGGTCGGCCTGGTCCTGGCCGACTGTCCCGAGGTGGGGCAGGTGGCGGTGGTGCCTCGGGAGGACGTGCCGGGGGACGTGCGGCTGGTCGCCTACGTGGTTCCGGCCGGTGACCGGGCCGGGATCGAGGAGACGGTACGGCGCTTCGCCGGTGAGCGGTTGCCGGAGTACATGGTGCCGTCGGCCGTGGTCGTGCTGGAGTCGTTGCCCGTGTCGGTCAACGGCAAGCTCGACCGCAAGGCGCTGCCTGCTCCCGCGTACACCGCCGGCTCCGGCCGGCCGCCCGGCACCCACGAGGAGGCCGCGCTGTGCGAGGCGTTCGCCGAGGTGCTGGGGCTGGAGAGCGTCGGGGTCGATGACGACTTCTTCCGGCTCGGCGGGCACTCGCTGCTGGCGGTGCGACTGGTCAGCAGGATCCGGGCCGCGCTCGGCGTCGAGGTGCCGCTGAAGGACCTGTTCGAGGCGTCCACGGTCGAGCGGCTCGCCGCCCGGCTGGCCGGCGCCGGCAGTGCCCGCGAGGGGCTGGCGCGGATGGACCGGCCCGAGCGAGTGCCCCTGTCGTACGCGCAGCAGCGGCTCTGGTTCATCGGCCAGCTCGAAGGGCCGAGCCCGACGTACAACATCCCCGTGTCGCTGTCGCTGTCGGGAGGGGTGGACGCGGCGGCGCTGAACGCGGCGTTCCTGGACGTGATCGGGCGGCACGAAGTGCTGCGCACGATCTACCCCGTCGCCGGCGGGGAGCCCTGCCAGCGGATCCTCGCGGCCGACGAGCTCGGCTGGGAGCTGGGGACGGCCGGCGTCACCGCCGCCGAGCTGCCCGGCGCGGTCGCCGAGGCGGCGGCGTACGCCTTCGACCTGGCGGCCGAGGCGCCGATCAGGGCCTGCCTGTTCACGGTGACGCCGGACGAGCACGCGCTGGTGGTCGTGGTCCACCACATCGCCGCGGACGGGGCCTCGATGGGGCCGCTGGCCGCCGACCTCGCCGCCGCGTACCGCGCCAGGGTGGCCGGCACGATCCCGGAGTGGGAGCCGCTGCCCGTGCAGTACGCCGACTACACGCTCTGGCAGCGGAAGTCGCTCGGCGACGAGAACGATCCGGACAGCCTGATCTCCGGGCAGGTCGCGTACTGGCGCGCGGCGCTGGCCGGAGCGCCTGAGGAGCTGGAGCTGCCCTTCGACCGGCCCAGGCCGGAGACGGCCTCGCACCGGGGGCACCTGGTGCCGATCGAGGTGCCGGCCGAGGTGCACGCCCGGCTCGCCGAGCTGGCGCGGCTGGAGGGCGTCACCACGTACATGGTGGTGCAGGCCGCGCTCGCCGTGCTGCTGTCGCGGCTCGGCGCCGGGACCGACCTCCCGATGGGAGCGGCGACCGCCGGGCGGAACGACGAGGCGCTGAACGACCTCGTCGGCTTCTTCATCAACACGCTCGTCGTCCGGACGGACCTGTCGGGGGACCCGACGTTCCGCGAGCTGCTGGCACGGGTGCGGGAGCGGAGCCTGGAGGCGTTCGACCACCAGGACGTGCCGTTCGAGCGGCTGGTGGAGGAGCTGGCGCCGGCGCGGTCGATGGCGCGGCATCCCCTGTTCCAGGTGATGTTCAAGGTTCAGAACAACGCCGAGGCGACGCTGAGCCTGCCGGGGGTGCACGCCGAGGGGATCTCGCCGGGGACGACGGCGGCCAAGTTCGACCTGGACTTCACGGTGGTGGAGGTGCCGGGGGCGGGCGGGCTGCGGGGGTCGCTGGTGGCGGCGGCCGACCTGTTCGACCGGCGGACAGCCGAGTTGCTGGTGGCGCGGTTGGCGCGGGTGCTCGACGTGGTGACCACTCAGCCTGCGGTGCGGGTGAGTGGGGTTGAGGTGATGGGTGAGGGTGAGTGGCGTCAGGTGGTGGAGGGGTGGAATGAGACGGGTGTGGGGGTGTCGGCGGGGTCGTTGGTGGAGTTGTTTGAGGGGCAGGTGGTGCGGTCGCCGGGTGCGGTGGCGGTGGTGGGGGCGGATGG
>NZ_JBEZFZ010000022.1:0-152184 GCF_040649735.1 Nonomuraea sp. NPDC048892 | reverse complement strand
GAACGGGTCGCCCCGGTCCAGCAGCAGCGGCCCCACCGGCGTCTCTCCTCTGCGGCGCGTCCCGGCTCTCTTGAGCACCACGCGGCACGCCCGTGCCCGTGACCCGCACAACATCACCGATCACATACGAACAGAAGAGGTGTGGCCCTTATGACCCGCGAGCTGAGGAGCGCCCGTTACGGGGCGGTTCTCACCTTTGTCCTTGCCGGCCTGATGGTGGGCACGATGACCGTGCGTATCCCGGCCCTGACCGACAAACTCGGCCTGTCCGAGGCCACGGTCGGAACGATCCTGCTGGCATGGGGCCTGGGCGCTCTGGTGACGATGCAGTCCATGCGCCGCGTCATGGCGCGCGTGGGCAGCCGGGCGGTGCTGCGGGCAGGCGGTCCACTGACGGCGCTCGGCCTGCTCGGCGTGGCCCTCGCCCCCGACCTGCCCCTGCTGCTGGTCGCGGCGGCGCTCTTCGGCATGGCCTTCGGCACCGTGGACGTCGCCATGAACGCCCAGGGCTCGGCGGTCGAGCAGGCGTACGGGCGACCGCTGATGAACGGCATGCACGCCGGCTGGTGTGTCGGCGCCATCGGGGCCGGCGGGCTGGGCAGTCTGGCCATCGCCGCCGGGCTTCCGTTCACCGTGCACGTGACGCTGATCGCGCTGGTCTCGCTGCCTGTGCTGGTGCTGCTCGGCCGTACGTACCTGCCCGAGCCCCCGGCGGCGGCCGGCACGGCCGGCACGGTGGCCGGTGAGAGGCGGCGCCTGCCGGCGATCGTCTATCTGCTCGGCGCGATCATGTTCTTCGCCTTCATGGTCGAGGGCACGATCGCGGACTGGAACGGCCTCTACATGCGCGACGAGCTCGGCGCCCCCGAGGCCTTGGCGGCGCTCGGCTATCCGGTGTTCGAGCTGGGCATGCTGATCGCCCGGCTCACGGGTGACCGGCTGCGGGTCAGGTTCGGGGTGCGCGGGATGCTGACCGTGTCCGGCGTGGCGACCGCCGGGTTCTTCGCGGTCGTGCTGCTGGCGCCGGCGGCGACGGTGGCGGTGTCCGCGATGTTCTTCGTGGGGCTCGGCGTGGCGACGATCTCGCCGCTGACGCTGTCGCTGGCCGGCACCGCGACCGCCACGCCCGGCCCGGCCATCGCGCAGGCCGGCGCCATGGGGTACGCGGGGCTGCTGCTCGGGCCCGTGGTGATCGGCTTCCTGTCGGACGCCACCTCGCTGCGTACGGCGCTCGGCATCGGCGTGGTCCTCGGCGTGCTCATCGCCCTGTCCGCCCGCCTGCTCCCCCGCCACGAGCCCGCCACCGTCAGCCCCCTCCCGGTCGTCAGGGAGCCGGTCGAAGCCGCCGCCTGAGCCGCCGCCTGAGGGGCGGCCTGAGAGTTCTCTGTGGATCCGGCGCGGGCGGCGTCGTACGTCCCACGTGGCGACGCCCGCGCTCACAGAGAACTCACAGAACCGCTCAGAACGCCTCCAACCGGCCGCCCCAGGCTGGATCTCATGATTCAGCTGACAGCACTGACCAAACGCTACGGCGACAAGACCGCCGTGGACGATCTCACCCTCGTCGTACGCCCAGGCGTCGTCACCGGCTTCCTGGGCCCGAACGGCGCCGGCAAGAGCACCACGATGCGCATGATCCTCGGCCTCGACCTGCCCACCTCGGGCACGGCCACGATCAACGGCCGCGCCCACCACGAGCTGCCGCACCCGTTGCGCACGATCGGCTCGATGCTGGACCCGCGCGCCGTGCACCCGAGGCGCACCGCGTACAAGCACCTGCTCTACCTGGCCCAGACGAACGCCGTCCCGGCCACCCGCGTGCACGAGGTGCTCGACCTGGTCGGGCTGACGGAGGTGGCGGGCAAGCAGGCGGGCTCGTTCTCGATGGGGATGACCCAGCGGCTCGGCATCGCGGCCGCCCTGCTGGGTGATCCGCCAGTGCTGGTGCTGGACGAGCCGGTCAACGGGCTGGACCCCGAGGGCGTCCGGTGGATCCGCTCGCTCATGCGCGGCCTGGCCGTCGAGGGGCGTACGGTGCTGATCTCCAGCCACCTGATGAGCGAGATGGCGATGACCGCGGACCGGCTGGTGGTCATCGGCAAGGGGCGGCTGATCGCCGAGGGCGAGATCGGCGACTTCACCGCCGGGGGGTCGGCCGTGGCCGTCCGCACGCCAGAGGCCGGAACGTTCGCCCTGCTGCTGGAGCGGGCGGGCGCCCACGTACGTCCGGGTCCCGATGGCGAGCTGCTGGTCACCGGCATGGAGGCGGCCGACGTCGGGCGGCTGGCCGCGGCCGAGGGTGTGACCCTGTTCGAGCTGGCCCCGCGGCACGCGTCGCTGGAGGAGGCGTTCATGGAGCTGACCCAGGACGCCGCCGAGTACGGAGCGGCCCGATGATCGCGACGGGGGTGCTCAAGGCGGAGTGGACCAAGTTCAGCAGCATCAGGGCGACCATGGTGCTGTCGCTGGCCGTCGTGGCGGCCTCGGGGTTCTTCGGGTGGACGTTCGCGAACATGGCGGCCCACGAGTACGCCACGGCCTCGGCGCAAGAGCGGCTGGACTTCCTGCCCCTTGACCAGGTGATGCGCGGGATGCTCCTCGTCCAGCTGCTGATCTCGGCGCTGGGCGTGCTGGTGGCGACCTCCGAGTACGGCTCCGGCACGCTGGGACCCAGCCTGGCCGCTGTGGGCAGGCGGAGCCGGCTGGTGATCGCCAAGGCGGGGATGACGGCGCTGATCGCGCTGCCGGTGAGCGTGGCGGGGATCGGGCTGATGTTCGTGACGAGCCAGGTCACGCTGGCCGCCCAGGGGGCACCGTACCTGATGCCAGGTGACCCGGCCGCGCTGCCGGCACTGCTGCTCGGGCCGGTGGTGTTCACCCTGCTGGCACTGTTCGGGCTGGCGCTGGGCCTGCTGCTGCGCGGCACGGCGGCGGCCGTGAACGTCAGCACCACGTTCCTCCTGCTGCCCGTCCTGGCTCCCATCTTTCCCGACTTCCTGAGCAGGATCCTGACCACCTACTGGCCGAACGGCGCCGGCTTCAGGGCCGTCACCAGCAGGTCCGACCTGCCGCCCGCGCTTTCCTTCGGGCTGCTCGTCGGGTTCGTCGTCGTCATGCACCTCGCGGCCTTCACCCGCTTCACCCGGCGGGACGCCTGACTACCCTGGACGGCGGGAGGTGCCTGACATGGGCGAGCGGCTGCTGGTGGTGGACGACGAGCCCACGGTCAAGGAGCTGCTGTCGGCGACGTTACGCTTCGCGGGCTTCACCGTGAGCTCGGCCGACAACGGCGCCCAGGCCCTGGAGGAGGCGGGGCGCGAGCCGCCCGACCTGGTGCTGCTCGACGTGATGCTGCCCGATCTGGATGGGTTCGAGGTGCTGCGCCGCCTGCGTGCCCTGCCCAGGCCGGGCGGCCGGCCCGGGCCCGTGCCTGTGCTGTTCCTGACCGCCCGCGACGCGACGGCCGACAAGATCAACGGGCTCAGGCTGGGCGGCGACGACTACGTGACCAAGCCGTTCGACCTGGAGGAGCTGCTGGCCAGGATCCGGGCGATCCTGCGCCGCACCGGCGCGGTCCCCGACGATCAGACGCTGGTGGTCGGCGACCTCGAAGTCGATCCCGACGGCCACCAGGTGAGCCGGGCCGGCCGTCCCGTACGGCTGTCGCCCACGGAGTTCCGCCTCCTGCTCCACCTGGTGCTGAACGCCGGCCGGGTGCTGCCCAAGTCGCAGATCCTGGAGCACGTGTGGCGTTACGACTTCGCCGGCGACACCAGCATCGTGGACACCTACGTCAGCTACCTGCGCCGCAAGCTCGACGTCGGCGGGCCGCGGCTGATCCACACGGTCCACGGCGTCGGCTACGTGCTGCGCAGGCCCAAGGGATGATCACCCGGCCGTCGCCGCGCCCCCGTCTGTCGTGGCGCCCCCGACTGGGCTCCCGGTTGTCGCTGCGTTCGCGGCTGCTGGCGATCACGGTCACGCTGCTCGTCGCCGGTCTCGTGCTGATCAGCTCGGTCGTCGTACGCCAGCTCGAAACCCAGCTCATGAACCGCGTCGACCAGCAGCTCACCCCCATGGGCACGGCCCTGTCGGCGGTGCCGCCCGACCTCCTGACCGGCAAGCTGAGGCCCCCGGCCGGAGTGAGGCTGTCCACGGACGAGCTCGACCTGTTCGGCACGGCGTACGCGGCCTACCTGTCCGCCGACGGCACCGTGCTGCGCGAGCTGGCCGGCCCGGGCCCCGCCCTGCCCCGCCTTTACCTCGCCGAGGTCACGGCCCGCGCCGGGCGGCCGTTCACGGTCGAAGGGACCGGCGGGGAGGCGTGGCGGGTGGTCGTGCAGCCCGCGCGGAGCAGGAGCGCGACGATCGGGCACGCGGGGGTCGTCGCGGCGGTGTCGCTGAAGGGCCTGTACACGACGATCGACCGGATGCGCCTGGTCTGCCTCGTGGCCGGATCGCTGCTGCTGGCGTTGCTGGCGCTGGTGGGCGGGCTGGCGATCAGGGCCGGGCTGGCGCCGCTGCGCCGCGTGGAGGAGACGGCGGCGGCCATCGCGGACGGCGACCTCACCCGGCGCGTCCCCTCACCCGCCGGGCCCGGCACGGAGGTCGGGCGGCTGGCCCTGTCGATCAACAAGATGCTGGCCCAGATCGAGCAGGGGGTCGCGGCGCGGGTGTCGTCGGAGGCGCGCATGCGCAGGTTCGTCGCCGACGTGAGCCATGAGCTGCGTACGCCGCTGTTCGGGATCAAGGGCTTCTCCGAGCTGTACCGCATGGGCGGCACCGAGGCGGCGCCCGCGCTGGCCCGCATCGAGAGCGAGTCGGGGCGGCTGGCCGCGCTGGTGGACGACCTGCTGCTGCTCGCCGGTCTCGACGAGAGCGATGGGCCGGGGCTGGAGCTGACGCCTATGGACCTGCGTACGCTCGCCGCCGACGCCCGCCACGACTTCACCGCGCTCGACCCGTCCCGCCCGATCGCCTTCACCGGCCCTTCCGGCGGCCCCGCGGCCAGCGCCCCCGTCCTGGGCGACGAGGCCCGGCTGCGGCAGGTGGTCAGCAACCTGGTCGGGAACGCGATCACGCACACCCCGGCCGGCACCCCGGTCAGGATCGGCGTCGGCACGGACGGCGCGGAGGCGGTGCTGGTGATCGAGGACGAGGGTCCTGGGCTGACGGCGGAGGAGGCGGAGCGGGTCTTCGACCGCTTCTACCGCGCCGACGGGTCCCGCGCCCGCGCGACGGGCGGCGCCGGCCTGGGCCTGGCCATCGTCCGCTCCATCGTCGCCGCCCACGGCGGCCGCGTGGACCTACGCTCGGCACCGGGCGAGGGCGCGTCCTTCCAGATCAGACTCCCGGCCGCACCCCCGTGACACCGGCCTCGAAGCTTGATCACGCCTGCCCCTATAGCGGCAGATCGTCCGTCGTCTCGGTGAGGATCTCCCGCGGTTCGCCCGCGAGATCCGTGTCATCCGCGCCCGGCCGGATCAGTCCGGCGCCGATCTCCACCGCGGAGATCCACCGAGGGCGGCGAGTGAGCTTCACGGTCGGGGGCGGACATAGGGCGATCGTAGCGCTACGCGGCGTAGCAACCATGGCTCTCATGTGCAACCGGCGGGGAGTGGCGGTGCCGGGGTGTGGGAGGCTTGGGGCTGGACTGGCCGAGGTGGAGAACGGAGAGGTCGTCGTGGGGGGCGTGCTGCGGATCTCGCGGCCCAACGCGCGGTTCCAGCAGTGGCAGGCGCTGCTGCGGAACCAGAACAAGCGGCAGCGGGCGGGCGAGTTCCTGGTTCAGGGGGTGCGGCCGATCACGCTGGCGCTGGAGTACGGCTGGCCGGTGCGCGCGCTGATCTACGACGCCGAGCGGTCGCTGTCGCGCTGGGCTGCGGGGGTGCTGGAGCAAGCCGGCGGCGAGCAGGTGGCCATGGCGCCCGAGCTGCTGCGGGAGTTGAGCGGCAAGGACGAAGAGGTGCCGGAACTGGTGGCGGTGGTCGCCCTGCCCGGCGACGACCTGGCGCGGATCCCGGTGGGGCCCTCGTTCCTGGGCATGGTGTTCGACCGGCCGTCGGGGCCGGGCAACATCGGCTCGATGGTGCGCTCGCTCGACGCCTTCGGCGGGGCCGGGCTGATCGTCAGCGGGCACGCCGCCGACCCCTACGACCCCAAGTCGGTCCGCGCCTCGACCGGCTCCCTCCTGGCGCTGCCGGTGGTGCGTACACGCTCCCATCAGGAGGTGCTGGCCTGGGCGGATGACGTACGCGCCGAAGGGCTGCCGCTGACCGTGGTGGGCACGGACGAGCACGGCACCGACGACATCTCCGGTCTCGACCTGACCGGCCCGACGCTGCTGGTGATCGGCAACGAGACCACCGGGCTGAGCGCGGGCTGGCGGCAGGGCTGCGACGTGATGGCGCGCATCCCGATCACGGGCGCGGCCAGCTCGCTCAACGCGGCCAACGCCGCCACCGTCGTCCTGTACGAGGCCGCCCGCCAGCGCGCCGCCGCTGCCGCCGCCGCGAAGTAGACCCATGCCTTACCGTCACGCCGTCGTACGCGCGAACTACGAGGACCTGGCCAGCGGCGGGGTGCTCCACTCGGCCCCCGGTTTTCCCGCCTTCCCCGTCCGGCTGGCCAGCGAGATGTTCCAGAGCGCCCTGGCCCTGCGCGGCGGCGGGCCGGCGCTGGTGTGGGATCCGTGCTGCGGGGGCGGCTACCTGCTGACCGTGGTCGCACTGCTGCACCGCCGGCTGGTGACCGGGGTGGTGGCCTCCGACTTCGACGCCGAGGCGGTGCGCCTGGCCGAGCGGAACCTGGGTCTGCTGACCGCGACCGGGCTGGCCGCCAGGGCGGTTGAGCTGGACGAACGCGCCGAGCGCTATGACAAACCGGCCTACGCGGCGGCGGCACTGGCGGCGGGGCGGCTGGCTCGCGGGCTGGCGAACGAGGGCGGCGACGTGCGGGGGGTCGCCCGTCAGGCCGACGTGTTCGACCCGGACGCGCTCCGCGACGCGCTCGGCGGCCTGCGCCCTGGCGTGGTGCTCACCGACGTCCCGTACGGCGAGCAGACCTCCTGGCTGGGGCCCGGCGCGGAGGGTGGGCTCGGGAGCCTCGGGAGCATGGTGCGCGCCCTCGGGCGGGTGCTCGACGACGACGCGGTGATCGCGGTGGCGGTACGCGGCCGGAAGGTGCCCACGGACGGCGGCCCGCGTCCGCACGCCACCTACAAGATCGGCACCAGGACCATCGCCCTGTTCCGCCCCGCCCGCTGACCTCGCGGCCAAGAACGACCTCGCGGCCCGGAACCCGATGAGCGGCGTCGTCGGTAGGCCCCGAAGAACCCGGCGCCGCCCCTCCCCCGGCACGACCGGCCGGCGGAGGGGCGGCGCGGCGGCTACTTGCGCTTGTTGACTTCCTCGGTGAGCTGGGGCACGACCTGGTGCAGGTCGCCCACCACGCCGTAGTCGGCCAGCTCGAAGATCGGCGCCTCGGGGTCCTTGTTGATGGCGACGATCGTCTTCGCGGTCTGCATGCCGGCCCGGTGCTGGATGGCGCCGGAGATGCCGGCCGCGATGTAGAGCTGCGGCGAGACGGTCTTGCCCGTCTGCCCCACCTGGAACTGGTGCGGGTACCAGCCCGCGTCCGTGGCGGCGCGCGAGGCGCCCACGGCCGCGCCCAGGGCGTCGGCGAGGCCCTCGATGACCGAGAAGTTCTCCGCCGAGCCCACGCCGCGCCCGCCGGAGACCACGATCGCGGCCTCGGTCAGCTCGGGGCGGGCGCCCTTCTCCTGCTTGACCCGCTCCACGACTCGGGTGGCCTTGGCGGCGTCGGTCAGGGTGACCGAAACCTCCTCCTCCACGCCGGCGCCCGCGGCCGCCACGGGGGCGGTGGAGTTGGGGCGGACGGCCACGATCGGCGTGCCCTTGCGCACCCTGGAGTGCACGTTGACGCCGCCGCCGAAGATCGACTGGTCGGCCACGAAGCCCTCGGCGAGGCCCACGGCGTCGGTGATGACGCCGGAGTCGGTCTTGATGGCCAGCCGGCCGGCGATCTCCTTGCCCTCGGCCGTGGCGGCCACCAGCACGGCGGCGGCCGAGGCCGAGGTCACGAGCTGGGCGAGCAGCTCGGCCTTCGGGGCCACCACGTGGTCCACGAGGTCGCTGGAGCCGGCGACGTAGATCTTGTCAGCGCCGTACTCGGCGAGCCTGGCCTTGGCCTCCGCCGTGATGCCGGGGCCGGCCCAAACTGCGGCGGGCGTGCCGAGGGTGCGGGCCAGGGTCAGCAGTTCGAGCGTGACCTTCTTGACCTCGCCTTCGACCTGCTCGACGAGAACGAGAATTTCCGACATTTCCGTAAGACCCCCGTTCTCAGATGAACTTCTTGGACGCCAGGAACTCGGCAGCGTTCACGCCACCGTCGCCCTCGTCCTTGACGATCGTGCCGGCCGCCCGCGGCGGGGCGGGCGCGAAGTCGACGACCTCGGACCAGGCGGCGGCCAGGCCCACCTGGGCGGCGTCGATGGAGGCGTCGCCGATGGCGAGCGTCTCGACCGGCTTCTTCTTGGCCGCCATGATGCCCTTGAACGAGGGGTAGCGCGGCTCGTTGATCTTCTCGACCACCGACACGACGGCGGGCAGCGTGGCCTCGATCCGGTCGTAGCCGTAGTCGGCCAGGCGCTGGACCCTGATCGTGTCGCCCTCGACCTCGACCTTGTTGGCCAGCGTGAGCTGCGGCGTGCCGAGCCGCTCGGCCAGCATGGCGGGCAACATCCCGGTGCGCGCGTCGGTGGACTCTGAGCCGAGGACGACCAGGTCGAACCCGATCTTCTTGAGCACCTGGGCCATCGCGTAGGAGGTGGACAGCGCGTCGGAGCCGCGCAGAGCGTCGTCGCTGAGGTGGACGGCCTTGTCGGCGCCCATGGCCAGCGCCTTGCGGATGGTCTCGGTGGCCTTGCCGGGCCCCATGGTGAGGACGGTCACCTCACCGCCGTGAGCCTCCTTGAGCTTCAGTGCCTCCTCGACCGCGTACTCGTCAAGCTCGTTGACCACGCCGTCGGCGGCGTCACGGTCGAGCGTGTTGTCTTCGGACCGCAGCTTGCGCTCGGTCGCCGTGTCGGGGACCTGCTTCACGCAGACGACGATGTTCATGGCCGGTGGCCGACCTCCCGTAGTTCGCGTGCGCCCCCGCCTCGCTGCGGTGGCGCCGAATGCATCTGTCCAGACTGCCAGGTGCCCGGCGGGCTCCCGACAGAGGGTCTGCCGTGTTTCGCGGTTATGTTACCCATGGGTAGCTTACGCGCAAACCAGCCATACGCGCACCGAGCACGAAGCCCTCCCCCACCATACCGAACTTTATTCGGTAGCTGCTCAGGCGGACACCAGGAACACGATCCCCACCACCAGGGCCGTGCCCGCGAACAGCGCCAGCGTGAACGGGCTGAACATCGCCGCCAGCCCGAAGCAGATCCCGGCCACCCCCGCCACGCTGAGCGCGTCGGCCACCAGCCGGCTGCGCCGGTAGAGGCCCCGGGAGAACAGCGCCACCCCGGCGTCGGCCACCACGCCCACCGCGTAGGCCGCCAGCAGGAACAGCGACACCTCCGGCAGCGGCTCACGCGCGGCCGCCGCCAGCAGCGCCACGAACAGCCCCGAGCCGATCAGCCAGCGCCTGCGCACCTTCTCCCGGTGCCTGGCCCTGGACTCCTCCACCGAACGGCGATGCCGTTCCCTGCCCGGCCGCCACTCCCTGGTGCCCAGGTCGTCGTTCGCGGAGCGGGAACGTACTGCGTGAGCCGCCTGTGGAGCCACCTGTGGAGCCACCTGGGGGGAGACGAGCGGCACGTGGGCGACGGGCTCGACGCCGAGCCTGGCGCAGATCTGCGCGGCCGACGGCCGCGCGGCCGGATCGGTGGACAGGCACTCGCGTAACAGCGGCGCCAGCCACTCCGGCGCGTCGTCGAGGTCGGGCGGATGGTGCACCACCCGGTAGGCCACCGCGGAGGCGGGACCCTGCCCGTACGGCTGCCGCCCGGTGGCCGCGTACGCCAGCGTGGCCCCGAACGAGAACACGTCGGCCTCCATGCCGGCCGCCCGCCCCTCCAGCACCTCAGGGGCGAGGTAGCCGGGCGTGCCCACCACGGCGCCCGAGGCCGTGACGGACAGCGAGTCGAGCGCGCTGGCGATGCCGAAGTCGATCACGACCGGCTCGCCCTCGGTCATCATCACGTTGGCCGGCTTGAGATCACGATGGACCACGCCCGCCGCGTGCATGGCGAGCAGCGCGTCGGCCAGGCCGGCCGCCAGCCGCCTGAGATCGGGCACGGGAACGGGCACGGCGCTGAGCGGCCGGCCCTGCACGTAGCGGGTCACGAGGTAGGGCCGCTCGCCGGTCAGCGAGGCGTCGAGCACCTCCGCGACGTGCGGCCCGCCGACCATGCGCATGGTCTCCACCTCACGCGCCAGCCGGGCCAGCGCGCCGCCGTCGGCCGCCACGTGGGGGTGCAGCACCTTGACCGCGACCGTGCGTCCCTCGGGGTCGAGCGCCAGGTGCACCGCGCCGAACCCGCCGGCCCCGAGACGGGAGGCAAGCTCGTACGGCCCCAGGCGCTCGCTCATACCTTCATCTCTCCCCCAGGGAGACGGCGCGGACACTCAGGACCGCGGACTCTCAGGACCGCGGGCACTCAGGACCAGGGATTCAGGAACCCCAGCCCGAGATCGTCGAGCAGGCTGCCGATCAGCCCCGTGATCAGGCCGATCGTGCTCTGCCTGGCCTCACTCGCCAGTTGGTCGATCACCTTCTCGGGCTCCTGCCACGGGTACCAGTCCGTCGGCTGCCCCAGCGCGAACATGACCGCGAACAGCGCCGTGGTGCCCACCAGCACGACCGCGACCAGCGCCGCGCCCGGGCTGCGCAGCACGCCGGTGAGCGTGCGGGTGACCGCCTTGCGCGGCGCGCCACCGCCCGGCAGCACGAACAGCCCGGCGGCGAAGGCGCCCGCGGCGTACGCGGCGGCCTCGTTGACGTCGAGCCGGGCGCCCCAGTGGAGCACCCCCCACACGCACACGCCGAACAGCAGCGCCAGCGGCGCGTGCACCAGCGTCACGAGCGCGGACTTGATCAGCGCCCACGGGGTGCCGACCAGGACGAGCAGCGGATCGGCCGCGCTGCTGCCGCGCACCTGGCGCCGCTTGACCATGTCGCCGAACAGGTATTCGCCGATGCGCAGCACGACCGCGAGCGCGAGGGCCACCGCGCCGACCGTGACCGGCATCAGCACGGTCAGCGCCACGAGCGTGACCAGCAGGAGCAGCCCGACGACCTGGCTGCCGAACAGGTATCTCCTGCGCTCGGCCGGCGGAGTGTACTGGGGCGGCGGGGCGTATTGCGGCGGCGGGGCGTAGGGCCGCGCCTGCGCGGGCGCCGGCGCGCCAGGATAGCCGGCCACCCGCTGGTCGCCGTACTGGGCGGACGGCCTGGCCGGCATCGGCGCGGGCACGTAGGGCGGCGGCCGCTCGTCGCGGCGCGGCTGCTCGCGGCGCGCCGGCCGCTGCTCCTGGCGGGTTGGCGTCGGCGGCGGGGCGGGCTTGGTGTACTCGACCGGCGGGAGCAGGTCGGAGAAGTTGTCCATGGTGCGCGTGCGGTCGCCCAGGCGCTTGGTCCCCGTCGGCCCGTCGAAGGACGCCTCGTTGAACGTGGTCACCGACGGATCGAGCGCCTTGGCCATGCGCAGCAGCTCCTGGGCGCCCGGCCGGGCCGCCGGATCGACCTGGAGTGCCCGGCTGAGCCAGCCGCGCAGCCACACGGGCGCCTTGTCGACCTGCGCCCGGCCTTCCATGATGTTGAAGCAGACCGCCTCGAACGTGCCCGTGCCGAACGGCGGCGCCCCGGTCGCGGCGAAGAACACCGTCGAGGCCAGCGCGTGCACGTCGGCGGCCTGGGTGATCTCGGAGTCACGGATGATCTCGGGCGCGAGATAGCCCGGCGTGCCGACGAACATGCCCGTCTGCGTCAGCCGGGTCGCGTTGACCAGGTGGGCGATGCCGAAGTCGATGACCAGCGGCTCGCCGTCGACCAGCATGACGTTGGACGGCTTGAAGTCGCGGTGGATCACGTCGGCCGCGTGGATGGCCACCAGCGCCTGGCAGAGCCCCTGGGCGAGCCTGATCACGTCGCGCGCCTCCAGGGCGCCCTCGCTCAGGACGGTGTCCTCCAGCGTGCGTCCCGGCGCGAACCGGGTCACCACGTACGGCTGCCCGCCGACGAGCTCGGCGTCGATCACCTCCGCGACGTACGGGCTGCGTACCCTGCGCATGGTCTCGACCTCGCGGGTGAGCCGGTCGCGCGCCTTGAGGTCGGCGGCCACGTGGGGATGCAGGACCTTGATGGCGACCTCGCGGCCCTCGCCGTCGAGACCCAGGTGGACGACCCCCATGCCACCTTCGCCGATCTTCCTGACCAGTCGGTACGGGCCGAGGCGTTCTGGTGCTTGGGTGCTCATCGCCACCTTCCCCCCGTCATCCTCCGGATTCCCCCCCTAGCTGATCCAGCTGTCTGCTCACTGGATCGACGTTCAGCGGAGTCCATACGGCCTCCCTCTTGTCCCCGAACGTTCCGATGGCGAGGGTCAGCGAGAGCGCGGCCACCGCGGCCAGCACTCCCGCCATCACCATCGCCGCTGTTCTCGAGGGTACGAGCGACGCGAGCGTTCTGCGCATCTGTTTGCCCGGCCCCTCGACTCCGGGGCCCGCGCAGACCGTCCACAGCGCTATGGCGGCGCCCCACGCGAGGGCGTTGTCGGGATTCATACCCGCCACGACCGTGAGTAGCAGCGTGACCGGCAGTCCGAGTATGAGCGCGTAGAGGCCCAGGGCCAGCGTGATGCCGGCCGACTTGGCCAGCGCGGCAGGATAGGCGAGCACCCTGATCACGTCGAGCGCCGCCGCGCCCGCCGCCCTGCGGGCCGTGAGCTGCGGCTGGGCCAGGTCGGCCGCGCGCAGCAGGACCGCGATCGGGATCGCCACGACGGACACGAGCACGGGCGCGCGCACCGCCGCCACGATCATCAGGATCAGCAGCATCGAACCGGCCAGACCGTAGGCCCTGGAACGCTGCAGCACCTTGCCCGGCGCGACGCTCGGGAGGAAAGGCTCCCGCTTGGTCGGGTCGAGGTGCGGATATTGCGGCTGGGCCGGGATGTAGGGCGGCGGCTGCACCGGGATCGGGTTGGGCCGACCGTAGTCGTTGAGGTCGCCCCGGCCCTGACCTGCGCCGCGCTGCGGACCGGAACCCGGGCCGTGCTGCTGGTGCTGCTGCGGCCCCGAGCCCGGGCCGTGCTGCTGGGGGCCGGAACCCCGGCCGTGCTGGGGCCCCGAGCCGGGACCGTGCTGCGGGCCGGAGCCGGGGCCGTGCCGGTATCCGGAGGGCGAGCCCTGGTGCGGGCCGTGCTGCGGACCGGAACCCGGCGCCTCGGGACGGCCGACGGCCGGAGCCTGGTGCTGAGCTTGCTGACCCTGCTGCGGAGGCTGGGTGAGCCTGCGGTAGTCGGCCGAGTCGGGGCGCACCCGCGTGGTGGGCACGTCGGTCTCGCCCTGCGGCGGCGCCACGGGACCGTTGCCGCCCGCCGGCTGCGCGGCCGACTGCGCAGGTGATGGGGCCGACGACGGCGACCCGTGCAGGCCGGCCTCGCGCTGGATCTGCCGCAGCTCCTCCGGCGACACCCGGCGCGTCGGGTAGGGGTCGGGCTGGTCGGGCAGCAGCGACACGTACTGCTGCTCCTGCGGCGGCAGCGCGGGCTGCTCCTGGCTCTCGATCAGCCGCCTGGGCGTCACCGGCGGCGTGGAGATGTCGTAGGACGGCTTGTCCGTGACCAGCGGGGGCGGCGTCAGCGGGACCGACGGCGCCGCGTCGGGGCGCGGCACGGTCGAGATCTCGTCGGGCGAGGAGCCCTGCGGTGACTTCGGCAACATCCGGGCGGTCTGCTCGGCCAGCTCGGCCGCCTTGGGCCGCTTGCTCGGGTTGCGCTGGAAGGCGGCCTTCAGCAGCGGCCGCAGCTCCGCCGGGGCGCCGCTGATGTCGGCCTTGCCCGCGGTGATGTTGTAGAAGATCATCTCCAGCGTGCCCTTGCCGAACGGTGGCTGCCCGGTGCCGGCGTACAGCAGGGTGCCCGCCCAGGCGTGCACGTCGACCTCGGGACCCGCCTCCTGGCCCTCGATGATCTCGGGGGCGAGGTAGCCGGGCGTGCCGATGAACATGCCGGTCTGCGTCAGCCGGGTCGCGTCGACCGCCTGCGCGATGCCGAAGTCGATGAGGACGGGCTCGCCGTCGAGGATGAGCACGTTGCCCGGCTTGAGGTCGCGGTGGATCACGCCCACCGAGTGCACGGCGGACAGCGCGGCGGCCACCCCGTGCGCGACCCGGACCAGCGCGGGCAGGTCGAGCGGGCCGTCGTCCTTGACGATCTCGTCGAGCGGACGGCCCGGCACGTAACGCGTGACGATGTAAGGACGATGACCGGTCACATCGGCGTCGAGCACCTCGGCGATGAACTTGCTGCGCACCCTGCGCATGGTCTCGACCTCACGCGAAAGCCGCCGCCTGGCGACCTCGTCGCCCGCGACCTCTCCGCGCAGGACCTTGACCGCCACCTGCCGCCCCTGGGGGTCGACAGCGAGGTGGACAACACCCATTCCGCCTTCACCGAGCCGCCTGAGCAGCCGGTAAGGGCCTAGTCGGTCATCGTTCATGGCATGAAGCACCATACCGGCTTAATCCCCGCCCACGAGATGAACCATGAGGCCACATTCCCACTCGTACAACGTCCAGAGCGGGCCCTTCGGTTTCCCATCCAACGGTCTCGAATCGGCTTCAGTTTTCCCTCAGCCGGCCAAGGAGAGCACCTCTGCTCCCTTGAGAGCGGCCAGCGCGGCACCTGATACAGCGAGTTTCGACCTGCGCACGCCGCTGCCGATGACCACCCTGGGGTACCGCGCGACGTGCGCGTCGACCAGGATCGGCCACTCCTCGGGCAGGCCGAGGGGCGTGATGCCGCCGTATTCCATGCCGGTGAGCCGGACGGCGTCGTCCATCGGCGCGAAGCTCGCCTTGCGGGCGTCGAGGTGTTTGCGCACGACGCCGTTGACGTCCACCCGCATGGTGGCGAGCACCATGCAGGCGGCGTAACGGGTCTCGCCGCCGCGTTTGGCCGCCACCACGACGCAGTTGGCGGACTCGTCGAGAGTCACGCCGTAGCGCTCGCAGAACGCCGCCGTGTCGGCCAGGCCGGGATCGATCTCGGCGACCTCGATCCCCTCCTCGATGTCAGACAGGGCCGCGGCCACCGGATCGGCCAGCAGGTCGATCCGTTCGGTCGCGGGCACCCAGTGCAACGTCATCCCAGCTCCTCGATCGCTTCTCCCACGAGCCTATTGTGGCCCTGGGGATCAGCGGGCGACGTCACGGAGACTGCAGCACTCGCTGGTGCAGTTGAGTGACGGCGCCACGGGCGGATTCCATGGCCCCCGCCTGCCAAGCGATCAGATGGGTGAGCCAGTCGCCCGCGAAGTAGACCCTTCCGGCGGGGCGTTGCAGAAGAGTGAACGACGAATCAAAGGACGGCCAGCGCACCCAGGCTCCCTGGATGTGCTCCTGGCGCTCCCAGGCGATGGAGGCGCTGGACAGGACGTCCTGGCGGTACTTCTCACCGTGGATCTTCTTGCCCTGGGTGAGCGCCCTGCGCCTGCGGTCCTCGGGGGTGAGCGCCGCGTACAGTTCGGCGTTCTTGTCGGTGTTGTAGTAGCCGACGAGCAGGCCGCGCTCGGAGTGGTAGCCGTGTGAGGGGTACCAGATGTGGGTGACGTCGAGGTCGGTCTCGGTGACGCCGCCGTAGATGCGGTCCTCCCGCTCCCACCAGCGCCGGCCGTACTCCAGGCCGATCTTGCCCGCCGCAGCAGGGACCGGGGTGGCCAGCGCGGCGGTGACCTGGGCCCCCAGGTTGTGCGGGATCTTGGCGAGGAGGTGGGGCGGGAGGGTGGCGATGCAGTAGTCGGCCTTGATCGAGCCGCCGGTGTGCACGACCTCCACGCCGTCCGCCAGGGTGGTGATCTTGGTGACCTTGGCGCCGGTCTTGATCCGGTCCTGGCCGACGGCCTCGACGAGCCTGGTCACGATCGCGTCCATGCCGCCGACGGGCTGGAACATGGGGGTGGCCTGCTCGAAGCCGAAGTCGCCGGTGATGGCGCGGCCGGTGCCGGCGGCGAGGATCTGGTGCAGGCTGCCGGGAGCGGGGACGGGTGTGCCGGCGTCCAGCGCGGGGAACTTCGTGAAGCCGCGGCGGTCGGAGCCCTCGTACTCCAGCTTCGGGCCGAGGTCGCCGAAGCGCCGCAGGAAGTCCAGCAGGGTCTCCTGGTCGTTCTTGGAGACGACCCGGTCGAGGGCGCCGAGATCGGTGGCCTTGGCGAGGAGTTCGGCGACATATCCGTACATGTCAGCGCGTGCCTCGCGGGCCCGCACGGTCCTGCCGTTGGTGTGCACGTACGCGGCGGCGTTGTTGTTGATGAAGGTCTCGATGGGGATGCCCAGCTCGCGGCAGTAGTCGAGGGTGACCATCCAGGGGGCGATGCGGCCAGGGCCGGCGTTGAAGTAGACGCCCTCGCCGAACGTCACGTCCTGGGCGGGGCCGTTCAGCTCGGTCAGGCGGTCGCCGCCGCGCAGTGTCAGGTTCCTGCCGCCCGCCTTCGGCCTGGCCTCGAGCAGCGTGCAGTCGTAGCCGGCCTTGCCCAGCTCGTACGCGGCCGTCAGCCCCGCCACCCCCGCGCCGAGGATCACCACCTTGGCCGAGCCCTTGCCGCGCAGGGTGAAGTCGCCCGTCCTCGGGGCGGTGAAGTCCTTGTCCTGCTCGGCGGGGGCCAGCCCGAGCGCGCCCATGGCCGCGTACATGGCCCCGGCGCCACCTACCGCCCCGATGCCGACCAGCAGCCCGCGCCTGGTCAGCGCCCCGCCGCCGCCGCTCTCAGCCATAGGGGCCGCTGCCGCAGGCGATCTGACCACCGATCGTGGCGAAGATCCCGAACAGGGCCATGATCTGGGTGAAGTCGTCGGTGGTGAACTCGGTGTGCCGCGAACCGGCCGTCTTCACGCCAGGGATCAGCGCCACCGCGGCGGCGATGGCGGTGGAGTTCCACTCCACCCCCAGCGTGTACGGCGCCGCCGGCTGGTACGGCGTGAAGTCGCTCAACCGACCGAGCGCACGCGAGGCCGCCTCACGAATGCGCGCCTGGGCCACGACCGGCGGCAGCAGCTCGGCCGAGAACTTGTCGATGCCCCGCTTGACCGCCACCGTCTCGACGTCGCCGAGCAGCTCGCGGGCCTCCTCTCCCACCGCCTCGTCCCCGGTCACCAGCGCCACCGGAACCCCGTGGAACCCGGCGCAGGCCGCGACCAGCCGGGTCTCGCCGCACAGCTCGCCGTTGAGGTAGACGTTCTGGATCTCCTTGCCCATCCAGGTGTGGTTGAGCACGCCGTCGGGCACGCCCGCGCGGGCGTGGTAGCCCACGAAGCAGGCCGCCCCGAACGTCCCGTCGAGCCCCTGGGCCATCCGCTGCGCCTTGCCCGGCCCCCTGATCAGGGTCGCCCGGGGGTCGAGGAGGTCGATCCTGAGGTTCTTGGTGGAGCCGTGGGCGTCGTTGACCAGCACCTCGCCGGCTCCCGCCGCGAACGCGCCCTCGATCGCCGCGTTGGCGTCGGCGGTCATCAGCTCGCAGCCGCGCTCGTACCCGCGCTTGCCGGCGTGCATCTCCTCCGGGTCGGTCAGACCCGTCACGCCCTCCATGTCCACCGACAGATAAACCTTCACGACGCCGTTCCACTCCTCGTCCAGCCGCTGATCACGCGCCCCACGACTCCACCCTGCGCACCTCGGGCTCGGTCATCAGCCCGACGTTCGCCTCGACGAACGCCTCCGCCTGCGCCCGCCACGGCTCGGGGATCTCGGCGAGCGCGGGCGGGTAGCAGTGCTCCAGCCAGCTCGTCGCCTCCTCCGAGACGTCGAAGTAGTCGAGGGCGGGGGCGAACAGGGTGTTCTCGATGCCGGGGACGCGGGAGAGCCCGTACTGGATCATCTCCTGGCCGCCGTAGGGCGGCTTCTTGAGATACTTCCGGGCGGCGGGGTGATCGGCCTTGATCGGCGTGTCCAGCGGACGGCGCTCGACGGCGGCCTGGATGAGCTCCTTGTACAGGCACTTGCCGCAGACGCGGCACGGGCCGTCGGTGCCGCGCAGGCACCAGCGGACCTGGGGCCGCAGCCCGGAGCCGAGCGCCAGGCGCATGGTGACCGCCTCGCTCACGCCGCCGACGGGCAGCACGATGTGCACGCCCGCGGCCGCGAACAGGCGGCCCCACCTGCCGTGGGGCGACCACATGGGATTGTCGGGGGTGTAGCGCCACAGGTAGCGTCCGCCGCCCAGCCAGCGCGAGCCCATCTCGTAGCCGAAGCCCAGGCCGCCGAGGTCGAGCCGGTCGGCCAGCAGCAGGGCGCCGGCGGCCACGGCGTGGTGCTCGGGGTAGCCGGGGCGGGGCTCGGCCAGCGTGTACTCCAGGTCAGAGGTGACCGTGCTGAGCTCTCTGCCGGTCCCGGCGGCCAGCTCGGCCAGCACGTCGGAGCGGTAGTGGGGCCAGCGGTTCGGCACGCGGGGGTGGTCGACCCGGCGGAAGTGGATGAACGGCGCGTCCGGGTACATCGTGGCCGCCGCCACGGAGTCGGCGCCGCCGCTGTACGAGATCGCCAGCCGGGCCCCCGGGCGACGCGCCTCGGCCCCTATCGGGCCCGCCTCGATGCCCCAGCCCTCGTGCAGGGCCTGGGCCAGCTCCGCGGAGACGGCGCGGTCGAACGTGATCCGATGGCGCGTCCACGGGGCCACGATCGTCCAGGCGGCCACGGCGAACAGGTCGGGATGGGCGTCGTCGGGCACCCCGCCGAGGGAGCACGCGTTGATGGCCAGCTTGATCGGGTAGTCGTCGGAGGCGGTGCCGGTGATCTCGTCGTCAGGATCGAGGCGGAAGCTCAGCGCGCCCCCGCCGCTCCACGTCACGCGCACGACTGCTCCTCGGCGCGACCCTGCTCTCCCGGATCCATGGGGGTCTGGACCACGGTGCTCTGGTCCACGGCGGCCTGCACCGCCGCGGTCTGCTTCGCCTGGGCCTCGGCCGCGGCGGCGCGCAGCTCGTCGATGGCCTGCCAGACCAGGATCTCGTTCTGCAGCACGCCGTCCAGGGCCTTCGCCGTCTCCTGGGCGAGCCTGCGGGTGTCGTCGATCTTCGCCTTGTCGGCGGGCGACTGCCGCGGCGGCGGTGGCGGCGATGCCGGGCGGGTCTGGCGCAGCCGCTCCACCTCGCCCTGGAGGGTGACCATCTCCCGCCTCAGGGTCTGGACCTCCCAGAGCGCGTCCCTGATGTCCTGGCGATGATCAGAGATCGAGATGTAGCGGGAATCGAACCACGTGCGCACGGCCTTTCTGAGCCGGGCAGGGACGAGGACGCGCATCATGAAACGCCACCATAGTGGCAAACCAACATCGGAAAGGACGACCCTTACCGAATGTGTTGACTTCGCGTCGCACCGACCTGCCCGGCCCGGCTCCGTGACCTCCGCAGACCCTTGAACCCGGCCCTGGACGGGATTTCCGCCGACCGGTGAATCGGCTCTGGGGCCGACCTCCGCCGAGCGGTGAACCCGGCCTTGGAGCCGCCTCTAGCGACCGGTGAACTTGGCCTTGGACTTCTCCATGAATGCCTTCATGCCGAGCTTGGCGTCCTCGGTGGCGAACAGCCCGGAGAACTGCAGCCGCTCGATCTCGAGACCCGTGTCGAGGTCGGTCTCCAGCCCCTGGTCCACGGCCTGCTTGGCGGCGCGCAGGGCGACCGACGGGCCGCCCACGAAGGTCGCGGCCCACTCCAGGGCCGCCGTGTAGACCTGCTCGTCCGGCACCACCCGGTCGACCAGGCCCATCGCCAGCGCCTCGGCGGCGGGGACGTGCCGGCCGGTGAAGATCAGGTCCTTGGCCTTGGCCGGCCCGATCAGGCGCGGCAGGCGCTGGGAGCCGCCCGCGCCGGGGATGAGGCCGAGCAGGATCTCCGGCTGCCCCAGCTTGGCCGACTCGCCCGCGACCCGGAAGTCGGCGCACAGGGCCAGCTCGCAGCCGCCGCCCAGGGCGTAGCCGGTGACGGCGGCGATGACCGGCTTGCCGATGCGGGCGACCGCGGTGAAGCAGCCCTGGAGGCCGGTGGAGTGGGCGGACATGTCGGCGTAGGACATGCCGGCCATCTCCTTGATGTCCACGCCGGCGGCGAACACCCGCTCCCCGCCGTACAGGATCACGGCCTGCACCAGCGGGTCGGCGTCGACGATGCCGGCCGCCTCCTCGATCTCCCTCTGGGCCTGGCCGCTGAGGGCGTTCATCTTCGGACGGTCAAGACGGATCGTGGCGATCTGGTCGGCCACCTCGACGCTCACAAACTCACCCATGAGCCAGAACCTAACAGCCGCACTCCCGCACGGGCCGGTGAGCCGCGTCCGTCCGGGCATGTCGGCCCGGAGTCAGGTCCTCTATCCGAGCGTGAGCATCGCCTCGGTGACCTCGCCGATCGCCGCAGGGGGGATCGCGGAGGCGGCCTCCTTGAGGACGAGCAGCCGTGCCCGCGGGATCTCGCGCGCGATCGCCTCGCCGTTGCCGACGGGGAAGAACCGGTCGCGGCGGCCGTGGACGACGAGCGTGGGAACCTCGATCTCGGGCAGGCGCTCGCGCCAGCGGGGCGCGCAGTCGAGCCTGGAGAACACCATGCCCAGCTGATTGGCCAGCTGGACCGGGGGCGCGGTGCCGGGCGTGCGGTCCCAGACGCGCGCGGCTATCGCGCGCGCGGCGACGGGGTCGTCGCCGAGGATCTCCGCGCCGGCTGCGGCGAACTCCGCGACCGCCTCGTGGTCGGCCCAATCGGGCATCGGACGCGCGAACAACCGGCTCATCGTCGCCTGGTCATGGTCGGGGAGATCGTCGTCGGGCGGGCCAGGGGCGACCGCGCGGGTGCCGACCAGGGTGAGCGCCGAGAACGCGCCCGGATGGTCGAGCACGGCCACCTGGGCGACCATCCCGCCGACGCCGATCCCCGCGAGGTGCGCGGGCCCCCCGCCGAGCGCGTCAGCGAGGGCCGCCGCGTCGGCGGCGAGGTCGCGCAGGGTGTAGGCGGGCGCCTCCGGATCCGTCGTCGTCGATTCCCCGCTGTCGCGCAGGTCGTAGCGCACCACACGGCGCCCGCCGGCGGCGAGGCGCCGGCAGAGCGCGTCGGGCCAGGAGAGCATCGTCGTCCCGCCCGCGAGCAGGACGAGTGGCGCGTCGTCGGCACCGAACGACTCGATGCCCAAGGCGATCTCCTTGGCGTTGACAGTGGTCATCGGATCACCGGGAGAGGTGACGGCCGAGGATGACAGCGTGATTCGAGTCATGCCAGGGCAGACCCGATCCGCCGCCCGAACTCATCGCTCACGCCGCATGAAGCGTGTGCAGGAGCCTCGGAGTTTGGGGTGGGACCCGTGGGTTAGGCGGAGGGTTCACGAGGACAAAGGAGCAGGTCGTGCTGGTACTGACTGACAACGCCGTCGTCGCCATCCGGGATCTCATGGATGGGGAGGACGTGCCCGCCGACGCCGGGCTGCGCATCTCCGCCAAGGCCGACGAGGCCGGGACGCTGGAGGTGGCCCTGGCGACCACGCCGCAGGCCGGGGACCAGGTGGTGGAGAAGGAGGACGTGCGGGTGTTCGTCGCGCAGGACGCGGCGCCCATCCTCGACGACAAGTCGCTGGACGCGGACCCGGGTATGCCGGGTCAGCCGATGTTCCGCCTCGACCGGCAACCCGGCGGCCACAACGGCCGCAGCGCCCAGAACGGCCAGAGCGTTTAGCCGCCGCTGCTGGTGGTGCGTGTCTCCTCCGGGCCGGGTTCCGCCGGCTCGGAGGATCATGTTCAGGACGACCCTCGCAGCGAAGGGCTGAGCAGCGCGTACGGGAGAGGAATCCTCCGGTTCGTGAGGTTAGGCTGCTGGGGAAGCGACACCTGACGAGAGGCGGCTGACCGCATGGGCGCGCCGGGCCAACCGAGAGCGGACGCCGGGAACCGGGACCTCATCGCCGACGGCCTCGACCGCATGATCGCGCTGGCCGAGCAGGCGGGCCACGAGGAGACCTGGGCGTGGGACGCGCTCAGCCGCTTCGTCGAGGGCTGCGTCGAGCTGGGACTCGACCCGCTGCTACCGATGGTGGGAACGCCGACGCCCGAGTCGGGCGCGACCCACGAGGCGACCGTGGCCCACGAGGCGATCGTGACACACGAGGTGAGCGAGACCCGCGAGGTGATTGTGACGCCCGACACGACCGTGACGCCCGAGATCGTCTCAGGCCGCGCCCGGCTGCTGGAGGAGCTCGGCGGGATCGTCGGCGCCGCCCACGCCGAGGGTGCGCTGCGGCTCGACGTGGGCCCAGGTGACGTGATCGGCGTGGTGGGGCTGCTCATGCGAGGGGTGCCGACCCTGCCGGCCGAGCTGGGCGAGGACCTTCGGGACCGCGCGGTCCGGCTCGCGCTGGCCGGCATGCGCAACCACCCCGCCCCCGCCCCACCCGGCCGGCCCATGAGCGGCGACGAACTGCTCCAGCGCCTCTCCTGACCCCGACGACACGCCGGACCGACACGCAGCCCACCCGCCGCACGGATCCGCCGCGTGACCGGGCTCCGGTAACGGACTGTCACCGGGGCGGAGCGGTGGCGGGCCGTCGTCGGGGCCGGGGCTCAGGTGAGCGGGCGGAGGGCCGAGAGGCCATCTGGGAGGCCGTCCGGGAGGCCGTGGCGGACCGCCTGGACGATCTCCTGGTGCAGGTCCTGCCCGAGGCCGGGAGCCGGGCTCAGGGGGCTGCCGTCGATCTCGTACCACTCGTCGGCGTCCAGGTACTGCACGCGTACCGTCACCCGGTCGCCGGACACCTCCGTGCGCACGGTCAGCTCGCCGGTGATGACGCCCACCTCGTCGGTCATCACCCCACCAGGGCCGGCGACGACGTTGCTCTCGAAGCTCCCTACGGCGTCCATTCAGGCCTCACCGTCCATGCGGCAGGTGCCCACCATCTCGGTCAGCGCCTCCCGCTCGGCCTCGGTGATCGTGAGGTCGTAGCGGGACTTCACGTCGATCCAGGCCCGGCTGTAGACGCACCAGTACGACTGCTGCGGCGGCCGCCACTGGTCGGGTGACTGGTCGCCTTTCGACCGGTTCGAGGACGCCGAGACCGCGATGAGCTGCGGCCCTTCGAGGTCGTTGGCGAACTCCCTGCGCCGGGCGTCGGTCCAGGTGTTCGCCCCGGAGCGCCACGCCTGGGCGAGCGGGACCATGTGGTCGATGTCGAGGTCGGAGGCGTCGGTGAAGTCCCTGCTGTCGTACTCGCTGTGCCAGGTGCCCGAGATGGCGCGGCAGTTCTCGTCCTGCTTGACGTCGGCGCCGTCGCGGGCGAGCACGACCTCGCGGGTGTCGCAGGAGTTGCCCTGCTGAATCCAGTGCGGGAAGCGGGCGCGGCTGTAGCCGGACATCGAGCCAGGTTCCGCGACGTCGAGCCGGGCGAGCTGCGCGTACGCGGCCTCGGCGGACAGGGGCGGTGGCAGCTCGGCCGGTCCTGCGGCGTTCGCGCCGGCCGCAGGGAGCAGGGTGAGGAAGGTGACGGCAGCCGCGTACGCGGGCCATGATCGCAAAGAGAACATGGCCCACGACTACGGGCACAATCCCCCTAAGTGGTCAGAAGGCGCGCCTCCTTGTCACTTACGGTGACGTCCATAGAGCTACCCATACCGGGCGCTTCCCCTACGCGGTGCCGGAGAGGCGCTCCACGCCGCGCAGCAGCGCCGAGTGGTCGAGCCCGCCGTCGCCGGTCGCGTTGGCGGAGGCCACGAGCTGGGCCACGAGCGCGCCGAGCGGCAGCACGACGCCGGCCTCGCGGGCCGCCGAGGTGACGATGCCCATGTCCTTGTGGTGCAGCGCGATGCGGAAGCCTGGCTCGAAGGAGTGCCCGGTCATGTTGCCGCGCTTCTGCGTCAGTACGGCGGAGCCGGCCAGGCCGCCGCCGAGCACGTCCATCGCGGCCTCCAGGTCCACCCCGTACGCCCGCAGGAACACCACGGCCTCGGCCAGCGCCTCGATGTTGGCCGCCACGATGAGCTGGTTGGCGGCCTTGACCGTCTGGCCTGAGCCGCTCGGCCCGACGTGGACGACGGTCTTGCCGACCGCCTCGAAGATCGGCCGGGCGGCCTCGAAGTCGCCGGCCGCGCCGCCGACCATGATCGACAGAGCCGCGTTCCTGGCGCCGGCCTCGCCGCCGGAGACGGGGGCGTCGAGGTAGCGCAGGCCCCCGCGGCCCGCCTCCTCGGCCAGCTCGCGGGTGACGTCGGGGCGGATGGAGGAGAAGTCGATGATCAGCGTGCCGGGGGCGGCGTGCGCGAAGACGCCGTCGTCGCCGGTCAGCACATCCTGGACGTCGGGCGAGTCGGGCACCATGAGCGCGACGACCTCGGCGCCCGTCACGGCGTCGGCGACCGACCCGGCCACCCGCCCGCCGGCCGCCGCCAGCGGCTTCGCCTTGTCCGGCGACCGGTTGTACCCGGCCACGGCGTGCCCGGCCCTGACCAGGTGGACGGCCATGGGCGAGCCCATGATGCCGAGGCCGATGAAGGCGATGGCGCTCACGTGGATGATCCTTCCGTGTCGGCCGCGGCGTCGAAGGCCGCGTTCGGAGTCGCGTTCATGATCGCGGGTCGGGGGCGGCGGCCCGCTGCTCGCGGGGGAGCCAGGCGAAGGCGTCGGGCCCTTCCGCGCGGTATTCCAGGCCGATATATCCGTCATATCCGGCGGCGTACACGTCGTCGATCCACCGCGGCAGCGGCAGCTCGCCCGAACCGGGCGCGCCCCGGCCAGGGGCGTCGGCGATCTGCACGTGGGCGATGCGCGCGGCGTGCCGGTCGATGACGGCGGCCATGTCGTCGCCGTTGACGGCCAGGTGGTAAAAGTCGGCGAGCAGGCCGAGGTTGGGCACGTCGCCCAGCCGGTCGAGCACGGCCACGGCGTCGGCGGCGGTCAGCAGCGGATAACGCGGCGCGCCGCTGACCGGCTCAAGCAGCACCGTGCCCGAGACGCCCTTGGCGCAGGCGGTCAGCAGCTCGGCGCCCAGTTCGTCCTGCTCAGCGGGGTCGGCGCCGTCGATCCGGTTGCCGTAGAGGGCATTGAAAGCACGGCAGCCGAGCCGCTCGCCGATCGCGGCCACCACGGGGATGTTGTCGAGCAGCTCACGCGTACGGCCCGGCCAGGACACGACGCCCCGGTCGCCGCCCGGCATGTCGCCGGCGAAGAAGTTGAGCCCGGTCAGCCGCACGCCCGCGTTCTCGACGGCGGCGACGAACGCGTCCACCTCACGGTCGCCTGGCACCGCCACCGGCCACGGCCACCAGAACTCGACGGCGGTGAACCCGTCGGCCGCCGCCGCGGCGGGCCGCTCCAGCAGCGGCAGGTCCGTGTAGAGGAGGGAACAGTTGACGCTCCACCTGGTCACGCGTGGGCCTCTTCCGATCGTTCGCGGCGCAGCTGGCCGAGCAGCCGCCCCTGGGCCTGGTCGAGATGATGGGCCAGGCACTGCTGCGCCCGCTCGGGGTCGCCGTCGCCGATGGCCTTGAGGATGTCGTCGTGCTCGTGCGCCACGTTCATCGGGTCCGTGGTGCGGTGGGCCTGGAACTGGCCCATGGTGAGGTGCACCTCGCCGAGGATGACCTCGTGCATCCGCGCCAGGCGGCGGCTGCCGACGGCGGCCACCAGCGCGGAGTGGAAGGCGATGTCGGCCTCGACCTGAGTGGCGAACGCCCCCGCGTGAGAGCTCTGGTCGGAGCCGTGCTGGGCCGTTTCGCCGGCCGCCACCCTCATCGCCGCCTGGGCGCGCACCGCCTCGGGCGGCACCTTGCCGGCGCGGGCCAGCGCCACGACCGCCGCCCGTTCGACGGTCTCGCGGCTGAAGTAGAGGTCGCGGATCTCCGCCTCGTCCAGCTTGGGGACGACGGCGGTCTTGTGCGTGGTACGGCGCAGCAGCCCGAGCGCGGTCAGCCGTTCGAGGCAGGCTTTGGCGGTGGGGCGTGCGACGCTGTACTCGTTCGCGATCCGGATCTCGGTGAGCTTCTCCCCCGGGGCGATGTCGCCGTTGACGATGCGCTTGCGTACGGACTCGTAGAGCGCTTCCGTCAGTGATGATGGTCCGAGAGGAAAGCTGGGCTTACCGTCCATGGAACTCCTCCCAGAAAAGGCAAAATCGTCAGACAAGTATACTGCGCCTCTCAGTACCCGGCGGCCTTGTCGACGACGTTGCGCAGCGGCTCGCCCCTGGCGAAGCGGCCCAGGTTGTCCAGCAGGATGTCCAGGCCGCGGCCCGCGGTCTCGCGGGTGGTGGCGCCGTTGTGCGGGGTGACGATGACGTTCGGCAGCGACCAGAACGGGCTGGCCGGCGGCAGCGGCTCCACGCCGTGGGCGTCCAGGCCCGCGCCGGCGATCTCGCCCCGGCGCAGCGCGCCGAGCAGGGCGTCGTCGTCGGCGATGCCGCCGCGCGAGACGCAGACGAAGCAGGCCGTGGGCTTCATCGCGGCGAACTCCGCCTTGCCGAAGCGCCCCGCGGTGGCGTGGGTGAGCGGCGCGGTGACCACCACGTAGTCCGACTCGGCCAGGAAACGCGGGAACTCCTCCGGGCCGAGCAGCTCGTCCACGCCGGGCGCGGGGGCGTCCTTCCTGCGCATGCCCAGCACCCGCATGTGGAACGCCTTCGCCTTGGCGGCCAGGTCGAGGCCCGCGTGCCCCAGCCCGTACAGGCCGACGGTCTTGCCGGCCAGCTCGCCGTGCGTGTAGCGCTCCCAGCGGCGCTCGGACTGGGCACGCAGCCAGCGCGGCACGTCCCTGTCGAGCATGAGGAGCAGCAGCATCGCGTGCTCGGCCAGCGGGATCGCGCCGTTGCCTGTGGCGGAGGTGAGCGTCACGTCGCTGGCCAGCAGCGTGTCGGACAGGACGCCGTCCACGCCCGCCGCCGGGCTGTGCACCCAGCGCAGCCGGCCCGCCCTGGCCAGCAGCGGCTCGGGCACCTTGCCGACGACGGCGTCGGCCAGCTCGATGCCGCCGCCCGGGTCGGCGGCGAACTCGACGTGAGCGTCTCCCGCCGCCCTGCGGATGCGGCGGCGGGCGAGCTCGTCGTGGTCGCCGGTGATGATGATTCTCATTTGAGCCCCGTGGTGGCGATGCCGCGGATGAGCTGTTTCTGGGCGATGGCGAAGAAGATGAGCACCGGCAGCAGCGACACGAGCGACATCGCGAACAACATGCCCACGCCGCCCTGCGACTCGGAGTCGACCATGGAGTTCAGCGCCACCGGCACCGTGAACATCTTCGGCGAGGTGAGGTAGATCAGCGGGATGAAGAAGTCGTTCCAGGTCCAGATGAAGGTGAAGATCGTGGTGGTGACCAGGGCGGGCCGCATCAGCGGGAGGACCACGTACCAGAAGGTACGGAACGGGCCCGAGCCGTCGATCCAGGCCGCGCGGTCCAGGTCGCGCGGGATCGTCCTGATGAACTGGACCATCAGGTAGATGAAGAACGCGTCCGTGGCCAGGAACTTCGGGATGAGCAGCGGATAGTACGTGTTCACCAGGTCGAGCTGCGAGAAGAAGATGTACTGCGGGATCACCAGCACGTGCATCGGCAGCATCACCGACAGCAGCGTGATGGCGAGATAGACCCCGCGCATCCGGAACTCCAGCCGGGCCAGCGCGTACGCCGTCAGCGAGCACGAGAACAGGTTGCCGATGATCGAGCCGACGGTGACCAGCAGCGAGTTGAGGAAGAAGACCGTGAACGGGCGGTTGAGCGCGTTCCAGCCCTCGACGAAGTTGTCGAAGGTGATCTCGCTGGGGATGAGCCCCGTCTCGGTGAGGATGAGGTGGTCGGGCTTGAGCGAGCTGACGATCATCCAGATCAGCGGATAGAGCATCAGCAGCACGAAGACGCCGAGCCCGAGGTGCTTGAGTAGGTCCCGGCGCCCGCGCCGGCGCAGGAACGCCGTGGAGCGGGCGCGGGCGGAGTCGAGCGAGGTGGTCGCGGTCGTCATCAGTCGTCTCCGTAGAAGACCCAGTACCTCGACAGGACGAAGTGCACGGCCGTCACCAGGCCGATGGCCGCCATCAGCACCCAGGCCAGCGCGGAGGCGTAGCCCATGTCGAAGTTCGTGAATCCCTGCTGGTAGATGTAGAGCGTGTAGAACAGCGTCGAGTTGGCCGGGCCCCCGGTGCCGCCGCTGACGACGTGGGCCTGGGTGAAGGTCTGGAACGCGCCGATCGTCTGCAGGATGAGGTTGAAGAAGATGATCGGCGTGAGCAGGGGGATCGTGACCCTGGTGAACTGGCGCACGATTCCGGCGCCGTCCACCTTGGCGGCCTCGTACAACTCCTCGGGGATCTGGCGGAGGCCGGCCAGGAAGATCACCATGGGTGAGCCGAACGTCCAGACGTTCAGGACGATCAGCGTCGAGAGCGACAGGCTGGGGTTCTGCAGCCAGCTCCCGAGCTCCAGCCCGAACAGCGACAGCGCCCGGTCGATCAGGCCGTCGTCGCCGAAGATCTGCCGCCACAGGATCGCCACGGCGACGCTGGTGCCCAGCAGCGAGGGCAGGTAGAAGGCGCTGCGGTAGAAGGCCAGGCCGCGCAGGCCGCGGTCGAGGATCAGGGCGAGCAGCAGCGCGAAGCCGAGCTGCAGCGGGATCGAGACGACCACGTAGACCGCGGTCACGCGGACGGCGGCCCAGAAGTAGTCGTCCTGGAACATGCGCTCGAAGTTCTCAAGGCCGTTGAACTTCGGCGAGCTGAGGATGTTGTAGTCGGTGAAGGCCAGGTAGAAGGAGGCGATCAGCGGCACGGCCGTGACCAGCACGAGGCCCAGCCACCAGGGGATCAGGAAGACGTGCGCGGCGCCGCCCTGACGATGGAGCTTCGACATGGGAGTTCCTACTGGGCGCGGGCGATGCCGGCATTGATCTCGTCGAGCAGCCGTTTCGCGCCGTCGGCGGTGCTCAGCCGGCCGAGCGAGATCTCCTCGGCGACCCTGGCCATGGCCGTGCGCCAGGTGCTGGTGCCCGGCGGCGCCTCGAAGCGGGGACGGCGCTCGGCCTTACGGCTGACCTGTACGGCGTCGAGCATCTCCTTGTCGTCGCCCTGCGCACTGGCCAGCGTCTGCTCGAAGACCTTGGGGTTGACCGGCGCGCCCATGGTGAGACCGACGGTCTTGATCATCGCGGGGTCGTTGGTGTTGTAGCTGACGAGCTTGCCCGCGGCCTCCAGCTTGTCGTCGTCGATGCCCTGGTAGATGGCCATCCGGGGGTAGTAGAGGAAGGGGTGCCCGGCCTGCGCGTCCTTGTTCACGGGCACGCTGCGCAGCTTGAAGGAGTAATCGGGGAACATCTTGGCGTCGTCGATGATGTGGTTGGAGTTGCCGACCTTGGCCAGCACCTTCTTGCCGACCACGGCCCAGTCGGGGCCCATCCCCTCCTGCTCGCTCAGCGTCATCACGGCGCCGGCCTTCTGCATCTTGTCCCACCAGTCGAACCAGGCCCGCACGCTGTCGGCGGTGAAGCCGGGCTTGCCGTCCTGGGTCCAGAGCAGCTCGCCGCGCTGGCGCAGCCAGGCCTCGAACACCATGTCGGCGTCGGCCTCGTACGGCATGCCCTTGCGCTGCTTCGGGTTGTCCTTGGAGTAGTCGATGAGGAACTCCGACCAGGCGTCCCAGTCGGCGTCGGCCGGCGGGAGCTTGACGCCGTCCTCCTCGGCGAACGTCTCGTTGTAGCGGAAGACGGGGACGAAGATGCCGAACGGCATGGTGTTGAGCTGCCCGCCCAGCTTGAACGACTCCAGCTCCTCCTTGGAGTAGTCGGCCAGGTTGACGCTGGGCACCTCGTCGAGGCGGCGGTAGATGTTGCTCTTGTGGTACGTCATGACCTGCGCCGATGCGACCCAGAAGATGTCGGCCACGTCGCGGGCCGCCATCTGGGTGGTCATGCGCTCCTGGAAGGCCGAATACTCGGCGAACTCCGGCTCGACCTGGATGCCCGGGTTCTTGGCCACGAACTCCTTGAGCGCCTTCGTGTAGTTCTGCTGCCGGACGTTGTTGCCCCACCACGCGTACCGCAGCGTGGTGCCGCCTCCGCCGCCCGAGTCGCCGGCGCCGCACGCCGTGAGGCCGGCCCCCAGTGCCCCGGCCGCCACCAGCTTCAGGAACCCCCGCCGATCTAGTCCGCTCATCACTGTGTTCTCCCGTCGTTCTCACAGGGGACCGGCTACCCCGGTGATGGTCCAGTGTTCATTTGTCTAACGAGACCGTCAATAGGTCATGAATACTTGTTTGACAATTTCACGACTTCGAAGAGGCCGATCTCGGGCAGCCGCACCCGGCCGCCGTCCACCTCCAGGGGGCGGTCCGCACGCAGCGCGTGCGCCCGCCACTCGCCCTCCCAGGGCAGGTCCAGCCACGATTCGGCGATCGGCAGCGGGCGGCGGAAACGCTGATCGGCGTCGCCCGAGCGGTTGAGCAGATGGATCACCCGCGTGTCCCCTGCGCGGGCGGGCACGATCTCCGCCTGCTCGGGCAGCCCGGTCTCGACGGCGAGGCCGGCGGGCAGGCGGTCGGCGAACAGGTCGCGGTGAGCGCTCAGCCCGGTCTCCCGATAGCCGCGCCCGACGGTCCAGGGCATCAGCACGCCTCTGCCCCGGCCGTACGGGGCGCTCAGCCAGCCGGGGTGGCCGGTCTCCAGGTGGCCGTGACACTTCTCCGGCGGGCCGTACCTGGCCCTGGAGAGCGCGGGCAGGCCCGTCTCGGCGCCCGGCGCGGGCTCGACCACGTGGAAGGCGCCGATCACCGGCACCATGCCGCGGTCGCCGCGCAGGTGCAGCGAGCGGACGGACTCCTCCGTCGTGTACGCGGCCAGCCGGCGGGCGACGGGCAGGCAGGCGAGCCCCGCGTCGCTCGCACCGGTCGCCAGCACGGTGCCGCCCGCCTCCGCGTACGCGTCCAGCACCTCGGGACGGCTCAGCGCGCCGATGTCGGGCAGCACGACCAGCCGGTAGCGCGACAGGTCACTCGCCGCCAGCTTCTCCTCGGGCAGCACGTCGAAGGGCACGTGCCGCTCCAGCAGCGCCAGGTAGAGCCCCTGGAACTCGGCCCGCTCCCCTTCGGGGCGGACCAGCAGCGTGCGCGCCTCGGAGACCAGGTCCCGGTAGACCTCGGCGTGGTCGCGGTGGAACCGGGTCAGCTCGCCGGCGATCTCCAGGCACTCGTACGGGCTGTCGTCCGGCGTCCCCATGATGTACGTGGACGGGATCGCCCCCCGCGAGATCGCCTGCAGCAGATACTGGGCGAAATGGTGAGGCTCCTCCCCCGCCATCCGGTACGGCATGTCCACGAACCCCACCGAGTTGACCAGCACCGGCACCTCAGGCCGGTACGACTTGGCCGCGCTCACGTGCTCGCTGGTCCTGTGGTGCCAGAGGGGCCGGCCGACGGCGTTGTTCGCCTCGTGGAAGACGATGTCGGCGTGCTCGCCCAGGATGAGCGCCGCCTCCGGTCTTCGCGCGGCGATCTCGGCCCTGATCCTGGCGTGCAGGTCGTCCAGCGTCGCCCGTGTGAACGCGCGCCACCGGGCGTCCGCCCGCTCGGGCAGTTCACCGTCGTAGCGGCGGGCGCAGGCCAGGCAGTGGCACACGCCCCAGTACGTGCGGCTGTAGTCCACTTCGTTGAACGACATCCAGTTGAGGAAGAAGCCGTCGACCTCGTACCGGTCGAGCACCTCCCCGATCACCTCGAACAGCTTGACCTGGTAGTAGTCGCCGCTCGGGCACACGCTCGTGAGGCCGTTGTAGACCTGCCGCTCACCGGCGGGCGAGACGAAGCACCACTCGGGATGCCGCTCCGCCCGCCGGTGGTCGATCTTGGAGAAGTCCATCCTGGCCAGCACGCGCACGCCCCTGCGCCGGGCCGCCGCCACCGCGTCGCCGATCAGGTCGCCGGACGGCCGCTCGGCCAGGTGCGGGTTGCGCGTCTGGAAGTCCAGGCCGGTCGGATAGTTCGACAGGATGCCGCCGACGCTGATCAGCCAGGCGTTCGCGCCGAACTCCTCCAGGTAGTCCAGCACCCGCTCGACGTCGAGCCCGGCGTCCACCTCGCGGAGGTTGGTCTGGAACATCCGGAACGGCTCACGCCACCAGACGCGGCTCACCCCTTCTCCCAGGTCACGTGCACGACCTCGATGAGGCCCACGCCGGTCAGCTCCACCTCGGCCCGGCCCTCGCGGACGGCGACGGGGACCTCGCTCCCGTCCACCAGCAGCCGGGCCGTGGCACCCGCCGTGTCCCGCGGCAGCGCGACGGAGACCGTCTGCGGCGGCAGCGGGATGGTCTCCCTGATCGCGCCGCGCATGGCCATGGGGTTGGTCAGGTTGACCACGGTGACCGCGAGGCCGTGCTCGTCGCGGCGCACCGCCAGGTCGACCAGCCCTGGGCCGCGTACGGTGGCCTCGGGCTCGCCGCCGAGCGCCCAGCGCACCGCGTTGGCGATCAGCAGGCCGTGATCGGCCTGGAGCGTCTCCCAGAAGATCGCCCCGAGGTCGAACGGGATGTAGACCACCCGCCCAGGGCCCTCCCTGGTGATCACGGCAGGGGCGTCGGGGGCCTTCCTGGCGTACAGCTCCTCCATCGGCAGATCCGGAAAGTCCGGGATGAAGCGGAACGGCACCTGCGTGCCCGGCCTGGCCACGACGCCCAGCAGCCGGGTGCCGCCGATGATCCGCCCGGCCGGGCCGAAGCCGTCGCTGACCGGGTGCTCGCCGGTCAGGGCGATGTAATTGTTCTTCACCGGGCCTCTGAGCCGGGTCACCAGGTCGGCGCCGAAGACGTCGGCCAGGCCGAAGTTGGCGCGCGGCGCGCCGTGCTCGTCGTACAGGGAGGACTGGTGCGCGGCGACCAGGCCGCCGCCGGCGGCCACGTAGTCGCGGACCGCCGCGCACTGCTCGTCGCTGAGCTGCTCGGCGTTGGCCAGCACCAGCACCTTGTACGGCCGCAGCCGCTCGGCCGACAGCACCTGGTCGGCCAGCAGGTCGAACGGGATCCGCGCCTCGACCAGCGCCTGGTAGAAGCCGTCCTCGTCGGGGAAGGAGTGTGCCGCCCCGCTCCTGATCCGCCCGGCCCTGCTCGGGTCGACCAGCGCCACCTCGGCCGTGACCGGCATCGGCGCCAGCACCGGCTCCAGCTTCGCGTGCAGCCCGAACGCGTCCACCACGGCCGGCACCCAGCGCGGGTCGGAGACGGTGGCGTTGAACTTGGTGAACCACGGGAACGCGCCCTGCGCGAACCCGTCCACGATCCACGTCCGCACCTCCTCCGGCGGGGCCACCGAGTCCTTCCACCGGTGCTGGTGGTACTCGGGCCCGACCGAGGTGATGAGCCCGACCGGCCGGTCGGGGAACAGGCCCCTGCTGCGCTTGGCCACCCGCCCGGCCGCCCACGGCGCCTCGATGCCCGAACGGCCCTGCTTGTCCACCACGAACAGCGGGTAGACCCGCTCGACCAGCTCGGGCTCCAGGTCGCGGGCGGCGAAGGCGCCCAGGTTGGGGATGAAACGAGCGTGCGGCCGCAGGTCCTTGACCGCCGCGTCCCAGATCGCGACCAGCTCGCTGAGCCGGCGCCGCCGCCAGGCCACATAGGCGGGCCAGGCAGGGTCGGTCGTGTCGTGCTCGCGCTTGGGCAGCTCGAACCCCGTGTCGTCGCGGAACGAGCGCCGCGCGGCCTCGCTGTAGGAGATGCCGTAGTAGCCCTCCCACCGGTTGGCGAAGATCGCGTCCACGTCGTACTCGCGCACGATCTCCCTGGCCACCTCGGTGATGAACTCCCGGTGGTAGCCGGTGAAGGCGCAGGTCAGCCAGATGCCGGGATGGGACCAGTGCTCGATCGGCGCGCCGTCCTGGTCGCACGCCAGCCACTCGGGATGCGCGGTGGCCGCGTCGGCGTGCACGGCGTGGGGGTCCACCCTGGCCATGACGTGCATGCCGAGCCCCCTGGCCGCCTCGACGAGCGCGCCGAACGGGTCGGTGTCGCCCATGAAGGTGCTGCGGTGGTGGTACGGGATCAGGGTCGGGTAGTAGGCGATGTAGCCGCCCGCGCTGATGCAGACCGCGTTCGACCTGCTGTCTCGCATCACCGAGGTCCAGAAGTCGACGTCGAGGTGTGCCGGGTCGTCCTCGGCCAGCGTCAGTTGCGTCCAGCGGGTCGCCGTCAGGGGCCAGTCGGGTGTTCGCATGCGGAAGCGCACCTCTCGTCAAGCTCACTTGTTAGACGCGGAATATTGTCATACAAGAATGCAAGCCGTACAAGGGGGAAGGTGTGTCGTGCGGGCAACATGAAGTCGTGGCGGGCCTATGATGTTGGAAAGTAAAGCGGCAGGAGGTCGGGCATGCGGATGTCCCAGTGGGCCCACGACACGTTCGGGCAGCGCGCTCCCCTGATCAGACAGGGCGTGGCCGAGGCTCTGTCGGTCGCGCTGGAAAACGCCAGGGACGCGCAGAAGGTGGCGCAGACCGATCATCTGCACCCGTTCGGGTTCACGCTCATGTCGCGCAAGTTCGAGGCGCTGGCCGAGGCGTTCGAGGACATGGGCGACGTGCGCGTCGTCAAGCCCGGCGGCTCCCAGCACGAGCTGGTCGTGCTCGACGGCAAGCTGCTGTTCCCCTTCCGCTACGCCAAGGACCGCTCGCTCACCGTGATGAGCGCCAGGATCGGCGACGGCCGCCCGTCAGCGCTGGTACAGGCGCTGTTCAACCGGTTCGGCCCCGAGCCGCGGATGCGGCAGCTCGCGATGCACGACCTCCCGCCGCACGCGGTGCCGGTCGCCGAGGCGCTGGGCGACCTGCCCGACGACACCCGGCTGGTGCTGATCGCCTACGCGGCCAACGCCCACGCCGGGCTGCTCGATGCCTGGTGGGGCGAGGCCGAGCTGCTCGACCGCTTCGGCAGCCTGCGCTGGCACCAGTGCGAGCCGATCCCGCTGGCCCACGAGGCCGGCGCGCCCGCCTCCGGTGACAGCGCGGCCGCCTTCGACCAGGGCGTCCTGCCGATGCCCGAGGTCAACGCGCGCACCGGGTCCGCCCGGTCCGGTGAGCGGCCGGTCGCCGAGGCCACCCCGATCCGGCCGGAGGCCGCCGGCGGTGCGTGACTCCCGGGCGGGCGGGCCGAGCCCGCAGGCCGTCGCCGACGCCTTCGACGCCACCCGCCTCACCCAGGCCCGTCACCTGGCCGCGCTCACCAAGAAGGAGGTCGCCGAGCATCTCGGCGTCTCTCCGGCGGCGGTCGGTCAATACGAGGCGGGCGTCACCCGGCCGCGGCCCGACCTGATCGCGCCGCTGGCCGAGGTGCTGTCGGTGCCGATGGCGTTCTTCCTGCCCGGCCGCCCGCACGGCAAGCTCGACGGGTCCATGGCCCACTTCCGCAGCCTGCGCTCCACCCGGGCCTACCAGCGGGCCAAGGCCGTGGCCTTCGTCGAGCAGGTGTGGGAGCTGGCGTACGCGCTGGAGAAACGGGTGCAGCTGCCCGCCGTCGACCTGCCCGGGTTCGCCGGCGGCGAGATGCACTCCGCGCTGCCGCGCGACCCGGCCGGGGCCGCCCGCGCGCTACGCTCCCACTGGGGGCTGGGCGCCGGGCCGATCAGCCACCTGGTGCGCCGGATGGAGGCGCACGGCATCGTGGTGGCCTTTCCCCGCCACGACCCCGACGCGGTGACCGTCGACGCCTTCTCCACCTCCAGCCTGCCCCGGCCGATCGTGGTGCTGACGCCCAACCGGTTCGACGACATCTACCGCCACCGCTTCACCGCCGCCCACGAGCTGGGCCACCTCGTCCTCCACGGCGACACCGCCGCGGGCGACTCCCACCAGGAGCGCGAGGCCGACGCCTTCGCCGCCGAGTTCCTCACCCCCCGCGACAGCATCCTGCCCCAGCTCCCGCTCCGCGCCGACCTGCGCAGGCTGGCCGAGCTGCGGCAGACGTGGGGGGTGTCGGTCGACTCGCTGCTCTACCGGTGCCGGGAGACCGGCCTGCTGTCCGACTCCGCCGCCGGGCGCGCCTACCAGCGCCTGGCCGCGCTGCGCGAGCAGCCCGGGTTCACCAACGAGCCGGTCTCCGGCTATCCGGGCGAGCAGCCGGTGCTGCTGGCGCACGCCTTCGAGCTGGCCTGCAAGGAGAGCGGGCTGAACGCGGCGACGCTGGCCAGAGAGCTGGCCTGGCCGATCGCACGGGTACGCGAGCTGATCGGCCTGCCCGACCAGCGGCCGTCGCTGACGCTCGTGCCCTGAGCGGGGTCACCTCCCGTCGTCCGCGCCGAACTCCTCCGCGCCGAACTCCTCCGCGCCGAACTCGGACTGGAGGAGTTCGGTGAAGGTGGTGATGAGGTCGCCCCAGTCGCCGTTGACGTTGCTGACGAGCAGGTGCTCGCCGTCGCGGCTGCCCATGGCGTAGGTCCAGGAGCCGTTGATCGCGCCGCCGCCGCCCCAGACCGTCTGCCCGCCGGGGAGCTCCTGCCAGAAGACGCCCAGGCCGTACGTGGTGTTCGGGATCCAGCCTCCGCCCTCCGTCGAGACGCCGGTGAACATCTCCTCCATCTGCTTCTGCGGCAGCAACCGGCCGCCCAGGAGCGCCCGGAGGAAGAGGTGGAGATCCCCGGCCGTCGAGACCATGCCGCCGGCCGCCCAGGCGCCGGAGGCGTTCAGCTCGGTGACGTCGTGGATCTCGGCGTCGGGGTCCGGGAGCATGAGCTTGGAGTAGTGGCGGGCGTGGGGACCGCGCAGCTCGGTGTCGTCGCCGGGCACGTACGTCCCCTCCAGCCCGAGCGGGTCGGCGATGCGCCGCCGGACCTCCTCGGCGTACAGTCTGCCGGTGACTCGCTCGATGATCATCCCGGCGAGCACGAAGTTGGTGTTGGAGTAGCCCCAGCCCTCGCCCGGCGCGAAGGCGGGCTCATGGCGCATGGCGATCCGTACGAGCTCCTCGGGGCTGGAGCGGTCGAAGCGGCGCTCCAGGACGCTCGGCCCGGCGTACTGCCCCTGCATCTTCTCGTCCATGGTGTAGTTGAAGATGCCGCTGGTCTGGTTGAGCAGCCGCCGGACAGTGATCTTGTCGCCGTCGCGGATCGCGCCGGGCAGCCAGGTCTCCACGGTGTCGTCGAGGCTCAGCCGGCCCTCGGCGTCGAGCAACAGCACCACGGTCGAGGTGAACGCCTTGGTGAAGCTGCCGATCCTGAACCGGTCCTGCCTTCCGCGCGCCCGACCGCTCTCCAGGTCGGCCACGCCCGCCGTGCCGAACCAGCTCTGGGTCCCGTCGCGCACGTCGGCGAGGATCCCCGGTACACCGCCGTCGTCCACGACCCGTTCGAGCATCCGCTGAAGCTTGCCGTTCATTCGTGGCACTCCCCTGTTCGCGATAGTACGTGTTCGGTGAATGCCAAAAGCTACGTTGCGTTTCAGTGTCCAGTCAATGCCGTTCGACGGCTTGAACTGCATTTAAGCAGCTCATTGACGGTAGAGATTGCAATGATCCTGACCTCGAACGCAATGGGGAAGTTGCAATGAGATGCATTCGAACGCAATACTGGCGGCGAAACGGATGAGGAGGCGGGATGCCCGGAGGCAGGCTCACCTACGAGGACCGGCGGCGGATAGCGGCGGGGCTGTCGGAAGGGCTGGGCTACGCCGAGATCGCCCGTCGCCTGGACCGGCCGACCTCCACGGTCAGCCGGGAGGTCCAGCGCAACGGCGGCCCCAAGGGCTACCGGGCCGACCGCGCCCAGCAGCTGGCCGGACAGCGCGCCCGCCGCCGCAAGCCGGCCCCGCCACCTGCCCACAAACCCGCCAGGCGGACCCCCGAGCCGGGCCACGGGCGCGATCTCAGGGCGGTGGGCGCGTTCGCGGATCGGATGGCCGAGGTCCTCGTCCAGATCGGCATGCCCAGGATGACGGCCAGGATCCTCACGTGCCTGGCCACCACCGGCACCGGCGCGCTCACGGCCCGGGAGCTGACCGAGCGGCTGCGGGTCAGCCCGGCCTCGGTGTCCACCGCGGTCGCGTACCTGGAGGAGCAGCGGCTGATCAGGCGCGAGCGCGACCCCCGGAGCCGCCGCGACCGCTACGTGGTGGACGACGACATCTGGTATCGGTCCTACCTGACCAGCGTGCAGCGCAACGCCATGCTCGCGGAGGTGACCGCCGAGGGCGCCAAGCTCTTCGGCACGGCAACCCCGGTCGGGGGACGCCTGGAGAACGTGACCAAGTTCCTGCGCCACACCAACGAGGACATGATCCGGGCCGCCGAGCACTGGCGGCACCTGTTCGCGCCCGGGGACTCGCCGCCGGCGTGAGGTCACCCTGGACTTTCGCTTGACATCAACTTTAGTTGAGGTTGCAGCCTGGGAACGCGAACCTACCCCGACCTCACGGAGCACCCCATGCACGCCGTCGTCCTGCACTCCTTCGGCCCGGCCGAGAACCTCGGCTACGAGGTCGTCCCCGACCCGGAGCCCGGCCCCGGCCAGGTGCGCATCGCCGTCAAGGCGGCCGGCGTGCACCTGGTCGAGACGATGTTGCGCAAGGGCGGGATCAGCGACCCGGAGACACCGCTGCCGCCGCTGCCCGACCTGCCGACGATCTTCGGCGGCGAGGTGGCGGGCACCGTGGACGCCGTGGGACCGGACGTGGACCCCGCCTGGATCGGGCGTGACGTCGTGACCTCGGGCGGGCAGCCTGGCGGGTACGCCGAGCTGGCGGTCGCCGACCTGGCCGCCGTGCACCGCATCCCCGACGGCGTCGATCACGCGTCGGCCGTCGCCATGATCGTCACAGGGGTCACCGCGCTGCACTTCCTCGACGTGGCCGAGCTGACCTCCGCCGACGTGGTCCTCGTGACCTCGGCGGCCGGCGGCGTCGGCCGGCTCCTCGTCCAGTACGCCCGCCGCCTGGGCGCCCAGGTGATCGGCGCGGCGGGCGGGCCCGCCAAGGTGGCCGCCGTGCGCGAACTGGGCGCGGACCTCGCCGTCGACTACGACGAGCCCGGCTGGGAGCAGCGGGTCGCCGACCTGCTCGGCGGCAGGAAGGTCACCGCGCTGCTCGACGGGGTGGGCGGGGACCGGGCGCGGGCGGCGTTCGAGCTGCTCGCCGACGGCGGCCGGTGCCTCACCATCGGCACCGCCTCCCAGCGGCCCATCGAGCCGGATCCGGGGCTGGTCGCCTCGCGCGGGCTGAGCGTGACCAACGCCCTGCTGCTCCTGCTCGGTCAGCAGGACGAGCGTCCGGCGTACGAGGTCAGGGCGCTGGCGGCCGTGGCCGAGGGCACGCTGGTGCCGGCCGTGCAGACGTTCCCGCTCGCCGAGGCCGCGGCGGCGCACGCGGCGCTGGAGTCGAGGCGGACCACGGGCAAGGTCGTACTGGTGCCCTGACCTGGCCACGAGACCGTCGGTCCTCCCGGCTACTGTGCGATGCATGGCGGAAGACCCCATCAATCCGGGAACCCCCGACGTCCGCGGCCCAGGGCGCTATCTGTGGTGGCTGGTCACGAGCCAGCGGGCGCGGATCCTGGCCGGGGCGTCGCTGGGGACCGCCTGGATGGTCGGCCTGACGCTGCCTCCCTACCTGCTGTCGCGGGCCATCGACGACGGGCTGTCCACAGGGCGCTATCCCGTACTGGCCTGGTGGGTGGCCGCCGTCTTCGGCGCGGGGCTGCTGAACGCCTGGCTGGCGATCATGCGCCACCGGACGATGACGAGGGTGCGGCTGGACGCCTCCTACCGGACCGTGGAGGCGGTGACCCTGCACGCGACCCGGCTCGGCGCGTCACTCCCCGGCCGGGTGACGGCCGGGGAGGTCGTCACGATCGGCGCCGCCGACGCCGCCGTGATGGCCCAGACACTCACCATCACCGGGCCTGGGGTCGGGGCGGTGCTGGCCTACATCGTGGTGGCCGGGCTGCTGCTGTCGGTCTCGCCGCTGCTCGCCGCCGTGGTGCTGCTGGGGGTGCCGCTGCTGGTCGGCGTGCTCGGGCCGCTGCTGGGACGGCTGCGCGGCGCCGAGACCGCCTACCGGGGTCGGCAGGGCGAACTCGCCGCCCGCTTCGCCGACCTCGCCGGCGGGCTGCGGGTGCTCAACGGCATCGGCGGCAAGGACGTCTACGCCGACCGCTACCGGCGCGGCTCGCGGGAACTGCGGGAGCAGGGGTACCGGGTGGGGGCGGTGACGAGCTGGATCCACGCGCTGGGGGTGGGGCTGCCGACGCTCTTCCTCGGGGGCGTGACGTGGCTGGCCGCCCGGATGGCCGCGCAGGGGGAGATCACGGTCGGGGAACTGGTGGCACTGTACGGGTACGCGGCCGTGCTGGTGGTGCCGGTCTCGTTCTTCGTGGAGGGCGGCTACGACCTCAGCCGCGGCCTGGTCGCGGCCCGCCGCGTCATCCACTTCCTCAGCCTCCGCCCCGAGGGCGACACGCCACCCGGGCTTCGGCACGAGCCCGACAGGCCTACCGGAGACGCATCGCCCGAGCTTCGGCACAAGCCCGACGGGCCCGCCGGCGACGCGCCGCCCGAGACCTCGCGCGAGGCCTCGCGCGAGACCGCTGCGCCCACCGGCGGCAGGGGTGCGTCGCCGGGTGGAGGGGAGCCCGCGCCGACCGGTGACGGCAAGCGCACGCCGCCGAGCGGCCGGAAACCCGCGCTGCCCGGTGGCGAGAGGCCCAGGTCGCCGGGCGGTGCCGACCTGCCGCCGCCCGACGCACCGGCTGCCCTGCGCGATCCGGCGTCCGGGGTGGAGATCGTTCCCGGGCTGGTCACGGCGCTGGTCAGTGCGCGAGCGGCGGACTCGGCGGCGGTGCTCGACCGCCTGGGCGGGTTCGACCTCTCGGGCAGGCTCGACGCCGAGACCACCCCAGGCGCGACCACGACCACGGGCTCCGGCGCAACCACGGACTCGGGCACGACCACCACCCCGGGCGCGACCACCGGCTCGGGTGTGACCTGGGGTGGGGTTCGTCTTCGCGACATCGATCGCGAGGCGCTGCGGGAGCGGATCCTGGTGGCGGACAACGAGGCCCACCTGTTCGCCGGCACGTTACGCGAGGTCATCGCGGGCAGCCGGGAGCCCGACGACGCGGCCGTCGAGCGAGCCGTGCACGCGGCCATGGCCGAGGACATCGTGCAGGCGCTTCCGCACGGCCTGGACTCCCCCATCTCCACCCAGGGCCGCAACCTGTCCGGGGGCCAGCGGCAGCGGGTGCGGCTGGCCCGCGCGCTCCTGGCCGACCCGGAGATCCTGCTCGCCGCCGAGCCCACCTCGGCCCTGGACGCCCACACCGAGGCCACGGTCGCCGCCCGCCTGCGTACGGTACGAGCCGGCCGCACCACGGTCGTCACCAGCACCTCCCCACTCGTCCTGGACCGGGCCGACCGGGTGTACTACCTGGTCGACGGAACGGCCGTGGCCGCGGGAACCCATCACGACCTGCTGCGCGAGGAGTCCGGCTACCGGGCGCTGGTCTCACGCGGCACAGAAGACGACAACCCGGACGACACGACCACCAACGGCCGAACCAACGGCCCACCCACCTCCGGCCACCCTTCCGACCACCCTTCCGGAGCACCCAGCGGGCCCCGCACAGGAGGTCCGACCGGCATACCCAGCACAGGAGGCCCGGCCGGAGTGCCCGCCGGCCCTGGCGCGGGCGGCCGAGCCGGCATCACACCTCAGGAGGCCGGCCGGTGAACGACGCTGGAGACCAGTCGGGAAGCAGTGCAGAAGACGTCCCGAGAAGTAGGGCAGGAGGCCGCCCGGGAAGCCGTGCAGAAGGCCGGCCGGCAAGCAGCGCACCAAGCCGGTCGGGAAGCGGTGGGGCGCAGGGCGTGCGCGGTGGGTTGCCTGTTGCCGGGTCCGCGCAGACGCGTAAGGCGGCGGTGCGGCTCGTTCGCTTGGACGGGCGGGCGTTCGTCGCCATGCTCGTGCTCAACGGGCTGGCCGCCGTCGCGGGGTTGGGCGCGCCGTGGCTGCTCGGCCGCATCGTGGACGAGGTCAAGGCCGGCGCCGCAGTCAGCACGGTGGACCGGCTGGCGCTGGCCATTCTCGGCTGCGCCGTGGTGCAGTTGCTGCTGGCGCGTTACGCGAGCTACGTCGGCCATCGGTTCGGCGAACGTACGCTGGCCAGGATCCGCGAGCAGTTCACCGAGCGCGCGCTGGCCATGCCCGCCTCGGTGGTCGAGCGGGCGGGCACCGGCGACCTGACCACCCGGGGCACCACCGACGTGGCGGCGGTCGGGACCACGCTGCGTGACGCCGGGCCTGACGTCGCCATCGCCTCCGTCCAGGCACTGTTCATCCTGGCCGCCGTCTTCGTGCTGGACCCGCTGCTCGGCGCGTGCGGGGTGATCGGGCTGTCGGGCATCTGGTTCGCCTCCCGCTGGTACCTGCGCCGGGCGCTCGGCGCGTACCTGGAGGAGGGCGCCGCCAGCTCGGCGCTGGCCGAGGAGCTGGCCGCCACCACGACCGGCGCCCGCACCGTGCAGGCGCTCAGGCTCGAACACCGCCGCCTCATGGCCTGCCGGCGGACGGTCGAGGAGTCCCGGCGGGCCAGGACCAGGACGTTGTTCCTGCGCAGTGTGCTCTTCCCGGTGGTGGACGTCTCGTACGCGATCCCGGTGGCGGCCGTGCTGCTGGTCGGGGGCGCGCTCACGATGCGGGACCCGTCCGCGATGACGCTGGGCACGGTGGTCGCCTCCGCCCTCTACCTGCGCCAGCTCTCCGAGCCGCTGAACACCGTCCTGCAACGGCTGGAGGAGCTGCAGAGCAGCGGCGCCGCCTTCGCCCGCGTCGAGGGCCTGGCCGCCCCTCCAGGGACCACACCCGCGGGCCCGGCGTCCAAGGGCCCGACATCCGAGAATTCGGCGTCCAAGGATCCGGTGTCCGAGGGGCAGGCGTCCGAGGGGCAGGCGTCCGAGGGGCAGGGCCGGATTTCGGGGGACGCGGCGGCCGGTGGGTCCTCGGTGCCCGTGGATGATCGGCTGGAGGTCTCCCGTGCGTCCTACGCCTACGACGGCGGGCCCGACGTGCTGCACGAGGTGGAGCTGAGCGTGCGACCCGGCGAGCGGCTGGCCATCGTCGGCCCGTCGGGGGCGGGCAAGACGACGCTGGGCCGACTTCTGGCCGGCATGGACGCCCCTCGTACGGGCTCCGTCACGGTCGGCGGCGTCCCCGTGGCCGACCTGGCCCCTGGGCTGCTCCGTGAGCGGGTCATCCTGGTCACCCAGGAGCACCACGTGTTCCTGGGCACCGTACGGGACAACCTCCAGATCGCCGCCCCCGAGGCCACCGACGCCGACCTGCGCGCGGCGCTGGCCGCCGTGGGCGCCGACTGGTTCGACGAGCTGCCCGACGGGCTGGACACCGACCTGCGCCACAGGCCGCACCGCCCGGACGGCGCGCGGGCCCAGCAGCTGGCCCTGGCCCGCGTGGTGCTGGCCGACCCGCACACGCTGATCCTCGACGAGGCGACCGCGCTGCTGGATCCGCGTACGGCCCGCCACACGGAGCGCGCCCTGGCCGCGGTGCTGGAGGGCCGTACGGTCATCGCCATCGCCCACCGCCTCCAGACGGCTCACGACGCGGACCGAGTGGCGGTCATGCGGGACGGGCGGCTGACCGAGCTGGGCACGCACGAGGAGCTGGTCGCGGCGGGCGGCGCGTACGCGTCCCTGTGGCGCTCCTGGCACGGTGATCACGCCAATTGAGCGACCCCCGGTTCAACCACCCGGCCCGGCGGTCACGCCTGTTAAGGGATGAAAAATATCTTCGCAAAGATCTCGCCTGCGAAGGAAAATGTTGAGACGCTGAACTGCACGACGCGCCCCCCAGCTCCCGAGGAGTGGTTCATGCGCAGAATACTGATGGCGGCCTCACTCGTCGCCCTGCTGCCCTTAGTCAACATGAGCACGGCTCACGCCCAGCAGCCCCCGGACCGGCAGCAGGCCTTCGCGGCCGCCGCCAAGGAGTTCCAGGTGCCCGAGAGCGTGCTGCTGGGCGTCTCCTACCTTGAGTCCCGGTGGGACGCCCACGCCGGCCGGCCCTCCAGCGACGCCGGGTTCGGGCCCATGCACCTGACCGACGCCGCCGCCTTCACCTCGTCCAACCATCATGACGAGGGCGAGGAGGACGCCCGCGGCGACGACACCCGCCCCCTCGCGCCCCCGGCCGAGCGACCGGCGCCGGCCGAGATCCCGGCCTCGCTGCGGACCATGGAACGCGCCGCCGCGCTGACCGGCGAGAGCCACGAGCGGCTGCGTACCCACGACGCCGCCAACATCCGCGGCGGCGCCGCGCTGCTTGCCGACTACCAGAAGGCGCTCGGCGCGCCGCTGAGCGCCGACCCCGGCCAGTGGTACGGCGCCGTGGCGAAGTACTCGGGCGCCGAGGAGTCGGGGGCGGCCAAGTTCTTCGCCGACGAGGTCTTCGCCACGATCAAGGAAGGGGCCGCGCGGACGACCGACGACGGCCAGCAGGTCGCCCTTCCGGCCGTGCCGGGCCTGAAGAAGATCGAGAAGTGGCTGGAGAAGCTCGGCCTGCGCCCGCCGGTGCGCCCCGACGGCATCGAGTGCCCGGCCTCGATCTCCTGTGAGTGGATCCCGTCCGCGTACCAGGAGCTGCCGAACGACGACTACGGGCACTACGACCTGGCGAACCGGCCGTCCAGCCAGAAGGTCGAATACATCATCATCCACGACATGGAGGGATATTTCCTGCCCTCCATCCGCCTCAACCAGGACCCCAACTACGGCGCCAGCTGGCACTACTCCGTCCGCTCGTCCGACGGCCACATCGCCCAGCACATCAAGACCAAGGACGTCGCCTGGCAGGCCGGCAACTGGTACGTCAACGCCAAGTCCATCGGCATCGAGCACGAGGGCTTCCTGGCCGAGGGCAGCACCTGGTTCACCGAGGCGATGTACCGCTCGTCCGCCCGTCTGGTCCGCTACCTGGCGCTGCGGCACGGCGTGCCGCTGGACCGCGCCCACATCCTGGGCCACGACAACGTCCCCGGCACCCTGCCGACGACCGTGCGCGGCATGCACGAGGACCCGGGCCCGTTCTGGGACTGGGCGCACTACTTCCAGCTCATGGGCGCGCCGCTGCACGCGTTCGGCGGCCCCAGGGCCAGCTCGGTCATGATCAAGCCGGACTTCGCCACGAACAAGCCGCACTTCTACGGCTGTGACCGCCAGAACCCGGAGGCGGACTGCCCGCCGACCAGCGCCCACACCGTCTGGCTGCGTACCGAGCCGCGCGAGGACGCGCCGCTGATCAAGGACATCGGCAAGCACCCGACCGGCGACTCCCTCTACAGCGTCTACGACCACAGTGCCCGCGCCAGCACCGGCCAGCGCTTCGCCGTGGCTGAGCGCCAGGGCGACTGGACAGCCATCTGGTACCTCGGGCAGAAGGCGTGGTTCCACAACCCGAGGAGCGCTCCGACCGCCGTCCCGTCGATGGGGCTGGTGGTCACGCCGAAGCCGGGCAAGGCGACGGTGCCGGTGTTCGGCCGGGCCTACCCGGAGGAGTCGGCCTATCCGGAGGGCATCCCGTACCAGGCGGTGACGCCGCTGCAGTACACGTTCTCGGCGGGCGAGAAGTACACGCTCGCCGGCCAGGCGGCCACCGAGTACTACCGCGCGGTCACCTTCAACCTGGAGGACCACAAGGTGGTGCGGGGCAAGACGAAGTACCTGCAGATTCAGTTCGGCCACCGCGTGATGTTCGTCAAGGCTGACGACGTGCGGGTGACGTTCTCCGGGTGAACTCCTTGACGGCGCGCCTGGTGCTGGCGAGCGCCTCCTGAGAGGAGTCGAACGTACGCTGGGCGACACCGACGAACACGCAGTCGACGACGAGGAGCTGGCTGATCCTGCTGGCCAGGGCGCCGGGACGGAACTCCGTCTCGCGCCCGGCCGAGATCAGCACGTGTTCGGCCAGCTCCGCGATGGACGAGCGGGGGTTGTTGGTGATCGCGACCGTGGTGGCCCCGGCCTCCTTGGCCCGGCTCAGCGGCTCGATCACGTCGGGGGTCTCGCCTGAGGTGCTGATGCCGATGGCCACGTCGCCGTCCTTGAGCAGCACGGCGCTGGTCAGCGCCAGGTGCGCGTCCTGGAAGGCGTGGCTGGACAGGCCGATGCGCAGCAGCTTCTGGGCGACGTCCTCGGCCACCAGCCCGGAGGCGCCGACCCCGTAGGCGTCGATCCGCCGGGCGCCGACGATGGCGTCGACGACCAGGCCGAGCCGTTCGGAGGTGAGCTGGGCGACGGTGTCGTTGATCGCCTCGGACTCGGCCCTGGCCACCTTCTGGATGACCTCCGACAGCGGGTCGTCGGGCGCGAGGTCGCCGGGCACCAGCCGGTCCGGCTGCGCGGCGGCTGCGGCTAAGGCCAGCCTGAGCTGCGGATATCCGGCGAAGCCGAGCAACCGGGCGGTGCGCACGATCGTCGCCTCACTCGTGCCGGAGGCGGCGGAGAGCTCGGTGATGGTGCTCCTCGCCACCGTCGCGGGGTCTTCCAGAATGAGGCGGGCCACGGTCTGGGCGGCTGGCGTCAGCGACGGCAGCACACCGCGAACCGTGGCCACCAGAGTGTCGGCCCGCAGGCCGTTCCCGCTGTCGTCCACCCTGTGATTATGCCGCTTGTCAGCGCAATGTTCCGTTCGTCATGCCCGCCGGTTCCTCGGGCACGGTGATCAGGCCCAGCTCGGCCGGTGTGGCCAGCAGCGGGTGGTGCGGGACGACTCGCACGGTGTAACCGAACGCGCCCGTACGGTCGAGCGGCACCGCGCCGGTGTAGTGGGCCCGCCCGTCGTCCTCGACCGACGAGACCGACAGCGTGGAGTAGACCGGGTGCACCAGCTCGTCGTGCGGCCCGACCTTGCCGTAAGCGGCCTGGACCAGCACGTCACTGGGCTCCAGGTCGCCGAGCGCGATGGTGGCGTGCAGCTCGATCGAGGCTCCGACCTCCGGGGTGTCGCCCACGCCGGCCGCCTCGACGTGCTCGACCCGCACGCCCGGCCAGGCCCGGTTCACCCGGACCCGCCAGGCGGCGAACGCCTTGGCCGGCGCGTAGGAGTCGGCGCTGAGCGCGCGGGCGGAGGCGGCGGCCGGGTTGTAGAGCGTCACCACGTAGTCGCGCAGCATCCGCCCGGCCAGCACCTTGGGCCCGAGCGAGGCCAGCGTGTGCTTGACCATCTCCATCCACCGGCGCGGCAGGCCGTCGGGGCCGCGGTCGTAGAAGCGGTCGGACACCTCGTGCTCGATCAGGTCGTAGAGGGCGGAAGCCTCCAGCTCGTCACGCCGGTCGGGGTTGGCCACCCCGTCGGCGGTGGGGATGGCCCAGCCGTTGGTGCCGTCGTACCACTCGTCCCACCAGCCGTCGCGGATCGACAGGTTGAGCCCGCCGTTCAGCGCGGACTTCATCCCCGACGTGCCGGAGGCCTCCAGCGGGCGCAGCGGGTTGTTCAGCCAGACGTCGCAGCCCTGCACCATGAGCTGGCCGAGGGTCATGTCGTAGTCGGGCAGGAAGACGATGCGGTGGCGGACATCCTGCCGGTCGGCGAACTTGATGATCTGCTGGATCAGCTTCTTGCCGCCCTCGTCGGCCGGGTGAGCCTTGCCGGCGATCACGATCTGCACGGGTTTGTCGGGATCGAGCAGCAGCTCGGTGAGCCGTGCGGGATCGCGCAGCATGAGCGTGAGCCGCTTGTACGAGGGCACCCGCCGGGCGAACCCGATCGTCAGCACGTCGGGGTCGAGCGTGTCGTCGATCCAGCCGAGCTCGGCGTCGGAGGCCCCGCGCTCGCGCCACGACCTGCGCAGGCGTACCCGGGCGCCCTCGACCAGCCGCTTGCGCAGCGTGCCGCGGATCTGCCAGATGTCGGCGTCGGAGATCTTCTGGATGTGCTCCCAGCCGCGCGCCCGCTCCAGCAGGGAGGGCAGCTCGCGCCCGGCCAGCTCCATGAACTCCCTGCCGACCCAGGTCGGCGCGTGCACGCCGTTGGTGATCGAGCCGATCGGCACTTCGTCCAGGTCGAATCCCGGCCAAAGATCTTTGAACATGTCACGGCTGACCTCGCCGTGCAGCACGGAGACGCCGTTGACGCGCTGGGCCAGCCGCATGCCCATGACCGCCATGTTGAACCGGCTGGGGTCGGGCTCCTTGCCCAGCGCCAGGATCCGCTCGACCGGCACGGTCGGCCAGGCGCCCGCCCCGCCGAAGTGCCGCTCGATCATGTCGATCGGGAAGCGGTCGATGCCCGCGGGGACCGGGGTGTGGGTGGTGAACACCGTGCCGGCGCGCACCGCCTCAAGCGCCTCGTCGAACGACATCCGCGCCTCGGTGAGCTCGCGGATGCGCTCCAGGCCGAGGAAGCCGGCGTGGCCCTCGTTGGTGTGGAAGACCTCGGGCTCGGCGTGGCCGGTGATCTTGCAGTAGGCCCTGATCGCGCGTACGCCGCCGACCCCGAGCAGCAGCTCCTGCATGAGCCGGTGGTCGGTGCCGCCGCCGTAGAGGCGGTCGGTGATGTCTCTGGCCGCCGCGTCGTTCTCGGCCACGTCGGAGTCGAGCAGCAGCAGCGGCACCCGGCCGACCTGGGCCACCCACACCTGGGCGTGCAGATCGCGCTCGTCGGGCAGGCCCAGGCGGATCTTGACCGGCGTGCCCTCGGCGTCCTTCAGCAGGGTCAGCGGCAGGCCGCCCGCGTCGAGCGACGGGTAGTGCTCCAGCTGCCAGCCCTCGGGCGACAGGGACTGGGTGAAGTAGCCGTGGCGGTAGAGCAGGCCCACCGCGAGGATCGGCACGCCGAGGTCGCTGGCGGCCTTGAGGTGGTCTCCGGCCAGGATGCCGAGGCCCCCGGAGTACTGCGGCAGCGCGGCGGCGATGCCGTACTCGGGAGAGAAGTAGGCGATGGCCCGCGCGCTGTCGGGCAGCGTCTGGTACCAGCGCGGAGAGGTCATGTATTCGCGCAGATCGTCCGCGGCGTCGGCGAGGCGGCGCAGGAAGCGCCGATCGGCCGCGAGCTCGCTCAGCCTGGCCGGGCTGACGGCGCCGAGCAGGGCCACGGGATCGTGGCCGACCTGTTCCCACAGGTCGGCGTCGACCTCCGCGAAGAGGTCCATCGTCTCGGGGTGCCATGACCACCGCAGATTCTGGACAAGCTCGCCGAGGGCGGCCAGCTCCGCGGGCAGGACGGTGCGGACGGTAAACCGGCGGATAGCTCTCACGTTTCTGCACCCTACGGGCTAGGAGGGACCTCTGAGTCCTTCACCCCCATCAAGCCCCTTCAAACCCCTTCCGGGAACAAGCATGAAGAGGGACTATTGGGGCAACTTTCCAGGTTGTTGGACCTTCCCGCAGACACACAAGGGAGGTCTATCCGCTGCTGTCCACAATTTATCTGCAAGGATCGTTCCTGCCAGGGAAAGCCTCCGGCGGTACCGGGAGTGCCGCCGCAAACCCTTGAATGCGATGATCGGACGAATTCCCATCACGGACATCTCCCCCGTCGTCGACTGCGGGCAATGGCCCGCGAAGGCGGTCGCCGGCGAGACCTTCCAGGTCTCGGCGACCGTGTTCAGAGAGGGCCACGACGCCGTGGCGTCGGGCGTGGTGCTGACCTCGCCCGACGGGCAGCGCGGGCGCCTGAGACCCATGCGCGAGCTCGCGCCGGGCACCGATCGCTGGGGTGTCGACGTGTGCCTGCCGGCCGAGGGCGACTGGCTGTTCCGCGTGGAGGCTTGGAGTGATCCGATCGGCACGTGGCTGCATGACGCCGAGATCAAGATCCCGCGCGGCATGGACGTCGATCTCATGTGCGAGGAGGGCGCCCGGCTGTTCGAGCGGGCGGCCAAGGCCGTGCGGCCCGCCGACTGCGCGGGCGGGCAGGTCGCCCCGGCCGGCAAGGCCGCGCGTGACGGCCGGAGCAGGCAGAACGGCAACGGCGCCACCAACTGCGGCCACCGTGCGGCGCTGCTGTCGATCTCCGCGACGCTGCGTGACGAGGACCTGGACCCCCGGGCACGGCTGTCGATCGTCCAGTTGCCCGAGACCGCGGCGTTGCTGGAGGCGCATCCGTTCCGCGAGCTGGTGACCAGGTCGAAGTCCCACAAGATCAGGGTGGACCGGCGCAGGGCGCTCTACGGCTCCTGGTACGAGTTCTTCCCCAGGTCAGAAGGGGCGGTGGTGAACGAGCACGGTATCTCCAAGTCCGGAAATTTCCAGACAGCTGCCAAGCGGCTGCCCGCCATCGCCAAGATGGGCTTCGACGTCGTCTACCTGCCGCCCATCCACCCGATCGGCACGACGTACCGCAAGGGGCGCAACAACACGCTCAGCCCCGAGCCCGACGAGCCCGGCTCTCCCTGGGCGATCGGCTCCGAGGACGGCGGGCACGACGCCGTGCATCCCGATCTGGGCACGCTCGACGACTTCGACGTGTTCGTCGCCCGCACCCGTGAGCTGGGCATGGAGATCGCGCTCGACTTCGCCCTGCAGTGCTCTCCCGACCACCCGTGGGTCAAGGAGCACCCCGAGTGGTTCACGGTCAGGGCGGACGGCTCGATCGCGTACGCCGAGAACCCGCCGAAGAAATATCAGGACATCTACCCGATCAACTTCGACAAGGACCCCGAGGGGATCTACAACGAGGTCAAGCGGGTGCTGCGGCACTGGATGGACCACGGGGTGCGCATCTTCCGGGTGGACAACCCGCACACCAAGCCCGTGGCCTTCTGGGAGCGGCTGCTGGCGGACGTCCACCGCACCGACCCCGACGTGATCTTCCTGTCGGAGGCGTTCACCCGGCCGGCGATGATGCGCATGCTCGCCAAGACCGGCTATCACCAGTCATATACATATTTTACCTGGAAAAACACCAAGCACGACGTAGAGAGCTACCTCACGGAGCTCGCCCAGGAGACGTCGAGTTACCTGCGGCCCAACCTGTTCGTCAACACTCCGGACATTCTCCACGAATACCTGCAACACGGCGGCGTCCCGGCGTTCAAGATCAGAGCGGTGCTGGCCGCGCTCGCCTCGCCCGCCTGGGGCGTCTATTCCGGGTACGAGCTCGGGGAGCACGTACCGGTGCGCCCGGGAAGCGAGGAATATCTGGATAGCGAGAAGTATCAATACAAACCCCGCGATTGGGTGACAGCTGAGCGCGAAGGATGGAGCCTCGCCCCCTTCATCACCCATCTGAATTTGTTCCGAAGAGCGCATCCGGCGCTGCAAGAATTGCGTAACCTACGGTTCCACAGGGTCGACCAACCGGACATCGTCTGCTTCTCGAAACGACTTCCCGGCGCCTATGATCCGGCCACACGAAGGCACGGCCTGGGCGACGTCGTTCTGGCGGTCATCAATCTGGATCCGCACCACACCCACGAGGCGACGGTGGATCTGGACCTGCCCGCCATAGGTCTCGACTGGAACGTGGAGTTCGTCGTCGACGACGAACTCTCCGGAGAGTCCTACCGCTGGAGGCAGCGTAACTATGTACGCCTCGACCCCCATATCCAGCCTGCCCACATTCTCACCGTACGAGCCGCGCCACGGTAAGAACTGAATTCAGCGGGGAGTCTTCAACGTGTGTGATAGCGCCTCCGTCATGAGCCACCTGCGGGGCGGCTCATGAGCTCCACACCCATTCCCAACACCTTTGACGAGGAAAAGCCGCGCGACCCCTACTGGTACAAGCGGGCGGTTTTCTACGAGGTCCTGATCAGGGGTTTCGCCGACTCCAACGGCGACGGGACCGGCGACATCAGAGGTCTCATCAGCAAGCTCGACTATCTGCAGTGGCTGGGCGTGGACTGCCTCTGGCTGCTGCCGCTCTACGAGTCGCCGCTGCGCGACGGCGGATACGACATCGCCGACTTCATGAAGATCCTGCCCGAGTTCGGCGACCTCGGGGACTTCGTGAAACTGGTCGACGAGGCCCACAAGCGCGGCATGCGCGTCATCGCCGACCTCGTCATGAACCACACCAGCGACGCCCATCCCTGGTTCCAGGCGTCCCGGCACGACCCCGAAGGCCCGTACGGCGACTTCTACGTCTGGTCGTCCACGGATGAGAAGTACCAGGACGCCCGGATCATCTTCATCGACACCGAGACGTCCAACTGGACCTACGACCCCGTCCGCGGCCAGTACTACTGGCACCGCTTCTTCCACCACCAGCCGGACCTCAACTACGAGAACCCGGACGTGCAGGAGGCCATGCTGGAGGTGCTGCGCTTCTGGCTGGACCTGGGCATCGACGGGTTCCGGCTGGACGCGGTCCCCTACCTCTTCGAGGAGGAGGGCACCAACTGCGAGAACCTGCCGCGCACGCACGAATACCTCAAGTCGATCCGGTCGGAGGTCGACCGGCTGTTCCCCGACCGCGTGCTGCTGGCCGAGGCGAACCAGTGGCCGTCGGACGTGGTGGAGTATTTCGGCGATCCGGTCGGCGGCGGGGACGAATGCCACATGGCCTTCCATTTCCCGCTTATGCCTCGCATCTTCATGGCCGTCCGCCGGGAATCGCGCTACCCCATTTCCGAAATTTTGGCACAAACGCCGAAAATTCCGGAAAACTGCCAGTGGGGGATCTTCCTCCGTAACCACGATGAGCTGACGCTCGAAATGGTCACGGACGAAGAACGCGACTACATGTACACCGAATACGCCAAAGACCCCCGCATGCGGGCCAATGTCGGCATCCGCCGCCGCCTCGCGCCCCTGCTGGAGAACGACCGCAACCAGATCGAGCTCTTCACCGCCCTGCTCCTGTCGCTGCCCGGATCCCCCGTGCTCTACTACGGCGACGAGATCGGCATGGGCGACAACATCTGGCTCGGCGACCGCGACGGCGTGCGTACGCCCATGCAGTGGGACCCCGACCGCAACGCGGGCTTCTCCGACTGCGACCCCGGTCGGCTCTATCTGCCGGTCATCATGGACCCGATCTACGGCTACCAGGGCATCAACGTCGAGGCCCAGCAGAAGAACGCGGGCTCGCTGCTGCACTGGACCCGGCGCATGATCGAGATCCGCAAGCGCCACCCCGTCTTCGGGCTGGGCGGTTACGCAGAGCTCAACTCCTCCAACCCGAGCGTGCTCGCCTTCGTCAGGGAGCTGGGCGACGACCGGATGCTCTGCGTGAACAACCTGTCACGATTCCCGCAACCCGTCGAACTCGACCTGCGGAGGTTTGTGGGCGTATCCCCTGTGGAAACCATGGGGGGCGTACCATTTCCGGCAATTGGCGAACTTCCGTATCTTTTGACGCTTCCCGGGCATGGGTTCTATTGGTTCACACTCCCGCCGGCCATCACCCAGGAGGAGTAGGACGTGCTTGAGGAGCTCCTTGCCGCATGGATCGGCCGCCAGCGTTGGTTCGGCGGCAAGGGGCGCCCGATCGACCAGTTGTCGATCGACTCCGACGTCGAGCTGTCGCCCGGGCTGCGACATCTGATCATCGCCGTGTGGCAGGAGGGCTCGCGCGACCGCTACCAGGTGCTGCTGGGCGAGCGGAACGAGATGCCCGACCGCCTCAACCACGCCCTCATCGGCACCATCGGCGAGTCCTACCTCTACGACGCCGTTCACGACTCCGACCGCATGGGCCTGCTCCTCGACGGCATGGCCCACGACGAGACGCGCGGCGGCCTGCGCATGCGCCCCGTGCCCGGCGTCACCATCGACATCTCCCCGCGCAGCGTGGTGCTGGGGGCCGAGCAGTCCAACACCTCGCTCGTGTACGGGGACGCCTACATCTGCAAGCTCTTCCGCCGGCTCATCCCCGGGGTCAACCCGGAGCTGGAGATCATCACCGCCCTGGCCGCCAGGAACGCCCCGCACATCGCGCGCCCGTACGGCTGGATCGAGACCGACCTCGACGGCACGGGCACCACGCTGGCGATCATGCAGGAGTTCCTCTCCCCCGCCAACGACGGCTGGGACCTGGCCCTGACCAGCGTCCGCGACCTGTACGCCAGCCTGCCCCAGGTGCCGGCCAACGAGGCGGGCGGGAACTTCGCCGCGGAGTCGCGCCGGCTCGGCACGGCCACCGCGCGCGTGCACCACGAGCTGGCCGAGGCCTTCCCCACGGACGTGATCGAGGTGCACGAGGTCAAGCGGATGGCCGAGTCGTTCCGGCGGCGGCTCGGACTGTCCGTGGCCGAGGTGCCCCAGTTGCGCGAGCACGTGAGCTTCATCGAGCAGGTCTACCACCAGGTGGAGCTGCTCACCAGCGCGGTGCCCGTGCAGCGGGTTCACGGCGACTACCACCTCGGCCAGGTCATGCGCACGCCCACCGACTGGGTGATCCTGGACTTCGAGGGCGAACCGGGCCAGCCGCTGAACGAGCGCCGGGCGCTGTACTCGCCGCTGCGTGACGTGGCGGGGATGCTGCGCTCGTTCGACTACGCGGCCAGGCACCTGCTGGCCGGGCACTCCCAGGCCGCGGAGCTGGAGCCCCGGGCCCAGGAGTGGGCCGACCGCAACCGGGCCGCCTTCCTGGACGGGTACGTCGAGGGTGGCGGTGTGATCAACCATGCGGACGCCGCGTTGTTGCGGGCGTTCGAGCTGTCCAAGGCGGTGTACGAGGTCGTGTACGAGGCCCGCAACCGCCCCTCGTGGCTGCCGATCCCGCTCGCCGCCTTCCGCCCCCGCACGTTCTGAGGCCCCGGGCCTTGACGATTTGACGCCCAGGTCAGGCCCGGCACCTGGAGTGGTGCGCCGCGTGCGCGATCAGAGCTCTTCTCTTCAGAGCTCTTCTCTTCAGAGCTCTTCGATCAGGCCGGACAGGCCCTCGTTCCCCAGCCCCCGGGCGGTGCGCTGGTCGATGACGGTCTTCAGCGGCAGCAGCAGGTCCGGCTTGACGCCCTGCTCGCGGAAGGCGCGGACCAGGTTCTCCAGGCCCGCCCGGTTGATCTCCAGGTTGGACACCTCCGTGCTGTGGTCGCCCGACTCGAAGCTGTCGACCCAGGTGGCCTGCTGGGCGACCATCGCGTTCAGCCACGGGGTCAGCAGCGTGGTGACGAAGTCGCGCAGCGGCAGCCCGGCGGACCTCACCAGGGCGGCGGCCTCCAGGAAACCGGCGATCTGGCCGTACATGCCGGTCAGCATGGCCATGTCGAGCAGCAGCGCCGACTCGGGGTCCGTACCCGTGAACCGAGGCTCGGCCACGACCGACAGCACCGGCTCGTACCGGTCGTAGATCGTACGGGAGCCGCTGTAGAGGATGAGCGCGCCCGGCTTGGCGATCATCGGGGGGACGGCCATGATGGCGCCGCCCAGATAGTCGCCGCCGCGCTCGGCCACCCACTCCGCGGTCTGCCTGGCCTCGACGGGGCGGCCGGTGGTGAGGTTCACCACGGCCCGGCCCGCCAGCGGCGTGCCGTCCAGGGTCTGCGTGACCGACGCGTGGTCGAGCAGGCAGACGATCACCAGAGTGCTCGCCCCCACGGCCTTGTCCGGGGTGTCCGCGTAGACGGCGCCCTCGGCGACCAGGGGCTCGGCCTTGGAGGGGGTGCGGTTCCAGACGGTGACGTGGTGGCCGGCGGCCAGGAGGCTGCTGGCGAGGGCGGTACCCATGAGTCCGAGACCGAGAAAGGAGATATTTTCCGACATTTCAGCGTTCCTTATGGAAGGGGAGAGACGGATCCCCCTGCGGATTGGGAGATGCGTCCCACTCTGGTGGTGGGCGGTTATGGTCGGGTTCTGGCTTGGTTATGTCGGTTGTGGAGAGGCGGCGGATGCGGTTCGGGGTGCTGGGGCCGCTCGTGGTGCGGACCCCGGACGGGCGGCCGGTCCACGTGCCGGAGGTCAAGGTCCGGGCGCTGCTGGCCGTGCTCCTCATCCACGCCGGCCGGCCCGTCTCCGCCGACCGGCTGATCGAGGACCTCTGGAACGGCCGCCCGCCCGCCGGGGCCGCCGCCGCGCTGCGGGTCAAGGTCTCGCAACTGCGCCGGGCTCTGGGCGAACGGGAGCTGGTGGCGTACCGGGCGCCTGGTTACGTGCTGCGTGCCGAGCCCGAGTCCGTGGACGCCGGTCGCTTCGAGTCGCTGCTCGGGCGCGCCCAGCGCACGAACGACCTGGAGGTACGCGCCTCGCTGCTGCGCAAGGCCCTCGGGCTGTGGCGCGGCGGGGCGTACGCGGAGTTCGCCGACGAGCCGTTCGCCCGCGCGGCCGTCGCCCGGCTGGACGAACAACGACTGGTGGCCGAGGAAGAGCTGGCCGAGACCCGGCTGGCGCTCGGCGAACACGGCCTGCTCGCCGCCGACCTGGCCGCCCTCGTCGCCGCCCATCCACTGCGGGAACGGCTCCGCGCCGCCCACGTACGGGCGCTCTACCTGGCCGGACGGCAGAGCGAGGCCCTGGCGAGCCACCGGGAGTTGCGGCGGCTGCTGGCGGATGAGCTGGGGCTCGACCCCGGGCCTGAGCTGACCGCGCTGCACCAGTCGATCCTGTCGCGAAACCCGGCCCTCGCAGCGCCCTCCGCCCGGCCCCGCACGAACCTCCCCGCGCCACTGACCCGCCTGGTGGGACGCGACGAGGCGGTGACCGAGGTACGAGCACTGCTACGGACCAACCGCCTCGTCACCCTCACCGGCCCAGGAGGCGTCGGCAAAACCCGCCTCGCCCTGGCCGCCGCCGATCCCGGCATCGATCCCGGCATCGATCCCCGCGTCGGGCCCGGTACCGGGCCCAGCGCCGGCTCCCGCTTCACCATGGCGGCCAAGCGCTTGGACGGCGGCGACTCCGACGGCGAGGGCTCCGATGGCACGGTCTTCAACAGCGGGGGCTTCGACGGTGGGGTGTGGCTGGTGGAGCTGGCCTCGCTCGGGGCCGGGGCGGGGGTCGTCGAGGTGGCCGAGGCGATCGCCGACGTGCTGGGCGTGCGTGACGACGCCCCCGGCGGCATCCTCGACCGCCTCCCCGGCACCCTGCGGTCCGGAAGGACGCTGCTGGTGCTGGACAACTGCGAGCACGTGGTCGAACAGGTGGCGGCGCTGGCCGACCGCCTCCTGCGGGCCGCCCCCGGACTGCGCATCCTCGCCACCAGCCAGGAGTCACTGCGGATCGAGGGCGAGGCCCTGTGGAGCGTGCCGCCACTCGACCGCGCGGCCGCCATCGAACTCTTCACCACCCGAGCCGGCCTCAAGACCCCCACCACAACCCCCACAAGGACCGTTGCGGGGGTCGATGCTTATGTGGCGGAGATTTGTGCGCGGTTGGATGGTATTCCGCTGGCTCTGGAGCTGGCCGCCACCAGGATGCGGGCGCTGACCCCACAGCAGCTCGCCGAGCGGCTCGACGACCGCTTCCGCCTGCTCGCCTCCGGACTGCGCGGCGCTCCGGCCAGGCAGCAGACGTTGCGGGCGATGATCGACTGGAGCTGGGAGCTGCTGTCGGACGGCGAGCGGGTGGTGCTGCGGCGGCTGTCCGTGCACGCCGACGGCTGCACGCTGGAGGCGGCCGAGGAGGTCTGCGCCGAGCCGGGCCTGGACGTGCTCGGTCTGCTGGCCCGCCTGGTCGATCGCTCGCTGGTGACCCGCGTCCCCGCCCAGCAGCCGGGGCACGGGCCGGCGGGTGAGGGGGCGGAGCCTCGCTACCGGCTGCTGGAGTCGGTGGCCGCCTACTGCCAGGAGCGGCTGGAAAAGGCCGGTGAGCTGACCGCCGTACGACTCAGGCACCTCCGCTACTACACCGCCCTGGCCGTCCGGCTGGAGCCGCGCCTGCGCGGACCCGAGCAGTGCGGCGCACTCGTACGGCTGGACGCCGAGGCCGCGAATCTCAGGACGGCACTGGAGACGGCGGTACGCGAGGGCATCCCCGGCGAAGCGCTCCGGCTGGTGAACTCCATGGCCTGGTACTGGGTGCTGCGCGGCAGACTGGGTGAAGGTCGTAGGGCCTTGGAGTCGGCCCTGTCCGTGGCGCGTCCCGGTGATCAGGGAGCGGGAGCGGCTGAGGCCGAGGTGTGGCTTACTGGGTTTCAGCTGTTGGCGGGGCGGCTCGTGTCCCTGGATCGGGAGGGGTTCGCGGCGATCGACGACCCGCGCAGGCGGGCCGCCGCGCGGTGGTTCGCGGGGTTCGCGCTGCTCGGTTACGAGGACGCGGCGGCCAGCGAGGCGCTGCTGGCGGCGGCGCTGGCGGAGTTTCGCGAGCTGGACGACACCTGGGGCATGGCCGCCGCGCTGACCGTGCTGGCCCGTCACTCCGCGTTGCGCGGCGATCTGACCGGGCTGCGCGAGCACGCAGAGCAGGGGCTGACGCTGTTCAGGCGGGCCGGTGACCGGTGGGGCGAGCTGCGGGCGGCGGAGAACCTGGCGATGCTGGCCGAGATCACCGGCGACTACGACCGGGCCATGGCGCTGCGCCGGGAGATCCTGGGCATAGCAGAAGAGCTGGAGCTGTGGAGCTCGGTGTCGGACGCGCTGTCCCGGCTGGGCCGCATAGCGATGCTGACCGGCGACCACGCGCGGGCCGACGACTACCACGAACGGGCGCGGCTGCTGGCCGTGGCGCAGTCGAACCGGCCGGCCGAGGAGTTCGCCGAGCTGGGCCTGGCGCTGGGGGCGCGCAGGCAGGGACGGCTGGACGAGGCGGAGCGGCGGCTGCGTGCCTGGCTGGGCTGGGTCGAGGACGTGAACGGCGATCCCGGCGCTGCGCTGATCCTGGCCGAGCTGGGGTTCGTCGCCGAACAGCGCGGCGACGCGGCGGGCGCACTGGACCTGCAACGCCAGGGTCTGGCGGTGGCCCGCAGGGTGGGCGATCCGCGGGCCATCGCCCTGGCTCTGGAGGGCATGGCGGGCGCACTGGTACTCGGCGGGCAACACGAGGAGGCCGGGCGGTTGCTGGGCGAGGCGGCTGCCATGAGGGAGTCGGTCGGAGCGCCGCTGCCGCCCGGTGAGCGGGGCGACGTGGAGCGCATCACGGCGGCGGTGGAGCAGGCTTCCCGGAGCGAACGCCTTCACCAACGCGCGATGGACGCAGACATAGAGCCTCACACTCTGCTCGGCGATGGGCCGGGCAAAGAGCGGGGAAAGGATCTATAGACCGCTTCGGCATCGTCCTGTAATAAACCCGCGATTTCGCACTTCCGGTGATTGTCGCGGTGAAAGCGGGCAGTGCCTGGGATGGACGGTCATCTTAGGGCAGGGTTGGGAGCATGCCGATGAGGACAGAGCTCGACCGCCTGGCGGGCGGGGCGCACCACGATCCGCACTCCGTGCTCGGAGCGCACCCCGTGTCCGGCGGGGTGGTCTTCCGTACGCTGCGGCCACTGGCGGAACGCGTACGGGTGGTGCTGGACGACGGCTCTGCCCATGACATGAAGCACCAGGCCCACGGCGTGTTCGAGGTGACGGTCCCGGGGCTGGACAAGGTGCCCGACTACCGGTTCAGCGTCCAGTACGCCGGCGGGCAGCCGTACGAGGTGCTCGATCCCTATCGGCACTGGCCCACGCTGGGCGAGGTGGACCTGCACCTCATCGGTGAGGGGCGGCACGAGCGGCTGTGGGAGGCGCTCGGCGCGCGGGTGATGGAGCACCAGGACGTCGACGGCACCGCGTTCGCCGTCTGGGCGCCGAACGCGCGCGGCATCAGGATCGTCGGCGACTTCAACCACTGGGACGGCACCGCCTACCCCATGCGCTCGCTGGGCCGGTCGGGGGTGTGGGAGCTGTTCGTGCCGGGGCTGGGCGCGGGTCAGCGGTACAAGTACCAGGTCCTGGGCGCCGACGGCGTATGGCGGGACAAGGCCGACCCGATGGCCAGGCGGACCGAGGTGCCGCCGCTGACGGCCTCGGTGATCGACAAGTCGGACTACAGCTGGCAGGACGACGCCTGGATGGTCGAGCGGCGTCAGGCGCAGCCGCAGACGGGGCCGATGAGCGTCTACGAGGTGCACCTGGGCTCGTGGCGGCCCGGGCTGTCGTACGTGGAGCTGGCCGACCAGTTGTCCGAGTACGTCGCCGACCTGGGCTTCACCCACGTGGAGCTGCTGCCGGTGGCCGAGCACCCGTTCGGCGGGTCGTGGGGCTACCAGGTGACGTCCTATTACGCGCCGACGGCCAGGTTCGGCACGCCTGACGAGTTCCGCCACTTCGTGGACCGCCTGCACCAGCGCGGCATCGGCGTGCTGCTGGACTGGGTGCCGGCCCACTTCCCGATGGACGAATGGGCGCTGGCCCGTTTCGACGGCACCCCGCTCTACGAGCACGCCGACCCGGCCAGGGGCGAGCACCCCGACTGGGGCACCTACGTGTTCGACTTCGGCCGCAGGGAGGTACGCAACTTCCTGGTCGCCAACGCCCTGTTCTGGCTGAAGGAGTTCCACGTCGACGGGCTGCGGGTGGACGCGGTGGCCTCGATGCTCTACCTGGACTACTCGCGGCGCGAGGGCGAGTGGACGCCCAACGTGTACGGCGGCAGGGAGAACCTCGACGCGGTCGAGTTCCTCAAGGAGATGAACTCGGTCTGCTACCGGGAGGCTCCGGGCATCTCGACCGTGGCCGAGGAGTCGACGGCCTGGCCGGGAGTCTCGCGGCCGGTGCACCTGGGCGGGCTCGGGTTCGGCTTCAAGTGGAACATGGGCTGGATGCACGACACGCTCGAATACCTGCGCCACGAGCCGGTCTTCCGCCAGTACCACCACCATCAGCTGACGTTCTCGCTGCTGTACGCCTACTCCGAGAACTACGTGCTGCCGCTGTCGCACGACGAGGTCGTCCACGGCAAGGGCTCGCTGCTGGGCAAGATGCCGGGCGACGAATGGCAGCGGTTCGCGCAGTTGCGGGCGCTGCTGGCGTTCATGTGGGCGCATCCGGGCAAGCAGCTGCTGTTCATGGGCGGCGAGTTCGGCCAGGGCTCGGAGTGGTCGGAGGAGCGCGGGCTGGACTGGTGGGTGCTGGAGTTCGACGGGCACCAGGGGGTGCAGCGGCTGGTCCGCGACCTCAACCGGCTCTACCGCGAGACGCCCGCCCTGTGGGAGCAGGACTCCAGGCCTGAGGGGTTCCGGTGGATCGACGCCGACGACGCCTCGGGCAACACGTTCTCATTCGTCCGTTATGCGAACGACGGCTCGGCGGTGGCGTGCGTGGTGAACTTCAGCGGCGGGCCGCACGAGAACTACAAGCTCGGGCTCCCGTACGGCGGGCGGTGGTCGGAGGCGGTCAATACCGACGCCTACGACTACTGGGGCAGCGGCGTCGGCAACATGGGGACGGTCGAGGCCACGGAGGAGCCGTGGCACGGCCTGCCCTGCTCCGCCACGCTGCGGGTGCCTCCGCTGGGCGCGGTGTGGCTCACCCACGAGGGGCCGGGCTGAGCGTTTGCGGGCTGAACGTCTGCGGGCTGGGCGGTTTCGGGCTGGGCGGTTTCGGGCTGAACGTTTGAGGTGCGGCGGCTGAAAGTTCCGTGAGAAACCGGCCTAGGGGCCTGTGCGTGTCGGGCAAATCGCCCTAAACTCCGAGATCATCCCCCTCGGAGGACGCGTGCGATTCCGCCCCTTGATCGTGAGTTCGATCGTCCTGGCCCTGCTGCCGCTGTCGGCTCCGGCCTACGCGGAGGACCCGACGCTCATCCCCACGCCGGGCACGTCCCAGACGCCGACGCCACCGGCCGAGGAGCCCCCTCCGGCCGAGACGACGCCGGCGGAGACCCCACCGGCCGAGGAGCCGCCGGCCGAGACGACGCCGACCGAGGAGCCGTCCGGTCCCGAGAGCAAGGTGGAGGCGGGCTTAGGCGTGGACGGCGGCACCGAACGGGCCATCGTCGAGCTCACCGACCCCGCCGAGAACGCCCCCGTCGCCACCCAGGCCGCGGCCGAGAACGTGGACGTGGTGCTGCAGCCGCTGAGCCAGTCGTTCATGGTCGTCGAGGGCACGGCGGAGGAGCTGGCCAAGCTGGCCGAGGACCCCCGGGTCTCCTCCATCCACCGCGACCGTACGTACCTGCCGGCCGACGTCACTCCCAACCTGTCGCTGATCGGCGCCGACCAGGCGCACGCGAAGAGCTTCACCGGCGCCGGCCAGGCGGTGGCCGTGCTGGACACCGGCATCGACCCGGACCACCCGTGGTTCGCCGGCCGCATCGTGGCGCAGGCGTGTTTCTCCGCCACCGAGGAGGCCGGTGTCGAGTCGCTCTGTCCGAACGGGCAGAACAAGCAGACCGACGGCGCGGCGGCCGACGCCACCACGCCGAAGTGCCTGGCCGGAACGGTGAACATGTGCGACCACGGCTCCCACGTGGCGGGCATCGCGGCCGGCACCGGCGGCGTGGCGCCCGGCGCGAACATCGTGGCGGTGCAGGTGTTCAGCCGGATCAACGACGAGGAGCTCTGCGGCGAGCCGTCGTGCCTGATGGCGTACGAGTCGTCGCTGCGCGAGGCGCTGGACTACGTCGGGACGCTGAACCGGCCGATCGCCGCGGTCAACCTCAGCCTGGGCGGCATGCTGTACGAGTCGAACTGCGACGGGACCGAGGAGGGCGCGGTCTTCAAGGAGAAGATCGACGCGCTGCTGGCCAAGAACATCGCGACCGTGGTGGCCGCGGGCAACGAGTTCTTCGACGGCGTCTCCCACCCGGCCTGCGTCTCCTCGGCGGTGGCCGTCGGCGCCAACGACAACTCCGACGCCGTCGCCGACTTCTCCAACCGGGGCCCGCTGCTCGACCTGTTCGCGCCCGGCGTGGACATCGAGTCGTCGGTGCCGGACAACGCCACGACCGTCTACAGCGGCACCTCGATGGCGACCCCGCACGTGGCCGGCGCGCTGGCGCTGATGAAGGCGGCCACGCCGGACGTCCCGATGGCCGAGCTGATCGAGAAGCTGAAGAGCACGGGCCGCCCGTACGTGTACGACTCCAACGGCGCCCAGGTCACCACGCCGCGCCTGGACCTGGCGGCGGCCCTGGCCGGGACGGCGCAGCAGCCGCCCATCACGCAGTCCCCGACGCAACCGGGCCCCGGCGACACCAGCGGCCCCAGCCCCGAGCCGGATGACTCGTCGAACCCCGACCCGGGCACCGAGCCTGAGCCCGAGCCCACGTCGTCGGTCAGCCCGGTCCCGCTGCCGACGGTCACGGTCACGGTGACCGTCACCCACACGGCGTCACCGGTGTCCGCGGTGTGCACGCGCGGCACGGCGGCCAAGAAGCTGACGGCCCAGAAATGGGCGATCGAACTGCACCGCAGCACCGGCTCCATCCCCGACGCCACGCTCACCTGCTACCTGAAGCTGATCGCCAAGTCCAGCAAGGTCTTCCCCGAGCTGACGAAGGCGTCGTCGCTGGGCAAGGCGTACCGCGTACTGAAGAGCGGCAAGACCGGCAAGGCCAAGCTCGACGGCGCGCTGCTGACAGCCTGGCTGAACTGGGCACACGGCACGAACGGCACCACGTCGCTGACGGCCGGCGAGAAGGTGCGGCTCAGCGCCAAGCCGTCCGCGGCGGCGCTGAAGAAGGCGACGAAGAACGTCCTCAAATCAGTGAAATAAGCGATAACTCCGGAGAGGGCCGGTCGAATCTGACCGGCCCTCTCTCGTCTCGCTCTTTAAGGCAAAAAAGCCTCCAACGTTTCTCTGGGCTACATACGTCACTGACATCACACTTGTCACACGGGGGGATGTAAACGGCTGTACGCAGCCGGAAGCCGGAAAAATGCTTCACGGCTCCAGCCCCGGGAGGAAAAAGTGAGGCTACGGTCTCTGCTCACTGGCGTCCTGACGCTGTCCGTGACATCAGCCGTGCTCTGGACCGCTCCGGCCCTGCAAGCCGACTCCGCCGACACCGGCGACCCGATCATCAGCCCTGCGCTCGTCTCGGAGATCCAGAAGAAGAACAAGGTCCGCTCCATCATCCAGCTCAAACCAGGCCAGAGCGTCCAGGCTGTGGCCAATGACCTGGAGATGGCCTCCGAGGGCGGCCGGGTGCTGGAGGCGGCGCAGTCGCCGCACTTCTTCGTGGCCGAGGTGGACGACAGGACGCTGGCCAAGCTGAAGAAGGACAACCGGGTCAAGGCCGTCTACAAGGACGAGCTGAGCGCGCCCAACCTCGACGTGAGCACCACCGTGATCCGCTCGGACCGGGCCAACCAGGCCGGCTGGAACGGCACCGGCACCACGGTCGCGGTGCTCGACACCGGGATCGACCGCGACCACCCGTTCTTCGCCGGCCGGATCGCGGACGAGGCGTGCTTCTCCTCCTCCGACGCGAGTGACGGCACGGTCTCGCTCTGCCCGAACAACCAGCCCAGCCAGACCGGGCCTGGCGCGGCCGACGTCGAGACGCCGCAGTGCACCGTGGACGGCGCGAACGTCTGCTCGCACGGGACGCACGTGGCGGGCATCGCGGCCGGCCGGCTGACCACGGGAGCGCCGGCCAACGGCGTCGCCCCCGAGGCCCGCCTGCTGCCCATCCAGGTCTTCAGCCGCGTGGACGACCCGCTGACCTGCGGCGTCGGCGGCGGCCCCACGCCGTGCTTCCTCAGCTACACCTCGGACCAGAAGCTGGCGCTCGAATACGTGGCCAGGGTGGCGCGGACGCACAACGTCGCGGCGGTGAACATGAGCCTCGGGGGCGGGCGGGCGTACGCGGAGGCGTGCGACACCGATCCGAGCGCGGGGGCGGTCAAGCCGGAGTTCGACGCGCTGGTGGGCCTGGGCGTGGCCCCGGTGGTGGCGGCGGGCAACAGCGGCTGGGAGAACGGCGTCTCCGCGCCCGCCTGCGTCTCGACCGCGATCACGGTCGGCGCCACGGACGACTCCGACGCGCTCGCCTCGTTCACCAACCGGGGGCCGCTGCTCGACCTGTTCGCGCCCGGGGTGGCCATCCGCTCCTCGGTGCCCGACGACGCGTACGGCGACAAGAACGGCACCTCGATGGCCGCGCCGCACGTGGCGGGGGCGTTCGCGCTGATGCGGCAGGCGTTCCCGAACAACACGGTCGAGCAGAGCCTGCAGCGGCTGCGCGACACCGGCGCCCAGATCCGGTTCAACGCCGCGGGCACCCAGGTGACCACGGCGCGCATCGACGTGGAGCGGGCCACCGCCGGCGCCACCCCCGCCACCAACCCGCAGGCCTGATCACGCGCCTTCCTGGGCCGGGCGGGACGACCGTCCGGCCTTTCGCGTGAAAACCCACCTTTCCCTCTGACCCCACAAGTCGAATTACTACACTTCTCCCGACAACTCCCCCCGAACCCCCTCCGGAGGAACGGTTGAGACTCTCGTCTCTGCTGGCCGGCGCCATCGCGCTGGCCGCCACCTCGGCGACGCTCATCGCGACGCCCGCCCTGGCCGACCCCGAGTCCAAGATCGACCCCGCGATCACCGCGAGCGGCGAGCACCGCGCCATCGTGCACGTGAACCGGGCCGCCCAGGTGCAGGCGGTGCAGTCCAGCGCCGAGGCGGTCAAGCGGGACAGGAAGAACGTGGAGGCCCAGCCACCCTCCGAGATCGCCGCCAAGCTCGACTTCTTCGTCTACCGCGGCACCCGCGCCGAGCTGGAGCAGATCGCCGGGCAGTCGGACGTCGTCTCGATCCGCAGGGACAAGCTCAACGAGCCCACGCTGGTGCAGAGCATCCCGCTGATCGGCGCGGACCGGGCGCGGCGCTCCGGTTTCACCGGCAAGGGCACCGCCGTGGCCATCCTGGACTCCGGCATCGACAACGACCACCCCGCCTTCGGCGACCGCATCGTGGCCCAGGCGTGCTTCTCGGCCGCCGACCCCGTCGACGGCTCCACCCCGCTGTGCCCGAACGGCAGCCAGTTCCAGATCGGCGACGGCGCGGCCGACGCGGAGAGCACCGCGTGCACGACGGGCGCCCCGCAGCCGCAGTACGGCCTGTGCTACCACGGCACCCACGTGGCCGGCATCGCGGCCGGTCAGCGGACGGCCGAGTTCGCCGCCGACGGCGTCGCCCCCAAGGCCAGGATCGTGCCGGTCCAGGTGTTCAGCCGCTTCGACAGCTCCCCCTACTGCGCCGGACGCCCCGTCTGCATCCTGGCCTACGACTCCTCCATCCTGACCGGCATGGCCTACGCCGACCTGCTGGCCGACCAGTACAAGATCGCCGCGGTCAACCTGAGCCTGGGCGGCGGCAAGTACGACGTGGCCTGCGACGAGGGCGACGGGGCCGACTTCAAGGCCGAGGTGGACAAGCTCATGGCCAAGGGCGCCGCGACGGTCGTGGCCTCGGGCAACGACGGCTTCGACGACTCGGTGTCGTGGCCCGCGTGCGTCTCGAACACGGTCGCGGTGGGCGCCACGGACAAGCAGGACGCGGTGGCGGCCTTCTCCAACAGGGGCGCGCTGCTGGACGTGTTCGCGCCGGGCGTCGCGATCACCGCGGCCATCGCCGGGAACACGTACGCGTCGCTGAACGGCACCTCGATGGCCACCCCGCACGTCACGGGCGCGCTGGCGGTGCTGCGCCAGAAGCGGCGCACCGCCTCGGTGGACCAGCTCGTGTCCGCGCTGCGGCGCACGGGCAAGCCGATCGCCTACACCAGCGCCGGCACGGAGGTCACCACGCCGCGGATCGACGTCTGGGCGGCACTGCGCGACAGGTAGTCACCGCCGGCCCGGCGCGGGCGCTCCCCCGCGCCGGGCCGGGGCCCGCTCTCGTACGATGAGGGCGTGCACGGCCTCCTCCGCTCCGTGTGGGACGAGCCCCGTCCGCCCGGCGCCCCGCGCAGGGTGTGGCGCGACTGGGCGCTCGTCGGGCTGTTCGCGCTGGCCATCGTGCTCGAAGGCATCCTGCGGACGGACCTGCTGTGGCGGCCGCTCTCGATCGTCTATCCGCTGGTCATGCTGCCGACCCTGTTATGGCGGCGCACCCACCCGCTGGCCTGCCTGGCGATCCCCGTCGTCGTCACGGGCCTGATCCAGAACGTCACCGGCGCCGACCCGGCCGAGATGAGCTCGGTGGCGTACATGGTGATCCTGCTCTACGCGCTGGCCCGGTGGGGGTCCGGCCGGGAGATGACGCTCGGGCTGGGGCTGATCACCGCCGCGGTGACCACGTCCACGCTCACCGGGCAGGTCGCCACGGTCCCCGGGCAGCTCGCCGCCTCCGACATCATCGGCGCCTTCACCGTCGTGTTCGCCGCGTTCGCCCTGGGCGGCGCCTTCCGTTATCGCGCCAGGGCCAGGGCGCGCGAGCTCGACCAGGTCAAACTGCTCGAACGCGAGCAACTGGCCCGCGACCTGCACGACACCGTCGCCCATCACGTCTCGGCCATGGCCATCCGCGCCCAGGCCGGCATCGCGACCGCCGCCACCCATCCGGACGCCGCCGTTGACGCGCTGCGCGTGATCGAGGCCGAGGCGTCGCGCACGCTCGCCGAGATGCGGGCCATGGTGCGCGTCCTGCGCCACGACCGGGCGCCGGGAGGCGGGGACATGCCCGAGCTGGCCCCCAACCCCCACCTCGCCGACCTCCAGCAGCTGGCCGGGCGGCCCAAGGTCGGTCCCGCCGTGGAGGTGCTGATCGACGGCGACCTCGACGGCGTGCCCCCTTCGGTGGGCGCCGCCGTCTACCGCATCGCCCAGGAGTCGGTCACCAACGCCCGCCGCCATGCCCGGCACGCCACGAGGATCGAGGTCAGGGTCGCCGCCGACGACGCCTCCGTACGGCTGCGGGTGAGCGACGACGGCGACAGCACCGCCACCAGGCCCACGCCCTCGCCCGGGTACGGGCTGCTCGGCATGATCGAACGCGCCGACCTGCTCGGCGGCACCTGCGAGGCCGGTCCCAACCCGGGGCGCGGCTGGACCGTCACCGCCGTCCTGCCCAGGACCCCCAAGCACGACGTCTCCCCGAGGAGCACATGAGCATGAGCGCGACCGGCGACCCCGCGGACGCCCCCATCCGGGTGATCGTCGCCGACGACCAGGAGATCGCCCGCACCGGGCTCAGGATGATCCTGGACGCCCAGCCGGACATCGAGGTCGTCGCCGAGGCGGGCGACGGCCGCCGGGCCGTCGAGCTGGCCAGGCGGCTACGTCCTGACGTGTGCCTGTTCGACATCCGCATGCCCCGCTGCGACGGCATCGAGGCCACCCGCCTCCTGGCCGGGCCCGACGTGGCCAACCCGATGGCCGTCGTCGTCATCACCACGTTCGACCTGGACGAGTACGTCTACGCGGCGCTCCAGGCGGGCGCCCGCGGGTTCCTGCTCAAGGACGCCGGCCCCGACCTGCTCGGCCAGGCGATCCGCGCCGCCGCCAGGGGTGACGCGCTCATCGCCCCGAGCATCACCGCCCGGCTGCTGTCGGCCTTCGCCGGCGCCGCTCCCTCCGGGCCGCGCGTGCAGCCGATCGAGCCGCTCACCGACCGGGAGGAGCAGATCCTGGTGACGGTGGCGCGCGGGCGGACCAACAGCGAGATCGCCGAAGAGCTGCACATCTCGCTGAGCACGGTCAAGAGCCACGTCGCGAGCCTGATGACCAAGCTCGGGGTGCGCAACCGGGTCGAGATCGCCATGTGGGCGTACGAGACCGACCGCGTCAAGGGCTGACCGGCGACGGGAGCCGCCTGGATCCACGGCGGCGGCGGATGATCCACTCGGCCACCGCGAGGTTGATCACCCAGCTCGCCCCGAGGAGCAGCGCCCTGGTGACGTCGTCCGGCGGGCCGGCGAAGCCCAGCCACAGGCCCTGGGTCAGCGCCTGCGTGCCGGCGCCGAGGCCGATCGCGTACGCGCGGGTCATCCAGGCGCGGTGGCGGCGCACGTCGCGCCGCCGGATGGCGCGGAAGCCGAGCACGAGGGCGGCGAGCATGCCCGAGCCGAACACCAGCCGGAACCAGGCGAGCAGTCCTTCGTCCGCCGGCGGCACCTCGGAGAACAGCGTCATCCACAGCCCCGACAGCGCCGCCAGCAGCCCGGCCACCACCAGGAGCCGCCCCGCCGCGCGGTGCCGGCGGGGCCTGCGCGCCCGCAGGCCGGGGACGAACTGGAAGGCGCCGAGCACGGTGTAGAGGGTGACGGCCACGATGTGCACGGTCACGGGGGCGGGAAAGGTGAGAAAGCGGGCGTTGGCCGGGGTGATCGGGGCGCCGCTCACGATCTCGTTCATGCGGACGGCGCCGGCCAGCACGGGGACGGCGCTGAGTGCGATCAACCCCGTGGGCGCGAGCCATCCGGCTCTCCGTTTCCTGTGCATGCCTCGATGGTGACCGCCGGACCCGCCCCCGCTCATCGGCCCTGAGACCCCTTCCCCATGGGCCGATCAGCCGGTCGAGAGCTCGTACTTTCGGCCGTTCCGCCGGCCCGCGACCGGCGCACACACTGAGGGCCCGCCAACGAAGGGAAGGCATCATGAAGGCGTTCGTTCTCCGCTCATACGGCTCCCCCGACGTCCTCCGGCTCACCGACGTCGACACCCCCGCCCCCGGCCCGCACGAGGTCCTGATCCGGATCCGCGCCACCTCGGTGCAGCCCTGGGACTGGCACGGCATGCGCGGCGAGCCGTACGTCGCCCGCGTCATGCCCGGCGGCCTCGGGCTGCGGCCGAAGAAGCCCATCCTGGGTGCGGACGTGGCCGGGGTGGTGGAGGCGGTCGGCGAGCGGGTGACCGAGTACGTCCCCGGCGACGAGGTGTTCGCCCTGCCCGAGGGCGGCGGGTTCGCCGAGTACGTCAGCGTCCCTGAGCGCCAGGTGGCGCCCAAGCCGCGGAACCTGTCGTTCGAGCAGGCCGCGGCGGTGCCCCTGGCCGCCTGCACGGCCCTGCTCGCCGTGCGCGACGACGCCAAGGTCGGGCCGGGCCACCGCGTCCTGGTCAACGGGGCCTCGGGCGGCGTCGGCACGTTCGCGGTGCAGCTCGCCAAGGCGTACGGGGCGCACGTCACCGGCGTGTGCAGCACCCGCCACGTGGACCTGGTCAGGTCGATCGGGGCGGACGAGGTGATCGACTACACCAAGGAGGACTTCACCCGGATGGGGCCGCCCTACGACGCGATCCTCTACGTGGCGGGCAACCGCTCGTTCGCCGAGTGCCGGCGGGTGCTCAAGCGCAAGGGCGTCTGCGTCATGCTGGGCGCGGCGGCGGGCCGGTGGGTGCAGCCGGCCGGGCGCATGTTCACGATGGTCGCGGCGTCGATGTTCGCCTCGCAGAAGGCGATGGTGACCCAAGTGATCGGCAACGCCGAGAACCGGCGGAACCTGCGCGAGCTGACCGAGCTCATCGAGAGCGGGCAGGTCACGCCGGTCGTCGATCGCGCGTACGCGTTCGCGGACACCGTGGAGGCGGTCAGGTACCAGGAGGAGGGACATGCCTCCGGGAAGGTCGTCATCACGATATGACAGGTGCGGGCGGGGGACTTCCCGCCCGCCGGACGACCTCGGTTCGTCGGGCGGACCGTTTTCGAAATGTGTCGCTTAGGGTGGCTTTTATGGACGCAGGCAAGGCGATCTTCGAAACCGTCGGCAAGCTTCGCCAGCGGCGCACGGCCCCGCTGGTGCTGGAACTCGACCTCACAGAGGGCCTCACGGAAGGCCCGCCGGCGGACCCGGTCGCCGCGTTGCTGTCCATGCGCAAGCCCCGCCTGGCCGACGTCCTGTCGGGCCTGCGCCGGGCCAGGCAGGACCCACGCGTCAAGGCGCTCGTGGTGAAGATCGGCGGCAACCCGCTGGGCCTGGCCATGGTGCAGGAGCTGCGCCAGGCCGTGATCCACTTCCGCGCCTCGGGCAAGCTGACCGTCGCCTTCGGCGAGACGTTCGGCGAGTTCGGCGGCGGCACCGTCCCCTACTACCTGGCCAGCGCCTTCGAGCGCCTCTACCTGCAGCCCAGCGGCGACGTCGGGCTGACCGGCGTGGCCGTGGAGCAGCGCTTCGTCAAGGGCGCGCTGGGCAAGCTGGGCATCGGCTACGAGGTCGGCCAGCGGCACGAGTACAAGACCGCCGCCAACACCTTCACCCAGGACCGCATGACCGAGCCGCACCGCGAGTCCATGGGCCGCATCGTGGAGTCGATCACCGAGAGCCTCGTCGCGGGCATCGCCGACAGCCGCAGGCTCGACCCTGGCAAGGTGCGCGAGCTGATCGACCGGGGCCCGTTCACGGCCACCGAGGCGCACGAGGCCGGGCTGGTCGACGGGCTGGCCTACCGGGACGAGGTCTACGACGAGGTCAAGCGGGCCGCGGGCGACGAGGCCCACCTGCTGTACGTCGCCCGCTACGCCCGTGGCGCGGCCGTACGCAAGCTGCCCAACCCGACGGCCGACGGGGTCGCGCTCGTGCACGCCACCGGCATGATCAGGACCGGTCGCAGCGGGCGCAGCCCGCTCGGCGGGGGCGGGGCCATGGGTTCCGACACGATCAGCGCCGCGCTGCGCGCCGCCAGGCGCGACGAGCACGTCAAGGCCGTGGTGTTCCGGGTCGACAGCCCCGGCGGCTCCTACGTGGCCAGCGACACGGTCTGGCGCGAGGTCACGCTGCTGCGCGAGGTCAAACCGGTCATCGTGTCGATGGGCGACCTGGCGGCCTCCGGCGGCTACTTCATCTCGATGGCCGCCGACGTGATCATCGCCCAGCCGGGCACGCTGACCGGCTCGATCGGCGTCTACGGCGGCAAGCCCGTCCTGTCGGAGCTGCTGGAGAAGCTGGGCGTCACCTCGGAGATGGTGGCAGAGGGCGCCAACGCCGGCATGTTCTCCACCACGCGCGGCTTCTCCACCGAGCAGTGGGAACGGATCAACGCCTGGCTCGACCGCATCTACGACGACTTCACCGGCAAGGTGGCCACGAGCCGCAACCTGAGCCGCGAGCGCACCCACGAGCTGGCCAGGGGCCGGGTGTGGACAGGCGCGGACGCGCGGGCCAACGGCCTGGTGGACGAGCTGGGCGGGCTGGAGGACGCGCTGGCCCTGGCGCGCAAGCGGGCCGGGCTGGCCGACGACGCCCCCGTGCGCTCCTACCCCAGGCTCAACGTGATCGAGCGGCTGCGCGGGCCCGACTCCAGCGAGGACAAGTCGGCCGCGCTGGCCAGGATCCGGCTGGACGCCTGGGGGCCGCTGGCCCGCCTGTCGGCCGAGCTGGGCCTGCCCGCCGCCGGCGGCCCGCTGCTCCTGCCGTCCTGGTACGTCATCCGCTGACATCCGCTGAGCCCGGTGGGCGTCAGGTGGTCGAGCGGTAGCGGCCGCGTACGCGTACCAGCGGCTGAAGTGACGGATCGACGTAGGCGACGTCCAGGACGGCGGCGACGAAGACCGTGTGATCCCCGGCCGGGACCACCCTGGTGGTCTCGGCCTCGATCGCGGCCACTCCGCCCTCGATCACCAGCGCCTCCGTGTACTCCCCCCGATGGTGCGGCGTGCCGGCCACCAGCAGCCGGGCGCTGGGCCGTCCGGCGGTGGCGAAACGGCTGGCCACGGCCGCCTGCCCCGACGACAGCAGGGAGGCGACCCAGCGGTCCTGCCTGAGCAGGACCTCGGTGAGGTAGCCCGCGGAGGCCAGGCTGACCAGCACCAGGGGAGGCTCCAGCGAGACCGACATCAGCGCGGTCACGGTGGTGCCGATGTCGTCGCGCCCGTCGCGCGCGGTCACGACCGCCACCCCGGCGGCGAGCTGCGCCATCGCCTCGGTGAAGCTCCCGGTGAAGTTCTCGGCGGAACTCATCGGACGGCTCCCGGCGACGGGGCGTGAGGGCCCGTGCGGGCCCTCACGCGCGCGGCGGGGGTCAGCCCAGGCCGTTGGAGGTCAGCCATTCCTTGGCCACGGTCGCGGGCTCGTCCTTGTTGACGGAGATCTTCTGCATCATCTCCAGCAGGGACTCGGTCGTCAGCTTGGCCGAGATACCGTTCAGGGTCGTCCTGATCGTGTCGTCGGCGGAGGCCTTGTGCAGCAGCGGGGTCACGTTCTGGGCGGCGAAGATGTTCTTGGTGTCCTGGAGGGGGACCAGGTTGTTCGCCGTCATCTTGGGGTCGGTGGTGAAGATGTTGCCGACCTGGATGGAGCCGTCCTTGAGGGCGTCGGCCGTGGTCGGCCCGGTGGGCTTCCACTCCTTGAACTCCAGGCCGTAGACGTCCTTGAAGCGGGCCTCCCAGCGCTTCTTGAACTCGGGCGGAGCGCCGACGATCATGTCCTTCGAGACCTTGGCCAGGTCCTCGATGGTGTTCAGCGACTGCTTGGTCTGGGTGTCCTTGGTGATCGTGAGGCTGTCCTTGTCCTCGGCGGGCGAGGAGTCGAGCACCTCCAGCTCGGCCGGCAGCTTCGACTTCAGCGCCGCGTTCACCTCGTCGGTGGTCACGGCGGTGTCCTTCTGGTCCACGAAGGCGAGCAGGTTGCCGTTGTACTCCGGCACCACGGTCAAGCCGCCGCCCTTGACCTGGTCGTAGACGACCTCGCGGCTGCCGATGCGCGGCTTCTCCTCCACCTGCACGCCCTTGGCCTCCAGCGCCTGGGCGTAGATCGAGGCCAGCAGCACGCTCTCGTCGAAGTCGAAGGAGCCGATGACGGCCTTACCTCCAGCGCCCGAAGCCGAGCCGGTGGGGGCCGCGCTCGTCGTGTCGAGCGGATTGCCCCCGGTGCTGCCGCCGCTGCCGCCACCACAGGCGGACAGCGCGAGCATCGCCGAGAGGAGCACCCCCGCGATGCCGTACTTGCGTCTCATGTTGCATTTCCCTTCTAAGCGGGAGGTAATACGGGAGATTATCGGACCTTCAGCCGCTGGCTCACCCCCGGTGAGACCGCCACCCTCTGCGCGAGCGCGAACAAGAGCTGCACCACCAGTGCGAACAGCACAATCAGTACTGAACCCCCGACGACGCTCGCGTAATCCTTGGTCGCGAAACCGTCGATGACATACCGGCCGAGACCGCCCAGGCCCGTGTAGGAGGCGACGGTGGTGGTGGCCACGACCTGGATCGCCGACAGGCGGCAGCCGAGCAGGATCAGCGGCAGCGCCACCGGCACCAGCACCCGGCCGAGGACCTGGCCGCCGCGCAGCCCCATCCCGTACGCGGCGTCACGCAGCTCGGGATCGACCCCCTTGACGCCCTCATAGGTGTTGACCAGGATCGGCGGCACCGACAGCAGCACCAGCGGAATGATCACCGGCCAGATCGAGGCCGTGCCCAGCAGCAGCACGAACATCACCAGCAGCCCCAGCGTGGGCAGCGCCCTGGCCAGGTTCGCAGAGACGACCACGAGCACCTCGCCCCGGCCCGTGTGCCCGATCACCAGGCCCAGCGGCACGGCGATCAGCACGGCCAGCAGCAGCGCCAGGGCCGAGAACTCCAGGTGCTCAAGCAGCCGCGCGGGGATGCCGCCCGGGCCCGCCCAGTTGTCCCCGTTGCCGAAGAACTCGACGAGCCAGGCGAAGAAGGAGGTCAGCCAGTTCATGACGCCGTTCCCTTCCTGGCCCGCACCCAGGGCGTGAGCAGCCGCTGGGCCAGGACCAGCAGCCCGTCCGCGACCAGCGCCAGCGCCACGATGAGCACGATGCCGACGATCACCGGCGGCATGAACGGATTCTGGTAGGCCCGGGTGAACAGCCCGCCGAGCCCGCCCTGCCCGATCAGCGCCCCCACGCTGACCAGGCTGATGCTGGAGACCGCGACCACCCGCATCCCGGCCAGCACCACCGGCACCGCGATCGGCAACTCGACCTGGAGCAGCCGGCGCAGCGGCGTGAAGCCCATGGCCGCGGCCGACTGGCGGACGTGGTCGGGCACCGAGTTGAGCCCGTCCACCACGGCGGGGATCAGCACCGCCATGCCGTAGAAGGTCAGCGGGATGATCACCGTGGTCTGCGAGAGCCCGGTCACCGAGATCAGCAGCATGAAGACGGGCAGCGACGGGAGCGCGTACACGATGTTCATGAAGCCCGAGGTGGGCTGGTAGAGCCAGCGCCAGCGCACGCAGGCCAGGCCCAGCGGCAGCGCCAGGACGAGCGCGAGCACGATCGGCACGAGTGACATCGTGAGGTGGTCGGTCAGCAGGTTGCTGATGCTGTCGACCCGCCCGGTGTCCCAGTTGCGCCCGATCCACTCCCAGATGGAAGGAGGGCCGTCACCCATCTGCGGCCTCCGCCAGCGCCGCGTCCAGCGCCTCTCTGGTGGCCACGCCGACGACCTTGCCGTCGCCGTTCACGGCGACGGCGCAGCCGGACGGCGACAGCAGCGCGGCGTCGAGAGCCGCGCGCATGCTGTCGCGGCCGTGCACATAGGTCCCGTACGGCTCCAGCTCGGACGGCCGCGCGCCGGACCGCCAGCCCACCGGCCGCCCGTCGCCGGTCACGACCAGCAGCCAGGGCTCGCCGGCGCCATCGTTTGAACCCTCCGTCACGGTCAGGTCGGTACGGATCCGCAGCCCCTCGGTGGAGACGAACTGCAGCCGCCTGATCCCCCGGTCGTGCCCCAGGAACTCGCGGACGAAGTCGTCGGCCGGCTCGGACAGCAGCGTCTTGGGATCGGCCAGCTGCGCCAGCTTGCCGCCCACCCGCAGCACCGCCACGCGGTCACCGAGCTTGATCGCCTCGTCGATGTCGTGGGTGACGAAGACGATCGTCTTGTTCAGCTCGCTCTGCAGCCGCAGCAGCTCGTCCTGGAGGCTCGTGCGCACGATGGGGTCGACCGCGCTGAACGGCTCGTCCATGAGCAGCACGGGCGGGTCGGCGGCCAGGGCCCTGGCCACGCCCACGCGCTGCTGCTGGCCGCCCGAGAGCTGGAACGGGTAACGGCCGGCGAAGGCCGGGTCGAGCCCGACGCGCTCCAGCAGCTCCATGGCCCTTGCGCGGGCCTTCTTGCGGTCCCAGCCGAGCAGGTAGGGGACGGTGGCGACGTTGTCGACGATCTTCCGGTGGGGGAAGAGGCCGGCCTGCTGGATGACGTAGCCGATGCCGCGCCGCAGCGTCGGCGGGTCGATGCTCTGGACCGGCTCGCCGTCGAGGAGGATCCGGCCCTCGGTGGCGTCGATCATGCGGTTGATCATCCGCAGGGACGTGGTCTTGCCGCACCCGGACGGGCCGACGAACACGGTGATCTCGCCAGTGGGCGCCTCAAGGCTGAGGTGGTCCACGGCGACCGTTCCGTCCGGATAACGTTTGGTGACAGAGTCGAATGTGATCACGCGCGAACTCTCGCTTCGGGCTTCGGTGGCAGGGCCGCAGCCCCCTGCCACGACCGCCGCATGATCTCTTGACCCCACACCCTACGGCGATATGCAGGCCTCTGTCCCCCCGGGTATTCCTTAAACGCTTCACTTGGGGCTGCCAATGACCTGGGATATTCACACTAAATCCGGATCTGGTAGTGCGCCGGACCACGAGGGTTGGCATGATTACCCTGACCATTCCTGACGCATCAGTCCACAAGACGCTGACGCGCCCCCTCACCCCCAGAGTCCGCACACTGCAAGAGGACCGGCCCCGTGTCTCAGCCGCTCACCGATCAGCGCCAGCGCGCAGAGTTGATCGCAGAGCTCTACGACCGCTACGCCGCCGGGCTGTTCGCGTACTGCGCGGACCAGCTCGGCGACCTCGGCTCTGCGTCCGACGTCCTGGTCACCGTGCTCACCAGCGTTCCGGCCACCGTGCCTCCCCGTGCCGCCATCTACGCCTTCGCCCGCCGCGAGATCCACCGGCGCAACATCACCTACTCCCCGCCCGCCGTCGATCCGCTCATCGACCCGGCCACCGCGCTCGTCGAGCGATCCCTGCGCGAGCTGCGCCCCCACCACCGCGAGGTGCTCGTCCTGTGCGCCGTGTGCGGGCTGAGCAAGTCCGAGCTGGCCTGGGTGCTGGACGTGGCCCCCGACACCGCCGAGGAACTGGCCGTGGGCGCGGGGCACCGGTTCAGGCGGGCGCTGGGAGCGGCGCTCGCCTCGGCCGGGGCCCGGCTGCCCAAGCCGGTGGCCGACGTCTTCGGCGCGCTGAAGGTCGCGCCGCTCAACGACGTGCTCGGCCGGCTCCCCTGGCCGCAGCCGCCCGGCGCCGTACGCATCCACTTCGCCGGCTCGCGTACGGCGGCGCCAGGACCCATGTTCGTCAAGCCGCGCTGGCCCAGCCCGCCCGTCTGGCCGCAGCCGCTGGCCGAGGCGGACCCGGCGACCAGCACGGTGATCTTCCCCCAGGAGCTGCTGACGCCTCCCGCCTCGTCGCGGGTCTCGCCGCTCGAAGAGACCACGACCCCGATGCCCAAGCTCTACGGGCGGCGCACGCCTGGCGGCGACCTGACGCTGCGCGACCCGCTGGGCTCCACCCGGCCCTTCCGGGACGTGCTGGACTCGCCCGGCATCTTCGGGGACGCCCTGTCGGAGAACCGGCCGCCGGGAAATCGGGCGTCGGGGAACCGGCCGTCGGCACCGGGTGCCGGGACTCCTGTGCCGGAGCGGCCGTTCTTCATGGCGCCGCCGGAGGCGTCGGCGGCCGATCCGTTCGCGACCGGGGACGTGATCCTGCCCAAGGACGCGCCCGATCCGTACATGACCGGCGACGTCCTCGTGCACAGCGAGCGGCTCGCGCCTCAGCCGGCGGAGTTCCGGCAGCCGCCGGCGCCGGTGCTCCAGCGGACGTCACCGCCCGATGAGGCGGCGCCGCTGTTCCAGCCACGGCCGAAGCCGGCCACCGGACCCGCCATCCGGCCTGCTTCCGGACCCGCCGAGTGGCCCGGCGACGTGCTCTCCGACGAGCCCCCTCTGGGGTTCGCCCGGGGGCCTGCCGCCAAGCCCGCCGATAAGCCCGCCTCCAGGTCTGCCGACGGGCCCGCCGCACGTTCTGCCGCCGGACCCGGCCTCAGGCCCGTCGCCAAGCCTGACGCCCGCCCCGCTGCCAAGCCCGCCACCAGATCTGGTGCCACGTCCGGCGGCAAACCCGGTACCAGGCCCGCGGACGAGCCCGTCTACCGGCTGCCCGGCCGGCGGGACGAGCCCAGGCGCGAGACCCCCAAGCGGCCGGATTCGCTGCTGGCCCCGCGCCCGGTGCGGGCCCGTCCCGTCCCCAAGCGGCGACCCGACAACGGCCGCCCGCCGAAGATGGTCCGCCGCAAGAAGGATCACCACCACGACTGGATCTGGGAGGCCGTCGGCTTCCTGCTCTGCGTCGCCATCGCGATGATCGTCTTCTTCTCCATGCCGATCTTCACCAGCCCCTGACCCCCTCGCGGGGGCCAGGGGCCCGGCACTGCTCACGTCAGCACGGTCATGTCAGGGCGGCCACGTCGAGCCGGCCCACCCGGGCCGGGTCGGCCAGGATGTCGATGGACCTGATCCGGCCGTCCACGACCGTGAGCACCCCGACGGTGAACGCCGTGCCGTTCCTGGCGAGCAGCACGCCCGCGGCCCCGTTCACCAGCACGGGGAACGCGTAGTCGGACATATTGCTGAACATGACGGCCTGCTCGGCCACGGTGATCGCACCGCGCAGCTCGCTCCACGGCATCGCCGCCGCCGGGCCGGAGTCGGCGCGCAGCTCCACGTCGGGATGCAGCACCGCGACAAGCGCCTCGAAGTCGCCGTCCCGCGCCGCCGCCAGGAACGCGTCCACCGCCGCCCGCTGCCGCGCCAGGTCCGGGTCGGGCCGCCCGGCGGCGGCCCCGCGCACGCGGCGGCGGGCCCGGCTGGCCAGTTGCCGGGTGGCGGCGGAGCTGCGGCCGATGACGGCGGCGATCTCGTCGAACGGCACCGCGAACATGTCGTGCAGCACGAACGCCAGCCGCTCGGTCGGCTCCAGCCGCTGCAGCACGACGAGCAGCGCGAGTCCCACCGAGTCGGCCAGCAGCGCCTCCTGCTCCGGGTCCATGCCGTCGGCCCGGCTCACCACCGGATCCGGCAGGCGCTCCGCCAGCGGCTCCTCGCGGCGGGTCTCGCGGGAGCGCAGCAGATTGAGGCAGATGCGGGCCACGACCGTGGTGAGCCAGCCGCCCATGTTCTGGACGTCGGCGGTGTCGGCCCGGTTGAGCCTGATCCACGCCTCCTGCACGGCGTCGTCGGCCTCGCTCACCGAGCCGAGCATCCGGTACGCGACGGCCCGCAGCTGACCGCGGTGCGCCTCGAAGACGCCGGTCAGGGATTCGTTGTCGTGCATCTGTCACATTCCTCGGTCGGCCCGGTCTCATCGCTTCGACCCATGAAACCGGACCGATGTGACATCGGCTCACCCGGGGGGCGGGCTCCCGAGCTCAGTCGGAGGACAGGATCAGGCCGCTCGTCGGGACGCCGGTACCGGCCGTCACGAGGACGTTCGTGACGTTCTGCAGCTGGTTGGCGGCGGTGCCCCTGATCTGGCGGACGGCCTCGGCGATGCCGTTCATGCCGTGGATGTACGCCTCCCCGAGCTGCCCTCCGTGCGGGTTGACCGGCAGGGGACCGTCCAGCTCGATGCCGCCGTCCTTGACGAAGCCCGCCGCCTCGCCGCGCCCGCAGAAGCCGAGCTCCTCCAGCTGGGTCAGGACGAACGGGGTGAAGTGGTCGTACAGGATGGCAGTGCGGATGTCGGCGGGCGACAGCCCCGACGTCTCCCACAGGCGCCGGCCGACCACGGACATCTCCGGCAACCCGCTCATGTCATCGCGGTAGTAGCTGGTCATCATCATCTGCCCCGCGCCCGCCCCCTGCGCCGCGGCCGTGATCACGGCCGGGGACCTGCGCAGGTCGCGGGCGCGTTCGGTCGAGGTCACGACCAGGGCCACCGCCCCGTCGCTCTCCTGGCAGCAGTCGAGCAGGTGCAGCGGCTCGGCGATCCACCGCGACTCCTGGTGCTCCGCCAGCGTGATGGGCCGCCCGTGGAACCAGGCCGCGGGATTGGTGGCGGCGTGCCTGCGCATGGCCACGGCGACCCGGCCGAAGTCCTCGGAGGTGGCGTCGTAGGTATGCATGTATCGGCGTGCGAACATGGCCACCCAGGCCGCGGGGGTCATCAGCCCGTACGGCACGTGCCAGCTCATCTCCAGCCCCTGCGAGGTCGGCTGGCCGGTCAGCCCGGCGTTCGGCTGGCCGAAGCGGCGGCCCGAGCGCTCGTTGAAGGCCCGGTAGCAGACCACCGTCTCCGCCATGCCGGTGGCCACGGCCATGGCCGCGTGCGCGACGGTGCCGCAGGCCGCGCCGCCGCCGTACTCGACCCGGGAGAAGAAGGTCAGGTCGCCGATGCCCGTCTCCCTGGCCACGGCGATCTCCTGGTTGGCGTCCTGGCTGTAGGTGACCAGGCCGTCCACGTCGCCGGGCGACAGGCCCGCGTCGTCCAGCGCGGCGAGCACGGCCTCCGCGGCGAGGCGCAGCTCCGTACGTCCTGACTCCTTGCTGAACTCGGTGGCGCCGATGCCCGCGATGGCGGTGCTTGCCCGCACTAGACCTCCTCGGACGTCAAGGTGACAGTTGCGGTGGCGTGGTCGCCGAGGCTCACCCGGCCGCGCACCTCGACCGTGAGCCGGTCGTCCGCGCCCGCCACGACCGTCCCGGTGAAGGTGAGCCGGTCGCCCGCGTACGCCGGGACGCCGAGCTTGACGTCGATGCTCCTGATCACGGCCCGGGGGCCGGCCCAGTCGGTGACGTAACGCTCGACCAGCCCCATGGTGGTCAGGATGTTGAGGAAGATGTCCTTCGAGCCCTGGGCGCGGGCGATCGCCGTGTCGTGGTGCACCGGCGTGAAGTCCCTGGTGGCCAGGGCGGTGGAGATGACCACGGTGGGCGTGAGCTCGATCGACAGCTCGGGCAGCGCGGCGCCGATCATGACTCCTCCGGCGCCCACACGGGCAGGACGAGCCGGTCGTCCATGGCACGGTACGTCACCTTCAGCCGCATCCCGATCTCCACTTCCCCGATGGGGCAGTCCACGACGTTGCCCACGATCCGTACGCCCTCCGGCAGCTCCACCACGCCCACCACGAACGGCGTCTCGCGTCCCGGCACGGGCGGATGGTGGTGCACGACGTAGCTGTAGAGGGTTCCCGTGCCGCTCGCGAGCGTGTGCGAGCGGTTGGCCGAGCGGCAGCGCGGGCACATCGGGCCCGGCGGGTGGCGCAGCTCGCCGCAGTCGGCGCAGCGCTGGATGCGCAGCTCCCCCTGCTTGGCGCCCTCCCAGAAGAACGCCGTGTCCTGGTTGACGGCGGGCTGGAGCGGATACGGCCGCAGCCGCTCGGGCTCAGGTTGTGTCTCCGCCTGCTTCGGCTCTCGTTCGCGGGGGCGGAACTTCAGGACGCGGAACATCATCTCGGCAACCGGCTCGTCGCCGTCGCCGTACCAGGTGACGTTCCAGGTGGCGAAGAAGCCGACGCCGAGCGCGGTGCGCTTCGGGCCGGCCAGGCCGCTGAGGCGGGTGGCCGGGGTCAGCCGCTCGCCGACGCGGGCGTAGCGGTGGTAGGTCTGCTCGCAGTTCGTCGCCACCACGCCCGTGTAACCGTTGGCGTCGAGCGCGGCCAGCAGGTCGTCCACCGGCGAACGGCCATGCCCGGCGGCCTGCATGGTCCACACCTGGGCCATCGCGGGCGGGGCGAGGCCCTGGTCGAAGTAGGCCGGGTTGGTGTCGCCCATGGCGGTCAGCCAGTGCCTGATCATGGGGATGTTCACCGGGTCGGGGGCGGGGGCACCGCGCATCTCGCCCAGCGCCACCTGCTTGCCCGCCAGCTCGTGCAGCTCCTCGTCCGTCATCGGGCCGATCACCGGGCCGGCCTTCTGGCCGCTCTTCGCGCCGGTCTGCGGGCCGGTCTGCGGGCCCGTCATCTGGGCGGCCTCGGGAGGTTCAGGCCGAGCATGGCGATCAGCTCCCGCTGCACCTCGTTCACGCCGCCGCCGAACGTCAGCACCACCGCGCCCTTCGCGCCGTGGTCCACCCGGTCGAGCAGCTCGGCGGTCTCGGGGTCGGACGGGTCGGCGTACCTGGCCAGGATGTCCCCGACGATCCGGCCGGCCTCCTGCATGCGCTCCGAGCCGTAGATCTTGGTGGCCGACGCGTCGGGCGCGCCCAGCCAGCCGAGGTCCATGTTGGCCGCCACCTGCCAGTTGAGCAGCTCGTTCGTCCGGAAGGCGCTCCACACCCTGGCCAGCGCCCTGCGTACGTCCGGCTCGGCGTCCAGCCCCGTGCGGCGGGCCCAGGCGCGGAAGCGGTCGTAGGTCTGGGCCAGGTTGCCGGCCGGGCCGAGCGTCACGCGTTCGTGGTTGAGCTGGTTGACGATCAGGTCCCAGCCCCTGTTGACCTCCCCGACCACCATGTCCACCGGGACGCGGACGTCGGAGTAGTAGGTCGCGTTGGTGTGGTGGCGGCCGTCCATGGTCACGATCGGGGTCCACGAGTAGCCGGGATCGTCCGTGGAGGCGATCATCATGGTGATGCCCTTGTGCTTCTTGGCGGCCGGATCGGTGCGGGCGGCGAGCCAGATGTACTGGGCGTAGTGGGCGCCGCTGGTGAAGATCTTCTGGCCGTTGACGACGTAGTGGTCGCCGTCCAGCACCGCCGTCGTCCGCAGCGAGGCCAGGTCGGTGCCGGCCTCCGGCTCGCTGTAGCCGATCGCGAAGTGGCACTCGCCGGCCAGGATGCGCGGCAGGAAGAACTCCTTCTGCGCCGGCGTCCCGTACTGCATGATCGTGGGGCCGACGGTCTGCACCGTGATGATCGGGTACGGCACCCCGGCGCGGGCGATCTCGTTGGCGAAGATCTGCTGCTCCAGGGGGCCGTGGCCGCCTCCGCCGTACTCCTTGGGCCAGCCCAGGCCCAGCTTGCCGTCCCGGCCGAGGCGGCGGCAGTGCTCCATGTACGCCTCGCCGAACGGGTCAGTGGCGATCTTCGCGCGGTCGTCGGCGGTGAGGCAGTTCTGGAAGTACTCGCGCAGCTCGTCGCGGAGCGCTCGCTGCTCGGGGGTCAGGTCGATGAGCATCAGACGAGCGCTCCGATCAGGTCGAGCTGGGCGTCGGCGCCGCCGAGCAGGTGGGACAGGTGCTTGGCCTGGGCGAAGTAGCGGTGCAGCGGGTAGGTCACGTCGAGCCCGAGCCCGCCGTGCAGGTGCTGACAGGTGTGCAGGGCCGTGACGGCCTCGCTCACGTGGTACGCGGCCAGCGCCAGGTCCTGCTCGGCCGGCAGCCCCTCCCCCAGCCGCCACAGCCCCGACCACATGGCCACGTCCAGGGCCCGGCCGGCGATGTAGACGTCGGCGATCTGCATCGTGACGGCCTGGAACTCGGCCAGCGCCCGCCCGAACTGCTTGCGGGTCCTGATGTAGGACGTGGTCAGCTCCAGCGCCCCGGCCAGCACGCCGCTGGCCTGGGCCGCCACCGCGCCGGTGAGGATCAGCCGGGCATCGCGCACCGCCTCGGGCCCCGCCACCCGCTCGGCCGGGGCGCCGTCCAGCACGATCGTGCCTGCGGGCTCGCCCGTGGAGGTGAACTCGGGGGTCGTGGGCGGGGAGTCCAGCAGGAAGAGTCCCTGGTCGGCGGAGACCAGGACCGCCGATCCTGGGTACGGCACCGACACCTTCCGCCCGGTCAGCCGCCACCCGTCGCCGTCGGGAGTCGCGGTGGTCCGGGGCGAGCCAGCCAGGGGCGGGCCTTGCGAGGACGGGCCCTGCGCGGACGGGCTCTGCGCGGACGGGCCCTGCGCGGACGGGCCCTGCGGGGGTGAGCCTGGCGGAGGCGGGTCGGACAGGGCGCGGCCGGGTTCGCGCAGGGCCAGCGTGATCTGGTCGGCGCAGCGCCGCTGCTGGTCAATGCTGCCATGACGGGCCAGGGTCAACGTGCCGGCCAGCGTCGCCAGCGCGGGCACGGCGACCGCCCGCGCCCCCACCTCACGCAGCACCACACCCATCTCCACCGGCCCGAGCCCCGCGCCGCCCGCCTCCTCCGGCACGCACACGCCCATCAGCCCGGCCTGGCGGAGCCGTTCCTCGCGCCCTTCGCCGTCCCCTTCCTTGGCTCCTCCCTTGGCCCCCTCCTTAGCAAGGACCTCGATGGCCAGTTTCTTCAGATCCTGCTGGGTTTCGTCCAGGTTGAAATCCACTACGTCTCCAAGAGGTGTTGCCTGCCGTGCCGTACGAACTCCTCCTCGATCGCCTTCACGTCCGCGCCGCCCAGCGGCTGGAAGCCTCCGGGGCCGCGCCACCAGACGGGGTCGTCCGTGCGCCACGCCTCGCGGGCGAGCCGGCGCTTGACGACCTTGTGCGAGGCCGTCTGCGGCAACTCCCCGCAGACGCGGACGTACCGGGGCATCGACTTGGCGCCCAGGTCGCGGCGGGCGGCCAGGAACGCGGCGAAGGCGCCGGGGTCGAAACCCTCCTCCAGCACGAGCGCCGCCATGACCTGATCGCCGGCCGCCGCGTCGGGCACCGGGTACACCGCCGCCTCCACCACCCCGGCGAACTCCCGCAGCGCGGCCTCGATGGGGGCCACGGCCAGGTTCTCGCCGTCCACGCGCAGCCGCTCGGTGCCCCGGCCCGCGAAGAACACGTAGCCGTCGGCGTCCTGGTAGGCCAGGTCGCCGGACCAGAACGCGCCGTCCCTGATCCGCTCCGCGTCCGCCGCAGGATCGTTGTAGTAGCCGTCGAACAGCCCGAGCCCCGCCGTGTTGACCAGCTCGCCGACGGCCTCCTCCGGGTTGAGCAGGCGGCCGTCCTCGATCCGTCCCGGCGGGCAGGGACGGCCGGTGAAGGGGTCGAGGATCCGTACGCCGTCGGGCAGGCGGCCGAGGCAGCCCGGCGGCCCCGACGGGTCGGGGGTGAGCGAGATGGCGGTCTCCGTGGAGCCGAAGGCGTCGATGACCAGGCAGCCGAACCGCTGCCCGAACCTCCTGATCGCCACCGCGCTGCCCTCGTTCCCGAAGGCGATCTTGAGCGGGTTGTCCGCGTCGTCGGGGCGCTCGGGGGTCGCCAGCACGTACGAGAGCGCCTTGCCGACGTAGTGGAGGTACGTGCCGCCGTACCGCCGCAGGTCGGGCAGCAGCCCTGAGGCCGAGAAGCGCCGCCGCAGCACCAGCGAGGCCCCCGAGGCGACCGCCGGGGCGTAGGCGGCCATGAGGGCTCCCGAGTGGAACAGCGGCATCGAGCAGTAGACGACGTCCGCCGGCGTGAGCATCGCCGCCAGGCTGACCCCGGGGACGGCGAGCTTGCGCTGGGTGATGCGGACGGCGCGGGGCCGGCCCGAGGTCCCCGAGGTGAAGATCAGCATCACCAGCTCCCCCGCCTCCGGCACCCCACTGCCCGGACCCGCGGGCTCGGCGTCCTGGCCTGCGGTGCCTGAGGTCCGGGCGGCCGGCCGGGCGTCCAATGCGGTCGTTCCCGGGCCCTGGCCGACCGGCTCGGCGTCCGGGTCGGCGTCGGCGTCGGCGTCGGCGAGCGTGGTGAGGGGCAACTCGGGAACGCCCAGCTCGTGCGACAGCCGCCGCGCCACGTCGCGGTAGGGGTCGTCGGCGAGCAGCAGGGTCACGTCCGTCGCGCGGGCGTCGCGGGCCAGCTCGGCGTCCGACCGCGTGGGGTTGAGCGCGACCACCACGTGCCCGGCCAGCGCCGCGCCCCCGATGAGGACCACCATGCCGGGAACGTTCTCGCTGAGCACCCCCACGTGCGTGCCGGGCCCGTGCCCGGACAGCCGGGCGCCGGCCGCCCGGCAGGCGGCGACGTGCTCGCGCCACGACCACACCCGCTCTTCGAACACGAGCCCGGGCCTGTCGTCCCCGGCCCGCGCGAGCAGCAGGGAGGCGAGCGTGTCCGCGGTCATCGCTCCTCCAGCAAGCGCTTGGTAAGCCACCCCGCAAACTAGAACAGATTCTAAAAGCTGTCCAGCACGAGTACGTGTCGATAGGTGGGGATATATCCGTGTAACGCCGTAGACATGGGGCAATAGGGCTCGTTTGTGACCCGCGAGTAACAAGCCGCGTTATCGAGAAATCAGATAACGTGTTCTCATGCGTACCACGCACGTGCCCGTGCCGCCGCCCGCCAGCGACACCGAGGGGACCATGGAGAGCCACCCAGCACCGGGCGGGCACAGCGTCCGTACGCGCAGCCAGCACCAACGCCGCAAGCGCATCGTGCAGGCCGCCGCGGCGCTGGCGTCGAGGGGCGGCGTCGAGGCCATGCAGATGCGCACGGTCGCCGAGCGCGCGGGCGTGGCGCTTGGCACGCTCTATCGATACTTTCCCTCCAAGATGGACCTCGTCGTCGCCGTGGTGGGCGAGGAGCTCGACCTGCTGGAGAGCAGCATCGAGCGCCGCCCGCCGGGAGCGGCCACGCCGTCGAGCCGGGCGGTCGACGTGCTCATGCGGGCCACGCGGGGGCTGATGCGCGAGCCCGAGCTGGCCGACGCGCTCATCCGGTCGCTGATCATGGCCGAGGTGCAGACCCCGTTCGGCGACCGCATGACCGGGCTGCTGCTGCGCGTCTCGGCCGACGGGCTGTCGCTGGAGGAGGCCAGCGAGGAGCAGACCGACCTCGCCGGGTCGCTGGCCAGCGTGTGGGTGCAGGAGCTGCTGGAGATGTTGCGGGGGCGGCGCACGTACGACCAGATCCAGCGCCGCATCGAGACCGCCGCCGGCCGCCTGCTCGCGGACATCTGACACCCTGCGCACGGGAGCACCCACCGGCATCGGACAACCCCGCGAACGGGAGCACCCACCGACACCGGACAACCCCGCGAACGGGAGCACCCGCCGGCATCGGCAGCCGGCCGGACCGGAAAGTCCACGCGCCGGTTTTCGCGGGCGAGGACGAAATGAAGCCTTTCTGTCGGTGCCACCGTCTATACAGGGTTGCATGACCGACAAGCCGACGAACGAGGACTTCCTCCGGCTGGCCGACCCGATGCGGCGCGAGCTGCTGGCCCACTGTTACCGCATGATGGGCTCGGTGCACGACGCGGAAGACCAGGTGCAGGAGACCTATCTGCGCGCGTGGCGGGCGTACGAGGGCTTCGAGGGGCGTTCCTCGCTGCGCACGTGGCTCTACCGCATCGCCACCACCACGTGTCTGACCGCGCTCGACAACCGCTCCCGGCGCCCGCTGCCGACGGGCCTGGGCGCGCCGAGCGCCGACGCCGTCGCTCCGCTGGCGCAGGACGGCGAGGTGCCGTGGCTGGAGCCCGCGCCCGACGCCATGACGGGCGTCGGCGCCGACGATCCGGCCGCCGTCGTGACCTCGCGCGAGAGCGTCAGGCTTGCCCTGGTCGCGGCGCTGCAGCACCTGCCGCCGCGACAGCGGGCGGTGCTGGTCCTGCGTGACGTGCTCAGGTGGAAGGCCGCCGAGGTGGCCGAGGCGGTCGGCATCTCGACCGCGGCCGTCAACAGCATCCTCCAGCGGGCCCGCGCCCAGCTCAGCGAAGCCTCGCCCAGCCTCGACGATCCGGTGGGGCCGCTCACGGCGGAGCAGCGGGCCCATCTGGAGCGCTATGTCGCCGCGTTCGAAAACTACGACGTCGACGGGCTCGTCCACCTGTTCACCGAAGACGCGATCTGGGAGATGCCGCCGTTCGTCGGGTGGTATCAGGGGCCGGAGGCGATCGCCGAGCTCACCAGGATCCACTGCCCCGCGCAGGGTCCCGGCGATCTCAAGCTGGTGCCGATCGAGGCCAACGGGCAGCCGGCCTTCGCCGTCTACCACCGCGCCGACGGCGTCTACGGCCAGTTCGCGATCATGGTGATCACGTTCAGGGGCGACCGGGTCGGGCATGTCGGCATGTTCTTCGAGGAGTCGCTGTTCGAGACGTTCGGGATGCCGGCCAAGTGGGAGGGTTCCGAAACAAAGTAGAACGCGTTACAGTCGCGCCAGAGTATCGTTCTGGAGGCGGCTATGAGCACCCCTGTGATCGTCGAGGCCGTACGTTCCCCGATCGGCAGGCGGGCCGGCTGGCTCTCCGAGCTCAAACCGCAACAGGTTCTGGCCGGGACGCTCAACGGGCTCGTCCAGCGCTCGGGCATCGACCCCGCGATCGTGGACCAGGTGTTCACCGGCTGCGTCACCCAGGCCGGCGAGCAGGGCGGTCATGTCGGCCGGCACGCGTGGCTCTACGCGGGGCTGCCGTACCAGACCGGTGTCACCACCGTCGACGCCCAGTGCGGCTCGTCGCAGCAGGCCGTGCACCTGGTGGCGGCGCTGATCCGCGCGGGCGTGATCGAGGCGGGCATCGGGTGCGGCATCGAGGTCATGAGCCGGGCGCCGCTGGGCAGCAACGTCCGGCCCGCGCGCCCCAGGCCCGACGACTGGGCCATCGACCTGCCCGACCAGTTCACCGCCGCCGAACGCATCGCCAAGCGGCGGGGGCTCACCCGGGAGCGGCTCGACTGGTTCGGCGCGCGTTCCCAGCGCCTGGCCGCCAAGGCGTGGGCCGACGGGCGGTTCGAGCGCGAGATCGTCCCGATCGGCGACGTTCGCAGGGACCAGGGCCTGCGTGAGACCACCGTCGAGAGCCTGGCCGGGCTGAAGCCGGTGATCGAGGACGGCCTGCACACGGCCGGCACCTCCTCCCAGATCTCCGACGGCGCGTCGGCCGTGCTGGTCATGAGCGAGCAGGCAGCCCGCCGCCACGGCCTGCGCCCCCGCGCCCGCATCCTGGCGCAGGCCCTGGTCGGGGCCGAGCCGTACTACCACCTCGACGGCCCCGTCGACGCCACGGCCAAGGTGCTTTCCTCGGCCGGCATGACGATGGGCGACCTCGACCTGTTCGAGGTGAACGAGGCGTTCGCCGCGGTCGTACTGTCCTGGGCCGGCGTGCACGAACCCGACCTCGACCGCGTCAACGTCAACGGCGGCGCCATCGCCCTCGGCCACCCGGTGGGCGCCACGGGGGCGCGCCTGATCACGACGGCGTTGCACGAGCTGGAACGATCGGACTCGGCGACGGCGCTGGTCACGATGTGCGCGGGCGGAGCCCTGGCCACGGCCACCATCCTGGAACGAGTCGGCTGACCACGTGCCCACCCCGCCCCACCGCCCCACCCTTTCCGCGACGCCCCGCGCCCGACCGGTCCTCTTCACGACGGCCCACACCCGACCAACGGCGTACCTGACCCCTTGCCTGCCCGATCACGCCCGGCCGGCCCCATTCACGATCGTGCATGCCCGGCCGACCGCACGCCGGATCGACCGCTCAGCGCCTGCCACGTTCCATCGCCTCCAAGCCGACCACATGCGCGGCCCCTCCCACGATCGACCATGCCCCGCCGACCGCACGCCCGACCGCTCGCCCCTTCCACGTTTCATCACGCCCGGCCTGCCACGTGCCCGGCCCCTCCTACAACCGCTCACGGCCAGGCAACCACGGGTCAGGCCGATTCACGATCACGGCCGGGCGACCACGTGCGCGCCCCCTTCCACCACCGACCACCGCCGAATGACCGCGCACCGACCCATGCCACGATCAACACCACCCAACCCCCCACATGCCCAGCCCATTCACCTTCGACCACAGACCGACGGACTACCCACCCAGCCCATTCACCGCAGACCGGCTGACCACACGCCCGCCCCACTCACAACCGACCGCGGACCGGCTAACCACCCGCTCAGCCCATCACGACCCACTCACGGCCCAGTGACGACCGACCGCGGACCGACAGACCACCCACCCGACCCACTGACCCACTCACGACCGCGAACCATCCGACTTACCACCCATTTCACAATCGGGGCCGGTGGCGCGCATACTCGCCGGAGCACGTACCGACATCGGGGGATTTATGAAGACCAGGCGCAGGCCGTACGCCGAGCAGCGGCCGCAGGATCTCGGTGGCGGGGTGTGGAGCGTGCCGGTGCCGATTCCCGGCAATCCGCTCGGCTACACCCTCGTCTACGCCGTCGAGTCGCCCAAGGGCCCCGTACTGATCGACGCGGGCTGGAACCACCCCGACGCCTGGGAGGCGCTCAGCGGCGGGCTCGCGGCGCTGGGGCTGGACGTGAGCGCGGTCAGCGGAGTAGTCGTCACCCATTTCCACCCCGACCACGCGGGCCTGGCCGGACAGGTCAGGCAGGTGTCCGGCGCGTGGATCGCCATGCACGAGGCCGACGCCGCACTCGTCCGGCTCATCAACGAGTACGAGGCCGGCGCGCAGGCCGAGATGCAGGCCGACATGCTCAGGCGGGCCGGCGCCGACCCCGCCGAGGCCGCGCAGGCCGTGGGCGAGCGTCCCGCGCCGCCGGCCCAGCCCGACCGCGTCCTGTGTGACGGCGACCTGGTCGACCTGCCGGGCCGCAAGCTGCGCGCCCTGCACACCCCCGGCCACACACCGGGCCACATCTGCCTGCACCTTGAGGACGCCGACCGCCTGTTCACCGGCGACCACGTCCTACCCGACATCACACCCCACGTCGGGATTTATCCGTACGATCGTGATGACATCGACCCACTGGGCGACTTCCTGGACTCGCTCGACCGTGTGGGCGATCTCGGCCCACTCGACGCCCTCCCCGCCCATGAGTGGATATTTCCCGATGTGGCCGCACGAGCCGTCCAGATCCGACACCATCACGAGGAGAAGCTCGAACGGCTGCGCGCCCTCCTGGCTCAGCGGCCGCAACCGCTGACCATCTGGGAGGTCGCCTCGATGATGACGTGGAACAGGCCGTGGGAGGATCTGGCCCCTGTGCTGAAAGGCATGGCGGCCGGCGAGGCAGCCGCCCACTTGCGCACATTGGAGGCCCGGGGCCTGATTTCGCGCGTCACCGGTGTCGAACCTGTCCGCTTCCACGCTCTAGACTCCTAGACATCCGATGTCTAGGGAGAAGAGCGTGGCGGTCACCGACGCGGCCATCGACAAGATCAAGCAGATGATCCTCTCAGGGGAGCTGGCCCCCGGCGACCGGCTGCCGAAGGAGGCCGACCTCGCCGAGCGGCTCGGCCTGTCACGCAACTCGCTGCGCGAGGCGGTCCGCGCGCTGTCGCTCATCAACGTCCTGGACGTACGCCAGGGCGACGGCACGTACGTCACCAGCCTGGAGCCCCGCCTGCTGCTGGACACGATGTCGTTCGTGCTCGACCTGCACCGGGACGACACGGTGCTGCAGTTCTTCGAGGTCCGGCGCATCCTCGAACCGGCCGCCACGGCGATGGCGACGGAGCAGATGACCGAGACCGACATCGAGGAGCTGCGCGTGATCCTCGAATCCCTGCCCGCCCGGCCCACGATCGAGGAACTGGTCGCCAACGACCTGCAGTTCCACCTGCGGATCGCGCAGGGTTCGGGCAACAGCGTGCTCTGCTCGTTCATCGAGAGCCTGTCGGGCCCGACCACCCGGGCGCGCATCTGGCGGGGTCTCACGCAGGGGGGCGCGATGGAGAAGACGCGCGAGCAGCACACCGCCATCTACGACGCCATCGCCGCCCGCCAAGCCGACGTGGCCCGCTCGTGGGCGACCGTCCACGTGGCCGGCGTGGAGTCATGGCTACGCCGAGCCCTCGAACTCGACTGACTCCTGCGACAGTACGCCGTACGAGGTCGCTCAACTGGCTCCTGCGGCAGAACGCCGTAGGGGCCCATCCGATGACCGGCGGGAGGCGGTACGGGCTCACCCCACGATCGTGGCAAGAAGCGATGCGAGCTCGCTCCATGATCGTCGGAAACGCCATCGCCAGGCATCCGGTCACCAGAGCAGGACCCGTCCGTTTCGTCGAGGAAAGTCCCTGCGGGCGCGTCCGGCAAGGTGACCATCGGCTCACTGACCGCCCTCGTCGGCACTCAGCCCGCTTAGGCGGCTGATCAGATCGACAGGTACCACCCGTCCGGCCGCGCACTCGACACGGTCGCCCACTCCCGCACGGCACCCCTCCGCCGCTTCTCACCCCAATCCCCCGCAAGCGCGCCCAACGTCCCCAGCACCCTGGCATAGGTCATCGGGACGCGAGATCCACAGCCACAGCACTCACCCAAGGTCCTGAGCGCGTGCCGGACACCGAAGCCTTGACCACGACCGACAAGCCCGCAGGCTCGAGCGCGCCTCGCAGACCTCAGCCTTGAGTCACACATCGGAGGAATCTACCGCCGCGATCGATGTGGACGCTGGGCGAGCGGGACGCCCTCGTGCCGGACCTGTGGCGGACCCGTGCATACCCCGTACTGGACCCGTGTTGGAACCCCGATCGGCGGCAATGACAACGGGTAGTACCGCTTCTGTGGCCGACAAACTGGAGCGATACCGGAGCAAACGCGACCCAGCCCGCACCCCCGAGCCCGTCCCCGAAGCCCCCTCTCCCGCCCCTGGCGGGAACGCCTTCGTCATCCAGGAGCACCACGCCCGATCCCTGCACTGGGACCTGCGCCTGGAGCGTGACGGCGTGCTGGTCTCCTGGGCCGTCCCCAAGGGCCTGCCCGCCGACCCCGGCACCAACCACCTGGCGGTGCACACCGAGGACCATCCGATGGAGTACCTCACCTTCCACGGCGAGATCCCGCAGGGCGAGTACGGCGGCGGCACCATGACCGTCTGGGACACCGGCACGTACGACGTGGAGAAGTGGTCGGATCGCGAGGTCAAGTTCGTCCTGCACGGAAAGCGGGCGTCGGGCCGGTTCGTGCTGTTCCAGACGCGGGGCAAGAACTGGATGATCCACCGCATGGACGCCCCCGTCCGCGACCCGTTCCCGCCACTGGAGCCCATGCTGCCCACGCCCCGCACCAGACTTCCGAAGGACGCCGAGGCCTACGCCTTCGAGTTCGCCTGGGGCGGCCGGCGCCTCCTGGTGCCCATCGACGGGGGCCGCACGGACGCCGCCAGGGAACACCCGTGGCTGCGCGGCCTGGCCGAGTCGTTCGGCAGCCGCACCGCGGTGCTGGACGGCGAGCTCGCCACGCTGGGCGGCGCGGAACTGCTCGTCTTCTACGACCTCCTGTACGACGACGGCCACTCCCTCACGGCACGCCCGTACACGGAACGACGGGCGGCCCTGGAGGCGCTGAACCTGACAGGCGCCCACTGGCAGACCGCACCGGCATGGCCAGGGGAGGCGGAGCCGGTACGGCAGGCGGCGCGGGAGCAGGGCCTGCCGGGGGTGGTCGCCAAGCGCCTCGACTCACCGTACGAGCCGGGCCCCTCAAAATCCTGGCTCCTCCTCCCACCCTGACCGCCCACCAGCACCCAGCGACCACCCACCACTCACCATGCACCCAGCGACCAATCACCCACGAACCCAGCGACCAATCGCCCACGCACGTAGCGACCAATCAACCATCAACCCGCGTCGACCTGGGGAAACGGTCAGCGCATGTCCGGCGGCTTCTCTTCGGCAAACCGAGCATGCGTTTGCTCGACACTGAGCTCGTTCCGATCGATGCGACCGCCGGTCGCCGAGCCTGGTCGTTCCTCCTTCAGCCGTCGACGGTCAGGAGACCTTCAGCTCGCAGGTCCTCCCACAGTTCCTCAGGCACCGGCCGTGACCACAACTCGGCGTTCCGTACGACCTCCTCCGGCGCCCGCGCCCCCACGACGATCGTCGCCACCGCCGGATGCCGCAGCGGGAAGGCCATGGCCGCCTGAGGCAGGGAGACCCCGTGGCGGTGGCAGATGTGGGCGATGCGCTTCGCCTTGTCCAGCAGTTCCGCCGGCGCGGGTACGTAGTCGTAGGTTCCCGACGGCTCGTCGGTAGCCAGGATGCCGCTGTTGAACACCCCGGCCGCGAGCACCTTGACGCCCCTCCGTACGCACTCCTCCAGCAGTGGCAGGCCCGACTGGTCGAGCAGGGTGTAGCGGCCGGCGAGCATGACGACGTCGACGTCGGTCTCCTGGACGAAGCGCAGCGGCGCCTGCCACTGGTTCATCCCGACGCCGATCGCCCGGATCCGCCCCTCCGCCCGCAGTTCGGCCAGCGCAGGGTACGCCTCGGCGAGGGCCTGGTCCACGTGGTCGTCGGGGTCGTGGATGAGGGCGATGTCCACGGCCGGGAGCTGGAGCCGGGCCAGGGACTCCGCCAGCGACGTACGCACCCCGTCCCGGCTGAAGTCCCACACCCGTTCCAGCTCGGCCGGCACGTCGAAGCCCTGTTCGTCCCGATCCGGGCCCCCCGCACGCCCGCCGGACGTCCGGAGGAGGCGGCCGACCTTCGTGGACAGGAGGTAGCCGGAGCGGCCGGCCAGTGCCGCGCCCACCCGCTGTTCCGACAGGCCCAGGCCGTAGTGGGGCGCGGTGTCGTACAGACGTACCCCGCTCTCCCACGCCGCGTCGATCGTGGCGCGGGCCGTCTCGCCGGCGACCGCGTCGTACAGGTTGCCGATCGGAGCGCCGCCGAAGCCGTGGCGGGGCAGGTCGATCCCGCGTTCCATCAATCTTGTGCCTTTCCTCCCGCGATCCGGCTGATCATCAGGGCGATCAGGATGATCGCACCGTAGATGACCGGCTGCCAGAAGCCCGAGACGCCGATGAGGGTGAGGATGTTCTGGACGAGGCCGATCACCAGGACGCCGGTGAGCGCGCCGAGGATCGTGCCCTTGCCTCCGTCCATGCTGACACCGCCGATGACGGCCGCGGCGAACACCATGAAGATCCAGCCGACGCCCTGGTTGTTACCGATCGCCCCGAGTCGTCCGGTCTCCAGGATGCCGGCCAGGGCGGCGAGTGTGCCGCCCAGGATGAAGACGCCGTACAGCACCCTGTCCACGCGGATGCCGGCCGCGCGGGCCGCGTCGACGTTGCCGCCGATCGCGTAGAGGGAACGGCCGAGCCGGAGGTAGCCGAGCCCGAAGATGCCCGCCGCGAACAACGCGCCGGCGATCCAGATGGCCGCCGGCAGGCCGAGCCACAGCGCGCTGCCCAGGTAGAGGATCGAGTCGGGCAACTGGAAGAGGGTCTTGCCCTCGCTCGGCCCCTGGAGGAAGCCGTGCACGATGATCAGCATGGCCAGCGTGACGATGAACGCCGACAGCTGGAACCTGATGATCAGAAACCCGTTGAACGCCCCGATCGCCGCCCCGATGAGCAGCGCCAGCGGGATGACCAGCGCGCCTGGCAGGCCGATGCCGAATCCGCCCGCCGCCACGGGGACGACCAGCATCACCGCGATGGCCGGCGCGGTGCCCACCGTGGACTCCAGCGAGAGGTCGAACTTGCCGGCGATCAGGATCATCGCCTCGGCCAGCACGAGCAGCGAGATCGCCGCCTGCTGCTGCAGCACGTTCGTCAGATTGCCCGCCGTCAGGAACGTCGGGTCCAGGACCGCGCCCACGACCAGCAGGATCACGATCACCGGTACGAGAGTCAGGTCGCGGAACCTGGCCAGCCGCACCCGGGGGGCCGGTGCAGTCAAAGTGGTCACTCTTCCATGCCTTCCATCACGGCCACTAGCTCGTGGTCGGTCCAGCCACGTGGCACGTCCTTGACGACCCTGCCGTGGAACATCACCAGCACCCTGTCGCAGATCCGCAGGTCGTCGAGCTCGTCGGAGACCAGGACGGCCCCCGCTCCCCGCTCGACCGCGTCCTCGACGGCGCCGAGCAGGGCCTGCTTGGCCTTGACGTCGACGCCGGCGGTCGGGTTGATCACGACGAGGACGGTCGGGTCGTCCACGAGCGCGCGGGCGAACACGACCTTCTGCGCGTTTCCTCCGGACAGGTCGGCGACGGGCTGATCGGGGCCCTCGGTCTTGATGTCGAGGGCCCCGATCATCCGCTCCGCCGTGTCACGCCGCCTGGAGGGACTGATCAGTCCGTAACGCCCCAGCTTGCGGGCGATCGGGAAGGTGGCGTTCTCCCCGACCGACAGCAGCGGGACGAACCCCTCGTGGTGACGGTCCTCGGGGACGAACCCGAGCCCCGCCTTCATGGCTGCGGGCACGTCGCCCGGCCTGACCTTGGTGCCGTTGATCGTGACCGTGCCGGTGTCGGCCCTGCGCAGCCCTACCAGTGTCTCGGCCAGGCCGACCTTGCCGCTGCTCGCGGAGCCGGCCAGGCCGACGACCTCGCCGGACCGTACGGAGATGTCGATGCCGGAGTAGCGGCCGACCAGGCCGAGGTTCTCGCCCGAGAGCACCACGGTCTCGCCGGGGGTGCGGGAGCGGGCCTCGTACACCGCCGTGGCCTCCCCCGTCATCGCGGCGACCAGCTCGTCGTGCGGCAGGTCGGCGACCGGCCTGGTCGTGACGTGCCGGGCGTCGCGGAAGACGGTGACGCTCTGGCAGATCTCGTAGACCTCGTCGAGGTGGTGGGAGATGTACATCATCGTGACGCCCTGCTCGCGCAGCGACCTCATGCGGGTGAACAGCCGCTCGATGGCCGGGCCGTCGAGCCGGGCGGTCGGCTCGTCGAGGATGATGAACCTGGCCCCGAACGAGAGCGCGCGGGCGATCTCGACGAGCTGGCGCTGCTCGACGCTCAGGTCGCCGGCCAGCGCCTGCGCGTCCACGTCCACCTCGTACGTGTCGAGCACCTCGCGCGCCCTGGCCGCCAGCGCCCGCCAGTTGATCAGTCCCTTGTCGGACTGGCGGTTGAGGAACAGGTTCTCGGCGACCGTCAGCGCCGGGATGATCGTGGACTTCTGGTACACGCAGGCCACCCGCCGGCGCCAGGCGTCGCGGTCGGCGAGAGCGGGCGCCGGCTGTCCCGAGAACAGCACCTCGCCCTCGTCCGGCCGCTGAAGCCCGGTGAGGATCGACACGAGGGTGGACTTCCCCGCGCCGTTCCTGCCGACGAGCGCGTGCGTCTCGCCCTCCGCGATCGCGATCCGCGCGCCGGCCAGGGCCGTGGTCGGTCCGAAGCGTTTGACGACGTCCCGGGCTTCGACGTGGACGTTCATCACTTGACCTGGTTGCCCCAGAGGGCCTGGTCGTCCACGTTCTCCTTGGTCACCAGCGGCGCGGGAAGCTGGTCCTCCAGGCCGTTGGGGAGCTGGATGATCGTGCTGCCGTGGTCGGTCGGGCCGGGTTTGAACGTCTTGCCGTCCGCCGCCGCCTTGGCGTAGAAGAGGGCGTATTTGGCGTACAGGTCGGCCGGCTGCGACACCGTGGCGTCGATGTCACCCTTCCTGATCGACTCGAACTCCTGCGGGATCCCGTCGTTGGAGATCACGAAGACGTGCTTGGGGTCGCTCGGCGGGACCAGCAGGCCCTTCTGCTTGAGCACCTGCAGCGTGGGGGCCAGGTGAACGCCCCCGGCGTGCATGTAGATGCCCTTGATATCCGGGTTCTGCTCCAGGCGGGTCTGCAGCATGGAGGCCGCCTTGCTGCCCTCCCACTCGGTCGGCTCGCTGAACACCGTGATCCCGGGGAACTTGCTCTTCATGCACTCCAGGAACGCCTCCGACCTGTCACGGCCGTTGATCGAGCTGAGCGCGCCCTGGAGCTGCACGACCTTGCCCTTGCCGCCGAGCTTCTCGCCGAGGAACTCGCACGCCTTCGTGCCGTACGCGCGGTTGTCGGCGCGTACGACCATGAAGACGTTGCCCTTGTCCGGCCGGGTGTCGACGGTCACGACGGGGATCTTCTTGTTCTCCAGCTGCTGGAGCGTGTTGGCGATGGCGCCCGTGTCCTGCGGGGCCATGACGATGACCTTGGCGCCCTGACCGATCAGCGCCTGCACGTTGTTGACCAGCTTGGCCACGTCGTTCTGCGAGTTCGTGGCGGGCATCAGGTCCACCTTGAGCTCGCCGGCCATCTGGGGGACGTACTTGATGTAGGAGTTCCAGAAGTCGGAGTCGGCCCGGGGGTGGTCGATGCCGACCTTCCCGCCGCCGCCTCCTGCTTCCGTCGTCGTGCCTGCGCCACACGCGGTCACGACCGCCAAGAGGGCCGCTCCCGCGACCACCCGACCGAGCTTCATTTTGGGGGGTACCTTCCTTGTTGGTTGGCGTTGGCCTAGTTGGCCGGCCTCAGTCGCAACCCCTGCATGCCACCGTCGACCGCGAGCGTGGTGCCGGTGGTGGCGCCGGCCTCGGGGCCGGCCAGGTAGGCGATCGCCGAGGCGACCTCCTCGGCGGTGACCAGGCGGCCCATCGGCTGCCTGGCGTTGAGCGCGACCCGCTCCGCCTCCGGATCGCCGGCCGCGTCCAGCAGCCTGGCGACCCACGGCGTGTCAGCTGTGCCCGGGTTGACGCAGTTGACCCGGATGCCCTCTCTGATGTGGTCCGCGGCCATGGCCAGCGTCAGCGACAGCACCGCGCCCTTGGTGGCGCTGTAGAGCGCGCGCTGCGGCAGCCCGGCGGTGGCCGCGATCGAGCACGTGTTCACGATCGACGCGTGCTCCGACCTCCTCAGGTACGGCAACGCGGCCCGCGCCACGCGGACCATGCCGAGCACGTTGACGTCGAACACCTTGTGCCACTCGCTGTCGGGGTTGTCCTCGATCGTGCCCTGTGCCCCGATGCCCGCGTTGTTGACGAGCACGTCGATCCCGCCGAGCCGTTCGGCGGCCTCTGCCACCGCGGCCCGCACGCCCGCGTCGTCGGTGACGTCGGCCTTGATCCCGATGAACGGCTCACCGGGCGGGTTGAGGTCGAGGCAGGCGACCTTCATCCCGCGCTCGGCCAGCGCGGTGGCCGCGGCCAGCCCGATCCCGGACCCGCCGCCGGTCACGACCGCTTTCAGGCCCTCACTCGTCGTACGGCTCACGCTTCGTCCCTCCAAACCTCGCCGCCGGGGAAGGTGTGGGCGGCGATCGACTCCTGACGCATCTCCGCGCTGAACCCCGGCCTGGACGGGGCCACGTAGCGACCGTCACGGATCACCACGGGGTCCACGAAGTGCTCGTGCAGGTGGTCGACGTATTCGATGACGCGGCCATCCATGGTGCCCGTGACCGCCACGTAGTCGAACATCGACAGGTGCTGCACCAGCTCGCACAGCCCGACCCCGCCCGCGTGCGGGCAGACCGGCACGCCGAACTTGGCCGCCAGCAGCAGGATCGCCAGGTTCTCGTTGACCCCGCCGACGCGGGCGGAGTCGATCTGCAGGAACGAGATGGCCTCGGCCTGCAGCAGCTGCTTGAAGACGATGCGGTTCTGGACGTGCTCGCCGGTGGCCACCCTGATGGGCGCGATGCCCCTGGCGATGGCGGCGTGGCCGAGCACGTCGTCGGGGCTGGTCGGCTCCTCGACCCAGTGCGGGTCGAACTCGCCCAGCGCGTTGACCCACTCGATCGCCGAGCCGACGTCCCAGCGCTGGTTGGCGTCGATCGCGATCGGGAAGCCGTCGCCGCACACCTCGCGGGCCACCCTGAACCGCCGCCGGTCGTCCTCGAGGTCGGCGCCGACCTTGAGCTTGATCTGCCCGAACCCCTGCTCGATCGCCTCCTTGCAGAGCCGGCGCAACTTCTCGTCGCCGTAGCCGAGCCAGCCGGGGGAGGTCGTGTAGGCGGGATATCCGGTCTCGACGAGCCGCTGTATGCGCTCCGCCTTCCCCTTCTCCTGCTTTTTCAGGATTTCCAGCGCCTCGTCCCCGGTCAGCGCGTCGCTCAGGTAGCGGAAGTCGATGAGCTCGACAATCTCCTCGGGCGACATCTCGGACAACAACCGCCACAGCGGCTTGCCCTCCCGCTTCGCCTTGAGGTCCCACAGGGCGTTGACCACAGCGGAGATCGCCATGTGCATGACGCCCTTCTCCGGACCCAGCCAGCGCAGCTGCGAGTCGTTGATCATGTCCTTGTAGAGCGTGCCGAGGTCTTCGGCGTCCTTGCCCACCACGTACGGCTCCAGCGCGCCGATCGCCGTGGTCTGGATGTCGTTGCCGCGCCCGATCGTGAACGCGAACCCGTGCCCCTCGTAGCCGTCGTCGGTCTTCAGCACCACGTAGGCGGCCGAGTAGTCGGGGTCGGGATTCATCGCGTCGGAGCCGTCGAGCTCGCGGGACGTCGGAAACCGCACGTCGTGCGTCTCCATCGCCACGATCCGGTACGAGCTCCCGCCCGCCGTCACCGTCATGCCTGCCCCACCGTCTGCCGCTGCCGGCCCAATCCCTCGATCTCCAGCTCCATCACGTCACCGGCCCGCAGGTACGGCTGCCCCGGCATCCCCATGGCGACACCCGCCGGCGTACCCGTGTTGATCACGTCGCCCGGCTCCAGCACCATGAACTGGCTCAGATACCGCACGACCTCCGCCACGTCGAAGATCATGTTCTTGGTGTCGCCGTCCTGCCGCAGCTCGCCGTTCACCCACAGGCGCATGCCCAGCCGCTGCGGGTCGCTCACCTCGTCGGCCGTCACCAGCCAGGGGCCGAGCGGGTTGAACGTCTCGCACGACTTGCCCTTGTCCCACTGGCCGCCGCGCTCCAGCTGGAACTCGCGCTCGGAGACGTCGTTGGAGATCGCGTAGCCGGCGATCACATCGAGCGCCTCCTCGCGGCTGCGCAGATATCGCGCCTCCCGCCCGATGACGACGGCCAGCTCCACCTCCCAGTCGGTCTTGACGCTGGCCCGGGGCACGAGCACCTCGTCGTACGGGCCCACCATGGTGTTGCTCGCCTTCATGAACACGACCGGCTCCTCCGGCACCGCCGCGCCCGACTCGGCCGCGTGGTCGCTGTAGTTGAGCCCGATGCAGACGATCTTCCCCGGCCGGGCGACCGGCGCACCGACCCTCACCCCTTCCTCCTCGACCACGGGCAGGTCACCACGCTCAAGGGCCGCACGAACCCGGGCCACTCCGCCTGAGGCGAAGAAAGCCCCGTCGATCTCGGGCTCCCCGATGTCGCGCAGTTTCCCGGCACCGTCCATGACCACCGGCCGCTCCTGGCCGACGGGTCCCACTCGCAGCAGCTTCACACCGCGTTCCTTCGCATATACATCGGATGTCTTGTTTCCTGATGCTGCTGCGATGGGGTGGAGCATGTCAAGGGCGTCAAGCTGGATACCTCCGATCCGTGACCTCGAAATACACCCCTTCGGGGGATTGGTTCCCTGTGAACCCACTTAACCGCTCCGATCGCTGACTTCACAGACTCGAAACGTGACCCTCGAATACATCGGACGACAGCTAGAACAGCCACAGGCAACACCTGGACCGACAGCGGACGGGCCCCACCCAGGACCGAGCCCACCGATGACGACCAGCCGAAACCGGAAGCGGGGCGTGGCGGGCGGCGGGCGGCGGAGAAATTCGGCATTGAGTTAGGCACGGGTTGAGGCGTAGGGACGTAGCGGCGGGGTGCGGTGTGGGGCGAGTGAAGGCGATGGCGCGGATGGGATGGCGCGGATGGGTGGATGGGTTGCCGAGAGTGCTCTGCACCAGCGGTGACCAGGAACGATCCATGGCACTCCTTGACGCACTTATAGTCCCGTAATAGAACACGTTTCAGTACCGCGAAACCAAGCGCTTGATCAAGAGGTGAACCCGCGTGCACATAGACCTCGTCGACAGGGACCTTTACGCGACTTCAGGACCGCCCCACGCCCAGCTGGCCTGGCTTCGCGCGAACTCCCCCGTCCACTGGCACGAGGGCGAGCCGGGGTTCTGGGCCGTGACCCGCTACGACGACGTCGTACACGTGTCGCGGCACTCCGAACTCTTCTCCTCCCACCGTAAGCTCGCCCTCTTCGACGACCTGGAAGAGGACCAGATCGCACTGCAGCGCCTCATGATGCTCAACCAGGACCCGCCCGAGCACACGAGGCGGCGCTCCCTGGTCAACCGGGGCTTCACTCCGCGTACGATCGGCGCGCTCGAACAGCACATCCGCGACATCTGTGACGACCTCCTCGACAAGCTGACCGGCGAGATCGACTTCGTCACCGAAGTCGCCGCGCCCCTGCCCCTCTACGTGATCTGCGAGCTCCTCGGCGCTCCCGTGGCGGACCGCGACAAGCTGTTCAACTGGTCGAACCGCATGATCGGCGCCCAGGACCCCGACTACGCCGCCAACCCCGAGGAGGGGTCGGGGGCCGCCATGGAGGTCTACGCGTACGCCAACCAGCTGGCCGCGCAGCGCAGAGCCAACCCGAAGAACGACATCGTCACCAAGCTCCTCCAGCCCAACGAGAACGGCGAGACCCTCGGCGAGGACGAGTTCGACCTTTTCATCCTCCTTCTGGTGGTCGCCGGCAACGAGACCACCCGCAACGCGGCCTCCGGCGGCATGCTCGCCCTCTTCGAGCACCCCGACCAGTGGGACCGCCTCCTCGCCGATCCCACGCTCGCGAAGACCGCCGCCGACGAGATCGTCCGCTGGGTCTCCCCCGTGAACCTCTTCCGCCGTACCTCCACGGCCGACCAGGTGCTGGGCGGGCAGGAGATCAAGGAGAACGACAAGGTCGTCGTCTTCTACGCCTCCGCCAACCGCGACGCCTCCGTCTTCCCCGACGGGGAGACCTTCGACATCGGCCGCGACCCCAACCCCCACATCGGCTTCGGTGGTGGCGGCGCCCACTTCTGCCTGGGCAACCACCTGGCCAAGCTGGAACTCCGCATCCTGTTCGAGCAACTGGCCCGCCGCCGCCCCCGCCTGCGGCAGACGGGCGAGGCACGGCGACTGCGCTCGAACTTCATCAACGGCATCAAGGAGCTCCCCGTGACCATCAGCTGATGGTCACGGCGACACGGCAACACGGCGACGCTGATCTCCTCACGCCACGATTGCTGCTCGGGCGCGGACTCCGCACCCGCCGACCGGACGCCGGCGTCGCATCCGTTGCGTTGGGGGCGGGCATTGCGCCCGTGATGCCGGACGTCCCCAGCGCACCGGCCCCCGCACCGGTGGCGGGCATTGTGCTCGTCATGCCGGACGTGGGATCGCACCGGTCGTGCTCGGCGCGGGCCGCGCACCGGTCGTAGCGGGCGCGGTTTCCACACCGCTGTACCGGACGCGGGCCGCGCACCGGGCATAAGGGATGCGGGAACCACACGGTCGTATCGGACGCCGACGCCGCGCTTGTCATGCTCGATGCAGGCCCCGCGCCGGTTTTGCCGGACACGAGCCAAGTGCCCGACGTACTGGATGCGGGGCTGCACACGGGGTCAGTGTCGTCCTGCTGCCCTCCCTGGCGGTGTTCGGTCGAGATGGGGGTCGGGGCGGTGGTCATGGGCGCTCGGTGGTGGGGTTGGGGGTTGGTGGGTTGGAAGGTGGCGTGCCCCGGGGTGGGATGGGTGGGTAAGCGGAAGCGGGAGCTGCGGCGGGCTGCGCGGATGCGGCTCAGGATGCGGTTGGTGCCGTGTGGGCCCGGGCGCCAGCCGCGTTCGATCAGGGCGTCGGCCACGTGGTGCAGCAGGTCGGCGATCTGGCCGGGGATGACGTCGCGCCGGACGGCGATCACCCGCCAGCCCCGCCGGCGCAGCCCCTCCCGGCGGTCCGTGTCGCGTTGCTGGTCGGCGGCCGAGGTGTGGTGTTGCCGGCCGTCGTATTCCACGGCGACCTTGAACTCCTCCCAGCCCATGTCGAGGTAGGCGAACCGGTCTTCGGCCAGGGCTACCCGGATCTGTGTGGTGGGTCTGGGGAGGCCCCCGTCGACGAGGAGGACCCTGAGCCAGCTCTCCCTCGGCGAGGCGGCTCCCCGGTCGGCGAGACTGAGCGTGTCGCGCAGGCGCCAGCTGTTGAGCGGGCGATGCCACAGGGCTTCCAGATCGACACCCTTGCGGGCGAACTGGTCGACGATGGCGACGGCCTCCATGCGGGGCAGGCAGCGGGCGCAGTCGAGGGCGGTGCGTTCCATGGTGGTGATCCGCACGCCGTTGTGCTCGGTGATGTCTTCGTCGGGGAGGGACGCCAGGTAGGTGACGCAACCGGGGATCACGAGGTGGCCGGGGGCGGTGAGCTCGACTGGCCAGTCGGCCTCCGGGGCGGGAAGAACTTGCAAGCCCCAGATGTGCGCCGCCGTCTGGCGGCAGGCTACGACCTGGGGTACGGCGCGGGTGATGCGGCCGGCGCGTTGGGTCAGGGACGGTGGTCTGGGGCCGGTGCTCGAAGGTGGGGTCTCGTGCGGGTGCCCGGGGCTTGGCGGCTGGTTCATGGCGCAAGGATGCGTTGGCGGGGGTGGGTGTGGTGGAGCCGAACGGGATTCTGTGGATAACGAAGGCTTGTTCGAGATCAGGGGTTGAGGGTGAGGGTGTTCTGCGCTTTTCTGGGGGTTGGGTCAGTCTGGGGGTTTGGGGAGTTGGTTGCGGGGCTGGGCGGCCCATTGGTTGGGACGGGTCGGTCAGGGATGTAGGCGGAGGCCCTTCAGGGCCTTGTCCACCCCGTTCTTCCCCCCATGCACCGCCACCCCCACCAGATCCAGCTCCTCACCCCGCACCCCCGCCACAACCGCCCGATTGTCCGCATCATGACCGGTCTTGAACATCTCCTCGATGTACACGGCCACGTCCATCCCCCGCCCCACCGCCTTCTCCCTGACCCCGCGCAACGCCCCCAGGCCCCCCTCGTACACGAGCACAGGCTGCCGGAACAGCGCCAGGTACGCGTTCCCCGACGCGTCCTGGTAAGGCTCGCCGATGGCCCCGGGGACGCCGCCGGCCAGGCCGCCGGCGAGGAAGGCGGTGACGTTGAGGCGCTGCCAGGGGGCCAGGTCCTCGCGCACCACGATGGCGATCTTGGTATCGAAACGCATGGCCACCACCCTCCCCCACCTCCCCCGACCGGGTCTTGAACGCTCGTGCGCCTACGCCTGGAGGATCGGCCGCCAGTCGGCCACCTCGTGGTAGCGCCGCAGCTCGGCGAGGCCCGACAGGAACCCGCCCCACGCCGCGTACGGCGGATTCGACTGGTCGAACCCGCTCTGCACCAGCGTCAGCCGCGTCTTCCCCGCCGACCCCTCCAGCTCCCACGTGCCGACCCCGGTCTCGCCCCAGTCGACGGAGAGCTTGCGGCCGGGTTCGAGCTCCAGCACCTTCGCGGGGTCGGGGTTGTTCTCCAGGCCGCCCATGGCGTACCGCCCGCCCACGAACGGCTCGATCTCGATGGGATAGCCGAACCACTTCGTCACCACCTCCGACGAGGTGATCGACTCGAACACCGCCTCGGGCGAGGCGTCGATCGAGACCTCGACCCGCATCTCCGGCGAGGTGAAGTCCTGCATGGGCGTGGGCTCGCGGCCCTCCAGGTGCTCGCCGAGGATGGTCAGCACCTGGCACCAGTACGTCTGCAGCACGCCCCGGATGCTCTTGCCGGTGATGACGTCCTGGAAGTCGAAGTGCGTCTGCGACAGGGTCAGCACCGTGCGCCGTTCGTCCGTCTCGTCCGGCGCCAGCGTGATCTCCGAGGTGGTCTCCTCGCCGTCGAGCAGCCACGCGAAGCGCAGCGTGTTCTCGTCGGCGTGCAGCAGCCGCTGGTGCGGCGCGTCGCCCTCCGGCGTCGTACGCCCCCAGAACGCGAACCGCTCGGGCAGCTCCACCTCCACGTGCTCGGCCAGCCAGATCCGCAGGACGTCGGGGTCGGTCAGCGCCCGGCGCACCTCTTCGACAGGCGCCGGGATGTTGGCACGCACGATCAGGGGCTCAGTCATCGTCTCGCTCTCCTTGTGTGGGCTCGGCCTGGGGGTAGCAGGCGACGGCCAGTTTGAAGGCGTCGCCCTCGGCGCCGCCGTACCGGGTGAAAAGGTCCCGCAACGTGTTCTGCAGGTCGTTCAGGAAGTCCTGCCGCTGGTCCGGACGTACGCGGATCTCTCCGGACAGTCCGATGGACGGCAGCTCGGGCGCGGTCCTGTCCAGGGCCGCGATGTCGGCCTGGACCTCCTCCATGAGGTCGAGCAGGTAGCCGAGGCTCAGCTCGTCGCGAACCTTGCGCAGCCCGATCCGGCCGACCAGGCGCGGCGACAGCCAGTACGACCGCGCGCCCGCCTGGTAGATGCCCTCGTGGATGCCGCGCACCCTGCGCTCGGACACCTGGTCCACCAGCCCGGCCTCGACCAGCCGTTTGACGTGGTAGTAGACCCGCTGCGGCGTCTGGCCGAGCCGCTCGGCGACCTCGGAGCAGGTGCGCGGCTCGGCCAGCTGCCGCAGCACCTCCACGCGCTGCGGCTTGAGCAGCGCCTCGGCCTGCTCGATCTCTTCCAGATACAGGACATCTCTCATCGCAAAAACAATCTTTTACGTAAAAATTCTGCTTGTCAATAGAGAATGGAGGCATGACGCACGACTGGTCCCGCTACTGGCGGTCGCCCGACCGGCCGATCGAGGCCATGCACGCCCACTTCGAGCGGCACGTCTACCACCGGCACAGCCACGAGACCTACTCCTTCGGGCTGACCGAGACCGGCGCGCAGTCGTTCAGCTGCCGGGGCGCCGCGCACACGAGCGCGGCGGGCATGGTCATGGCCTTCAACCCGGACGATCCCCACGACGGCCACGCCGCCGACGCGCTCGGCTTCACCTACCGGATCGTCCACCTCGGTCCGGAGCTGGTGGCCGACGCGCTGGCGGACGCGACCGGCCGCCGTACGGGCCTGCCGCTCTTCGACTCCCCCGTGGTGGACGATCCGGCGCCGGCGTACGCACTACGCGCCCTGCACGCGGCCCTGCTCGACGGCGGCACGACGGCGACGGCACTGCGTCGCGAGGAGCTGCTAACGGCTGCGGTCGCGGGCATCGCCAGACGAGCGGCCAGCGGAAAAACCGGCAAGAACGCCGGAGACGCCGGGAAGCGGGCCGCGTCGAAGGTGGCCGGGCGGGCCAGGCAGGTCCTGCACGACCGTCCGATGGACGACCTGACGATCGACGACCTGGCGCGCGAGAGCGGCGCCAGCCGTTACGCCGTCTACCGCGCCTTCCACGCCGAGTACGACCTGCCGCCCAGCGACTACCAGCGCCAGCTCCGCCTCAGGAGGGCCCGCGCGCTGATCGCCGCGGGCGAACCGATCGGCGAGGTGGCGGCGGCCACGGGCTTCGCCGACCAGAGCCACCTGACGCGCTGGTTCACCCGTTGCTTCGGCCTGACCCCTGGCGCCTACCGCCGCGCCGCCCAGGCGTAGCACCGCCCAGAAGCAGCACCGCCCAGAAGCAGCACCGCCCAGGCGTAGCGCTGCCCAGGCGTAGCGCTGCCCAGGCGTAGCGCTGCCCAGGCGTAGCGCTGCCGACGCGACATGGCGATCAGGGCCAGGAGCCTTCGTCGTGCGGGTCGCCGCCGTCGGCGAGCAGCCGCAGATCGGACTCGACCATCGTCGCCACCAGCTCGTCGAACGGCACCTGCGGCTCCCACCCCAGCTGCGTCCGCGCCTTCTTGGGGTCGGCGCACAGCAGGTCCACCTCGGCCGGCCGGTGCAGCGCCTGGTCGGTCACCACGTACCGCTCCCAGTCCAGCCCGGCGGCGGTGAAGGCCGCCTCCACCAGCTCCCTGACCGACTTCATCCGCCCGGTGCCGATCACGTAGTCCTCGGGCTTGCCGGCCCGCAGCATGAGGTGCATGGCCTTGACGTAGTCGCCGGCGTACCCCCAGTCGCGCCGCGCCTCCAGGTTCCCCAGGCGCAGCTCGGTGGCCAGTCCCAGCTTGATGCGGGCCACCCCGAGCGAGACCTTCCTGGTGACGAACTCGGCCCCGCGCCGCGGCGACTCGTGGTTGAACAGGATCCCGGACACGGCGTACATCCCGTACGACTCGCGGTAGTTCTGCGTCAGGAAGTGCCCGTACGCCTTGGCCACCCCGTACGGCGAGCGCGGGTGAAAGGCGGTGGCCTCGGTCTGCGGGGTCTCGCTGACCTGGCCGAACATCTCAGAGGACGAAGCCTGATAAAAGCGGATCTGTTCGGATGTGCTCCCGCCCCGCGACACGCCCGAGCACACCCGGATGGCTTCGAGCATCCGCAGCACGCCCATCCCGGTCACCTCGGCCGTGAGCTCGGCCTGCTCCCACGACATGGGCACGAACGAGATAGCGCCGAGGTTGTAGACCTCGTCGGGCTGCACCCGCTCGACGGCCGAGATCAGCGACCCCTGGTCCAGCAGGTCACCACGCACCACCCGCACCTCGGTGAGCAGCTTGCGCATCCGCGACACGCGCGGGTTCGCCTGGCCTCTGACCAGGCCCCACACCTCATACCCCTGCTCCAGTAGGTGCTCCGCCAGATAGGAACCGTCCTGGCCGGTGATGCCGGTGATCAGAGCGCGCCTGGCCAAGGGGTCCTCCAACTTTCGCCTACCCCATCCCTTTGGGACGGGAATGTACAGCTAAGCGCCTAGATAGCACATCCACCGACATAGAACACGTTCCACCGAACCACGCTCGGTTACAGTAACGTCGCAGTTCGCACGGCCTGTGGCGGCCGTTGTGAACAATTCCACCCGATCTACCGAATGGTAGCCTTCTCGGACTAAGGTCATCTTTCACGGTACACGCCCGCCTCAGGGCCTTACCGGCGGCGAAAGGGGTGTCCGTGGAGCGAAGGCTGCGGATCGCGCTTCTGTCCTACCGCAGCAAGCCCACCTGCGGCGGCCAGGGCGTTTATCTCCGCCACCTCAGCAGGGAGCTGGTCGCGCTCGGCCACCACGTCGAGGTGTTCTCCGGCCAGCCCTACCCCGAGCTGGACGAGGGCGTCATCCTGCGGGAGGTCCCCAGTCTCGACCTCTACCGCGACGAAGACCCGTTCAGAACGCCCAAGCTGCACGAATACCGCGACTGGATCGACTGGCTGGAAGTCGGCACCATGTGGACGGCCGGCTTCCCCGAGCCACTGACCTTCACCCTGCGCGCCCACCGCGAGCTGAAGAAGCGGGTCGGCGACTTCGACGTCGTCCAGGACAACCAGACCCTCGGTTACGGCCTGCTCGGCATCCAGAAGCTCTTCCCCGTGGTCGGCACCATCCACCACCCCATCAGCGTGGACCGGCGGATCGAACTCGAAGCCGCCAAGGGCGCGAAGAAGCTGACCATGCGCCGCTGGTACGGCTTCGTGAAGATGCAGTCCCGCGTCGCGCCCCGGCTGAGCCCCATCCTGACCGTCAGCGAGTCGTCGCTGGCCGACATCCACCGCGACTTCAACGTCCCCCAGGCCAACATGCGCCTGATCCCGCTGGGCGTGGACACCCGCTACTTCCACCCGCGCGCGGACAAGCCGAAGCGCAAGGGCTCGATCGTGGCCGTGGCCAGCGCGGACTCGCCCATGAAGGGCGTCGCGACGCTGCTGCGGGCCATGGCCAAGCTGGCCACCGAGCGCGAGGTGCACCTCACCGTCGTCAGCAGGCCGACCCCCGGCGGCCCGACCGAGCAGCTCGTGCAGGAGCTGTCGCTGCAGGAACGGGTCCGCTTCGTGCACGGCATCTCCGACGACGAGCTAGGCGAGCTGATCGCCACCTCCGAGATCTCGGTCGTGCCCTCGCTCTACGAGGGCTTCTCGCTGCCGGCCGTCGAGCACATGGCCTGCGGCACGCCCCTGGTCGCCAGCCGTACGGGCGCGCTGCCCGAGGTCGTCGGCGACGCGGCCGTCCAGGTGCCGCCCGGCGACCCCGAGGAGCTGGCCGCGGCCCTGCGCCGCCTCCTCGACTCGCCCGAGGAGCGCGAGCGGGTGGGCAAGGCCGGATACGACCGGGTCATGGAGCGCTACACCTGGCATGTCGTGGCCAAGAAGACCGTCGAGGCGTACCACGAGGCCATCGAGAACCACAAAAGGAGAGGCTGACCAGTGCTGACCGTGGACTTCGCCCGGCTGCCCGTGGGCCCCGGCGTTCGCGTGCTCGATCTCGGCTGCGGCGGCGGCCGGCACGCGTTCGAGGTGCTGCGCAGGGGCGCGGACGTGATCGCGTTCGACATGGACCAGTCAGAGCTGGACGGCGTGTCGGCCATGTTCGCGGCGATGGACAAGGCGGGCGAGGTGCCCGCGGGCGCCACCGGCGAGATCGTCCAGGGCACCGCCCTGGACATGCCGTTCGAGGACGGCTCCTTCGACCGGGTCATCGCGGCCGAGGTGCTGGAGCACATCCCCGACGACATGGCGGCCATGCGGGAGATCCTCCGCGTGCTCAAGCCGGGCGGCACGGCCGCGATCACCGTGCCGAGCTTCCTGCCCGAGCGGATCTGCTGGGCGCTGGACGAGGACTACCACACCGCCCCCGGTGGCCACGTACGCATCTACACGCTGGCCGAGCTGTCGGCCAAGCTGAAGTCCGTCGGGTTCACGATCGGCCCCCACCACCACGCCCACGGCCTGCACGCCCCCTACTGGTGGATCAAGTGCGCGGTGGGCGTCAACAACGACGACCACCCCCTCGCGAAGGCGTACCACGAGCTGCTGGTCTGGGACATCATGAAGCGCCCGGCCGCGACCAGGATCGCCGAGAGCCTGCTCAACCCGCTCATCGGCAAGAGCGTGGTCCTCTACGTCCGCAAGCCATGATCTCCCGCGAAGAGGTCGTCAGGACCGCGGCCAGCATCGCGGCGATCCAGCAGGAGGACGGCGGCGTGCCGTGGCCCGAGGGCCACGTCGACGCCTGGAACCACGTCGAGTGCCTGATGGCGATGACCGTGGCGGGGCTGGATGAGCCAGTACGCCGCGGCTACGCCTGGCTGGCCCGCCACCAGCGCGCCGACGGCTCGTGGCCGATGAAGCTGGTCGGCGGCGTGCCCACGGAGCTGGGCGGCGAGACCAACCACGCCGCCTACGTCGCCGCCGGAGTGTGGCACCATCACCTCGTCACCGGCGACCAGCGCCTCACAGAGGAGAGCTGGCCGATGGTCAAGGCCGCGCTCGACTACGTGGCGGGGCTGCAGACCGAGCGCGGCGAGATCGTCTGGGAACGTGACGCGCACGGCAGGCCCTCGACGTACGCGCTGCTCACCGGCTGCTCCTCCATCCACCAGGGGCTGCGCTGCGGCGTGCTGCTCGCCGACCACCTGGGCGACCCGCAGCCGCACTGGGAGCTGGCCGCCGACCGGCTGGCGCACGTGCTCGCCGCCCACCCCGAGGCGTTCGCCGACAAGAGCCGCTTCTCCATGGACTGGTACTACCCCGTCCTCGGCGGCGCGGTACGCGGGCGGCAGGCGGTGCAGCTGCTGGAGCGCGAGTGGGCCACGTTCGTGGTGCCGGGGCTCGGCATCCGGTGCGTCTCCGACCAGCCGTGGGTCACGGGGGCCGAGACCTGCGAGCTGGTGCTGGCGCTCGACGCGCTGGGCGACAGGGAACGGGCGCTGGCGCTGTTCCAGGACATGCAGCACCTGCGGCACGAGGACGGCTCGTACTGGACCGGCTGGCAGTTCGTCAACCGCAAGCACTTCCCGCACGAGCGCTCCGGCTACACCGCCGCCGCGACCGTCCTCGCGGCCGACGCGCTGGCCGGGTATTCGGCGGGGGCCGGGCTGTTCCGCGACATCGCGGGGACCTCCGTGTTCGATCCTGACGTGTGCGGGTGCGCCGGCGTACGCGTGCCTCCCCAGGCGGCCGAAGAAGGTCTCTGAGCCGCGCACAAGGGCTTTTGCCGGTTCTTTGCCGAGGACAACCGGTGCGCCGCCGTCGAACGGCGCAATGGGGTTACTAGCTTCGTGTCTGGCCGTACGAGGCGTCTTCGGGGGAAGCGTGGGCGACACGGGCACAACATCGTTCTTGGACCAGGTCAGGACCCATCCGGCGGCTGAGCCGCAGGTGTCGCGGGCCAGAGGGTTGCGCAGATTCCTGGCCAAGGATCCGCTGGAGTCCGATCTGGGCCGGCGGAGATTCCGGTCCAGGGGCGGGCCTTCGCGGATGGTCTTCACGAAGGCCGAGAGTTCGTACGTCTTCGGCTACAACGCGGTGATGTCACGCGAGACAGAGAAGATCGAGGAGATCCCGCACGAGCAGCGGCCCTTCGGCTACGAGGGAGCGGCCGCCGCCTGCACCGTACTCGACCTGCTCACCCTGACCCGGGGCCGGCGCCTTCACGAGCTACTGGCCGGCCCCGCCCAGCATCACCGCCACGCCGCCTACCTGGGCGCCGGCCGCGGGTACGCACTCGTACGGCTGCGCCCGGTGTGGGGCGCGCGCCGGGCCCATCCGCTGCTGCGCTGGCTGGCGGTGGACGGGTTCGGCTTCCAGATGGGGCTGACCAGGACCGATCGCCTGGTGGGCGAGCGGACCATGCCCGACCTGCTCACCAGGGCGCACTGCGCGGTCTTCGACCAGGGGCTCGGGCGGCTGCTGTGGTACCACGACGGCGCCTCCCCCGACGACGCGGCCACGCGGATCGGCGGTTTTCCCGCGCCGCGGCGGGCCGACCTGTGGAGCGGGGTCGGGTTCGCGGCCACGTACACGGGCGGGGCCGAGGCCGACGAGCTGTGGTGGCTGACCGAGCACGCGGGGGCCGACGGGTTCCGCGCGTACCTGGCCCAGGGGTGCGCCTTCGCGGTCGCCGCGCGGCTGCGTTCGGGAGAGCTGCCCGCGCACGTCGCGCGGGCCGTGCCGATCCTGGCCGGGACCGACCCGGAGGAGGCGGCCTCGTGGACGGACCAGGCGCTCATCGCGCTCGGGCACGAGGCGCACACGCACGAGGACTTCCAGCGCTGGCAGTCGCAGATCCGCCGCTCCTGGAACCGCCGCCACCGCTGCTGACCGCCTTGTGAAGGCTCAGATTCCCGGGCCTACCCGCTCCAGCACCCGCAGCGACCCCGTCACCGACACCTCCTCGAACGCCCCAGACGCCAGCGCCCGCCGATAGACCTGGAACGGCGCCTGCCCGCCGTCGGCCGGATCGGGATAGATGTCGTGGAAGACCAGCGCCCCGCCCGTCATGACGTGCGGCGCCCAGCCCTCGTAGTCGCGGGTCACCGGCTCCTCGGAGTGGCCGCCGTCGATGAACAGCATGGCCAGCGGCGTGCTCCAGAGCGCGGCCACCCGCTCGGACCTGCCGACGACGGCGATCACCTCCTCCTCCAGGCCGGCGGCGGCGATCGTGGTCCTGAAGGTCGGCAGTGAGTCCATCTTGCCGAAGCGCGGGTCCACCAGCGTCGGGTCGTGGTGCGCCCAGCCCGGCTGGATCTCCTCGGAGCCGCGGTGGTGGTCGACGGTGACGACCACCGAGCCGGACTTCCTGGCCCCCGCACCGAGGTAGATCGCCGACTTGCCGCAGTAGGTGCCGATCTCGCAGATGGGGCCGAGCTTGCCGTACCGGCAGGCCGCCTCGAACAAGGCCAGGCCCTCGTCCTGCGGCATGAATCCCTTGGCGTGCTTGGCCGCGTACAGCAGCTCTGACGGCATCGACATAGGCATGCACCCTAGCCGAACCGAATAACATTCCGGCGGGCTCTTGCCGGGCCGTTCTGCAACCTGTTCTACTTGGCACGTGAATCAGCGCGCACGCATCGCCATGTCGGACGACGACGTCACCGCCTTCCTGGAGAGCTCGCGCAAGGTGCAGCTGGCCACCATCAACGCCGACGGCACCCCGCACCTGGTGACCATGTTCTACGGCCTCGCGGGCGGGGAGATCGCCTTCTGGACCTACGCGAAGGCGCAGAAGGCCCGCAACCTGTCCCGCGACCCCCGGGTGAGCTGCCTGGTCGAGACCGGCGACGACTACGACCAGCTGCGCGGCGTCCTGGTGTACGGCACCGCCCGCAGGGTCGACGACCGCGACCGCGTCATGGACATCGGCATGACCATCGCCCGCAGGATGACGCCCGGCGTACCGGACGAGCTGCTGCGTCCGTACGTGGAGAAAACCGGCCTCAAACGGGTTGCGTACGTCGTCGAGCGCACCAAAGTGGTCTCATGGGATCACAGGAGGCTCACATGAAGGTCAAGGTGGACGAGCTGGTCTGCGAAGCCAACGCCGTGTGCACGGGGCTCGCGCCGGAGGTGTTCGAGCTGGACGACGACGACCAGCTGCACATCCTGCTCCCGCAACCACCCCCCGAGACGCAGGACCGCGTCCGCCACGCGGTCAGGTCCTGCCCGAAAGCCGCTCTGTCCCTCGAGGAATAGCCCAGGCACGAGGAGGAACCCCATGCGCGCCGCGATCCTGCACGCCGTAGGCAACGACAAGCTCGACATCCGGGACGACGTCACCCTGGCCCCCGTCGGGCCGACCGACGTACGCGTGCGGATCAGAGCCACGGGTGTCTGCCACTCGGACCTGTCGGCCATGACCGGCGTGCTGCCGCAACCCGTGCCGCTCATCCCGGGCCACGAGGGCGCCGGCGAGGTGGTCGAGGTGGGCGAGCACGTCAGCTCGGTCAAACCCGGCGACCACGTGGTCATCTCCTGGCGCCCCGCCTGCCAGGAGTGCGAGCTGTGCGTGGGCGGGCAGCCGTACCTGTGCATGAAGTACGTCATCGAGTCCTTCTCCAAGGGCAACTTCCGCCTCGGCGGCGACGACGCGACGGTCTTCGGGATGGCCGGGTGCGGCACTTGGGCGGAGGAGATCATCGTGCCCTGGCAGGGCGCGATCAAGATCGACGAGGACGTCTCCTGGGAGGCCGCGGCCCTGATCGGCTGCGGCATCACGACCGGCGTGGGCGCCGCGATCAACACCGCGAAGGTGCGGCCGGGCTCCACGGTCGTGGTGATCGGCTGCGGCGGCGTCGGCCTGTCCGTCATCCAGGGCGCCCGCGTCTCCGGCGCCAGGACGATCCTCGCGGTGGACCCGCTGGAGTCCAAGCACGCACTCGCCAAGAAGGTCGGGGCGACGCACGCGGTGACTCCCGAGCAGGTCCCCGAGGCCCTGAACGAGCTCACGGGCGGCGGCGGCTTCGACTACGGCTTCGAGGTGGTCGGCAAGGCCGCCACGATCCAGAGCGCCTGGCAACTCACCCGTGCGGGCGGCGACGTCATCGTGGTCGGGGCCGGGGCGATGGACGACATGGTGTCCATCTCCGCCTTCAGCCTCCTCTTCGAAGGCAAGAACCTGCTGTCCAGCCTGTACGGCGAGGCCGACGTCCGCCACGACTTCCCGTACTTCGCCAAGCTGCACAAGACGGGCCTGCTCGACCTGGAGTCCATGATCAGCGCCAGAATCCGCCTCGCCGACCTCAACGACGCCGTAGCGGCCCTGCGCGGCGGCGAGGTCCTCCGCCAGATCGTCATCATGGACTGACGCCAGGAAGCCGAACCCCAACCGAAGCAAACCGGGCGAATCCCCCAAATGCTGGTCGTTATCCTTTCACGCCGCCCCCGAGCGTGAAAGGATAACGACTATCCTTTCATTGCCGTAGCGGGGTGAAAGGATACGCGTCACAGGACTCCCGGAGGCTCCTCGAAGTCCGGGTGGCACGAGGTGAGGAAGGCGAACGTGGCCGTCGCGTCCTTGGTCCGGTAGAAGTCGACCATTGTGGTGTTGAACTCGGCTCTCCGGACAGCGGGCACGCTGATGGCGTCCATCCCGTTCGACATGAGGTGACCGTTCATCATGGTGCGGCCGGTTCGCTTGTTGCCGTCGAAATAGAACCGCTGCAGGGCCGCGAACAGGAAGTACGCGATGGCCTGCTCGAACGGCGACTGTATCTCGGCGTAGATGGCCTGCACCCCGTCCGAGAAGATCTGCCGCAGATTCGCGCCCCCTGGCACCGTCGGAGGCGGCATGTACCTGCCGTGTGAGCCTAGGCTGACCCCGGGCGTCAGGGTGAGGGGACCCTCTCCTCTGAAATGCCCGACCTCAAGGGCCTCACCTTCGGCGATCAACTTCTGGAAGTGATCCGACGTGGGCTTGTCGAGTCTGAACTTTTCCGCCTTCACGACGCGCACAAGTTCTCTGGCCGACTCGGCTAGATTGATCACCTGCCGTTCATCGCTGAGCTTCCGACCGCCCACGGTGATGCCCTCCATGAGGGTCTGCACCTCTGGATAGGTGAACGGATTTCCTTCCAGAGCGGCCGCGTCCCATACGAACTCGGGAAGCGCGCGCTGGTACCTCCAAACCGCCCGCTCAACCGAATGAACGCCGACGTCCTGTCTGATCGACTCTCTGTCCCATCGGAATCCCAGCGCATCCGTCAACCCTGCAGCCATCACTGTCTCCCCAGGTAATTGCTCCATGACATGCATAGCAGAGGCGCTCACCTCTGAGAGCTTCTCTACCGATGGAGAGAGCCGTGCGCCCCCCGGCCCAGAGGGCCGGGGGGCGCTCAAAAGCGGCTGTTACGTGGTCGAGAAGGCCGCGTCGAAGGCCGTGGTCGGCGGGGTGATGGAGTTGAGGGTGCGGATGTAGGACAGTGCCTCCTTGGCCCCGTCCAGCCGGTCCATCCCCGCGTCCTCCCACTCGATCGAGATCGGACCTTCGTACCCGATCGAGTTCAGCGCCCTGAAGCAGTCCTCCCACGGCACGTCGCCGCGGCCGGTCGAGACGAAGTCCCAGCCTCGGCGCATGTCCGCCCACGGCAGGTGCGACGACAGGCGGCCCTTGCGGCCGTCGCCGACCCGGACCCGCGTGTCCTTGCAGTCCACGTGGTAGATGCGGTCCTTGAAGTCGAGGATGAAGCCGACCGGGTCGATGTCCTGCCACACCATGTGGGAGGGGTCCCAGTTGAGGCCGAACGCGGGCCGGTGGCCGATGGCCTCCAGGGTGCGCACGGTGGTGTGGTAGTCGTAGGCGATCTCGCTCGGGTGCACCTCGTGCGCGAAACGCACCCCGACCTCGTCGAAGACGTCGAGGATCGGGTTCCAGCGGTCGGCGAAGTCCTGGTAGCCGGCGTCCACCATGGAGGCGGGCACCGGCGGGAACATCGCGACCGTGTGCCAGATCGACGAGCCCGTGAAGCCCACCACGGTGTCCACGCCGAGCAGCGCGGCGGCGCGGGCGGTGTTCTTCAGGTCCTCGGCCGCCGCCTGGCGCACGGACTCGGGGTCACCCGAGCCCCAGATGCGCGCCGGGAGGATGGCCTTGTGCCGCTCGTCGATGGGATGGTCGCACACGGCCTGGCCCACGAGGTGGTTGGAGATCGTCCATACCTTCAGGCCGTGCTTGTCCAGTTGCGCGCGCTTCTGCTCCACGTACGACGGGTCCGACACGGCCTGGGCCACGTCGAAGTGGTCACCCGAGCAGGCGATCTCCAGGCCGTCGTAGCCCCATTCGGCCGCCAGCCTGCACACCTCCTCGAAGGGCAGGTCGGCCCACTGTCCCGTGAACAGCGTGACTGGTCTCATCAGTCCTCCACGTCCGTGTAGCGGCTACCCTCAGCCGCGCTGCGCTCGACCGCCTCCAGCACCCGCTGCACCCGCAGCCCGTCGGCGAACGAGGGCGTCGGGTCGGCTCCGGTGGCGACCGCTTCCAGGAAGTCCTTGATCTCGTGGGTGAAGGTGTGCTCGTAGCCGAGTCCGTGGCCGGGCGGCCACCAGGCTCCGACGTACGGGTGGTCGGGCTCGGTGACCAGGATGCGCTCGAAGCCGCCGCCGTCGGCGCTGTACCAGAGCTCGTTCATCGCCTCGAAGTCGAAGGCCAGGCTGCCGCGCGAGCCGTTGATCTCGATGCGCATCGCGTTCTTGCGCCCGTTGGCGAAGCGGGTGGCCTCGAAGGAGGCCACCGCGCCGCCCGACAGCCGGCCGATGAACAGCGCGGCGTCGTCGACGGTGACGGTGCCGCGGGCGGAGGAGCCGGTGGCGCCCAGCCCCGCCGACTCCGCCGCCAGCGGCCGCTCCTTGATGAACGTCTCCGTCAGCGCGGACACGCCCACCACGTTCTGGCCGGTGATGAACTGGGCGGCGTCGACGATGTGCGAGCCGATGTCACCCAGCGCGCCGGCGCCCGCCTTGTCCTTCTGCAGCCGCCAGACCAGCGGGAACTCCGGATCGACGATCCAATCCTGCAGGTACGCGGCGCGTACGTGCCTGATCTCGCCGATCCGGCCCTCCTCGACGTACCGGCGGGCGAGCGCGATCGCGGGCACCCGCCGGTAGTTGAAGGCCACCATGCTCTTGCCCGGCGCCACGGCGGCGGCCGCCACCATGGCCTCGGCCTCGGCCACGGTGTTGGCCAGCGGCTTCTCGCAGAGTACGTGCTTGCCGGCCTGCAACGCGGCGATGGCGATCTCGGCGTGGGAGTCGCCCGGCGTGCAGATGTCGACGATCTGCACGTCGTCGCGCTTGACCAGCTCTCTCCAGTCCGTCTCGACGGCGTCCCAGCCGAGCTGCGCGGCGGCCGCCTCGGTGCGCTCCTTGGACCTGCCGGAGAGCACCGCCATGCGCGGTGCCAGCGGCAGGTCGAAGAAGGCGCCCACGCTTCGCCAGGCTTGGGAGTGGACACGGCCCATGAAGGCGTAGCCGACCATGCCCACGCCGATGGTGGTTCTGTCTGACATGCAACCCCCGATCAGGATCAGGACTCGAAGCCGAGCGCCAGGTACTTCTCGACGTTGTCCTTGGTGATGGTCTCGGACGCGAGTGTGATCGACTGGGGAACCTGGTTCTCCACCAGATCACTCATGCCCTTCCCCTGTGCTATCAGACGCGCCAGCTTGATCGCCGAGGAGGCCATGGTCGGGCTGTAGGTGACCGTCGCCTTGAGCACGGACGTGCCCGTCTGGATCTCCTTCATCGCGTTCAGCGATCCGGCGCCGCCGACCATGATGAACTCGTTGCGGTTCGCCTCCTTGATGGCGGCGAGCACGCCCACGCCCTGGTCGTCGTCGTGGTTCCAGAGCGCGTCGATCTTCTTGTGCGCCTGGAGCAGCGAGGTGGCCACCTCGTTGCCGGTCTCGACGGTGAACTGGGCGTCCTGCTGGGCCGTGACCTTGAACCCGTACGTCTTGAGCGCGTCGGCGAAGCCCTTGCTGCGGTCCTGGGTCAGGGGGAGCGTGGCGATGCCCTGGATCTCGACGATCACGGGGTTCGTCACGTTCTTGCTCTTGAGCTCCTTGCCGATGTAGTGGCCGGCGGCCACGCCCATGCCGTAGTTGTCGCCGCCGATCCAGGTCCGGTAGGCGAGCTTGTCGGGGAAGATGCGGTCGAGGTTGATCACCGGGATACCCGCCTCGGTGGCCTGCAGCGCGACCTGGTTGAGCTGCTGGCCGTCGTTGGGCAGGATCACCAGCGCGTTCACCTTGGCCGCGATCAGCGACTCGACCGCGGAGATCTGCTGGTTGATGTCGTTGGTGGGCTCGACGGGCTTGAACTCGATGTCGGAATACTGCTTGGCGGCGCTCTCGGCGTTCTTGGCGATGGCCGCGATCCAGCCGTGGTCGGCGGCCGGGGCCGAGAATCCGATCACGACCTTGGTGCCCGGCTGGTCGTTGCCACCGGTCGCCTGGGCCGGAGCCGGGGCCGCGCTCGACGGAGCGGCCGCCGGCTCGTTGCTGGTGCAGCCGGTCGCTAAGAGAACGGCTCCGCCGAGACCGCCGACGAGGAATCCCCTGCGCGCGACGTTGTCACTCATGGTGCTCTCTCCTTCAGGTTCCGCCGCTGGAGAAGGACGGCGACGACGATGATCAGGCCCTTGGCGATCAGCTGGTCGCTGGTGTTGAGGCCGTTGAGGATGAACAGGTTGGTGATGAGGGTGAAGATCAGCAGGCCCAGGATGGAGCCCATGATCGTGCCTCGCCCTCCGGTGAGCAGCGTGCCGCCGATGATCACCGCGGCGATCGCGTCGAGCTCGTACAGGTCGCCGTGGGTGGACGAGCCGGTGGTGGTGCGCGCCATGATCAGGATGGCCGCGATGCCGCAGCACAGCCCGGACAGGGCGTAGAGCAGCATCGTGTGCCTGCGCACGTCGATGCCGGCCAGGCGGGCCGCCTCGGGGTTGCCGCCGACCGCGTACGTACGCCGCCCGAACGTCGTGCGGTTGAGCAGCACCCACCCGAGTATCACGACGAGGGCGAAGACGTAGACGAGCAGCGGGATGCCGGCCACGCGGGTGGTCGACAGATCCACGATGGCCGCGTTGTCGGACGAGATCAGCTGCGTCTTGCGGTCGGACATGCGCTGAGCCAGGCCGCGCGCGGCCACCAGCATGGCCAGCGTGGCGATGAACGGCACCAGCCGCCCGTAGGCGATCAGCCACCCGTTGACCAGCCCCGCCCCGGTGCCGACGAGGATCGCGCAGATCGACATCACCACCGGCCCGTACGACTGCGTGGCAAGCGTCGTCGCCCAGACCGAGGCCAGAGCCATGATCGCGCCCACCGACAGGTCGATGCCGCCGCCGATGATGACGAACGTGGCCCCGACCGTGATCACGCCGATGGTGGCCGCCAGCGACAGGATGCTGATCAGGTTGGAGGCGGTCGCGAAGTTGTCCGGCCGGGTGACCAGGCCGACCACGACCAGCAGCGCCAGCGCGCCGAACAGGCCGAGGTGGCGCATCTCTCCGACGCCGCGGATCGACGGCAGTGACAGGGCGGCCGTCTTCCCCGGGGGCCGGTCCGTCGTGGGCTCGCTCATCACGCCGCCCTCCCATTCATGATCATGTCCAGTACACGGTGCTCGTCCAGCCCTTCGGCCTCGCCCTCGTGGATGACGGCCCCTTCGCGCAGCACCAGCACCCGGTCCGCCAGGCCGAGCACCTCGGGCACCTCGCTGGAGACCAGGAGCACGCCGATGCCCTGCTCGGCCAGGTCGTGGATGACCGCGTACAGCTCGGCCCTGGCGCCCACGTCCACGCCTCTGGTCGGTTCGTCGAGCAGGAGCAGCTTGGTGCCGCCGAGCAGCCAGCGGGCGAGCACGGCCTTCTGCTGGTTGCCGCCCGACAGGGTGCGGATCGGGCGTTCCGGGTCGGGTGGCCGGATGTCGAGCATTTCGGAAAGGCGCTTGGCCTCGTCCAGCTCACGTTTGCGGTCGATCCAGCCGAACTTGGAGAAGCCCGGCAGGGTGCCCAGCGTGATGTTGGCGGTCACGCTCTGGTCGAGGAGCAGGGCCTGGGCCTTGCGTTCCTCGGGGGCCAGGCCCATGCCGCGCTTGACCGTGCCGACGACGCCGCGGCGCACCGGGCGGCCTTCGAGCAGGACGCGGCCCGAGGCGGGGCGGGCGCCGTACACGGCTTCGAGGATCTCCGAGCGGCCCGAGCCGACGAGCCCGGCCAGGCCCACGATCTCGCCCGCCCGCACCGAGAACGAGACGTCGGAGAAGACGCCGGGCGAGGTGAGGTTCTCCACGCGCAGCACCTCCTCGCCCGGCTCGCGGCCGCCCCTGGGCGGGAAGACGTACTCGACGTTCCTGCCCGTCATCAGAGAGACGATCTGCGTGGTCGGGGTCTCGCTCGCGGACAGGCCGACGGCGACCGTACGGCCGTCCTTCAGCACCGTGACCCGGTCGCCGATCTCGCGGATCTCCTCCAGGCGGTGGGAGATGTAGACCACGGCCACACCCTGGGCGGTGAGCTCGCGGATGATGCGGAAGAGGTTGGCCACCTCGTCGTGGGCGAGGGCGGCGGACGGCTCGTCCATGATGATCAGGCGCGCGTCGTGCGAGAGCGCGCGGGCCATCGAGACGACCTGCTTGGCCGCCGGCGACAGCCGGCCGACCTCGGCCGATGGGCGGATCTCCGGATGGCCCAGGCGTTCGAGCACCTCGCGCGCGGCGCGCCTGCCCTCGCCTCTGTTGACGAAGCCCAGGCGGGCGTGCTCGTGGCCGAGGAAGATGTTCTCGGCCACGCTGAGCCCGTCGACCAGGTCGAGTTCCTGGTAGATGGTGGCGAAGCCGAGTTTGATGGCGTCGATGGGGCTCCCGGGACGTACTTCGCTCCCGTTGAACAAAATGGTGCCCTCGTCCGGCTGGTGCACTCCGGCGAGCACTTTGATCAGGGTGGATTTTCCGGCGCCGTTCTGGCCGAGCAGGCAGTGCACCTCGCCCGCGCGTACGTCCAGATCGACCCCGTCCAGCGCGCGCACGCCGGGGAACTGCTTGACGATGCCCTGCATGACCAGCATCGGAAGTCCCTTTCAGGCGTTGACGATGCGGTTGATGTTGTCGGGTGACAGATAGTGCTCGATCGCTAGGATTCCGGCGCCGAGCGCGGCGGCGTTGATGCCGGTACGGCTCGGCGTGATGGACAGATGGTGCGTGGCCAGCGGCAGCGATCTGCGGTAGACCGTCTCCCTGATCCCGGCCAGCAGATGCTCGTGCACCCGCGACAGCGCGCCGCCGATGACGATGACCTCGGGGTTGAAGAAGTTGACCAGGCTGGCCAGCACCTCGCCGATCAGCCGGCCGGCCTCCCTGACCAGGCGCAGCGCCTGCGTGTCACCCGCCTGCACGAGCGCCACCACGTCGCCTCCCGACTCGGCCGACAGGCCCAGCTCGCTCAGCCTCCGCGCGATCGCGGCCCCACCGGCCACGGCTTCGAGGCAGGCGCTGTTGCCGCACCGGCAGCCGGCGTCGTCGTGGCCGCTGACCCGGATGTGCCCGATGTCGCCGGCCGAGCCCTGGGCGCCCCGGTGGAGCGTGCCCTCGGCGATGATGCCGCAGCCGATGCCGGTGCCGACCTTGACGAACAGCAGGTGGCCGGCGCCGGGGAAGGCGTTGCGGTGCTCGCCCAGCGCCATCACGTTGACGTCGTTGTCCACCAGGACCTCGACGCCGTCGAAGTACTCGGGGACGGGGTAGTCGTTCCAGCCCGGCATGATCGGCGGGTTGTTCGGCCGTCCGGTGGCGAACTCCACCGGCCCCGGCACGCCGATGCCGATGGCCCGCAGCGCGGAACGGGGCCGTCCGACCCGGTCGAGCAGGTGGTCGAGCCGCTGGTCCACGTGGGCGAGCACCGTCTCAGGGCCCTCCCCGATCAGCAGCCCGTCCTCGCACTCGGCCAGCACCTCGCCCGAGATGTCCATCAGCGCCACCCGGCAGTGCGTGGCACCGAGGTCCACGCCGGCGAAGGCGTGCTCCTCGGTGTGCAGGCGCAGCTGGCGCGGCGGCCGGCCGCCGGTGGACTCGCCGCTCTCGGTCTCCTCGACGAGTCCGCGTTCGATCAGCGCGTCGACGCGCTGGGAGATCGTGGATCTGGCCAGGCCGGTCAGCTTCGCCAGATCGGAACGGGTCGTCGCGGAGCCCGCACTGATCAGAGTCAGCACGTCGCCGGCGGAGCCCGGCAGGGGGGTCATGCCGCGACAATAAGATCACCGATGCGGCAAATCAAGAGTGATAATCGACCAAACTCCCCCAACTTCCGCCGGAGATCGAACAAAGGCGGGGTTCCAACCCGTTCGTATCGACATTTCCGACATCGGGCGGACGTGCGAAGCGCCGGCCCCTGTCAGGGGACCGGCGCCCGGAAAACACGGCTTCACCTGGGGCGGAGCCCGACGCGGCGGCACGTGGAGGTGGTCCGCGACCGCGGCGCAGTCAGATCGTCGCGGACGGCGACGGCCCGGTCAGAGCGCCGCGACCGGCCGCGATACCGTTACCGCCTCGTTAACAGCCACGACACCGCCCTAGCCCCGTCAGAGCACCGTCAGAGCACCGTCGTCAGAGCATCGCCTTCATCGAGTCGCCGGCCGTCAGCACGTACGGCTGCTCGGCCATGACCGCCCCCCAGTTGGCCTCGATCGCCTCGGGCGTGACGTCGTCGGTCTTCCAGCCGGGCCCCTCGGCCACGAACACCCGCGCCACCCGGCCCCCACCGACGGTGAAGACCTCACCGCTGGCCTCGCACGACTCGTGCACGAGATAGGCGACCAGCGCGCTGACCCGCTCGGGCGTGAACTTGGCCTCGAACTCGGCCGGCAGCAGCGCCTCCGTCATCCGGGTCCAGGCGACGGGGGCGATCGCGTTGGCCTTGATGCCGTTGCGCGCGCCCTCGATGCCGATCGTCTTGGTCAGGCCGACCAGGCCCATCTTGGCGGTGGAGTAGTTGGCCTGCCCGAAGTTGCCGAAGAGCCCTGCCGGGCTGGAGGTGTTGACGACGCGCCCGTAACCGGCCGCCTTCATGAGCGGGTAGGCGGCCTGGCTGACCAGGTACGAGCCGCGTACGTGCACGGCCAGCACCGCGTCGAACTCCTCGACCGTCATCTTCCCGAACGACTTGTCGCGCAGGATGCCCGCGTTGTTGACGACGATGTCGACCTTGCCGAACGCGTCCACCGCCGCCTGGACGACGGCCCTGGCCCCTTCGGGCGTGGAGATGTCGTCGGCGTTGGCCACCGCCTGGCCGCCGTTCTTCGTGATGAGGTCGGCGACCTCGGCGGCCGGCCCCGTCGAGGCGCCCGTGCCGTCGAGCGCGCCGCCGAGGTCGTTGACGACGACCTTGGCGCCCCGCTCGGCCAGCAGGAGGGCGTGTGACTTGCCGAGGCCGTGCCCGGCCCCCGTGATGATCGCGACCCTGTCATCGAACCGAAGCATCGAACCTCCCGCGCAGGAGAACAACATTCTAGTATGAGTACGATAACCGCCTCAGGGCTTCAGCCACAGGTCCGGCTCACCCGCCTGCCGCACTACCCGTCCCTTCGCCTCCAACCACGCCAGGTGAGCCAGCGTCTCGTTGTTGGCCGAGCGCCGCATGAACGGCGGGATCGTCTCCCACGGCCGCGACCAGGTCAACCGGGTGGCCACCTCCCAGCACGACGACGCCCCCGCCGCGCCGAGCACCCGTTCGATCTCGGCCAGCCGCTCGTCGTGGTGCGCCATCACGGTGTCCACCCGTTCGGCCAGTTCGAGGAAGCGGAACTCGTGCGCGGGCAGCACCTCGTCCACGTCCAGCTTGCGTACGGCGGCCAGTGAGTCGAGGTAGTCGGCCAGCGGGTTGGGCCCCGACTGGGGGTGCACGGCCACGATGGGCGTGATCTTCGCCAGCACGTGGTCACCCGAGAACAGCACCTTGCGCTCGGGAGAGACGAAGCACAGGTGGCCGGGCGAGTGTCCTGGCGTCCAGACGGCCCGCAGGTCCCAGCCGGGCAGGCCGAGTTCCTCGCCGTCCTCGACCAGCCGGTCGGGCCTGGCCATCGAGACCATGTGCCTGATCATCATGGACGCCCCCGCCAGCTCGTCCAGGGTCAGCTCGGGGACGCCGCAGCGCTGCAGCAGCGCCCGCTCGCGCTGGACGAGGGAGTCGATGGCCGCGTCGTCGTAGCGTTCGCGCACCAGGCGGGCGTCCGCGGGATGCAGCGCGATCCAGGCGCCGGACATCTCGCGGACCCGTCCGGCCAGGCCGTAGTGGTCGGGGTGGATGTGGGTGACGAGCACGCCCTTGACGTCGGTGATCGCGTACCCGGCCACGCCCAGGCCCGCGACGAGCGCGTCGTACGCCTCATCGGTGTTCCAGCCGGCGTCGATGATCGCCACGCCGTCGGGCAGTTCGAGGACGTAGACCAGCACGTACCGGAGGGGGTTGATCGGGATCGGCACCGGGACCGACCACACTCCCGGCCGTACCCGCTCGACGTCCGGGATCGTCCCGCCTACCCACGCCTCCCGCTGCGCCGCGTTCGAGGGTGTCACCACAAATTTCGCCACACGCCCGAATATAGTTCTGCGCCCGAATCGTGTTCTACTGGGGTCATGAAGCCGAGCCGCGAGTTCGACGCCGATGGCCGCTTCGTCCGGCAGCCCAACCGTTTCACCGATCGCCTGGGCCCGCCCGCGCCCGGCCGCTACCGGCTCTACGCCTCCTACGCCTGCCCATGGGCCCAGCGGGTGCTGATCGTCCGCGCGCTCCTCGGCCTGGAGGACCTGCTGGACGTCACGATCGTGGACCCCATCAGGGACGAGAAGGGCTGGCGCGTCCCTGGCGGCGACCCGGAATACCTGTCGGAGCTCTACCTCGCCACCGACCCCGACTACACGGGCCGCTACACCGTCCCCTGCATCTGGGACACCCAGGACAAGCGGATCGTCACCAACGACTTCCCCCAGATCACCCTCGACCTGGAGACGTCATGGGGGACCTCCCCCGACCTCTATCCGGAACGCCTGCGCCCCGACATCGACATCATGAACGACCGCCTCTACCACGGCCTCAACAACGCGGTCTACGAGGCCGGCTTCTCCCGTGACCAGCAGGTGTACGAGGAGGCGGTCGCGCGGGTGTTCACCACCCTCGACTTCCTGGAGGTGCGCCTGGCCGGGTCGGAGCACCTCTTCGACACGCTCACCGACAGCGATGTGCGCCTCTACACGACTCTGGCCAGGTTCGACGCGGTCTATCACACGCACTTCAAGTGCTCGGTCCGCCGGCTGGTGGACTATCCGGCACTCTGGGCGTACGCGCGCCGGCTGCATGCCATCCCGGCCTTCGGCGAAACCACCGACTTCGACCAGATCAAGCGTCATTACTACCTCACCCAGCCCGGCATCAACCCGAGCCGGATCGTGCCGGTAGGACCTGATCTGGACTGGAGCTTGTGACCACCCCGACCAGGGGCATCCGGACGAACACCAGCACCGAGACCAGCGCCACCGCCGCCGTGATCCCCCACGCCACCGGCAGGCCGGCCTGGGCGGCCAGGGCGCCGAGCGCGAGGTTGGCCGCGGCCCCGCCGCCCTGAAGGGACAGCGAACTGGTCGAGGTGACCGTGGTGCGCTCGGCGGCGGTGACCGCTTTGTGGGTCATCTCCAGGCACAGCACGCCCGCCACCGCGAGGCCCACGAAGAGCGCGACGTAGGCCAGCCCGGCGCTCACCAGCCCCGCGGCGCCGCGGAGGTCCGCCGTGGCGGCCAGCGCGGCGACCGAGAGCGCCATCAGCACCGTCCCCGCGATGGCGCCCCGCGCGGAGCCGCCCGCCAGCCGCGCCGCGCGGGGCGCGAGCGAACTGCCCGCCGCGCTGCCGGCGAACCCGAGCGCCGCCACCACCGCGTAGGCCAGGCTGCCGCGCTCGGCCGTGCCCGCCAGCTCGGCCAGCCGGCCGGGCGTGAGCAGCTCGATGCCGGTCAGGACGACGCCGGAGACGACGGCGGCGAGCATGAGCCGGCGCAGCACCGCGCCCCGCAGCGCGAGCCTGACGCCACCCGCCACCGTGGCGGGAACCTCGCGCAGGACGCCGCCGAACGAGCGGCGCTCGTGGGCCGGCTCGGGCATCGCGATGAGCACCACCACCAGCAGCACCAGCGCCGCCACCGCGCCCACCATGGACGGCGCGGCCAGCGGGAAGATCAGCGAGGGCGGCACCAGGAGCGGCAGGGCGCCACCCGCCAGCACGCCCACGCACAGGGCCACGGACTCCATCGCGCTGCCCCCGGCCAGGCCCGGTTTGAGGTCGGCGTCCCGGCCCTCGATGCCGTGCAGCGTGTCGACGTACCAGGAGGTGGCCGGGCCGCTGGACAGCGCCCTGGCCACGCCCTTCAGCACGCCGCTCGCCACGAACATCCAGAACGTCGTGGACACGCTGATCAGCGCGAGCGCCGCCACCGTGACCGCGGCCGAGGCGGCCAGCACCACGCGCCGCCCCACGACGTCGGCGAAGCCGCCCGTGGGCAGCTCCAGGCAGACGGCCACGAGCGAGTAGACGGTGATCACCAGGCCGATCTGGGCCAGGCCGAGCCCCCTCTCGCTCATCAGCAGCACCATGCCGGCCGCCATGAGCCCCACGGGCAGCCAGGTCAGGAAGCTGACGAGCAGGTAACGCCGGTACGCCGATCGCGCGGTCATGATGATCTCTCCTCCCGGGCTCTGGGGAAGCCCCCCACCCAGATCCGTACCTGCTCGATGTCAGGAGCCCCCGCGTGGCGGGCGGTCAGCTCGCGCAGGATCTCCTCCGTGCGCGCCATGAACTCCGCCAGCCCGGCCGGCGGCAGCTCGGCGATGTGGTCGCTCATGCCGGCCGTCTCCACCCACTCGGGAGACCACTCGGCCTCGTCGAACTCCTGCACGACCTGCCCGAGCGCCTCGGCCTGCCACAGCCGCATGACCTTGATCACCTCGCGCCCCTCAGGGGTGTCGGACATCTCCCTGCTGTTCCACGAGGTGTAGCGGTGGCGGGCCCGCCAGCGGCGCTCGCGGCCGTCGCGCCGGTCGTCGTCCTCCTCGATGAAGCCGAACTTGAACAGCTCGCGGAGGTGGTAGCTGGTCGAGCCGGAGCTCTCGCCCATCTTGCGGCCGAGCTCGCTCGCGGTGGCCGGGCCGTCGGCGCGCAGCAGACCGAGCAGGCGGGCCCGCAGCGGATGGGTGACCGCCCTGAGCACCTGCGGGTCGGTGATCTTGTACGACTCCTGCATACGACCGACGATAAACCGCAAAGCGAATTTTGCAAAGTGAATTTTGCGGTTTCCGCTCCCGGGTTCCCCGGCTTCTAAACTGTGTGGATGCTCGACGACATCTGGGTGGACGACTCCGTCCTCGCCCTGCGACCCGACTTCGCGGTGCTGGTCATGACCGCGCACGGCCTGAACAACGGGCCCACCGACGACCGCACCCGGGCCTGGCTGGCCGAGGCGTCCGAGGTGGAGGTGCAGACGGACAAGATCGACGCCTGGAAGGGCGCCTACCGCGCCTTCGGCGCCAAGCCGCAGCGCACCCGGCCCTCGGTCGACGCGCTCACCCGCCGCATGCCGCTGCCGGAGATCAACCGCGCGGTCGACGCGTACAACTCGATCAGCGTCAAGCACGCGCTGCCCATCGGCGGCGAGGACCTCGACCGCTACGTCGGCCCGGCCCGGCTGGTCAGGGCCGCCGGCGACGAGCCGTCGGAGGAGGCGCTCGGGCAGCCCGAGCCCGGCGAGGTGATCTGGCGCGACGACGCCGGCGTCACCTGCCGCCGGTGGAACTGGCGCCAGGTGGTGCGCACGCGCCTCACCGAGGAGACCACCAACGCGATCTTCCTGCTCGAACGCCTGGAACCCATGTCACTGGAGGAGCTCAAGCAGGCCGGCGAGGAGCTGGCGGACCTCCTGTCCGAGTTGTCCCCAGAGGTACGGATCACCACCAGGCTGCTTTCTGGCGGGAAATAAACCTCAGGCATCGACGTTGATACCAAAGAGTAATAAATGGCGCACTACCCGGATTGACTAGGCGAGCGTGACCTCTCCGCGCCGTCCTGAGAGGATCGTTCGAGGCGGCGCGGGCTCTTCGGCGCGCGTTGCCAGTCCGGGCGAGTAGCCTTGGACAGGTTCTCTAACATCAACGCCGATCTGCGGAAGAGGGCGATTTCCGCCGTGTCGTCTGAGTCGTCGCGGACAAACCCGCTGGCAAGCTTTGGTCAGAACGAGTGGCTTGTCGACGAGCTGTACCAGAAGTACCTCCAAGATCCCGAGTCTGTCGACAAGGCCTGGTGGAACTTCTTCGCTGACTACAACCCTGATTACGGACCGGGCCGAACCCCGGTCAGGGAGGCGGCGAACGGCACTGTCACCGCGCCGCCTCCAACGGCACCGGCCAAGGTGGCGCCCAAGGCGCAGCCCGTGGCCGAGAAGCCGAAGCAGCCGGCCGCCGCGGTGCCCAAGGGCGCCGAAGAGGTCAAGCTGCGCGGCGCCGCCGCACGCACGGCCGCCAACATGGACCTGTCACTGACGGTTCCGACGGCGACCAGTGTGCGGGCCATCCCGGCCAAGCTGCTCATCGACAACCGCATCGTGATCAACAATCACCTGAAGCGGGGCCGTGGCGGCAAGATCTCCTTCACCCATCTGATCGGCTTCGCGATCGTCAAGGCGCTGCGCGCCATGCCGGAGATGAACTACTCCTACGCGGAGATCGACGGCAAGCCGACCCTGGTCAAGCCCGAGCACGTCGGCTTCGGCCTGGCCATCGACGTGCAGAAGAGCAACGGTGACCGCCAGCTCCTCGTGCCCTCCATCAAGGGCGCGGAGGAGATGGACTTCCGGCAGTTCTGGGTCGCCTACGAAGACGTCGTCCGCAAGGCTCGCTCCGGCAAGCTGGGCGTCGACGACTTCGCCGGCACCACGATCTCGCTGACCAACCCCGGCACCATCGGCACGGTCCACTCCGTTCCGCGCCTCATGCCCGGCCAGGGCACGATCATCGGCGTCGGCGCGATGGAATACCCGGCCGAATACCAGGGGGCCTCCCCCGACACGCTCTCGCGTCTGGCCGTCTCCAAGGTCATGACGCTGACCAGCACCTACGACCACCGGATCATCCAGGGCGCCCAGTCGGGCGACTTCCTGCGGCAGATCCACCGGCTGCTGCTCGGCGAGGACGGCTTCTACGACGAGATCTTCGAGGCGCTGCGGATCCCGTACGAGCCGGTCCGCTGGGTCCAGGACATCTCGGCCTCCCACGACGACGACGTGGCCAAGTCCGCGCGCGTCATCGAGCTCATCCACGCCTACCGCGTGCGCGGGCACCTCATGGCCGAGACCGACCCGCTCGAATACAAGCAGCGCAAGCACCCCGACCTCGACATCCAGTCACACGGCCTGACGCTGTGGGACCTGGAGCGCGAGTTCGCCACCGGCGGCTTCGGCGGCCGGCCGCTGATGAAGCTGCGCGAGATCCTGGGCGTGCTGCGTGACTCCTACTGCCGCACCGTCGGCATCGAGTACATGCACATCCAGAACCCCGAGGAGCGTGCCTGGATCCAAGCGCGGGTGGAGAAGCCGCACAAGTCGCCCGAGCGCGACGAGCAGCTCAACATCCTGTCGCGGCTCAACACCGCCGAGGCGTTCGAGACGTTCCTGCAGACGAAGTTCGTCGGCCAGAAGCGCTTCTCGCTGGAGGGCGGCGAGTCCCTGATCCCGCTGCTCGACTCGGTGATCAGCGACGCCGCCGACGAGGACCTCGACGAGGTCGTCATCGGCATGGCCCACCGCGGCCGGCTCAACGTGCTGGCCAACATCGTGGGCAAGTCCTACGCCCAGATCTTCGGCGAGTTCGAGGGCAACATCGACCCGCGCACCGCGCACGGCTCGGGCGACGTGAAGTACCACCTGGGCGCGAGCGGCGAGTTCACCGCGCCGAGCGGCAAGACCATCACCGCGTCCGTGGTCGCCAACCCCTCCCACCTGGAGGCCGTCGACCCGGTGCTCGAAGGCGTGGTCCGCGCCAAGCAGGACCTGCTGGAGCGCGGCGAGGAGGGCTTCACGGTCCTGCCGGTCCTCATCCACGGCGACGCGGCCTTCGCCGGCCAGGGCGTCGTGGCCGAGACGCTCAACCTGTCGCAGCTGCGCGGCTACCGCACCGGCGGAACCGTGCACGTGGTGGTCAACAACCAGGTCGGCTTCACGACCTCGCCCGCCTCCTCCCGCTCCTCGGTCTACGCGACCGACGTGGCGCGGATGATCCAGGCGCCGATCTTCCACGTCAACGGCGACGACCCCGAGGCCGTGGTACGCGTGGGCGAGCTGGCCTACGAATACCGCCAGGCGTTCCGCAAGGACGTCGTCATCGACCTCATCTGCTACCGCCGCCGCGGCCACAACGAGGGCGACAACCCCGCCTTCACCCAGCCGCTGATGTACGACCTCATCGACGCCAAGCGCTCGACCCGCAAGCTCTACACCGAGGCCCTGATCGGCCGCGGCGACATCACGGTCGAAGAGGCCGAGCAGGCGCTGCGCGACTACCAGGCCAAGCTGGAGCAGGCGTTCACCGAGACCCGCGAGGCGGCGAAGAAGCCGCTGGAGGCGGGCGCGATGCGGGTGCCGCCGACCGAGGTCGTCAAGTGGTCCCACGAGGACACGCCGACCGCGATCAGCGACGAGACGCTCAAGCGCATCGTCGACACCCAGCTCAACCTGCCCGAGGGCTTCACGCCGCACCCGCGCCTCGCGCCGGTGCTGCAGCGCCGCGGTCAGAGCGTCGAGCAGGACGCGATCGACTGGGCGATGGGCGAGACGCTGGCGTTCGGCTCGCTGCTGATCGACGGCCACCCGGTGCGCCTGGTCGGCCAGGACTCCCGGCGCGGCACGTTCACCCAGCGCCACGCCGTCCTGGTGGACCGGATGACCGGCGCCGACCACACGCCGCTCAAGACGTTCAACCACGGCACCACGAAGTTCTACGTCTACGACTCGCTGCTCAGCGAGTTCGCGGCGCTGGGCTTCGAATACGGCTACAGCGTGGTCCGTCCCGACGCGCTGGTCCTCTGGGAGGCGCAGTTCGGCGACTTCGTCAACGGCGCCCAGACGATCATCGACGAGTTCATCTCGTCGGGCGAGCAGAAGTGGGGTCAGAAGTCCTCGGTCGTGCTGCTGCTGCCGCACGGTTTCGAGGGCCAGGGCCCCGACCACTCCTCCGCCCGCATCGAGCGCTTCCTCCAGGTCTGCGCGCTCGACAACATGACGGTCGCGCAGCCCACCACTCCGGCCAACTACTTCCACCTGCTGCGCTGGCAGGTGGAGTCGGAGCGGCACAAGCCGATGGTGGTCTTCACGCCCAAGTGGCTGCTGCGCCACAAGGCGGCCACCTCGAAGGCGGCCGACTTCACGTCGGGCACCTTCCAGCCGGTCCTCGGCGACACCACCGTCGACCCCGGCAAGGTGACCAAGGTCGTGCTCACCTCCGGCAAGCTCTACTACGAGCTGGCCGCGGCGCGCGACAAGTCGGGCCGTGACGACGTCGCCCTCGTGCGGCTGGAGCGGCTCTACCCGTTCCCGTCGGACGAGCTGGCGGCCGAGCTGGGGCGCTACGGCGACCAGGTCGAGCTGGTGTGGGCCCAGGACGAGCCGGCCAACATGGGGCCGTGGCCGTACCTGACCCTCAAGCTGGCCGAGGACCCGGGGACACTGGGCGGACGGTCCGTGCGGCGCGTGTCGCGCAGGCCCAACAGCTCGCCGGCGACGGGTTCGCACAACTCGCACGACACCGAGCTCGAAGAGATCCAGCACCAGATCTTCGGCTGAGCCGTCTTACCAGCGAGCCCCCGGTACTCGCCGGGGGCTCGCTGCTTTGTCCGGTCACGTCACATCCAGGCCCCTTGTCGGGCCCGGCGGTTGGAAAGGGGAGAACGATGTACTTCACCGATCGGGGGATCGAGGAGCTGGTCGAGCGGCGGGGCGAGGAAGAGGTCAGCCTGCTGTGGCTCGGGGAGCGGCTGCGCGAGTTCGTCGACCTCAACCCGGAGTTCGAGACTCCGATCGAGCGCTTGGCCACGTGGCTGGCCCGCCTGGACGACGAGGACGACGACTGATTCCCGCCCTTGTCCGTAAATAGCACGGCCTTTGCCACAGCACGGCCACCGTCACCCGACAGGGTCGCACCGGTTGGTCCTGCGATGTCGGCTGCCCTCACCCGCACTCCATAACGCGATACATCTTGAGTTTGCCGCCAACGCGACATATCGTGATTTATGTAGGAACGTACCCACAAGAGAGGGCCGGCGGAGCATGCAGCAGTGGACGATCGAAGAGCCGGGGCAACTGACCTTCGGCGACGTGGACTCACTCGACGTGCGCATCGTCGCCGGCCGCCTCGACGTGCTGGCCAGCGACGGCCCACCCACCCTGGAGGTGGCCGAGTTCGACTCCGCCTCCCCGCTCCTGGTCACCTACGACGAGGCGAACAAAGAGCTCACCATCGCCTATCGCGACCTCACCTGGGACGGCCTGCTCGGCTGGCTGCGCCGGGACAAGCGCAGAACGGTCCTGTCCATCACCGTGCCCAAGCGCTGCCGGGTCAAGGCGGGCGTGGTGACCGCGCCCGCGCTGGTGGCCGGGTTCGAGAAGGTCACGAACATCAAGAGCGTCTCCGGCGACATCGTGCTCGACGGCGTCAGCGGCGACGTGGCCGCCAACACCGTCTCGGGCGCCGTGGAGAGCCGGGCGCTGGGCGGCGACCTGTCGTTCGTCAGCGTCTCGGGCGACCTGACCGTGGCCCACGGCACGCCGCGCCGGCTGAAGGCCAACAGCGTCTCCGGCCGCATCACCGCCGATCTCCTCCTGCGTCCCACGGGTCACGTGACACTCAACAGTGTTTCTGGTGACATCCTGGTCAGGCTGCCCAAGAACGTGGAGGCGGACGTCAGCTTCAGATCCACCTCCGGCCGGCTGGTCAGCACCTTCGACGGACTGTCCAACACGAACAACCCCGGCTCCAAGACGATGTCGGGACGGCTGGGTGGCGGCATGGCCTCGCTGTCGGCGATCACGGTCTCCGGCGAGGTCACGCTGCTCAAGGGAGAGAAGGAATGAGCCCTGTCTTCGGTCACGGCCGGCTCCGGCTGTACCTGCTCAAGCTGCTGGAAGAGAGCCCGCGCCACGGCTACGAGGTCATCCGGCTGCTCCAGGACCGCTTCCTCGGCGTCTATTCGCCCTCTCCCGGCACGATCTATCCGCGTCTGGCCCGCCTGGAGGAGGAGGGCCTGGTGACGCACGAGGTGGTCGAGGGCAAAAAGGTGTTCTCGATCACCGACAAGGGGCGCGAGGAGCTGAACGCCCGGCTCGACGAGCTCGACGACCTGGAGCAGGAGATCTCCGCCTCGGTGCGCGACATCGCCCGCGAGGTCAAGGAGGACGTCCGCGACACGGTCAAGTCGCTGCGCGACGAGCTGACCCGGATGGCCAAGGACGTCCGTACGGGCGCTGCCGAGGACACCAGGCGACTGCGCCAGAAGCAGAAAGAGGACATCAGGCGCCTCAGGGAGCAGCAGAAGCGCCAGTGGATGGAACACGCCACCCACTGGCAGGACGAGGGCGAGCGGCTCAGCGGGGAGTGGCGCCGGATCTGGTCGGAGGTCTGGGCCACACTCGGCGGCCAGCCGTCCGGCGCACCGGCCAACAGGGCCGCGTTGGACGCCGAGCTGGGCGAACTGCTGGCCGACTTCGTCGCCCAGGTCCGCGAGGAGGCGTCACAGGCCCGGCTCACCCCGGAGCAGCTGGACGAACTGCGTACGACACTGCACGAGACCAGCCGCACCATCCACGACATCCTCGACCGCTGACCCCGCCCAAGCCTCATCCACGTCCAGGCGAACCGGGCGCGGATCCGATTGCTCCCCACGGGCGACGAAACGAAAGGGAGTCGGCGTTCCCCAGGCCCGTCCGGCAAGCCGCAACCCGCAGAGAATCCCTTCAAAACAACCTTTACGCGGAGCGGAGGTGGTTTCGGTCGGGGCGGCGGGAGGCGCGGGCCGCCTTGCGGGCGTGGTAGGCGATGGGCATGTAGCGCAGACGCTCAGGCAGGCGCGGGGTCAGCATGGCCACCGCGTGCCCGAGATGCCGCAGCCGCCGCTCCTCGCGGCCCGTCCAGCGCAGGCCGAGCTTCCGTCGTACGGCGGACGGCAGGGTGCCGACCGTGAGGAAATAGTTGAACTCACCCGCCCCGGCACCCACTGGCGTCCACAACCGGCGCAGCGGAGCGGGCAGCCCGGGTGGCGCCGGGGTGCCGCGCATGACCGAGAGCACGTCGAGCGCGGTCGGATGCGCCTCCAGCCGCTCGGCCACCATCCGGTCGAAGTAGCGCCAGAACGCGTCCAGGTCCTCGGGCAGCTCCCGCTCGGGCACCCGCAGGATCGCGCCGAGCTGCCGCGACTCGGCGTAGAAGCGCCGCTCCTGGTCGCGCGTGAACGGGGTGCCGAAATAGCGGTTGAGCACGATGAACCGCTCGAACAGCGACAGATGCACCCATGCCCACGCCTCGCCGTTCAGCGCGTGGTAGGGCCGGCCGCTCTCGTCCACTCCGCTGATCGGCTTGTGCAGCTCCCTGAGCCGCCGCCCCTCGGCCGGGCCGTCGGCGCCGCCGTACACCCACTTCTGCACGGACACGAGCGTGCGCTCCAGCCGCCCCCACGGGTCGTCCTTGTACGTGGAGTGCTCGGCCACCGCCGCGCCGACCGCCGGATGCATGGTCTGGAGCACCAGCGCGCTGCCGGCCACGAGCAGGTTGCGATATTCGCCGGTCGTGTCCCAGTGCATCGAACCTGGGCCGAAGGGCTCGATGTGCATCATGACAACCTCCCGGGTGACACAACCACTACCTCTTGTATCACCCGGAAGCGCCAGAAGTAACCCATCACTTATTCAGACGGTAAAGACGATCTTTCCGAAGATCTCCCCCGACGCCATGGCGGCGAACCCGTCGCGCGCTTCGGTCAGCGGCAGCACCCGGTCGATCTCCGGCCGCAGCCCCGTCTGCTCCAGGAACACCGCCAGCCGCCCGAGCTGCTCCCGCGTCCCCATCGTGGAACCGATCACGGACAACTGCAGGAAGAAGACCCGGTTCAGGTCGGCGGGCGGAACCGCGCCGCTGGTGGCGCCGGAGACGACGATGCGCCCGCCGGGCTTGAGCGACTTGAGCGAGTGATCCCAGGTGGCCTGGCCGACGGTCTCCATGACCGCGTCCACCCGTTCCGGCAGCCGCGCACCCGGCTCGAAGACCTGGTCGGCGCCCAGTTGCAGAGCCCGTTCCCGCTTGCTCTCCGAACGGCTGGTGGCCCAGATCCGGTAGCCGGCGGCCCGTCCGAGCGCGATCACCGCGGTCGCGACGCCCCCGCCGGCCCCCTGCACCAGCACGGTGGAGCCGGGCTCCAGCCCAGCCTTGTCGAACAACATCCGGTACGCGGTCAGCCACGCCGTCGGCAGGCAGGCCGCGTGCTCGAAGCTGAGCGAGGCCGGCTTGGGCACCAGATTGCGGCGCGGCACCGCCACACGCTCGGCGAACGTACCGTCGTGCTGCTCGGACAGCAGCGTGCGCTTGGGATCGAGCGTCTCATCGGCACCGGTGCCGATCACGGAGTGCACGATCACCTCGTTGCCGTCCTCGTCCACGCCGGCGGCGTCGCAGCCGAGCACGATCGGCAGCCGGTCCTGCCGGATGCCGACGCCCTTGAGCGTCCACACGTCGTGGTGGTTGAGCGCGGCGGCCCGCACCGAGACGGTCGTCCACCCGTCCGGCGCCTTCGGCTCGGGACGCTCGCCCAGCGTCAGGCCGGCGAGCGGGTTGTCGGGATCGGTCTGTGTGGCGGTTACGGCGAACATGGCCGCACCCTACTTCAACCCGATCACCCCACCCCGTCACCCTCCCAGAGCGCTTGCTGGGTGGCGGCCAGTTTTTCGCTGACCAGTGCCGGGTGTGTCGGGCGGTGTCGCTGACTGGTGGGCATTCGTCGGGCGGTGCTACGCCGGGTTCCTGTCGAGCGAAGTTGGGTCTGTTGGGTGTCCGCCGGATGGTGTGCGGATTTGGTGCCCGCTGGGCGAGGCCGCGCAGCGTGGGGTCTTGGTCGGCGATGCTGGGGATCGTAGAGCGGCGGCCGGGTGACGCAGAATCTGTCGGGCGTTTGGCGGGTGGCGTTGATGGGGTGGGGGTCGGTTGGGGGACTGTTGAGTGGGGGCTTTTGGGGGCGGGGGGTGGTGTTGAGGTTGGCGACAAATCTTGGCACTGCACGACACCTCCCCGGGCAGCAGGCCAACAGCAAGCGGCAGCAGCGCAGGCAGCACGCACACCACCACACCCCACGCGATACCAAATCCGCTGCACTGCTCGGCGGACGCCCCACAACGCCACCCGACAACTGCCCGGCACTGCCCCGACACCCCAACTCCCGAGCCCGGCTCCACCCAACGCCACCCGGCAGACCCAGCGCTGCCCACCAAACACCCGACCGAGCCCGTCCCCGCCCAACGCCACCCGACAGCGGGCACCCACCAAATCCGCAGCACCACCCGACGGACACCCGACAGACCCGCAGCGCTGCCCGACCGACGCGCCTGGTACTGCCCGGCAAGCTCTCGGCACTACCCAGCAACCGCCCGATGCTCCCCCAGCGCTACCCGGTAAGCATCCGGCAGGTCCCCGACGCCCCCGACCAGTGCGTAGGGTCACTTGACCATGACCCGGATCTCTTCGATCGCCTGCTTCCTGAACTCCGTCGAGCCGGTAACGGCGATCAGCATGTCGCCGCGGCACACCGTCTCGCTCGGGCGGCCCCGGCCTTCGATGACGTCCGGTAGGGCGCGGTTGTCGGCGCAGTCGGGTGTCGGTACGAGGGCCACCATCTGCCCCGCCCCGCCGCCGAACCACAGCTGCGGTCCGACCGGATGGCCCTGGACCTGCTCCCCCGGTCTGGTCAGCCGGATGTCGCGCCGCGCCGACAGGACGAGGAAGCCGTCCTTGGTCACCCGCCCGCGCAGGTTGCGGGCCAGCGACAGCCGTTGGTCGAACGTCAGCCCCTCTCCCCGGTCGTACATCGCCAGCCGCCACGGACCGAACTCGAACAGCAGCACCTGACCGTAGAAGCCACTGCCGGCCTGGCGTGGCCAGAGGGTCACGTTGGAGGCGTAGTTTCTGATCGGCTGCCCGCCGCGGGTGACCTCCAACTGACCGCCGTACGGGGCGACGAACTGGCGGAAGCGGCCCTCGACCCACGCTCCGTGGAACGGCCGCGACCCCATGTCGTCGAGATCCAGATCGGCCGGATAACGCACCTCGGCCCGCACGCCGTGCGGGAACACCACCTGGATGACCTCGTCCCCCTGCTTGCGCACGGCGGGCGGGTTGACGATGTTGGGTGCGTTGTCCAGCCGGGTCAGGGATCTGATGGGCTCTGGGGTCGCGGTCGCGGCAGGGGGCTCGGACTCGGCTTCGGGCTCGGGGTCCCGGCTCACGAGCAGGCCGATAACGGGGATGAGCAGGAGCGCCAGCACGACCAGCAGCCCTGTCCACCGGCGGCGGCCGCGCTCGCCTGCTTCGATGACGTCGAACTGTTCCGCCACGACGTTCCTAGCCGAGTCGGTGCCGGCTTGCGCCCTTGAACTCCAGTTCAGTTCAGGGGCGACCTCCAGCGCAAGCCCTCGAACTTGGCGAAATCCTGATCGCAGGTCACGAATTCACAACCGTGCTCGATGGCGAGTGCGGCGAGGTAGGCGTCTGGGATGAGGCGGCCTTGCGCACCGGCGCCGCGGCAGAGCTTGACGAAGATCTCCCAGTGCCGCGGGCCGGCGTGCACGACGACCGCATGCGGTTGATGGCGAACGATGTCGGCGAACTCGCGCGCGACCTCGAACGAGGTGTGACCTGGAATGCGGCGATCCGTCACCGTACGGATGAAGCCACTGAGCGCGAAGTCACTGACCGCGTAGGCCTCGTCACCGTTGAGGAGGTCGAGGAGGACGGCGTGGCACTGCTCATGGTGCTGTGCGTCGCGTCGTTGCGCGTTGAAGAGCACGTTGGTGTCAAGCATGCGCATGGCCGGCCCCCAGCACCTTCTGGATGTCGTCCTGGCCGAGAAGCTCCTTGACCTCGGCCCAGGCCAGTGTGGGCCCGGAGTCGGGTCCGGAGAGCGGGAGCTCGACGCGGGGTCGCTCCGCCACTTCCGTGGAACGGTTGATGAGTTGTCGCAAGGCATCCTCCATGACTGAGGTGAGACTTCGTCCGTTTTTCGCCGCGTACGCCTTCGCCTCGTTGAGGAGCGTTTCGTCGATGCGCACCGTTGTCCTCCGCATGACTCCAGCGTCCGCCGCTGACATAAAAATGTCAACACCGGATAGTAGTCACTCGGTCACAGATTTGATGCCAAGTTTAAGTCACCAGGAGGCCACATTGACCTTCCCATCGGTCGCCACCCGCACCTCCTGCCCCACAAGCTCCCGCCCCTCCGCCTCCGCGAGCAGGTCCGCCTCCTCCACCACCGCGTAAGCCCGCCCTCCTGGCACCTCCACCACCAGGAACCCCTTCTCGGCCGCACCCCCTGGCCCGTGCGCCACCGAGTAGCCGGCCACCTTCCCCGCCCCCTCGTACGCCGCCACGATGGGCACCTCCTCGGACGTGTGCACCGGCGAGGCACGGCCCAGCCGCCCGCCCGGCGAGCTCGACCACACCGCGTACGTGTGCTTGGTCAGGTGCATCCCCACCCCGGTGACCAGCCCATGCCCCGACTGGGCCCGCAGCAGCCCCGCCATCGTCGCCGTGGAGTGCAGCACGTAGTCGCTGGCCGGCCCGCCCGCGTACGGCAGCCCGCCGGTGACCGTGAGCCCGCGCGGGTCCAGCGGGTCGAGCCCGATCGCGTCGCACGCCTGCCGCAGCGCGATCGCGAAACAGCTGTAGAGGTCGAGTGCGTGCATGTCGTCCAGCCCGAGCCCGGCGCGCTCGAACGCGGCCCGCGCGGCGGCGGCGATGGCTGGCGAGGAGCCGAGCTCGGGCCGCGCCGCCACCTCCCAGGTGTCCTCCGCGTACGCCCATCCACGCAGGTAGACCCGCCGATCCTGGGGCACCCCGAGCCGGTCGGCCAGTCGCGAGCTGGCCAGGACGACGGCCGCCGCCTGGTCCACCTCCAGCACGGCCACGGTGCTCCTGGTGTACGGCCAGCCGACGAAGCGGTCGAGCAGCTCGTCAGGGGAGCGCGCGACCCGGCGCCAGGCGTGCGGGTTCGCCGCCGCCACCTCGGTCATCGGGGCCATGATCCGGGCCCGTTCGCGCATCTCCTCCTCGATGGTGAGCCCGATCGCCGCCCGCCGCGCCGTCTCCATGATCGGATAGGTGTGCACCGGCAAGAACAGCCCGTGCGCGAGCGCCGAGGGATGCGGCGGCCGCTCCCACCCGTACGGAGGCCGCGGGTCGGCGGGGTGACTCCACGGCGCGTGCTCGCCCGCCTTCCGGTACGCCCGCCGCGTGGCCAGCGCCTCGGCCCCCGTGACCAGCGCGGACTCCAGCTCGCCCGCCGCGATCCCGGCTGCGGCGGCGCCGATGAGCAACTGCGGAGCCGTACCGCTGACCTTGGAGTAGACCTGGTGGCGCAGAGTGGCGCCGAGGCGCTCGGCGAGGCGGCCGACCGGCGAGTCGTACTGCCACGAGTCGGTGTGGACGATCTGGATCGAGTCGAGCCGCCCGACGGGCAGCCGCGCGTCATCCGCGGCGGCGCGGGCGACCGACTCCCACAGATCCAGCGGTTCAGGGCCCGGCTGTTCGCGAATGGTGAGTTGGGCGATGCCAATGAGACAGGGCGTGCGAGGGTCCATGCCGCCATCTAACCAGAACAAGGTTCGGTTGATAAGGAGTGGCGCTTGATAATTGGCGTTACCGCTGTGGTCAGAGAAAATAAATCAGGCCGTTGACCTGCGGAAATGCTAATTCAGAATACATGCGAACTCGCTATTTCTATAACGGAATGGAACCGGCTCATGCTTTTTCGCGTCGTTTCCTGGCGGCCGGATCGGGCCGTTCATTAACGTTCCCAACGTTTTCCTGGCCCACCGGGGCGCAGTACCCCGCTCTGGGCCGCCGAAAGCTGAGAGGAGCTCCATGAATTCCCGAGCAAGGCGCATCGCGATCCCCCTCGCCGGCCTCGTGGCCATCGGGCTGGCGGCGGGAATGGTCAGCGGCGGCGCGGCGAGCGCGACCGCACCCTCGGACGTCGTGTCCAGGAACTCGGCCACCCCTGCTGAGCAGGCGGTCCAGTTCTGGACGCCGGACCGCATCAAGCTGGCCACCGACTACGACGACGGCGTCGACCTGTCCACCAAGGGCGTCAAGGGCAGGAACGACTCCCCCGACGGTCCCGCAGGCTCCGTTCCGCCGATCGGCGCGGAGAAGACGAAGTCCAAGAAGAGCAAGCACGTCAACCTGCCCAACACGGTCGGCCGCGTCTTCTTCACGCTGCCCAAGGCCGACCCGCGCAACCCGAAGAACTGGCGCTACTGCTCGGCCAGCTCGGTGCAGAGCAAGTACCGCAACCTCGTGGCGACCTCCGCCCACTGCGTGTACGACACCAAGAAGAACACCTTCTACGACAACTGGATCTTCATCCCGTCCTACTGGGACGGCGACAAGGTCTGGGAGGGCAAGGCGCCCTACGGCATCTACGCCGCCAAGACGTTCAACGCGCACGACGACTTCGTGGTGAAGGAGGACTACGACTACGACTACGCGTTCGTCAACGTCTTCAACGGCATCAAGGTCAAGTGGGAGAAGGTCGGCGGCAAGTGGAAGTGGACGGTCAAGAACGTCGGCCGGCTCGGTGACAACGTCGGTGGCCAGGGCTTCACCTGGAACCGGAGCACCAAGCTGAACGTGTTCTCCTTCGGCTACCCGGCGGGCGAGCACCCCGACGGCGACAAGCCGTTCACCGGCCGCACCATGAAGTACTGCTACGGCAAGACCAAGCCGATGCCCGAGGCCAGGAAGTACAACCTCCAGGAGCACATCGGCTTCAAGTGCTCCTTCACCGCCGGCGCGAGCGGCGGGCCGTTCATCTACAACTACAAGAGCGCGTCGCGCACCGGCTACCTCGTCGGCGTCAACAGCGTCGCGTGGGACACCGACGGCAACGACCGGTACGACCACATCTCGTCGCCGTACTTCAACACCGACACCTACAAGGTCTACAAGGCCGCCGCCAACCGCTGGACCGGCAACTGGCGCTGATCGAGCAGCGAGCTAGCACTGAGCGAGCCTGCACCCGGGCCCCGGTTCCCCAGTGGATCCGGGGCCTTCCCCTGGGCCGGGAATGGGGCCGCGGCGACGTGGCGTGCGCCACTGGAACGATCCTGATCATGGCCGGGAATGCGCGCATTAGCGCGCACGGACATACGCAACCGAACCCCGCCTGACCTGCGACTATGCCAACTCGCTAATGATCATTAACGTGTATCGGGAGTGTTCGGCTGACAGTGTCCTTATAGTTCACGATGCACCCTTGATCAGGTAACGAATCTCTATCCAAGCTGCAATACAGTCTGTACATCTGGAAAAATCCACCCTTACAACCCCAAGAAAGGCGCATTTCATGATCCCCCGGGCCCGGCACCTAGCGGCGGCTGCGCTGAGCAGCTCGCTGCTGATGCTGCCCGCCCTCACGGGGACCGCCACCGCCGCCGCGTGGAACGCTCACAGCGCCACGGGATACACCGCAGCGGGAAGCGCCATCACCACGAGCACCGTCACAACGAGCGCCGTCACGAGCAGCACCGCCGCCGCTCCCATCAGCAAGGTGTACGCCGTCCCGCTGGCCAGGACGGTCGCGGACGTCAAGCGGGTCGCGAACTACTGGAAGCCCGACCGCCTGAAGAAGAGCGACAGCTACAGCCCGGCCACCCCCGGCGCCGCCGCCCCGGCGAGCTCGACCGCCGCCGCGGCCGCCCCCGCCAACCCCGTGGCCGGGGTGCGGCGATCGATCGCCGCTCAGAGCGTCGCGCCCGCGCTGCCGCGCAAGGGCTCCGCGATGACCATGGGGAAGGTCTTCTTCCGCTTCGGCGACAAGGAGTACTGGTGCTCCGCCAGCTCGATCGCCGCCAAGAACCGCAGCGTCGTCGCCACGGCCGCGCACTGCGCGTACGACTCGCGCCAGGCCAAGCCCGCCGACTACTGGATCTTCGTCCCCAACCCGGGCACCAACGGCGAGACGCCTGACGGCATCTACGTGGGCGCCTCGATCAGCCTGCACGAGGACTGGATGGGCAAGGTCGACTACGACTACGACTACGCCTTCGTCACGGTGAACCGCGGGTTCACCTGGGTCGCCAAGAACGGCGACTACGTCATGCAGGACGTCGGCCGGCTCCAGGACAACGTGGGCGGCCTGGGGATCGAGCTGAACAAGAAGCCCGGCTCGTACACCGCCAGGCCCTTCGGCTACCCGGCGGGCGCGCAGCCCGACGGCTCGCGCCCGTTCGACGGCAAGACGCTGTTGGAGTGCCCCGAGCGCAGCACCCGCTACACCGTGGCCCCCGGCCTCGACCTGCAGAAGGGCGTCGAGCTTCAGCCGTGCGACTTCAGCCACGGCGCCAGCGGCGGCCCCTGGGTGATCGGCTACGACAAGAACCGCAAGCTCGGTAGCCTCAACGGCGTCAACAGCCTGACCTGGAACAGGGACGCCAGAGACCGCTACGACGCGGTGTCGTCGCCTTACTTCGACACCACGACCGGAGAGGTCTACCGCCGGGCGGCGGCACAGTCCACCGTGTCAAATGTGACGTAAGTCATAGTTACCGGCTGGTCACTTGGCGTGATCAGCGGCTTCTTCATCCCGGCGAGATCACGGGCCACGCTCCCACCGCTGACACGATCTTCCCGTGCGTCACACGAACACGGTCAAAGCTGTAGGTTCCGGGCTGTCCATTAGCTGAATTTCGGAGGTGCACGAGGCGCCTCATGTCAGCGCAACCTGGAGTTACCTTGAAGCGAACCCTCCTCCCCGCCGGCGGCGCCCTCCTGGCGACCGGTCTGCTCGCCGCCGGCCTGTCCGGCACGGCGCAGGCCGACAACGACATCGCCCACGACCCGATGGCCCGCAACTCCGCCGACGCCGTCTCCGTCGCCTCCTTCTGGCTGGCCTCGAACGGCAAGGCGCTCCGGTCCGCGACGCAGTACACGTGGGACTCGAAGGAAGTGCGGAAGGTCGTCTCCAAGGGCGGCTACACCCCCGACGGCAAGCCCGGCCTCACGGCGCCGACCGGCGAGTCCAGATCCACCGGCTCGTCCCAGAACGTGAACCTGCCCAAGACCGTCGGCAAGGTCTTCTTCGTCGACACCCACGGCAAGTTCCGCTGGTGCTCGGCCACCTCCATCCAGTCGAACTACCGCAACCTGGTCGCCACGGCCGGCCACTGCGTGTACGACACCGACAGCAACTCCTCCACGCTGGACAAGTGGGTCTTCGTCCCCGGCTACTACCAGGGCAAGACGCCGTGGGGCATCTACGTCGGCAAGCAGGCCTTCACCCACTACGACTTCGACACCTACGAGGACTACGACCGCGACTACGCGTTCGTCACCGTCTACAACGGCATCCAGTTCAACGGTGTCAAGCAGGTCAACCGCAAGGACTACCAGCGTTTCACCGGCCCGAAGCGGTCGTGGGGCGGCCACCACTACATCCTGCTGTCCAAGGACGCGGGGCGGCTGGGCGACAACGTCGGCGGTCAGGGCTTCGCCTGGAACCAGGCCACGGGCAAGGCGGTGCGCGCGTTCGGCTACCCGTCGGCGCCGCACCCTGACGGCAACCGGCCGTACAGCGGCGTGACGCCGAAGCACTGCTACGGCAAGACCACCTCCAAGGCGGTGGGCGCGTCCTGGCTGAAGATCGAGGAGCACATCGGCCTCAAGTGCGCCGTGACGCCCGGCTTCGACGGTGGGCCCTGGCTGCTCAACTACAGCAACGGCAAGCGCCTCGGTTACGTGAACGGCGTCACCAGCACGTTCGCCGACCAGGACGGCAACGACCGGATCGACTACATCACCTCGCCGTACTTCGACGGTGAGACGGCCGGCGTCTACAACGCGGCCAAGAACGTCTGGTCGGGCAAGATCGTCGGCCCGAACGGGGAGCTGTACAAGTAAGTCACGCGCGAGCAGACGAGGGTCTCGGTTCTCACCGAGGCCCTCGTTCGCGTTTCCAGGCCCCGCGCAAGGGATCTCAGAGGCCCTGGGAAGCCCGTGCGGGCCGACGAGAAGCGCCCGCAGGAGCCCGGATCTGAACGCTTCCGGCCCGATCCTGAAGATCACCTGTGAGGATCGGGCGAACTTAGACGGGGCAGGCCCAAATCTGGTTCCTGTGATCTGAGTCACATATAACCGACTACGCTCTGCGACGACTGCTAACGGAACTTTCGTGCCGTAAGCGATAACCCACTCACACCCTGCGCAAACGTAACTTTCACATCACGGCGCGCGAAGATCTCTGACTGGTAACGGAAAGGTCACGGCGGTAAGGGCGTCTACCCGATCCGCCAAACCGGGTTCCACCTGCGGAGATCACCACGCTATGTTCCTTGCTATCCCTTTACTGACGCATGGGACGCATGTTGCGACCCACGACAGAGCAAGGAGCAGTTCCCTTGAAGCGCATCCTCATCCCCGCCGGTGGCGCCCTTCTGGCCACCGGCCTTCTGGCCGCCGGCCTCGCCGGTACGGCCTCGGCTGACACCGACGTCGCCAAGGACAACATGGCGACGTCCGCTGCCAACGCGAAGGCCATCGCGGACTTCTGGGCGGAGAACAACGGCGCTGCCCTCAAGGCCGCCAAGGAGTCCAACGTCTGGGACAGCAAGACCGACGTCGCCCGCCTGCAGAGCAAGGGCGGCTACAGCGCCGACACCAAGCCCGGCGTGACCGCGCCGATCGGCGAGGAGAAGAAGAGCACCGCCAAGACGCAGAACGTCAACCTGCCGAAGACCATCGGCAAGGTGTTCTTCGTCAACAGCAAGGGCGAGAAGCGCTGGTGCTCCGCCACCTCCATCCAGTCGCAGTACCGCAACCTGGTCGCCACGGCCGGGCACTGCGTCTACGACACCGCCACCAACTCGGACGTCATGTCCAAGTGGGTCTTCGTCCCCGGTTACTACCAGGGCCGTGCTCCTTGGGGCATCTACGTCGGCAAGCAGGCCTTCACCCACTACGACTTCGACGTCTACGAGGACTACGACCGCGACTACGCGTTCGTCACCGTCTACAACGGCGTCAAGGTCGAGGGTGGCACGGCCAAGCAGGTCTCCAAGGCCGAGTGGGACAAGTACCAGGGCATCAAGGACGCCAAGGACGTCGAGATCAGCCGCGAGGAGTTCCGCGCGGGCAAGCTCGACCCCACCCGGACCGAGGCCTACTGGGCGAAGCGTGGCTCGGCGCCTGAGGCGACCGGCCCCGACTACCCCGGCGCCGTCGTCGGCAAGGTCGAGGTCTCCGAGGCCCGTTACCGCACGGCTCGCGTGGGTCAGGGCAACGGCCGCAAGTTCGGTGAGCCCATCACCGAGATCGTGACCGACAACGAGGCCGCCGCCTACAAGGCCAAGCAGGCGCAGGACGCGGAGAAGTACCCGGCGAAGGTCCAGCAGGACCGTCGCGGCAACTGGACGATCACGCACTTCTTCGTCCAGCAGTGGTACAAGCCCGGCACGGACACGAAGTTCTACAAGACCGTCTTCTTCATCGTCGACGGCTCCACCCTCGACGCTGGTCGCCTCGGCGACAACGTCGGCGGCCAGGGCTTCGCGTACAACCAGCCGACCGGCAAGGACGTCCGCGTGTTCGGCTACCCGGCCGGCGCGCACCCCGACGGCAACAAGAACTACACCGGCATCACGCCCAAGTGGTGCTACGGCAAGACCTCGAAGAAGCTTGTCGGCTCCGCCGCCAAGAAGATCGAGGAGCACGTCGCTCTCAAGTGCGCCATGACCGAGGGCGCCGACGGTGGCCCGTGGCTGTTCAAGTACAGCAACGCCAAGCGTCTCGGCTACGTGAACGGTGTCACCAGCACCTTCAACGACCAGGACAACAATGGCCGCGTGGACTACATCTCGTCGCCGTACTTCGACGGCGAGACCAACACCGTCTACAAGGCCGCGGCCGCTTCGTGGTCCGGCAAGATCGTCTAAGTAGCAGCTAGCGACCGGTCCCTGACCGTACGTCTAACTGTTGCGAGCGTGGGGCCCGGCATATTGCCGGGCCCCTCTGCTTTTCTCCGGCGAAGTGAAGGCGGTTGGACGCATGAGACGCCCAGACGGTGCCATCAAGTCGATGTGATCTGCGTCACATCGCTTCGCAAGACCGGATCAAGAGGACGTCTCCGTACCCATGGCCACTTTGACAACATCCTTATGTTGATCAGGCCAAATGGTGACATCCGAAGCTTCACACAGCTCCTGCGCATCAGCCTTTTAAACATCACAGAACGATCACGCCCGGCTTGTCGCGACTTTTCCTTTCAGATCGGCTACCCGAGCTCAAGATCGACACTGTATGTTCCTGGCTATCCCTTTACTGACGCATGGGACGCAAGAGGCGTTCCACGACAGCGCAAGGAGTTACCTTGAAGCGCATCCTCCTCCCGGCCGGTGGCGCCATTCTGGCCACTGGTCTCCTCGCTGCCGGTCTCGCCGGCACGGCGCAGGCTGACAACGTCATCGAGAACGCCGATCTCGCCAAGACGCAGGCCCAGGCCGAAGAGGTCGTGGAGTTCTGGACCAAGTCCAACAACGCCGCCCTCAAGGGCGCCGTGGCTTTCAGCCCCGACGTTCTCGAGGTCGACAAGATCGTCCGCGGTGGTGGCTATAGCGCGGACACCAAGCCGGGGGTCACCGCGCCCATCGGCGAGGAGAAGAAGACCGTCGCCAAGACCCAGAACGTGAACCTGCCGAAGTCCATCGGTAAGGTCTTCTTCGAGGGCCGTGACGGCAAGCTGTACTGGTGCTCCGGCACCTCGATCCAGTCGCAGTACCGCAACCTGGTCGCCACCGCCGGCCACTGCGTCTACGACATCGCGGCGAACAAGGAAGTCGTGTCCCGCTGGGTCTTCGTGCCCGGCTACTACCAGGGCAAGACCCCGTTCGGCATCTACGTGGGCAAGCAGGCCTTCACCCACTACGACTTCGAGGTCTACGAGGACTTCGACCGCGACTACGCCTTCGTGACCGTCTACGACGCCCTCGCGGGTGTCGAGAAGTCCTCGAAGGTTGTGGACTGGAAGACCTACGACGCGTACCAGGGCGAGAAGTTCGTCAAGGACGTCGAGGTCAGCGAGGCCGAGTACAAGAAGGGCAAGCTCGACCCCGCGACCACCGACTACTACGACGTGGACCCGGGCAAGGCCGACGAGGCCACCGGCCCGGACTACCCCGGCGCTGTGGTCGACCGTTTCGAGGTCCGCAAGAGCTTCTACGACGCCGCTGGTGTCGGCCAGGGTAACGGCAAGAAGTTCGGCGAGCCCGTCGTCGAGAACGTGACCTTCAACGAGGCCCTCGCGTACAAGAAGGCCCAGGAGAAGAACGGGTTCAAGTACCCGGCGACGGTCGGCAAGGACGCCCGTGGCAACTGGACCATCACGCACTACTACGTGCAGAAGTGGTTCAAGCCCGGCAAGGTCGCCCGCTTCGTCCGCCTCGAGCCCAACATCGTTGGTCGCGAGCTGAAGAGCGGTGGCCGTCTCGGCGACAACGTCGGTGGCCAGGGCTTCGCGTGGAACCAGCCGACCGGCAAGTACGTCCGCACCTTCGGTTACCCGCAGGGTGCGCACCCGGACGGCAACAAGCCCTACACCGGTGTCACGCCGAAGTGGTGCTACGGCAAGACTGGCAAGAACGTCACCAAGGCCCCCGAGTTCAAGGTCGAGGAGCACATCTCCCTGAAGTGCGCCGTGACCGGTGGCTACGCGGGTGGCCCGTGGCTGCTCAAGTACAGCAACGCCAAGCGCCTCGGCTACGTCAACGGTGTCACGAGCCTGGTCATGGACAGCGACAAGAACAAGCGCTACGACACGATCACCTCGCCGTACTTCGACGGTGAGACGGCCGCGATCTACAGCGCCGCGTCCAAGTCGTGGTCCGGCAAGCTCGTCAAGTAGTTCCCAGCAGGACAAGAACGACGACCTAGTCATCGTTCGCATGCTTCACCCGAAGGGCTCGGCTGCCAGCCGGGCCCTTCGGCCTTTCTGCTGGAAATTGCGCGAAACCCCTTACTAGAGTGACCAATGGGTCGATAGGGTTTTTACACCCTTTTTGACAACTGTGGAGTCCTTCCGTGAAGCGCCTGCTCGTCCCCCTCGCCGCTGTCGGCCTGAGCGCCGCCGTCCTCGCCCCGCCCGCCAACGCCGCGCCCAACTGGGCGACCGACAACCTCCTCCCGAAGCCGGCCGACGCTTACGGAGCTGCCGCCTTCTGGCTCGACTCCAACGGGGCCGCGCTCAAGAAGGCCACTCAGTACAACCTGGACTCCAAGCAGGTTCCCAAGCTCGTCAGCACGGGCAGCAAGGGCGCCCCCGACGGCAAGCCCGGCATGACCGGCCCCACCACCACCGCCAAGGCCGGCGCCTCGAAGAACGTCAACCTGCCCAAGACCATCGGCAAGGTCTTCTTCCTCGACTCCAAGGGCCAGTACCGCTGGTGCTCGGCCACCTCCATCCAGTCCCGTAACCGCAACCTGGTGGCCACCGCCGGCCACTGCGTGTACGAGCACGGCGACGACGTCTACCAGAAGTGGATCTTCATCCCCGGCTACTACCAGGGCCGGGCCCCCTGGGGCGTCTACGTCGGTGCCTACGCCTTCACCGCGTACGACCTCGACACCTACGACGACTACGACGGCGACTACGCCTTCGTCGCGGTGCACAACGGCTTCATGCTGGGCGCCGAGAAGGAGGTCTCCTGGAAGGAGTTCAAGGAGTTCGCCGGCGACAAGTGGGTCAAGCCGCGCGAGGTCAGCGCGGAGGAGTTCCGCAAGTGCCAGCTCAACCTGGGCCACTGCTGGTCCGTGGGCGCCAAGGACGCCCAGCTGGCCGGCCCCGACCACCCGGACGCCGTCGTGGAGAAGGTCGAGGTCTCCAAGCAGGCCTACGCCGCCGCCAGGACCGGACGAGGCCAGGGCTTCAAGTTCGGCGAGCCGGTCGTGGAGCACCTCACCAAGACGCAGTGGCAGGCCTACAAGGGCCCGGGCGACAAGGGCACCGGCCCCGACAAGCGCGGCAACTACACGGTCATCCACTACTACACCCAGAAGTGGGTGAAGCCGGGCACCGAGCGTAAGTACTACGAGGCTCGCTACATCCTCGGCATCGCCAAGGACATGGGCCGGCTCGGCGACGTCGTCGGCGGTCAGGGCTTCTCCTGGAACCAGCCGCTCAACCAGCCGGTCACGGTCTTCGGTTACCCGAGCGCCTCGCACCCCGACGGCGACCGTCCCTTCAGCGGCGTCACGCCGAAGTGGTGCGCGGGCAAGACCGGCACGAAGAGCTGGCAGGTCAACACGTTCAGGGTCGAGACGCACCAGGTGCTCAAGTGCTCGATGACCCCGGGCGCCGACGGCGGCCCGTGGCTGCTCAAGTACAACAACGCCAAGCGCACCGGCTACGTCAACGGCGTGACCAGCATGTACTACGACAACGACGAGAACGGCCGGATCGACTACATCAGCTCGGCCATCTTCGACGGCGAGACCGCCGACGTCTACAACAAGGCCAACTACGCGGCGACCAAGTCCGTCGTGGGCCCGAACGGCGAGCTGCTCAAGTAAGCACCACGTGATCGGCGGGCAGGCCCGGGCCATGACGGCCCGGGCCTTTCCGTTCCCTGCACGAGCTACACGAGGCTGAGCTGGCGAGCGCGCTCGCGCAGCGCCATCACGGGCTTCTCCTGCTTGTACGGCTCCAGCCGCCGCCGCAGATCGGCCGCGTAGGACCGCGACCTGGCCGACTGCAGCTCACCCCCCAGAGCCAGCGCACCGGCCGCGGCCGAGCACGCCTCCTCCAGCTCCCCGCACTGCAGCAGCCCGGCGGCCAGCAGCGACAGGTTGAACATCCGGCCCCGGACATAACGGGAGTCCATGTCGAGCGAGCGCCGCGCCTGGCGCACCACCCGCTCGCCCTCCCCCAGGTCGCGGAAGCAGTGGGCGAACTTCGCCGACAGGTAGGCCTCGTCGAAGTAGCTGAGCCACTTGGGCTCGTCGTCGGGCCTGCGGACGTCGAAGGCGCGCTCGGCCTCGTGCAGGCTCCCCCCGCAGGAGCGGGCGTCGCCCAGGCCGGCGTGCGCGTGGGCCTCCAGGACGTGCGCGGAGGCGAGCAGGGTGCGTACCCCCGCCTTGCGGGCCGCCATCTGCGCGGCCCTGGCCAGGTCGAGGGCATGGGCCGGCTGGCCGATGTAGATGGCCTGGTGCGCCATCCCGGCGAGGATCTCGCCGCCCAGGGTCTGGTCGTCGGCGCCCCTGGCCAGGCGCAGGGCCTGGATCAGATAGCGCTGGGCGAGGCCGTGCTGCTCCATGTCGTAGGCCATCCAGCCGGCCAGGCGGGTCAGCTCCGCGGCCGCGGAGGCGAGCTGCCTGCCGGTGCTCTGCCCGTACGAGCCGTTCTTGAGCAGCGGGGAGACGGCGGTGTCGAGGTATTTGACGACGGACGACCTGACGCGCCCGCTGCCGAAACGATTGTCGAGCTCACCGAAGGATCGGGTGACCTCATGGATGGCGGCGATGTCGGCACGGCCCACCCGCCGTGTCCCCATGCCGTTCGGGCGCCCTTCAGCGGGCGATGTCAGCCAGCGTACGGCTCCGACGGAGCCTGCTCCTATCGCGAACGTCGAGTCGATCAGGAATCTGCGTCTCTCTACATCGGCCCGCCACAGCGCCGTCACGGTCGCGATCCCCTCCTGCCACGTGTGCGTGAACTCCTGCCCGAGATCGAGGGGGGTGATGACGGCCGGCATGCCGAGGTCCTCGGCGGAGACCGGCCTGCCGAGCCGTAGTGCGAAGATCTCGGTGAGCAGGCATGGCACCGGATCGCGTGGCCTCTGACCCCCGATCCAGCGCAGGACGGAGCTGTGGTCGTATTTGAGGCCTGGTGCGCCGCGTGCGACACCCAGCTCGTTGAGGCGCCTGGCCAATCCCTTGTGAGAGAAACTCGCCTCCGCGATGAGGTGCTGCAGCAGTCGATTCGGCTCGCGTTCCATCGCTCTCCTCGGCACAGGAGTCGGCGCCCACATCATTACAGAGAGCTACAGTTATAGCACCTTGCGTAAAGGATTTGTGCCCGTTCTCAAAGTCCACCCCAACTCCATCCCAAGCCGCCCGCCGCGCGGCGCACGTACGTGCGCCGCGCCCTTGCCTACGATAGCACGGGAGAGTTGCTCCCTTTTATCTTGCAATCTACCCTGCTCCTGCTTGCGCCGATCCTCTTTGCCGC
>NZ_JBEZFZ010000021.1:0-157647 GCF_040649735.1 Nonomuraea sp. NPDC048892 | reverse complement strand
ACGGCGCGTTCGCGGGCGCGTTTGTCCTCGATGTTGATGATGGCCAGCCACAGCAGCTTGACCACGGCGTCGTCGCCGGGGAAGTGCCCGCGGGCCTTGGTGACCTTGCGCAGCTGGTAGTTCAGGGACTCGATGCTGTTGGTGGTGTAGAGCAGCTTGCGTACCGCCGGGGAGAAGGCGAAGAACGGGATGAAGCGGTCCCAGGCGGTCTCGAACACGCGGGCCGCCTGCGGATACCGCTGGCCCCAGGTGGAGGCGGAGAAGTCGGCCAGGGCGTCGGTGCAGGCGATGAGGATGTCGCGCACGCCCCGGTTGCGCAGGTCGTTCATCACCGCACTCCAAAACCGGGCCGATTCGGCGGCGGTGGCGGCATCGAGCGGGGTCTTGGCCAGCCAGATGCCCAGCACGTGCTTGTCGCCGTCGGCGTCGATGCCGACGACAAGGTAGGCGGGTTTGGCCTGGACGCTGTGGTTGTCGCGGACCTTGACCACGATGGCGTCCAGGAACACCACCGGGTAGACGGCCTCCAGCGGCCGGGCTTGCCAGGTGCGGACCTCTTCCAGCACGGCGTCGGTGATGTTGGAGATGGCCTCGTGACTGAGGTCGGTGTCGTAGATCTGGCGCAGGTGGTGCTGGATGTCACGCACGCTCATGCCGTGCGCGTACAGGCTGATGATCAGGTCGTCCAGGCCGCCGGAGACACGGCCGGCCCGCTTGGGCACCAGCACCGGCTCGAAGGTGCCGGCCCGGTCCCGGGGCACGGCCAGCCGGACCGGCCCCACCCCGGTCTGCACCGTCTTGCCGATCCTGCCGTTGCGGGAGTTGCCGCTCCCGTGGCCGGCCACCTCGTGCTTGCCATAGCCCAGATGGGACGACAGCTCGGCCTCCAGCGCGCGTTCCAGCACCGCCTTGACCAACTCGCCGAGCATCGAACCCTCACCGGTCAGCCGCAGCCCGCCCGCCCCGTCGCGGGAGCGCTCCAGCAGCAGGTCCAGCACCTGATCGCCGAGCAGGTCCCGCAACGGCACCTCGCCGTCACGGTGGGGGGATTTCCCCCGCCATGATGAGCAGCCGCCCCCAACAGCGCCGATGCGTCATCGCGCTGGTCTTGCCCCGCCGCGGCCAGCGCGGTTCTTCCCCGTGTCGTGGACATGATCGTGTTCTCCCCCGAGATGGTGAATGATCTTTACAGACTTCCGTCTACGTTTGGTGACCATTCACACACCTGGAGTGATACCCCCGCCACCCGACAGGAGCGCGCAGGGACGGCCGGGGTTCGCCGAGTTGGTGAGCGAGGTCGGGCTCGGGCATGTGGGGATCGTGCTCGGGGTGGAGGCTCCAGGCTGGTCCGCTCGGGCCGGGACTGGTATCAGTTGATGGAGCTGTGCGCGTTGGCAGGGACGCTGCTCGGCGACAGCGACGGGATCTATGATCCGGCTCAGTACAACGACCGGCTGCTGCTCGGGCTGAAGGGCACCATGTCGGAGGCGGAAATCCACCTGATCAAACAGCGGATGGCGGCGGGACGGCCGGCCAAGGCCCAGCGGGGTGAGCTGTTCTTCTCGGTGCCTGCGGACCACCCCGGCGACGTAGTTCAGGGTCTGATGCGACAAATCGACGGCGGCACGCTGATAGAAAAGCACCTGAAGCTCCTGGTGACGACGGTGTGGATTGTGGGATCAACCCCTCTACCAGGAGCTTCTTGCCGTTACCGGCCGAACCACGGCATCGCAATCCTGTGACCAGGGCACTCGCCGCAGAGCCTGGAAAGGTTTACTGGTCGTGGGTCGGCTCTTCGGGTGGGAAGACTACGTGTTCGGCGTTTCTTTGCAGGAAACGCCATGCCTCGGCGCGGCCGGAGCTGACGGAGAACGCCTCCACGGTGAAATCCTGGTCCAGTTCGACGTGGAGGTCGCCGAAGGGGGATATGCGCACGGTGGTTACGGTGGGTTGTAGTTCTGCGAAGGTGGCGTCGACGCGGTCCGCCATGAAGTCGTACATGGTTCGTTCGCTGTCGGGCTTGCCGGTGTCGCAGACGTCGCTTTCGCGCCAGGCGAGATCTGCGGAGCCGAGGATCACTCGGCTCTGGTAGGTGATTCGGAAGGGGAACTGGAGGTGGAGCGCGAAGGCGCTCCACCTGTCGTCTGTCAACGCGTCCGGTGGTGCCGGATTGAATTCGATGATCCCCATGTTCAGCGCCCGGCCGACGCCGATCGCATGCAGCCCCAGCAGAGTGCGGAGACGTTCCTCCAGACAAGGATGATGATGAGGCGGGTCGGGAAACAGGGTAGTCCTCCGAACGGCTCTGGCGCTGGCGCTGCGCTTTGGGTGGGCAACCCTATGGGCTCCAGGTGGGGCGGATGGGATCGTGTCTCGCCGGTCGTCAGCAGTTGCCGTTGCCGAACATTCCGATGACCTCGTCCAGGATCTTGTGGTAGCCGTACCCCTCACCGATAGGACGGGGTCAGGCTCTTCGGCTGCGACCTCTGCACGCATGTCGCAACTCTCATGATCCTCAACTACCAGTATCACACACTCGGCCGTACCCCCGACGAGGCTGAATGGCGGCTGATCGGGGTGGCTATGCGAGCCAACCAGAACGGCAGCATGATGCAGGAAATCTTCTGGTGACGAGCGTCGAGGGTGCTGTCGGGCGGCGTACCTGAGCGTTGGCCGCCAACTGAGCCTGCTCGTCCCGTTCGGCGGCGCGCTGGGCCGGGGCCTGCCAGATACAGCCGATTCAGCGCAGCAGGTAACGGCCCCGTCCACCGTGTAGCTGACCTTGAAGAGGCGGTTCGACCACCTCGGCGATCCGCGCTAATGTCCAGCACCGGTCTGGCAACCCGGATGCCATCCGTCCTTCATCCACAGAACCTGCTCCAGATACGCGAGCTGGGCATCATCCAGCTTGCACATCACCCTCCCATGCCTCTTGGACAGCAACGCCTCGCGCCCAGCGATCTCACGAGCGTCCGCCACTCGTCAGTGGATATCGCGCGTGCCGATCAAGCTCACTCCGGCGAAAGCATGAGGTATTGATCGACCTCGACACCGGCCCGCGCCGCCGCCAGCCAGCCGATGAGGTGCGCGCCCATCGAGATGCCCTTCTCCCGGGGCTCCTCAGCGTCGCGGAACTCCTGCACCACGATCAACGTCGCCTCCCAGCCCCGGTCGCCGGCGAGATCGCGCAGCGTTTGCGCACCCCGGTCGCCCCACGCCGTCAGCCTGCCGAACACCTCCTCCAACTGGTCCGACCCCACCTGCCGGCCGAGTGCGAGGGTCCATGAACTGAACCCGTACGGCCTGCCCGTCCTAGGGGACGGGCGGCCGTGCCGGGTGGACTCATCGGGTGCGACACCGAGCGCCTGAGTCACCGATTCCGGGTCACCGTCATCGGCGACCAGGCGCAGGTACACGTTGAACATGCGCTACTTCCACTTGTACGCCGACTTGATCTTGGCCTTGCCGTCCTTGCTGATGAGCCAGTAGTAGCCGTCCGACCCCTTGTAGACGTCGAAACTCGAGACCTTGGCGCCACGTCCGAGCTCTTCACGCTTGAACTCGTGTGGATCGAGATCGTACCGCTCTCGCAACTCCTGCTCGAGACGCCGCTCCTTCACCTTGTTGAAGTCGACGCTCTCCTCGGCGGCCTCCTCGGCGGCCCTCTCGGTGGCCGCGCAGTCCTCGCCGGGCCGCTCATCCTCGTTGTGGACGAGCACGTCCACCCCGCCCACGACGACGTGGTAGCTGTTCAGACCGGCGACCGTGAGGTTGTGCACACGCTGCTCACCCGCCGTGCGCTTGGTGACGCCGACGACCCTGACGCGGGTCTGGCCGCTGGTGAGCAGCCACATTCCCCGTTCCAGATCGCCTGCTTCCAGCCAGGCGCGGCGGTCCTGCGCCCAGAAGGGGTGTTCGGCCGTGGCCTCGACGGTGCCCTCGACCGTACTCAGGTCACCGTCGGTGTCGACCGAGACCTTGACCAGGTTCTTGGCGCCGTCACCCACGATGACGGCCTGGACTCGCCTGACGCCGCGTGCACCGGTCCCGGGATCGGCCGCCAGCACCTCATCTCCCACCCGGACCTTTTCGATCGGCTTGGTGCTTCCGTCAGCCATCACCACATGGGTGCCGGGCACGAAGCTGTTCGCCCGTTTAGGCCGTGAACAGGCGCGGCCGAGCGCGGCGGTGGCCTCCTGCACCTTCTTCGAGGCGAACTTCAGCCGATCCTTGGCATTCAGCCAGTTCTTGAACGCGGCGATGGCGTCACCCGCGTGTTTCCAAACCTTCTTGCCAAGTTCGTACGCCTTCTTCCATTTCCACGGCAGGCCGTACTTCGCCGCGAGTTTGCCCGCCAAGCCGCCGGCCAGCGAGCCGAGGACGTTCAGCGCGGTCTCGCCACAGGCACCCAGGTCGCCGGTGCTGAAGCACTTGATGCCGGCGGTGATGCCCAGCTCATCGGCAGCGACCTTGGCGATCGCCATGATGGCGGACAACAGCAGGTTCAGCTGGCGGTCCACGTCGGCTTGCGCTGCCCGCAGCTGCGCCTCGGCCTCCTGCTTACGCTTGACCTTGCAGGCCGTGCTCTTGGGTTTGGCACACGGGTCGGCCGGGCGGGCGTCGTCGATCACCTTGAGTCCGGTCGGGTCGGACAAGCCGACGGGATTGTTACCTGCGTAGGAGTAGGGATTGAGCCATTGCGGTTTCGAGAGATCGAGCAGGGGATCGGTGGAGACGAACCTGCCGATCGCGGGGTCGTAGTAGCGGGCCGACAGGTAGTCCAGCCCGGTGGAGGCGTCCTCGGTCTTGCCGAGGAAACCGCGGTCGGTGAAGGGCAGGTCATCCTCGCCCCTACGCTGCCCGAAGGGCAGGTAGCGTTCGCGGGACACCTGGCCGGAGGCGTCGTCGACAGCGAGCTGCGTCGAGCCGTGCAGGCCGGACGCCATCCACTTCAGGCTGGTTCCGGTACGAGTGGCGACGACGGCCCCGTCAGGACCGGCGTAATAGCGGGTGGCCTTGGCGCCCGCAGCCGTCGCACGGATCTCCATGGAGCCCAGGTAGAGCGTCGCGGTCCCGTCGGGGTCGCGACGGATGAGCCGCTCGCCGTCGGCATCGTAAACCATCGACGTCTCACGGCCCTCGACGACGGCCTTGTCCAGCTGGCCCAGAGCGTCCCAGGTGAAGGTGGCCTGCTGATTCGCGACGGTGCGGGCGACGAGCCGGCCGGCGTTGTCGTACCCGTAGGTGTCGGTGCGGCCGGGCCTGGCGATCGAGCTGACGGCGTTGGGACGGACGGCTGAGGCACCGGCGGCCGGGTAGGTGTAGGTCGCGGTGACGCCGTTGTCGGTGACGCTGGTCAGATTGCCGGTGGCATCGTAGGCGAAGGACTGGTTGTAGGGTTCGATGCCCTGTCCGTCGGCGCCAGCCGTGCAGTCAGCTGCCGTCGTGGTGTACGCGGCGGTGAGTCTGGACAGGCCGTCGTAGCGGAAGCACTCGGCCTGGCCGGGCATGGTGGCAGTGACCGAGGCAGCGTCGAGAACGCGAGCGATCTCGCCTGTGGCGTTGTAGGTGAAGCGGTCGTCCTGGGCGGTCTGGCTTCCAGCCGTGGTGGTGAGCCGGTTGAGCCAGCCGGTGCCCTCATCCCAGGAGAAGGTGCGTTTGACCTGAGCGTTGGCGCCGTAGGAGCGCTCGTTGAGCCGGGCGGTGGCTGAGTAGGCCATGTCCTTGACGTACGTGGTCCCGCCGCCGTAGTCCGACGTGAGGCTCTTGGCGAGGCCCAGGTCGGTGTAGGTCAGGGTAAGAGTTTCGGCGGACAGGTCGCCCTTGCCGGGCATGCCCTGTTCGATGAGGTTGCCGGCGTAGTCGTACTTGGTGGTGAAGGTGTACTCGCCCGCCAGGTCGCCTTCGGCGGCGGGGATGATCACCTTGGTGGCGGTAGGCCGATAGGCGCTGTCATAGCTGACTACCGCGTCGGTGTACGTCCTGCCTCCGACATGGCGGACCGCTGTGGCGGGGCTACCCTTGGCGATGCTGTCGTAGGTCCATTCGGCCAGCTTGGTGCCGGTCTGCGGGTCGCCGACCCACTGGCTGCTCCGGCGTCCCAAGTCGTCGTAGACCAAGGAGACCTTGGTTCCGTTGCCGTCGATGCTCCACACCTGCCTGCCGGCGGCATCGTAGCCGTAGGTCGCCGAGCCGGCGTCCGGATCGGTGGCGGCGGTGCGGCGGCCGAGCCAGTCGTAGGTGAAGGTCCGGACGTTGCCGGCAGCGTCGGTGAGCTTGGTGAGGCCGCCGGCTGCGTTGTAGATGTAGGTGGTGTCGTGGTGGGTGGAGCCGTCCTTCCATTCCTCGGTCCTGACCGTACGGTCGTAGACGTCAGAGACGGTGACGGTCTTGCCGCCGCCGGGCGGAGTGACCTCGATCCGGTCCAGGCCCGGGTACGCGGTGGTGGTGCGGCGGTATTCGGTGGCCTGCTGATAGTCGATGACCGCGGCCGGGCGCTCCATGCTGTCGTAGACGGTCTTGGTCCACGACGGCAGTGTGGTCAGGGCCGGGTTGAGCAGGCCGCTGCCGGGGGCGGCGCCGTTGTGCACGGGCTGGGAGGTGGCGGCGGTCAGGCCGCGCGCGTCGTAGGCGGTGACCGTGACAATCCGGCCGCCGGCCGGAGAGGCGGTCTGCTCTTCCCTGGTGCGGCCGAGCCCGTCGTCATAGCTGTACGAGGTGAGGTAGGTGGTACCGCGCAGGAGACGGCGCAGGGTGGTTTTGGCCGGGGCGGTGGGCTGGCCGAGGTTGCCGTCGAAGGGGATGTCGTAGGCGACGGTCGCGGTTGCCGCGCCGTTGGCCTTCGGCTGGTCAGGCTCCCACAGGGCGGCGGCACGGCCGAGGGCGTCGTAGTCGATCTCGGTGGTCTTGCCGTTGGCGTCCACGACCTTCGTGGGCAGGCCGTTGCGATGCGAGGAGTACGTGGTGACCGCGTGGCCGAGGGGGTTGGTGACCTTGGCGCCCTGGTGCGGCCAGCCGACGGCCGGGATGTAGGTCGTGGTGGTGACCTTGCCCATCGGGTCGGTGGCGGTCAGCGGGCGGCCGTAGTCGTCGAAGGTGTTCTTGGTGACCGAGATCGACGTGGCGCCGGCGTAGGAGCGGGTCTCGGTGATGTTGCCGTCGGACGGGGTGTTGGTGGCCGGGTCGGTGCCGCCGTCGTACAGGGTGATGGTCCTGCCGATCAGCGTCCCTGAGGTGCAGCTGTCGCCGGAGCGTTTCTCCACCGTGGAGGGCAGGCCGGTGATGCCGTTGGCCGGGTTGCGGGCGTAGGTGGTGCTGGTGCAGGTGTTGTCGGTGGTGACGGCGGTGTCGCCGTAGTCGTTGACCGTGGTGGGCTGGCCGTCGGTGTTGTAGGCGGTGCGCTGGTCGCTCCAGCGCCAGGTGCCGCCGGTGACCAGTTCGCGGGTGCGTTCGCGGGTGCGGTGCACGAAGGCCGGGTCCAGGACGCCGGGGCCGGTGCCGGTGGAGGCGATCTGGTATTCGTAGCGGGTTGATTCGGCTTCGGTGTAGGCGCGTGGGTCGGTGGCGGTCAGTTTCCAGGTCTGCTCTTGGAGGAGCTGGCCTTGCAGGGCGCGGGAGTCGGTGGCGGTGGTGCCTTCGAAGGTGGTGATGGTGGCGCCGTCGATGCCTCGGTAGAAGGTGTCGGAGGTGACGGTGTAGCCGTTGGGGTCGCTGCCGGAGCCTCGGGTGGTGCGGACAGTGCTGTAGCCGCGCCAGTCGCTGCCGCCGGGTGAGAGGTCGGGCTGGGCGAAGTTCACCGGGTTGGTCCAGCGCGGGGCGCCGAGGTAGTCGTAGCTGGTGACCATGTCGGGCGAGCTGCCGACCAGGTCGCGTTCGGTCACCTTCATGGCCAGTTGTTTGAAGAAGCGGCCCCAGCTCTCGTAGCCGGTCTCCTCGTTGTAGTCGTAGTCGACGCGGTAGCAGTCGCCGGTGGCGTCGGGCAGGTAGTTGGTGCCGTCGCGGCCCTTGCCGCCACCGCACGGGTCGGCCTGGCCGTAGGTGACCTCGATCCGGCCGCCCATGCCGTTGCCGATCCCCGTGACGCGGGGCACCATGCGCCAGGACAGGAAGTCGGTCCAGTCCGACCAGTTGTCGTAGTCCATCCGGCCCGCGACCATGGCGGCGTCGAAGCTGACCGGCGGCAGCTTCTGCGAGCTCGTGCCGGCCAGGCCGGTCTGCTGCACGCTGTCGAGCCACAGCACCGGGTCGTAGGCGGGGCCGAAGTCGGTGCGGGTGTAGATCCACCGGTAGCGCAAGTCGGTGCGGGTGTCCGGCTCCCACGCGCCGGAGGCAGGGTTCTTGGACTCGGTGAGGATCGAGTCGAGCTTGCGGGTGGAGTAGAACGCGACCGCGTCGTTGGTGGCGCAGGTCGGGCCGCAGGTCAGGTCGGTCGGAACGTCCAGGCCCCCGCGGTCGGAGGTGGTGAACGTCATCCGCGAGGTCGGCGTGCTGCCGGACACCTGGGTGTTGTGGCCGTAGCTGATCTGCTTGAGGAAACCGCCCCGATCGTAGGGCAGCGGCACGTAGACCTCGGAGACACAGTCGGGCATGCAGAAGTAGTTGGTCTCGCGCTCATAGGTGTAGTCGATGACGTTCTCGTTGGCGTCGATCGACTGATCCAGGTTCCACCGCCACACACCAGTGCAGGTCGGCGGGATCATGTCGTTGAAGTACCGGTCCGCGCACGGCTCGGCACGCTGGTTGCCCACGTACTGCAACTGCCACTGCGCGTCCTTGTTGTAGCCGAAGCGGTGCACCTGCCCGTCGGAGGAGGTGACCTTCCAGTACTCCATGCCGTCCGCGCCGCCGGTGAGCTGCTCGATCTTCCAGCCGAAGTCCGGCACCGTCTTCCACAACCCGCTGGTGCGGTCCTTGACGATCGAGGCCGACCGGCCGGCCAGGTTCAGCACCAGCTCCGACTGGGTGTAGTCCTTGGTGACGTCGGTGGCCAACTCGTCGGGCGACTCCCAGCAGACCGCCGAACCATAGGGGCCGTTCTCGTCGGCGTGCCAGATCAGCGCGGCGGTGTCCGGGTCGTACTCGGTCCAGGCGGTGCACCGGCGGTACTTGCGCTCGATGAACCCGGCCGACACATTCCAGCCGATCCCGGTCACGCCGGACTGGTTGTTGGTCCAGTGGCCCTCGCCGTCCACCGACGAGGCGTCGTACTGCAGTGACAGGTTCGGCCCGTTACCGACCGGTGACGGCGCCTCCGGCAGCGGGTAGTCGTAGGAGAAGCCGCCGCCGGACGTGCCGGCCTGCCAGGTGCCGGACGGCTTGAGGTCGGTGGCGCCGAAGTTGCCGTCCGGGCCGGTCATCCCGGCCGCCAGCACGTACACCGACCCGGACGTGAACGCCTGCCCGGCGCGGGCATCGGCCGTCTTGACGTCCTTGCCGCTCTGGCTCTTCGGCAGCGTCAGCGCCGCTGCCTTGCCGGTGGCCGGGTCGGTGTCAAGGTCGGCCGTCAGCGTGCCGGTCTTGACGTCGTTGTGCGCCTTGACCGGCTGCGGGCGTACGACGCAATCGCGCGGGCGCGGCGTCGTCAGCGCACACGCCGGCAGCCGCAGCAGCTGCAGGCGGGTGGCGAAGTTGCCGCCGTAGGCATCGCGGAAACTCGCATACGAGAACTCCGCTCGCACCTTTCCAGCGCTGTCGCCGGTCAGCCGGGCGGCGATGCCTATCCCGCCCAGCTTCTGCACGGTGTCGGCGGGCAGCGTCTCCACCTTCACCGCGCCGACCTCGGCCGCGCCTTTGACCTCGGAGAGCCGTACCGGCAGCGCGCCCGCCGCGACCGCCTTCTCGCCGGGATCCACCTGTGCCGTCCCAGGCTTCGGCCACACCGGATCCTTGCGTTCGACCTTCGGCTGGGACTCCTCAGCCCCCTCGGCCACCTTCGCCTTCGCCACCGGCCGGCCCTCCACCGAGGTCTCAGGATCCGGCCCGGACACCGACGCAGCCGCGGGGACCACAAGATTGTCCGGCACCCCCAACCCGGAGATCACCACCGCCATCGCCACCGCGATGACCAGCACCATCGTCCGTAACCGCCGCCAGACCTGCATGTCGCCACCTCTTCAAGGCACGCTGACGCAGGCCCCGGGAACAGGGCCACACCGCGCCGTAAGGATTTGATAAAGACGATCAGCCTGGATCGTGATCGACAATCACCGCATGGTCAACACGTGCAAGTTCGCTGCAAATGTTACGGAATGTCGCTTATGCGATTCATAGCGAGGCGCACTCCACGTCAACCGGCCTGTAAAAACCGCCCTTACCAGATGGACGATGACCTGTGACATGAGTCACATTGACGAGCCGAGTCAGACATTGCACGAGCTGTCATCCGGAAATGCCTTCGTCGCCGCCGCAGGCGAACCCGTCCCCCGTTGCACCTCTCACACGATGTCGCGTCCACTCAGTACAGAATCCGAGCGACAGGTGAGCCGAGCGCTCGGATGGACAGCTGGATCTGGGCAGTGCGACTGATCAAGTGCGCTCGATCGCGTCCAACGCCTGCCGGGGCGAGCACATCCAGGTCTACGACGTGCGGGTCAAGCCCGCACGTCGTCCAGGCCGGTGACGAGGTCCAGTTCCGGGCATGACGGGCGCGAACGCATCGTGGTCGTCTCCCAATCATCACCAAGCGCGTGGGCGCCGCCGTGGCCGCCAAGTGCTACGTCGACAAGACCCCACTACCTCCTCCCCGCGAGGAGGCCGTGACGGTCGCCGTACCGGCTCGTGGCGCAGGCCATCCCACCAAACGCGAACGCCGCAACATCGACAAGCTACTCGGACGCCGAGCAGCGGAGGAACCGGGGCCGTCTGCGCCGCAGAACCATCCCGTCCGCGACGAGGTACTCATGCCTACCGTGCTCATCCCATCTGGCGTCGGCGAGGAGTTCACCAGATCTGGAACTCACAGGAGCATCCGCACCTGCAGAGCGGGAACGTCTTGCAAGACTCCGGCCGCGAGTATCATTTCGACCAGGCCAAACGCCCGTCGAGCGATAGACGACGGGAGGTCTTGCCGAGGCGCCAATACACGGTGAGTGGCAATCAGATATCGCCCATCAGCCGACATGTTGGACTGGATACGGCTCGAGCTCTCCTAAAGCGGGTGCTGCAGGCTCGAATCCTGCCGGGGGCACTCACCTAGATCGCCATTTATGGCCCCCTGATCTGCGGTTTTACAGCCGCAGGTCTTTTGCTTTCCGGACCTTGATAGGCAGCCGACGGTGCTCGCATGCGGCCGTAAGACCATGATCAGGGGACATGCAAGGGATGATCTTGGAGGCATTTCCCAGGTCAGGTGGTGAATCCGGGCGTGTCGATCAAGCTCACTCCGGCGGAAGCATGAGGTATTGATCGACCTCGACACCGGCCCGCGCCGCCGCCAGCCAGCCGATGAGGTCTGCGCCCATCGAGATGCCCTTCTCCCGGGGCTCCTCAGCGTCGCGGAACTCCTGCACCACGATCAACGTCGCCTCCCCCCGGTCGCCGACGAGATCGCGCAGCGTTTGCGCACCCCGGTCGCCCCACGCCGTCAGCCTGCCGAACACCTCCTCCAACTGGTCCGACCCCACCTGCCGGCCGAGTGCGAGGGTCCATGAACTGAACCCGTACGGCCTGCCCGTCTTAGGGGACGGGCGGCCGTGCCGGGTGGACTCATCGGGTGCGACACCGAGCGCCTGAGTCACCGATTCCGGGTCACCGTCATCGGCGACCAGGCGCAGGTACACGTTGAACATGCGCTACTTCCACTTGTACGACGACTTGATCTTGACCTTGCCACCCTTCCGGGGCGCGCGGCGCACTGGGAAGGACGACGAGCAAGAGCACAGTCGGACGGTGTTGGCTGTTGTGAAAGGTGGGGTGACAGGACGGTTCGTTCTGCTTGAGTCGCGTCGATGTCCTGCGTTTGCGGTGGTATGTCGGACCCTGGGGAGAAGTTCATTGGCCGTGGGCTGGCTCTTCGGGTGGAAACACTACGTGTTCGCCGTTTCTTTGTAGGAAACGCCATGCCTCGGCGCGGCCGGAGCTGACGGGGAATGCCTCCACGGTGAATTCCTGGGCCAGTTCGACGCGGAGGTCGCCGAAGGGGGATATGCGCACCGTGGTTACGGTGGGTTGTAGTTCCGCGAAGGTGACATCGAGGCGGTCCGTTATGAAGTCGTACATGGTTCGTTCGCTGTCGGGCTTGCCGGTGTCGCAGACGTCGCTTTCGCGCCAGGCGAGATCTGCGGAGCCGAGGATCACTCGGCTCTGGTAGGTGATTCGGAAGGGGAACTGGAGGTGGAGCGCGAAGGCGCTCCACCTGTCGTCTGTCAACGCGTCCGGTGGTGCCGGATTGAATTCGATGATCCCCATGTTCAGCGCCCGCCCGACGCCGATCGCGTGCAGCCCCAGGAGAGTGCGGAGACGTTCCTCCAGACGATCATGATACTGAGGCGGATCGGAAAACAGAGTGGCCCTCCGAACGGCTCTGGCACTGGCGCTGCACTTTGGGTGGGCAATCCTGTGGGCTCCAGGTGGGGCGGATGGGCGCGTCTCGACGGTGGTCAGCAGTTGCCGTCGCCGAACATTCCGATGACCTCGTCCACGATCTCGTGGTAGCCGTACCCTTCTTGGTTATCGCGTTGTGCACACGCCTGCGCTCCGCCTTCGTGAGTGAACGGCCGATCTGCTGCTCGGCGTCCTTGATCGCGTCGTTGAACGCCTTGTTCTGGGTCTGGTTGTTGCGGGGGGTGCGGTATCCGTCGTCGCCGTCGCCAGGGTCCCATTCGGGGGAACTCCAATTGTTGGGGTTTACCTGAGGCTGGTAGTCGCGGGTGGGGTCGGTGGTCAGCTCGGCGTCGTGGCTGCGGGCGGGCAGGGCCTTGGGCGAGGCGGCGTAGATGGCTGCCGGGGTGGCGCGGTGCGGCAGGGATCGGTGCGGGCGGTGGTGGTGCAGACGTCGCAGAAGCGGTCGAGAAGCGCCTGCAGGTCGGCCGGGGTGGCCGGTTGGCCGGGCTGCGCGCGGAGCCGATTCTTCGTGGTCTGCTGGAAGCGTTCGACTTTGCTGCAAGTGGTGGGATGGTTGGGGGTGAAGTTCTCCTGCCGCACGTGCAGGCGGCGTAGTTCGTTGGCGTTTCGCCCGCCCTGATCGAATCGCTCCACACATCGACTGGCCATCGACAGGCAGCTCGGCCAGGCACCTTCTTCATCTTGCGTTTGATGATCCGGACGAGGCAGGCAGGGAGCTGGCCGGCCAGTTGACCCGGCCGGAGCCCCTACCACGAACCGTCACCGGACGGGCCCCACCGGCGCTCAGGTGCGTCCATTCGGCGGCCTCAGGCCTCGCCCGGGCTCGTCCTCGAAACACACGTAGGCGCCCAGGTCCGCCGCGGTGCTTTACCATATGCCGCACCTGCTCCTTCCAGGCAACGATGGCCTCCTCATCTCGCTCCAGAGCCCGCCGCGCCGTGACCTGAACCGACCAGCCGTGACGATGCAGCAGCTCGCCCCCTCAATGGGGTAGCCGATATGGAACAGCCGGCCGATCAGCGTCTTGACTCGGGTCAGGGTCCAGCGCTGGTTCTCTTCGTATCCCCAAGGCCAGCGGACCGCGCCGCAGCTCGGCCTCCAGCCGCTCTCACTGCTGGGCCGACAGCTTCTCCTTCGGGACCGACCCCTTGGACAGCAGCGCTTACAGCCGTAGACGGCCGCGCCGCTCCTGTTCTGCGGGTGTGTACCCCACCTCTTTGCCCGCGCGCCGAGCGCTATCCGTCACGACTTGAAGACACTAGGCATCCAACCTATATACGTGCTTCGCGAGGCACGTAGGCGAAGGTGGGACCGGCGCCGCCGGGCAGCGCCATCAGGGCCCGCGCCTGGGCTCTGAGCGTGAACATGGTGCGGGTGGCGTCCGTGAGCCTCTTCGGGTCGCCGTTGAATGCCTGCTCCAGCAGGTTCAGCAGGGTGCTGTAGGTGGTGTCGAACAGATCCTGCGCCGCCCGTACGGCACTTCCCGGCTCGGCGGGCCGTGGGTTGGGTGTCATCGGCAGCACGCCGTCCGGGTCGACACCGACCTTCTCGCCGGTCGGGCCGGTTCTCGGGGTGTCGCCCCGCTGGTAGCGGCGGCCGAGCTTGAGCTCCTGAAAGCGGTAGTAGTGGGCGACCTCTTCCCGTTCGGGGTGGAGGACGTCCTGATCACCGTCCCAGACCTCGCCGCGGGCGTTGCCCTCCCCCTGCTCGACGATCTCCTTCAGCGCGCCGAGCGCGGACTCCAGATCCTTGACGGCGAACAGCGATCCGGCGGTGTGGCGGAAGTGGGTGCCGCTCACCTGCCGGGCCGGGTCGCCGCAGAACACCTCCTTCTCGCCGAGCGTTTCGCACAAGTAGCGCAACCCCTGCTCGATCGCGGCGTAGAACTGTCCGATGGTCTCGTAATCGTCGTCCTCCGGTGGTGCGTCGGGCGGCGCGGGCTGTTCCAGGCGCAGAAACATCTCCAGCGCCTCCGCACCGAACGGCACCAGCGACACCTCCAGATCACCGTGAGGCAGCTTGCGCGGATGCGAAGGCAACATCTCCGGCATGTCCAGACGCGGCCTACCACCAACGGCGTTGAGCAGATTCGCCGCCAGCGCCAGATGCAGCATCTCCTCCACGAAGACGCCGCTCACCACCTCCACAGCCGCCGCATTACGCTCCGGATCCAGCGAATACAACGCCGTCAAGTACGGCGGCAACGTCGCATGCTCCAGCTCGATCGCCCACTGCAGATGCTCACGCAGGCTGCCAAGCGTGCCGATCCGCGGCTCAGGCAACGTCGTCACCCGGCCGCGCGCCGTCCTCCAGCACCTCGACCGCGTCGCGCAGCCCCCGCAGAGCGATCTTCTCGCGCTCGACGTCCGTCGGGTCGTACAGCCACTCGGTGACCGGCTGCCCCACCTCGTCCTCCGCGTGGCTGGCCTCGGCGATGATCAGCTCCTCCTCGATCTCGATGTGGAGCTCGTACAGGAACTCGTTCTCACCGTTCGAGGTGCTCATGTCTCCTCCATGGGATGTAGTCGGCCGGCATCGGCTCGATCAGGGCTGTCCGGACCCCGACCCGCGGGCTCCCGCGCCCTCGTGATCCGATCGCCAGCCAAGACAGGGCAGCCTCGGCTTTTGTGACAGATCCGGCTATTCAACGAGTTTTCCCTCGGTTGAGACCTCGCGCATGAGTGCCGCGAGCTCGGCTGGAATCGGCGGGATGCTCTCCCGCTCCACCGATCCGGGGCCGGACCACACGAGGTTGACCTGCAGCGCGGGGTCGAGTTCCGGGTAGTCGGAGCGGTTGTGGCAGCCGCGGGTCTCGCGGCGCTCGATCGCGGTTTCGATGGTCGCGCGCGCGGCGAGCACCGCGGACTTCAGGTCGAAGGCGTGGGCCAGGTCCTGGAAGCCGGCGATGTCCGGGTGCACGCCCATCCCGCTGATGCGCGCTTCGACCGCGGCCAGCTCGGCGAGGCCTTTGCGCAGGCCGTCCTCGTCGCGTACCACTCCGGCGTGCTCCGTCATGATGTCGCGGAGCGCTCGCTGCAGCGAGCGCACGTTCTCCGGGCCGTCGGCGGACAGGAGCTCGTCCACTTCCTCGCGCGCCGCGGCGAGCGCCTCGGCAGAGCGGCGCTGCGCGTCGAGACCCGCGGAATACTCCGCCGCCGCCTGACCGACGATGCGGCCGAAGACGAGGAGCTCGATGAGGGAGTTGCCGCCCAGGCGGTTGGCGCCGTGCAGGCCGCTGGCCGCCTCCCCGATCGCGTACAGGCCGTCGACGCCCGTGCCGTGGTCCTCGGGGCGTACCCAGACGCCGCCCATCGAGTAGTGCGCGGTCGGCGCGACCTCGATCGGCTTCTTGGTGATGTCGAGCATCTGCAATTCCAGGAGCGTCTGGTAGACGCGAGGCAGCCGCGTCATGATCGTCTCGCGCGGCAGATGTGACACGTCCAGCCACACACCGCCGTCCGGGGTCCCGCGGCCTTCCTTGATCTCTGTGTACGCGGCCAGCGCGATCCGGTCGCGCGTCGACAACTCCATCCGCTCCGGGTCATACCGGGACATGAACCGCTCGCCGAGCCCGTTGCGCAGGACCCCGCCCTCGCCTCGTGCCGCCTCGGAGACGAGCGTGCCCGCCGCGTTCTCCGGCGCGATGAGACCAGAGGGGTGGAACTGCACCAGCTCGGGGTCGCGGATGCGACCTCCGGCCAGGACGGCCAGGCGGAAGGAGTCTCCGGTGTTCTCATCACGCCGAGAGGAGGTGCGCCGCCAGATCCGGGTGTGGCCGCCCGCGGCCAGGATCACCGCATCGGCATGGATGACGTAGCGGCTGCCGTCGTTCAGGTCGAACCCGTACGCGCCGAAGACCGCGTTGTCGCGTACGAGGATCCGCGTGATGTACACCGTGTCGAGGACGCGGACGTCGAGCTGGGCCGCCCGGTTGATCAGCGTGCGCTGGATCTCGAGTCCGGTGTAGTCCCCCGCGTACGAGGTGCGCCGGAAGGTGTGGGCGCCGAAGAAGCGCTGGGAGATCCGCCCGTCCTGCTCGCGTGCGAACGGCATGCCGTACCGCACGAGGTCCTCGATGCCACGCGCGGCCCCCTCGGTGACGATGCGCACCGTCTCGGGGTTGGCCAGCAGGTAACTCTCCTTGAGGGTGTCGGCCGCGTGCTGCTGCCAGGTGTCCTCGGGGTCCATCGTGGCGAGGGCCGCGTTGATGCCGCCTGCCGCGAGCGACGTGTGTGCGTCCGCCTTCGGTCGTTTGCCGACCGCGAGGACGTCCACCCCGCGCTCGGCGAGTTCGATGGCCGCCCGCAGCCCGGCCCCTCCGGTCCCGATGACCAGGACGGACGTGGCGATTCTGCTCTCTGACGCGTACATGATGCTCCTTCAGTTACGTCACCTGAAAGACCGGACGGCGTCGTGATTTGTGACAGATCGCCGCAACAGCGATCGAACTCAGCGGACGATGTCGGCGGCGAGCACTTCTTCCGGCTCGGCCAGGTCGCCGGACTGGGCGGCTGTGACGGCCAGGCCCTGGCGCGGGAGGGTGATCACAATGCGGCTCTTCTCCCACTGGGTCGCGGCGGCCACCTCCGCGACGGGCGTCTCCCGCCGCTCCGACTCCTTGAGCCGGACCAGGACCTCGAAGTCGGCGGTTGATACATCAACCTGAACACATGAGGGACCGTTTCTGTGAGCGAGCAGCAGATCATCGCCGTGGTGGGCGCGACCGGAGCGCAAGGAGGCGGGCTGGTCCGCGCGATCCTCGACGGCCGCGGCGGGCGGTTCGCCGCGCGAGCCCTGACCCGGAACCCGGGTTCGGCGCGGGCCAGGGAGCTGGCCGCGCTCGGGGCCGAGGTCGTCAGGTCAGGGCCGAGCTCGACAACGAGGGCAGCCTGCGCGAGGCGTTCGACGGCGCCCGTCCCTTCCCCGCGCGTGGTCGCCTCCGGGTGAACGTCGCGGGAGGTTCGTTCGTACGCCAGGTCCGAGCGGGCAAGGTGCCGATCTTCAGTGGTGGGACCGCGGTGTTCTCCTTCACTCACGCCGACGACACGGCTATGGCCGTCGCCGCGGCGCTGGACAAGGACGCCAACGGCGTGCTCAACATCGTCGGCCACGAACCAGGCAGGATGACTTCATGCCCACGTCCTTCTTGCTCGAACGCCTGCACGCGGTGGGCTTGACCGACATCGCCGCGGTCGAGCCGGTCACCGGAGGCCTCGCCGCGACCGCGGGGCTCGCGCGCCGCGGTGACGGCACATCGGTGTTCGTCAAGGCGTTCGGCGAGCCGCCCTCGAGCGACGTCTTCGCCGCGGAGGCCGAAGGGCTCACCGTACTGCGTGACGCAGGCGGCGTCGCCACTCCCGAGATCATTCTGGCGGACCGCGACCTGCTCGTGCTGTCCACGCTGCAGCCCCGGCCGGAAACCGGGTCCTTCTGGGAGCAGCTCGCCCATGCACTCGCCCACCTGCACACCACCACGCCCAACCCCCGCTTCGGCTGGCACCGCGACAACTGGCTAGGCCGTCGCCGGCAGGTCAACACCTGGAACGACGACGGGCACGAGTTCTTCGCCCAGCATCGCCTGCTGCGCTGGCTCGGCGAACGTCGCGTCCGGGAAGCGCTCGACGCCGCGGACCGAGCGGCACTCGAGCGGCTGTGCGGCCGGCTGCCCGAACTGCTGCCGGCCAAGCCCGCGTGCCTGACACACGGCGACCTGTGGGCGCTGAACGTCATGGCCACCCCCGACGGGCGGCCCGCGCTCATCGACCCGGCCGTGTCGTACACATGGGCCGAAGTCGACCTGGCCCACCTGTGGACGACGGCACCGCCACCCGAGGCGCACGTGTTCTTCGAGCTGTACGCCGAGCTGACCGGACTCGATCGCGACTGGCGCGAACGCATGCCGATCCTTCAACTACGCCAGCACCTGGCCGTGATCGCCCAATTTGATCCTGACTGGGGCGCCGCCGACATCGTCCGCGCCACCCTCGCCCCGTTCCGGCACCGGCCCGGAGCCACTGCCCCACCCGGAGCGCCCACCACGCCAGCCCACCGGAAAGCGCCATGAGGCCGTCACGAACCAGGCCCCGCACCCGAATTCGACACCACCACCAGCCGCCCCGGACAGCGCCCGTTGACGATGACACGCGGCCCTTGCCGGTCGGGTCCGGGCTCATGACCACCAGGGTGTGGCGCGTACCACCGCGGCCAGGTACGTGGCAGCCGGAGCGGCGTGATACACAACCGACGTGCAAAACATCTTGGAGTTCCCCGAGGTCCTGCGGCTGATCGAAGACCGCTCGGCCGCGTTCCGCGCCGCGCTCGCGTCCGCCCCCGACCTCGACGTCCAGGTCCCGACCTGCCCGGGCTGGACGCTGCGCGAACTGGCGCAGCACCTCGGTGACGGCCGTCGCCGCCAGGCCGCCATCGTCGCGGCGGGCCCAGGCGCTGAGCCCCCGGCGAGGACGGACCCGAAGGGTGCCCCGACCGCGCCCCGCGATCGCGAAGCCCTGGACGCCTGGCTCGCCGAGTCGACCGAGCTCATGCTCGACGCGATGCGTGCGGCCGGCCCGGATCGCGGCTGCTGGACCTGGTGGGGCCGCTCGCAGGCCCCGGAGACCAGCGGGGCCGTGGCCCGGCACCAGATTCAGGAGATCGCCGTCCACACCTACGACGTCCAGCTCACCCAGGGGGCAGCGCAGCCGCTGCCGGCGGACGTCGCGGTCGAGGGTGTCGACGAGTTCCTGACGACCGTCGCGGCGACGTCCGTCCCCTGGCCGTTCAAGCCGGCGACCATCGACCTGCACGCGACCGAGGGCCGCTCCTGGCGCCTGACCCTCGACGCCGACGGCGTCCGCTGCGACGACCTCGCCGCCGACGCGGAGCCGGGCGACATGGCGATGCGAGGTGCGGCGAGCGAACTGGTCCTCTACTTCTATGAGCGCCGCCCGCTCGACGGCCTGGGGACCACCGGCGACACCGAGCCGATGGAACTGCTCGCAGGCTGGGACCCGAACGCGTAGAACGCTCCGAGCCATGTCGCGCGGGTCAAGGAGCGAGGTCAGTGTTTGCGCTTCTTCCGGCGGCCCCGGGCTCCTGGTGGCCGGGTGGGGACGAGGCGGAGCGGGTGTCGAGCGGTCTTGCGGAGCGGCTCGGCCACCAGCCCACGCAGCTCCCGCAAGCCCACGACATCAGGGTGCCCCGACGCCAGGATCGCCTCCAAGAACTCGGACGCGTCCCCGCCCCCCATCCTCTTGAGCTGCTCCACCAGCCCCATCGGCCCCGCGAGCTCCAGCACCGACAGGAAGTTCTCGGCCCCCACCAGCAGGTTCTCCCGCTCACTCAACGACCCGTGGCTCATCTCTCCGGCCTCGATGAGCTGCGTCCACACAGTGGGCCCGAGGACCGGGTCGTGGCGTAGGGCATGCGGCAGCCGCCGTTCGGGAAGGGCGTCGGCCAGCACGCGCAGCATCGCCCCCGCCCGCGTACGGAACGGGCAGTCCCGCACGGCCTGCAGCAACATCTCGACGTCCTGCCCCGGCCGGGCCAGCCACCCCTGGAGCTCCGCGACGGCGTCCTCCGGCGGATAGTGCTGGGCGAGCACCCCCAGCAGCCCGGCCGGCGGGGCGGTGGCCAGTTCGCCGATGAGGGGAGCGTCGCGGCCCTCGGTGAGGAGGCGGTCTCGGACGCCGCGCACGCCGAGCGGGGTGAGGCGGGCCAGCACGAGCTCAGGCTCGGCGAGGGCGGCGCGCAGGCGTTCGACCGCGTCCGGCGGCAAGGGCTGGTCGTCGTGGTCGAGGTCGCTCGCGTAGAGGGGGTCGGCGGGGCCGCGGGTGAGCTCCACGGCCCCGAGGTCGGACAAGACCTCGAACATGCGCCCCAGGTCCCGGGCGGCCTCGCGACGCCAGAGATCGCGCAGGCGTTCGTCCTCCTGATCGAGAACGAAGTGCTCCTGGCAGGCCAGCCACACCGTCTCTTCGAGCCGGACCATCGGCATCTCGTCCAGCCCGTACATGGTGTTGAGCACGTCCGGCAGGATCTCGTCGAAGACCTCGGCCAGGATGGGTTCTGGCCGCCACGTCGCGACGGGCACGGTGACCTCCCGGCCCAGCTCCGGCAGCACCTCGAACGCGCGCCGCCACAGCGCCTCCGGGTCGCGCAGCAGGGGTGCCGCTTTGGCCACGCGGAGGAGCCGGCCCTTGGCGGTGCGGGTCAGGCGCAGCTTCCTGGCCCAGGCGAGCAGCAGGTTGAGCTGCGGCAGATCGGTGGCGCTGCGGACGCGCAGCCGGTCCTCGCCGGTGCCCAGCAGGGCCGACACCTCGAAGGCGTCGGCGACGCGGAGGTTGCCCGCGTCGGTGAGGGCGCGGCCGTCTTTGCCCACCCAATCGGCCAGCGTGATGAGCCGCTGGACGGTCCGGCTGCGCGCGGCGGCCTCCGTCAGCGCGGTGGCGGGTGGCAGGGAGACAGGCGGCTGGGGGAAGGCGCGTTCCTCATCGATGCCGCCGTTCACGAAGCGGTTCTGCATGATCTTGTCGAGCACCTGCTCGTCATACGGAACGCGTCCGGCGTCGAGATCGCGCCTGAACCGCTCGAACGCCCCAGGAACGGTGAGATCGACGCCCTGATCGAGAGCCGTGTACGCCCAGAACGTCGCCACCCCCCGCAGCGTGGGATCGTCGAGCGCGGCGGCGTACTCCGCCCGCGCCCCATCGATGATCTCCTCCGCTTCCGCGAGCGTGGCGCCGCGCGGGTCGCGCAGGCCCGTCACGTCGAAATAGCGCAGGTACGTGCGCAGCACCTCCGGGGCGAGGTCGAGCTCCTCCCGCGAGGCCGTCACCTTGTACGGCACGTACCGCAGCAGGAAGAACCTGATGCCCCTACCGTCCCAGTACGCCAGCCGGCCGTCACGGCTCTCGTGCCGCGCGTCGACGGCGGCGGACAGCAGCAGGCCATCGACCGGATGCCCATGCTCCTCCGCCCAGGTGACACACCGCCGGATCAGCAGGTCCTTGGCGGCCTCGAACTCCTCGGCCTCTTCGGGCTCGAACCAGGTACGCACCGTCCAAGCCTCCCATCACTCCGGGGTCGCCGTCTCGCTCCTCGCCCGGCGAGAGCCCGCACAGCCGGCACATGGGTCTTTGGTACGGCTGGCCCTACCGCCCGTGGGAGGGCCGGCCGTTCTTGGGGTTGGGGGGTCACCGGGGTGGGGCGGAAGCACACCGATTCTTACCGTTGGGGCTGTTCCTCCACTGCGGCTTCCGCTTCGAAAGGCCGTGCCGATGTCCGAGGTCCTCGAACCCGTTCGTACGGCGGTCCCGCGCCTGCACCGCCCGCTGCTGCTGATGGTCGCCTCCATGGTGCTGCTGCTGGTCGTCTCGGCCGTGGGCATGGTGGTCGACGACCGGGTCCTGCTGGGCGCGCCGGTCTGGGGGAAGCCGCTGAAGTTCGCCGTGTCGTTCATCGTGTACGGCCTCACCCTGGCCTGGTTGCTGACCCTGCCGCACCGGGCCGGCCGCTGGACCTGGTGGATGGCGACGCTGCTGGCCGTGACCGGCATGGTCGACGTCGGCGTCGTCGTGGTCCAGGCGGCGCGCGGCACGTTCAGCCATTTCAACCAGGCGGACGACCCGTTCACCGACGGCATCTCGTTGATCTTCGGTGTGGGCGTGCAACTGCTCATGCTGGCGAACTTCGTTCTCGCCGGGCTGCTGATCTTTCAACGGGTCGGCGATAGGGTGCTCACCTGGGCGATTCGGGCGGGGCTGGCTTTCGTGATCGTGGGAATCGGCCTCGGGTTCTGGATTCCGGCACGGTCCAGCGAGGTGTGGACGGCCGTGGACGCGGCCGGGCATGCGATCCCCTTGGGTGCTCAGCACAACGTGGGCGTTCCGGACGGCGGTCCCGGGCTGCCGTTGACCGGCTGGAGCACGGTCGGCGGCGACCTGCGTATCCCGCACTTCGTCGGGCTGCATGGGTTGCAGGTCATGCTGGTCGTGGCGCTGGTGCTCGCGTTCCTGACCGGCCGGGTCGCCCGGCTGCGGGACGAACGGACCCGGGTGGGTCTGATGATCGTGGCCGCCGTGGCGTACGCGGGTCTGATCGTCCTGGTGACGTGGCAGGCGGTGCGTGGCCAGGCGCTGATTCATCCCGATGGACAGACACTGGGTGCGCTAGCTCTGCTCGTGGGCGCCACGATGGCGGCGGGCTGGGCGGTTGTCGCCACAGGCGCCACAGAGGCCACAGGTGCCACAGGCGGTTCGCCGGGCCGCACCGAGTGAAGCGCTCGGTGACCCGGTCGACGCCGGGTCATGCCTCGCCGCCACTCTCCGTTGTCAGGGTTGGGCGCGTATGGCGGCGATGGCGATTTCGCCGCTGACGGCGTGGGCCGCGACCATGGGCGCCACGATACTGTCGACGATGACCGTGGCCTGATCGGCTGAGCCGGATCTGTAGCTCACGCTGTCGATCACCGCCTCCTCCGCGACCACTACCGGCCCGTCGGCGCCGCTCCTGCGGCCGGGGATGTGGATGAGTTGCACCCGTTCCCCTCGTTGCAGGTCGTAAGGGGCCTGATCCGGCTTGAGCGACAGCCCCAGCCTGACCGGCCTCCCCGCGACCGCTCCGCCCGCGACCATCGGCCGGATGAGCAGCGTGCCCGGCAGCACCGTGACCGTCGCCACGGCCCTCGCTACCTGATCACGCTGGGACCAGGGCCAGTACGCGGCTCCGTCGTCGGCGATCCGCGCCTCCTGCAGCACGCCGCTGGTGAAGGGCTGACCGGCGGCGACCCGCCCGGTGACGCGGATGACCGATCTACGCTCTTCCGCGCGCATCACCAGCAGAGTCGTGGCCAGCGCACCGCTCGATCCGCCTGGAGCGCTGCCGGCCGGGCTACTCGGCCCAGGGGCGCGGGAAAGTGTCGCCGTCCAGCCGGTCGCCCGTGGTGAGTTCGAGGGGATCGGTCACGACGTGACCGGTTCCGCCGTAGCGGGTCGCCTCGTCCATGTAGATGATGACGTGTGCGAACCGGGCCTGGTCCGTGCGGTTGGGCAGCGCCATGTGGCCGGTGTAGCCGCTGTGGAAGGTGCAGTCGCCGGCCCGGAGGGGCACGGTGACGCGGGGGATCCAGCGGAGCGACGGGTCCATCTCGAACAGGTCCTCCTCCTGGTGGAGGTCCTGCGGGCGCAGGCCGGTGCGGTCCTGGGTGCCGGGCAGGAAGGTCATGCAGCCCCGCTCCGGCGGGACGTCGACCAGCGCGATCCACGCCGACAGCGGGAGCCGGTCACCCGTGTGCGGCCAGTACGGGCGGTCCTGGTGGAACTCCGTGGCGGCGTTGTTGTGCGGCTCCTTGACCAGCATCTGGTCGTGCCAGAGCCGGAGCGGGAAGCCGGCGAGCTGTTCGGCGATCCGGCCGAGCCGGCGGTCGAACGTGAGCTCCCGCAGCGTGCGGTCGCGTTGCCAGACGTTGACGAGCTGGCTGAAGACGCCCTGCCGCTCCAGGCTCTCCGCGCGATGGGCCTCCAGGAACGCCGCCGCGCCGGCTCGGAAGCGCTCGATCCGGTCGGGTTCGAGGACGCCGCGTACTCGGACGAAACCGTGCTCGCGGTAGGCCGCCACCAGGTCCTCCGATACCCGGCCGTCTGCGCCGATGTCGCTGACTGGGTGCTCGTTCGTGGTCGTCGTCATCGCTGACCTCCAAGGTTGACTGAGACAAGCGTCGCCGTGGGAGGCCGTTCTGGGCTAGGCCGATCCCGGCCTGTGGTCGTACGATCCCGACATGCCTGCCACGCTGCACGCGCATGCGCTGTTCGCCGGGAGCCCCGTCCTGGCAGGCGTGCACCACCTGGACCTCGACGTCGAGCCGCACGCGCACGACTTCCTTGAGATCGCCGTGATCGGAGCCGGTGACGGGCGGCACGTGACCAGCCAGGGTGAACGGACGCTGCGGCTCGGGCAGGTCATCGTGCTGCGGCCCGGCGCCTGGCACGGGCTCCGGGACTGCGCCGGCCTGACCGTCGCCAACTGCTGCCTGTCCGCCCAGGCGTTGCGAGCAGAGCTGGCGCTGCTGTACGACATCCCGATGCTGCGCGGGCTGTTGTGGACCGATCCGGTGGCCTCCGGTACGCACGGCGTGGCGGTCACGACCGTCGGCCCGGCCGTCGCCGAGGAGGCCATCGCGGAGATCGGACTGCTCGAACGGGACCTCGGGGCCGGTCGGAGCCGGCCCGGCCGGGTGCTGGGCCGGCTGGTCACCGTGCTCGGCGTCCTGGCCGACGGCCGCGACCTCGTGCGGGAGGCGCCAGAACCCGCCGTCTCCCCGGCGGTCGCCGCCACCATCGCCCGCCTGGAGGCGGAGCCCGCCCATCCGTGGCGGTTGGACGATCTCGCCCGGGCGGTCAATCTGGATCCCGCCTATCTCGGCAGGTTGTTCGTCCGGCATGTCGGGCTGACGCCGCTGCGGTTCCTGGCCCGGCTGCGGGCCGAGCGCGCCGCCACGCTGCTGGCGCACTCGGCCTTGCCGGCCGCCCGGGTCGGCGCCGCCGTCGGCTGGGACGACCCGACGTACTTCGCCCGCCGCTTTCGTACGCTGGTCGGGCTGACGCCCACCGAGTACCGGCGGCGGAGCCGATCAGCGACCCATTGGAGCGGAGCCGGCCGGCCGGAAACGCAAGAGCCCGCCGGAGGCCGGCCGGAAACGCAAAGAGCCGGTCCCTAGTCCGAGCGGACGAAATTGACCCGCTCCAGATGCGGCTCGTACTCGGCCGGGTTGGCGACGAGCTTCTCCCTGATCAGGTCGAGGCCGGCTCCGCCGGAGAGATCGACCCGTTGGAAGAGCTGAGTGCGGCCACGTTCCCGCTGCACGATGACGTGCGCGTCGTCGTACCAGCCCATGAAGGCGCGGACGTCCTTGCCGCCGAACCGGTGGACGACCTTCCCCGTCGCCGCCTCCACGATGCGGATCTGGGCCCTCGAGTCGTCGTCGCGGACCACCGTGGCGAACAGCCGCCCCGAAGGCGAGAACACCTGCGCGGCCGACCACTCGTCCGGCGCACCGACCCCCGTGTAGTACCGGCGCAGCTGTCCGCGCAGGTCGTAGACGGCGATCCGGCTCTTGGGCGAGGAGTCGTCCGCCTCGTTGTGCCTGGCGAGCACCCGAGCGGACCCGCCGGCGAAGAAGAACCGGAACTCGCGCCCGATGGACCAGTTCGAGACGATGTGGCGAGGTCCTGCTTTGACCAGCCGGGCAACCCGATCGGCCACGTCTAGGGTGATGAAGCCGATGATGGTCAGGCTTCCGTCACGGTGCTCGTCGTACGCGGTCAGCAGAAGTGTGCGGCCGTCCTGCGACCACTCGGGCGACGTCACCGGCGCGGGGAGACGAACGGTGTGCTTCCGGCCGGTCCGGCGATCGATCAGGTCGATCTTCTTCTGGGCCGTCCACAACCGGTAGTCCGGGATCCCGGCCACCCACCGCCCCCCGGGCGCCACCAGCGCCGCGCGGTACGGCGTCTTGACGAACTTCCCGCCCTCGCGCAGGTAACCGTAGTGACCCTGGCCGGCGTCGAAGACGAGCGAGTACGAGGCCAGGCGCAGCTTGCCCGCCTCGTCGTTGACCTTGCCCGACGTGCCGGCCAGCTTGATCCACGGTTTCGACTCCGCGGCCCGCACGCTCCCGGCGAGCGTGCTCGGCTCCTGCGCGCTCGGCTCCTGCGCGCTCGCCGGCTGGACGCCGGTCATCGTCAGCGCCACGGCCACGAACCCGGTGATCAGCGCTCTGATGGTCATGGAGGTCCTCCCCTCGCTATGCACTGTTGGACAGGCGGTCGCGACGTTTGGTTCGTGCCGTCCACAGCCGCTCCCGGCGGGCGGACGATCCCTGATCTGGTTCCGTGCGAGTTTGTCGGTCGGTCACGCCATACTCGCCGCTGTCGATCAAAGGCTGACGGGATTCAGGGTGGGGGTATCGGCATGAGCGTGGAGCGGACGCTGACGTTCGTGGGTGGGGGTTCGGCCAAGTTCTGGGAGGTGCGTCAGGACGGCTCGGAGCTGCACATCCGGTATGGGCGGATGGGTACGGCCGGGCAGACGCAGGTCAAGTCGTTCGGCTCGGCCGCCGGCGCCACGGCGGCGGCGGACAAGCTGGTGGCGGAGAAGTTACGCAAGGGCTACACGGAGGACGAAACGGTCTCCTCGCCACAAACGGCCTCCGATGAAACCACCTCCTCACCGCAGGCGGCCTCCAGGGCGAAGCCGTCGGCCGCCTCCGACGAGGAGCGGCTGACGTTTCCGGCCGCCTGGTTGCGCGCGCTCCACCCCCGCCGCGGCGGAGCGAAGGTCTCCGTGAAGCGGCCGGACCCGGGCGCGCCCGGGAAACTGGCCGCCGAGCTGGACAAACGCCGGAAAGAGCTCGCCGACATGGTGGCGAAGTGCCCGCAGCCGGAGCTCGCGTCCGCGGGCGCGGCATACCTGGCCGGGGAGCCCGGCAGCACGCCGCTGGGCGCGGCGGTGGTCGCCAAGGCGGTGGCCATGTCCCTGCCATGGAACGAGCGCGAGACGATGTCCCTGTTCGCCGACGCCTGGCTGAGCGAACGCGGCCCGGTGTTCGCGGCGGTGGCCGTGACCGAGCTGAGCCCGCTGGATCACGCCCACGACAGGGACACCTGGGTGGTCCGCCGGCTGGGCGACGACGAGGCCCCCGACCCTTGGGCGCCGACGCGGCAGATCGGCGCCCGGGTCCGCGCCGTGCTGGCCGCCGCGTCCGACGCCGAGTACGCCGAGGTCGTCGCGGCGCTGGCGGTGAGCCGCGAACGCGGGCTGCACCACCGTGTGGCGGCCTCCTGCCTGGCGCCCACCGAGACCGGCTGGGTCGCGACCGACTGCGCCGAGGTGAGCCAGGTTCTCCCGGCTCTCGCCGTCCGCCTGATCTCGGCCGTCAGCACGCCGGAGCAGGCCGAGCTGATCATGGACCACGTTCGGGATCACTACGTCGGGGATTCCCTCGCCCTGCCCGTCACGGTGATCGACGGCGTGGGCGAGGCGGCCGTGCCGATGCTGACCGCCTGGGTGGACCGCGCCTACGACGCCGCCAGCAAGAAGCTGCTGCTGGGCGTGCTCGCCGAGCTGCCGTACGACCCGGCGATGCGGGCGCTCCTCGACCGCATCGACCAGAAGTACACCCAGCCGGCCTTCCTGCGCGCGGCCTCCCTCTTCCCCCGCCGCGCGATGCGGATGCTGGCCGAGTCCGGCGGCAAGGTCGTGGACCTGCTGCTGCGCGCCCACGTGGCGGCCCATCCCGACCTGGTGGACGAGGCGACCCGGTCCGGAATGGCCGCCGCCGAACGCATCGACAAGATCGTTAACGTCGCGACCGTCCCCGTCGCTCCGCCGGAGGCCCTGCCCGAGGTGCTGGTCAGCCCGCCCTGGAGCCGCGCGCGCAAGGCGAGCAAGGCGGTCGTGGTGGACAGCCTGGCCTGCACCGACCAGCCGGCCCTCGTGTGGGCGCCTGGCGAGCAGGACAACTGGCGTTCCCGGGCGAATGACGGTTCGTGGGATCGGTCCTGGCGCCGGAGCTGGAAGGACATCGCCGACCAGATCGCCGATGGCCGCGACGGCTACTGGTCCGACGAGATCGCCCTGTTCGTCACCGGGCCCGAGGACCTGGCCGCGCTGCTGATCGGGACGTGGCGCCCCGGCGACCTGTGGGGGGCCGGCGACTGGATGCCGAGGGTGGTGGCCAGATTCGGGATGGCGGCGCTGCCCATGGTGCTCGACAGCGCCCGGCGCGGTCCCAGCGGGGTCGCCGCGGTGCTACTGCCGTTCGCGGCGCCGGAGGTCGCCGTGCTGATGGCCGACTGGCTGGCCCGGCTGAAGTCCGTCCGCGCCACCGCGCTGGCCTGGCTGAACCGCCACCCCGCGGCGGCCGCCAGGGCACTGATCCCGGCGGCTCTCGGCAAGCCCGGCACGGCCAGGCAACGGGCCGAGCAGGCGCTGGCGGCGTTAGTCGCGGGCGGTCACCGCGACGCCGTGGCGGCGGCCGCCGCGGGGTACGGGCCCGCTGCCGAGGCCGCGGTCGCCGGGTTGCTCGCCAACGACCCGCTCGACGCGCTGCCCGCCAGGATGCCCGCGGTGCCCGAGTGGACGGACGTCGCGATCACGACCCCGATCCTCCTGCGCGGCGACGCGGGCGCGCTGCCTCCCGAGGCGGTCCGCCACGTGACGACGATGCTGGCGATCTCCAAGCTCGGCGCCCCGTACGCCGGTCTCGACCTGGTCAAGGAGGCGTGCGACGGCCGCGGCCTCGCCGACTTCGCCTGGGCGCTGTTCCAGTGCTGGCAGCTGGCCGGCTTCCCGGCCAAGGAGAGCTGGGTGATGGACGCGCAGGCGCTGCTCGGCGACGACGAGACCGTACGCCGGCTGACCCCGCTGATCAGGACCTGGCCGGGCGAGGGCGGGCACGCCCGCGCGGTCGCCGGGCTGGACCTGCTGGCCGCCATCGGCTCCGAGGTCGCGCTCATGCACCTGCACGGCATCGCCGAGAAGGTCAAGTACAGCGGGCTGAAGCACCAGGCCAAGCTGAAGATGGAGGAGGTCGCCGCCGAGCTCGGCCTGACGCCGCAGGAGCTGGCCGACCGGCTGGTGCCCGACTTCGGCCTGTCCGCCGACGGCAGCCTGACCCTCGACTACGGCCGCAGGCAGTTCGTGGTGGGCTTCGACGAGCAGCTCAAGCCGTTCGTGGCCGATGCCTCGGGCAAGCGGCTGAAGAACCTCCCCAAACCGGGCGCCAACGACGATCCGGAGCTCGCGCCCGCCGCCCACCGGCGCTTCGCCGGGCTGAAGAAGGACGTGCGCTCGGTGGCGGGCGACGCCATCCACCGCCTGGAGCAGGCGATGGTGAACCGGCGCCGCTGGAGCGCCGCCGACTTCTCAAGGTTGCTCGTCGGCCATCCGCTGCTCTGGCACATCGTACGACGGCTCGTCTGGGGCCGGTACGACCCGTCGGGCCGGCTCACCGGCACCCTGCGCGTGGCCGAGGACCGCACCTTCGCCGACGTCGAGGACGACACGCTGACGTTGCCGGAGGACGCCGTCGTGGGCGTGGTGCATCCGCTGGAGCTGGGGGAAGACCTGGCCGCCTGGTCCGAGGTGTTCGCCGACTACGAGATCCTGCAGCCGTTCCCGCAACTGGGCAGGGAGACGTACGAGCCGGATCCGGCGCTGGTGGCCGAGATCGAGGCCGCCAAGGTCCCCACCCGCGCGGTGATCGGCCTGGAGCGGCGCGGCTGGCGGCGCGGCACGCCGCAGGACGCCGGCTGGCAGGGCTGGATCGAACGGGACGTGCCCGGCGGCAGGACCTACACGATCGGCCTCGATCCGGGCATCGTGATCGGCGATCCCGACTTCGCCGACGAGCAGTCCCTGGGCGAGCTGGGGTTCGACGGCCTCGATCCGATCACCGCCTCCGAGATCCTCCGCGACCTGAAGGACATCGCCCGATGAACGCCCAGCGGCCCCCCGCCGAGATCCGCTACGCCGACGAGCTGGCCAGGCTGCGGGAGCACGACACCGACGCCCGTCCGCCCGGCTGGGCGCTCAGCCTGCGGGCCGCCCGCCGGTTCGTCCTCGGGGACGAGACGCTGGGCGTCAGCCGCAAGTTCGTGGGCGATCCCTCGCTGATCGACCGGTCCCTGGTGACGCTCGCGACCAACCGCGGGCTGATGCTGGTGGGCGAGCCGGGCACGGCGAAGTCGCTGCTGTCCGAGCTGCTCGCCGCGGCCGTGAGCGGCACCTCGACGCTCACCATCCAGGGCGGCGCGGCCACCACGGAAGACCAGATCAAATACTCGTGGAACTACGCGCTGCTGGTCGCCGAGGGTCCCTCCACGCGGTCGCTGGTGGCCGCGCCGCTGCTGCGCGGCATGGCCGAGGGCAAGGTGGTGCGCTTCGAGGAGATCACCCGCTGCCCGCTGGAGGTGCAGGACTGCCTGCTGTCGCCGCTGTCGGACCGGGTGCTCGCCGTACCGGAGCTGAGTGGTCCCGAGTCGATGGTGTTCGCGCAGGAGGGGTTCACCGTCATCGCCACCGCCAACACCCGCGACCGCGGCGTCAACGAGATGAGCGCCGCGCTCAGGCGCCGATTCAACTTCGAGACCGTCTTCCCGATCGCCGACTTCGAGACCGAGCTGGCGCTGGTGGAGGCCGAGGCGGGGGCGCTGCTCGAACGTTCGGGCGTCACCGCGCCGCCGCGCCGCGACGTGCTGGAGGTCCTGGTCACCACCTTCCGCGAGCTGCGCCAGGGGCGGACGGCGCGCGGTGACGCCACCGACCGGCTGTCGGGGGTGATGAGCACCGCGGAGGCCGTCTCGGTCGCCCATGCCGTCGGGCTGCGCGGCTGGTTCCTGCGCGGCGAGCCGGGCACCGCCGCCGATCTGGTCTCCTGCCTCGCCGGTACGGCCGCCAAGGACAACCCGGAGGACCTGGCCAAACTGCGCAGATACCTGGAACGCCGGCGGCACGGCGACCAGTGGCAGGCCCTGTACGACGCCCGCCACCTGCTGCCGGGCTGAGCGATGGCGGTCGTCTTCATCGGCGTGCGGCACCACAGTCCCGCCTGTGCCCGGCTGGTCGCCGACACCATTCATTCCGTACGGCCCGCGTACGTGCTGGTCGAAGGCCCGGCGGAGATGAACGACCGGATGGACGAGCTCCTGCTCGGCCACGAGCTGCCGATCGCCGTCCACACGAGCTACCGCGACGCACAGCGGCGCCACAGCTCCTGGACCCCGCTGTGCGACTACTCCCCCGAGTGGGCGGCGCTGAGCGCGGGCCGCGAGGCGGGCGCCGAGCTGCGCTTCATCGACCTGCCCGCCTGGCATCCCGCGCTGGCCGAACGCAGCAACCGGTACGCCGACGCCGAGGCCCGCTACGACGAGGTGACCGGACGGCTCTGCCGCGCCTTCGCCGTGGACAACGTGGACGCGCTGTGGGACCAGCTGTTCGAGATCGAACCGGCCGACGGGCTGGCCGAACGGCTGGCCACCTACTTCGACCTCGTCCGCGGAGACACCGAGACCGGTCCCGACGACGCGGCCCGCGAGGCGTACATGGCGCGGTGGGTCCGGGCGGCCGCCGGCGACGCGGGCGAGCGGCCGGTGGTCGTGGTCACGGGCGGCTTCCACCGTCCCGCGCTGATCCGGCTGGCTGAGCAGGGCGAACGGAGCTGGCCGGAAGTGCCGGAGCCGCCCGAGGGAGCGGCGGTGGGCAGCTACCTGGTGCCGTACTCTTTCCGCCGGCTGGACGCCTTCGACGGCTACCAGTCGGGCATGCCGTCGCCCGGCTACTACCAGGACCTGTGGGAGCACGGCCCCGGCGGCGCCGCCCGCAGGCTCACCGAGGCGGTGACGGCCAGGCTGCGCGCCAAGCGCCAGCCGGTGTCCACCGCCGACCTGATCGCGGCGCGCGCCACCGCCGACGGGATCGCGCTGATGCGCGGCCACCCGCATCCGGCCCGGGTGGACGTGCTCGACGGCCTGGCCACCGCGCTGATCGGCGAGGCCCTTGAGACCCCGCTGCCCTGGACGTCCCGGGGAACCCTCCAGGCGGGCCACCATCCGGTCGTCGTGGAGATGATCGCGGCGCTCAGCGGTGACCGGACCGGCCGCCTGCACCCTTCGACCCCGCTGCCGCCACTGGTCCACGCGGTGCTCGCCGAGCTGGGCGGACCCGGCGACGAACGGCTCCACCTCGACGGGCAGGCCGGCCGCGAGCGCAGCCGTTTCCTGCACAGACTGCGCGTCCTGGGCATCCCGGGCGTGCTCCGCACCTCGGGACCGCGCCCCGCGGGCGGTCCCGAGCTGGTCGAGCAGTGGACGCTGACCGAGACCGACGACCGCCTGCCCGCGCTGATCGAGGCAGGCGGGTACGGCGTGGACCCGCAGGAGGCGGCGGCCTCCGTACTCGCCGAGCGGATCAGGGACGCCGACCTGGACCGGCTGGCGGACGTGCTGTTCGACGCCGCGCTGTGCGGCATCGGCGAGCTGGCGGGGCGGGTGCTCGACGACCTCGCGCGGGCCGTCGCCGCGGCGGCCGACCTGGGCGCGCTGGGCCGCACCCTCACTGTCGCGCTGGCGATGTGGCGGCACGACGACCTGTTCGGCACCAGTGGCAGCATCACCTTGGGCGCCGTGGTCCGGGCCGCCACCCTGCGGGCGTTGTGGCTGGCCGAAGGCGTGCGCGGCGGGTCCGTACCGGCCGAGCCGCGGCGCATCGGCGCCATGACCGCCGTACGCGACGCGCTCAGGCACGCCGGCCCGCCGCTCGGCCTGGACGTGCACGCGGCGCTGGGCGTCGCCGACCGCATCGCCGCCTGCCAGGACGCGCCGCCCGACCTGCGCGGAGCCTCACTCGGGCTGGGCTGGTCACTGCGCGGCGCCGCCACCGTGGATCCCGCACGGGCGGTACGCGGCGCGTTCGTGCCCGCGTCGGCCGGCGACTGGCTGGCCGGGCTGTTCGCGCTCGCCCGGGAGGAGGTCCTGCACACCGGCGGCATGCTGGAGCTGCTCGACGAGCTGGTCGCGGCGATGAGCGACCACGACTTCCTGGTGGCCCTGCCGGCGCTGCGCCAGGCGTTCGGCTACTTCCCGCCGCGCGAGCGGCACCTCATCGCCACCCGCCTGGTCGAGCTGCGCTCCGGCGCCTCCGCGTGGGACCTGATGCGGCTGGAGGCGGCGCCGGAGCTGGTGGCCGCCGGCATGGCACTGGACGAACGCGTCGACGCGGCGCTGCGCCGGGAAGGACTGACATGACCGATCCCACCCTCGTACGGTGGCGGCTGCTGCTCGGCGAGGCCGGCGGCGCCTGCCTCGGCGGCGGGCAGCTCGGCGCGGAGGCCGCCGGCCGCGACGCCGCCATGGACTGGCTGTACGGCCGCGACGAGGACCTGCGCAGGCGCGGCGTACGGCGGCCGGCGGGGAACGGCCCGTCGGCCCTGACCACCTTCGACTGGCTCGACGACATCACCCGCCTGTTTCCCAAGGAGACCATCGAACGCCTGCAACGCGACGCCGTCGAACGCTACGAGATCCACGACCTCGTCACCGACCCCGACGTGCTCGCCCGCATCGAGCCCAACCCCGCGCTGCTCAAGGCGGTCCTGCACACCAAACACCTGATGAACCCGCAGGTGCTGCGGCTGGCCAGGCGCATCGTGGAGCAGGTCGTCAGGGAGCTCATGGACAAGCTCGCCACCGAGGTGCGCAGCGCCTTCTCGGGCACCAAAGTACGGAGGCCGGGCCGGCTGCGGCTGGCGCGCAACTTCGACATGGCCAGGACCCTGCGCGCCAACCTCGGCCGCTACCAGCCCGACAGCGGCAAGGTCGTGATCGAGACCCCGCTGTTCTTCTCCCGCACCCGCCGCCACCTCGAACAGTGGCAGGTGATCCTGCTCGTCGACCAGTCCGGCTCGATGACCGACTCGGTGATCCACTCGGCGGTCACCGCGGCCTGCCTGTGGGGTCTGCCCGGCGTAAGCACCCACCTGGTCGCCTTCGACACCGACGTGGTGGACCTGACCTCCGACGTGGACGATCCCGTCGAACTGCTGATGAAGGTCCAGCTCGGCGGCGGCACCGACATCGCCCGCGCGGCGGCGTACGGGGCCGGGCTCGTGGACCAGCCGCGGCGGGCCATCGTCGTGCTGATCTCCGACTTCTACGAGGGCGGCGATGCCCACCGGCTGGTACGCATCGTGCGCGATCTGGTCGAGCAGGGCAGCAAGGTCCTCGGCCTTGCCGCCCTCGACGAGCAGGCCAACCCCGCCTACGACCGGGAGCTCGGGCAGCGCCTGGCCGACGCCGGGGCGTACGTGGGCGCGATGACGCCCGGCGAGCTGGCGTCCTTCGTCGCGGAGCACGTGGGCCGATGAGAACGGATCTGCTCGGGCTCACCACGGACGCGCTCGCCGCGCTCACCAATCGCGGGCTGGTCAAGCGGGCCGGGAAGGAGGCGGCGCCGGAGCTGCGTACCGACGCCGACGGGACTGTGCACGGTGACTTCGCGGGTGGGCCGAGCGCGAGTCTGCCGGTCGGGGGGCTCGACGTGGCTCGGTGTACGTGCGGTGCTGCCGGGGTGTGCCGGCATGTTGTGGGGGTGGTGCTCGCGTACCAGCACCGGCATCAGCATCAGCACGCCGGACCCGCCGCCGCACCCGCCGCCGCGCTCGCCGATGGACCCGCCACTGAACCCTCCGATACACCCGCCACCGAACCCGTCGCCGGACCCGCCACCGGGCCTGTCGCTGAGACCGCCGATGGGCCGCCCGGCGATGGGCCGCCCGGCGAGCCGGGACCCTCCGCCTGGTCGCCGGGGCAGGTGAGCGACGACGAGCTGACCGCCAGGATCGGCGCCCGCCTGATGGCCGCCGCCCGCCGTACCGAAAAATCCGGATATACCGCCCGGGTGCGCCGCGCCACCGCCGCCGATCCCGCGCCGCAGGTCGAGCTGGCCACCGCGACCGTGCGGTTCCTGATCCCCGGCGACCTCGGCTTCGTCCACACCGACGCCGTCGCGGGCAGCCGCGACGATGTCATCGCCCTCGCCGTGTGGGCGTTCCGGGTGGCCGACGAGCTGCATCCCGGAAGGCAGGAGGTACGGGTCGACGTCGGCGGCGAGGCCGCGACCGGTGCCGGATCCGGGCTGGAGCGGGCCCTGGGGCTGGCCGGCACGGTCCTGCGCGAGGGCGCGGCGCACCTCGGTCAGGGGCTCGATGTCACCATCGCCGACGTACAGCGTCATCTGGACGCAGCCGGATCTCGCTGGCCGCTGCTGGCCGTCGGCGACCTCGCCGAGCAACTGGCCGCCTACCGCGACCGCGGCGCCCACTACCGTCCCGAGCTGCTCGCGAGCCACCTCGCCGAGCTGCACGCCCGGCATCGTGCCGTGACCCGCCCCGACGCGACCCTCCGCAGCAGCGTGCTCGGCACCGCCGAGGCCGCCGAGACCCCGTTGCGCCGGGCCCGGCTGGAGAGCCTGGGCTGCCGGATCCGCGGTCTCGGGGACCGGCGGATCGCCGAGCTCTACCTGGCCCACAGCGACAGTGCGATGGTCCTGGTGCTGCGCCGCGAATGGGACGGCGACGACGACGGCGCCGCGCTGGCCCGGCGTCGTGTCGCCGGTTCCACGCTGGCCGCCCTGGCCACCGGCAACCTCGTCACGGAATCCGCGGTCCGCAGCGCCAGCCGTACGGTGCGGCTGGCCACCGGGCGGATCTCCAAGACGACGGTCGGCCCGTCGCGCGGCGACTGGGGTGAGCTCTCGCCGTCCCTGGTGGTGACCGACCTCGCCGCGCTCGGCCGCGAACTCGACGCCCTCCCGCTGCGGCCCGTCCGCCCGCGCGTCGAGGCGGAGCTGGTCCGCGTCGTCGCCGTCTCCGAGGTGGTGGCCATGACCTATGCCCCCGGCGACCAGCGCCTCGACGCCCTCATCGCCGATCAGGCGGGCAACATCGCCACCGTCACCGCCACCCACACCACCGCCGCGCCCGGCCGCCTCGACGCACTGGCCGCCGTGCTCGCCGGAGAGGAAGGCGAGCTGCGTTTCGTCAGCGGCGTGGCCGGCCGGACCTTGGGCGGTGTCGTCATCGACCCCGTCGGCCTGGCCGCCGGTGATCGGGTCGTCGTACCCGATCTGCGGCCCGCCGCAGGCGGTGGCCCGCTCGCGGTCGCCGAGGATCAGCACGACCCGCTGACCGCCGTACTGATCGACGCCCGCGCACTGCTCGCGGAGGCGGCCCACCACGGCCTGTCCCACCTGCCGCCGACCTACGCCGCCCGCCTCGACACCGCCGCGCGACGACTGACCACGCTCGGGCTCCTCCGCGTCGCCCAGGCCGTCACGGTGTTCGCGACGGCGCAGTCCCAGGACTCGGGCGAGACGACCGAACGCACCTGGATCGACGCCTACCTGCGCCTGGAGGTGGCCCTGGACCTGGCCTGACCGACATCGACCCAAACTGGGGTCAGCGCTTGTTCACCTCCACCCGGAGTATCCGGTCGTCGCCCGGGCGCGGGTCGGTGCCGCCCCAGGTCGCGCGGTCGGTGTTCGACGTGACCAGCCACAGGGCCCCGTCGGGGGCCACTTCGACGGTACGGATGCGGCCGTAGGCGCCGGCGAAGTGGCCGATGGGGGCGCCCGCCGCGGCATCGCCCGCGACGGGAAGCTGCCAGAGCCGCTGCCCGCCCAGGGCGCCGATCCACAGCGACCCCTCGGCGTACGCGAGGCCGGAAGGGCTGGCCTCGTCCGGGTGGATCGTGGCGATCGGCGGCTCGCCCGTCGAGCCGGCGGTCCCCTCGGTGTCCGGCCAGCCGTAGTCCGCGCCCGCGCGCAGGACGTTGACCTCGTCCCACGTCCGGTGGCCGAGCTCCGACGCGTACGCGGTGCCGTCGGGACCGAACGCGATGCCCTGGACGTTGCGGTGACCGCTGGAGTAGATCGCCGACGATCCCGGATTGTCCTCGGGGACGGAGCCGTCCACCGCGATGCGCAGGATCTTGCCGTTGAGCGAGCCGGGGGTGGCGGCGTTCTCGGGCTCGAAGGCGTCGCCCGTGCCGATCCACAGGTGCCCGTCCGGCCCGACGGCGATGCGGCCGCCGTGGTGCCGGTCGGCGGTCTGGATGCCGTCGAGCAGCACCCGGCCGACGGCGAGGGAGCCGTAGTCGGCGGCGATGGTGAGCGCGACGATGCGGTTCCCGTCCCGCCCGGAGACGGAGGCGAAGACGGTACGGTCGGCCGCGAACTCCGGGGAGGCGGCGATGCCGAGCAGGCCGCCCTCCGAGCTCACGTGCACGCCGGGGACGACGCCGACCGTTCGCGGGGTGCCGCCCTGGGCGGGGATCCGTACGATCTCGCCGGAGATGCGCTCGGAGACGAGCGCCGATCCGTCGGGGAGGAACGTGAGCCCCCAGGGTGCCTCCAGCTCGGTCACCAGCTCGACCGGCTCGCCAAGGGTCGCAACCGCGCCGGCGCTCGGGGTGGCTGTACCAACGCTCGGGCCGGCGCTTGGGGTGGCCGGCCGGGATGGTGCTATCTGCGTCTCACCCGCCGGCGCCGAGCATCCGCCGAGCGCGAGGGCGGCCAGGGCCGCCAGGGCCGCCACCTGCCGTAACCGGTGGCCGCTCATGGCTTGAGCTCCAGCGTCTCGCCGAAACCGAGCCGCCGGACGAACGCCTCTCGCGTCAGATCGCTGAACGCCATGACGTGATCGACCCCGGCATGCGCGGCGTCCACCACGGACCGGAACGGCTTGTCCCCGACGGGAAGGGCGAGGATGCGCCGGATCTCCTCCGCCACGTCCCGCGGATCGGCGGTCGTCCCCGGCGCGAAGAGCTGCTCGTGCGCCTCGTGGGTCCGTTCGACCAGCGGATCGAGCACGGCGTACTGCGCGCTCACGCGCTCGTCCGTGGCCATCGAGGCGTTCGCGAAGTGCCGCGTGCCCTGCGTGATCGCGCCGGGCATCACGATCGAGGTCTCGATGCCGAACTGCGAGACCTCGTACGACGTCACCACGGCGAGCGCGTCGAACGCCGCCTTCGAGGCCACGTACGGCCCGAGGAAGGGCGGGGTGGTCACGAGGATGGTGCTGCCGACGTAGACCAGCGTTCCGGAACGGTTCTCACGGAGGTACGGCAGCACCGCCCGGTTGACCCGGTGCGCCCCGACCGCGTTGACGTCGAGTAGCCGGGCGAGGTCGTCGTCGGTGAACGCCTCGACGTAGCCGAGGTACAGGTGCCCGGCGTTGTGCACGACGGCGTCCAGGCCGCCCGCGTCCGCGAGGATGTGCCGTACGGCATCCTCGGCCGAGTCCTGCGACGTCACGTCGAGCGCGACGACCCGCAGGTCCGCGCCGGTGGCGCGGGCGAGGGCGGCGAGCTCGGACGCGGCGGCGGTGTCGCGGCCCTCGGGGTCGCGCATCGTGGCGTAGACGGTGTGCCCCGCCGCGGCGAGGGTCTCGGCCGTCAGGCGCCCGATGCCGGTGGCCGCGCCGGTGATCATGACGATGGACATGTCCGGTTCCCCTTTCACGCTGCTCCGCCGTTGGCGTACAGGACCTGGCCGTTGACCCAGCGCGCGGGCCCGGCGAGGAAGGCGACGACCTCGGCGATGTCCTCCGGGGTGCCGAGCCGCTCCATCGGGTTCAGCGCGGCGATCCGGTCGATGCTCTCCTGGCTCTTGCCCTCGAAGAACAGCAGCGTCGCGGTCGGTCCTGGCGCCACGGCGTTGACCGTGATGTCCCTTCCGCGCAGTTCGCGGGCGAGGATCAGGGTCAGTGCCTCCGCGGCTCCCTTGGACGCGGCGTAGGCGCCGTAGCCCGGCTGCTGCAGCCGGGTGACCGAGGTGGAGATGTTGATGATCGCTCCCCCGGCGCGCAGGCGCCGGGCGGCGAGCTGGTCGACGACGAACGTCCCGCGCACGTTGGTGCGCTGGACGCGGTCGAAGGTGTCGAGGTCCATGTTCGCGACGGGCGAGAGCGGCATGATGCCCGCGGTGTGGACGAGGACGTCGAGCCCGCCGAACTCGCGTTCCGCGACGTCGAACACGGCCTCCATCGCCGTCTCGTCCGCCACGTCCCCGCCCGCGATGGCGGCGCGGCCTCCTGCGCGCGTCACCGCCTGCGCCACTTCCTCGGCGCGGTCCTTGCTGCCCCCGTAGTGCACGACGACGGAGAAGCCGTCGGCGGCCAGGCGTTCCGCGCTCGCCCTGCCGATTCCGCCGGATCCGCCGGTGACGAGTGCGACGCGTGCTGCGTTGTTCGCCATGTCAGAGCCTCCGCTAGGATATGAACAAGTCGTCCACATACGACGGTAGCACCGAAATGAACAAGTCGTCCATAAAAAGGGGTGGCGATGTCCGAGGAGACTGCCCAGCGGCGCGGCCGGGGCCGCCGCCCGGCCGCGGAGGTGCGCGCCGCGGTGCTCGCGGCGGCCGGTCGCATCCTGCTGGAGGACGGCATGCAGGCGGTGACGTTCGACCGCGTCGCGATGGAGGCGGGTTCGAGCAAGACGACCCTGTACAAGTGGTGGCCGTCGCCGGGCGTGCTCGCGGCCGAGGCGTACTTCGCCCAGAGCCGGCGGGCGCTGGAGTTCCCCGACACCGGGGACGTACGCGCCGATCTGATCACCCAGCTCAAGGCGTTCGTCCGCTGGCTGAAGGAGGAAGGCGCGGAGAGGCCCGTCAGCGAGCTCCTCGGGGCGGCGCAGCTGGACGCGAGCCTCGCGCGCGCCTGGTCGGAGAGCTACGCGCTGCCCCGGCGCGAACTCGCCCGGGAACGCCTGCGCGTGGCCGTGCGGCAGGGGCAGCTGCGCGAGGACGCGGACCTCGACATCATCGTGGACCAGCTGTGGGGGGCGTGCTATCACCGGCTGCTCGTGCTGCGGGTGCCCTTCGACGAATCACTCGCCGAACGCCTGGTCGACCAGGCCCTGTACGGCTCGGCCAAGCACGGCCGGTGAGACGGCCGCAACCTGTCGCCGCTGATGGCCGGCGCTCAATGTGGCATCGACCGGGCGTACCGCGCCGTGAGTTCCGCCCATCGCCCGGTGGCACCGTCCTCGGGCAGCCGGGTGGACGGCCCGCTCACCTGCATATCCCGCCAGCCGTCACCGCCCGACCGAGCCGGCTCGGCGCCGGCTCGCTGGACCAGCACCAGCGCCGTGGCGATGAAGCCCTCCATGAGGGCGTGCAGGATCGGATGGTTCGACCGCTCACCGCATCTCCGCGTCTACGCGCCCCTCGGCCGAGGGGCGCGCGAAGCATCATCACACAGCGCCCCCTCACGCCATCGAGATCCGCACACCCAGCCAAATACGCCGAATCATGGACGACCACGACGCCTCGTGATTGCCGGCGTCAGCCTGCCAGCCGGGCGAGGGCCAGGGCGTGAGCCTGGTCGAGCGACTTCGCGGCAGGGCAAGGGACGTCCGGCTGCACGCCGACGCCCTCCCAGTTGGTGCCTGAGACGGGGTTGATCGCGCGGCCGGTGGGGACGGTGGCTTCCAGGTGGGGATGCACGGTCCAGCCCTTGCACGGGTGCGCGCCCCCGCGGGTGGGCTCGCCGACGACCACGGCCCGGCCGAGTTGCTGCAGGTCGTAGGCCAGTTCCTCGGCGGCGGAGAAGGTGCTGTCGCTGGACAGCACGTACAACGGTTTGCTGCCGCCGAAACGCGCGCCGGGGACGTGCGGCAGGCTCCAGGACTGCTCGGTGCGCTCGCCCCTGCGCCAGTACATGGTGTTGAGGTGGGTGCGCTCGTCCAGGAGGTAACTGCAGACGAAGGCGACGGTGTCCGGGTCGCCGCCCCGGTTGCCGCGCAGGTCCACGATCAGCGCTTGGGCGCGGGAGGCCAAGGTGAGCGCGGCGGCCAGTGGTTCGGCGGCCCAGTCCAGCGGAAACAGCATCGGCGCCAGCTCCACCACGGCGACTCCACCGTCGAGCAAGTCCATCCGGGGCGCACCTCCCAGCGAGGTTTCGAAGTCCCGGCGGATGGACTCCAAGGTCGCCGCGCCCTCTCCGGGGGAGACCGGGTCGGCGTGGTGCTTCAGCCTCAGGTGTTTGTCGTCGTTGATGGACTGCAGGTCCGCGGTGACCAGGCGGGCGAGCTCCTCGGCACCGTCAACGTCGTAGGCGCCCTCGGCGAGGCGTCGTCGCAGCAGGCCGGCGAGCTGTTCGGCTATCTCAGGAAAAACGTAGTGCTCGGTGAGCAGCCGGGCGGTCTCGTCGATGACAGGGGCGGGCTGAAGGTTCGTCAGGGTTGTCATGGCAGGGAGTAGAGCACTGCCCTGACGAACACGTCAAAAGCCACCTGCCGCCTCCTGGGGAGATCGTGCAGACGCCACTGCCGATCGAGATCATCAGGTGTTCACGAACCTGAACTTAAAGCGGCATTTGTGCCAACATGATGACGACATTCCGGCGTAGGAGGCTGATTGGTCGTTTTCGCCTGTGCGGGGTGTGGTGCCGTGGTGACTGCGAAGGTGGCGCGGGTAGCGCTTCCTGATCATGCTGGTCAGAAGTACGGTCATGATCTGCTCTCCGGGCTGCTGGAGCCGGGGACGTACGCGGTGGACCCCGGAGACGGCCGGCCTTGGCGGTCTCTGCAGCCCGAGCCGGAAGAGCAGGGCGGCGTCCGGTTACAGACCTACAGCGTCACCGGACCTCCAGACAGGATCGGGGTCGCGCCGGGTGACGTTCGCGGGACCGTCTTCATCCCGGAGCAACTGGGCGGTTGCTGTTGTGGCTGGGACGGGCAGTACGGGCCCAATCTCGCCTGTGCCGAGTGTGGCCGGCCGGTGGCGAGCCGCATCGACGACTGCGGGTTCTGGCAGGTGGTGTGGCTGGAGCCGGACGCCGTGCGGCCCGTCGCTGTGGCCGGGCCCGTTCAGCGGGTGACGGGGCCCCGGCATCCGCAGACCGGCGAGCTTTGGCCGTGCGACGCGGGAGCGGTGGTGCCGCTGGCCGCGGACGTGTGGACCTACCTGGCGTTCCACGAGCTTCGGCAGGTGTACGGGATGCCCGCCGGTGTTCGCCGGGACGACCCGCCCCCGCTGCTGCCGACCTCACTGTTCCGCGCTGACGGGCGCGTGTTCGTCAGCACGCTGAAGCGGCTGGCGGCGCGGCAGCCGTGGGTACGCCGCGTCTATGACCGGATGACAGACCGTCCGTACGAGGATCCGTTCTGGTAGCCAGGCCTCGCAGCCTGGAAGAGCCGAACAACGCCGATCACATGTCCGCGATGAGCTTGTCCACTCGTTCGTCCACACTCCGGAACGGGTCCTTGCACAGGACGGTCCGCTGCGCCTGGTCGTTCAGCTTCAGGTGGACCCAGTCCACGGTGAAGTCGCGCCGCTTCTCCTGCGCCTTGCGGATGAACTCCCCGCGCAGCCGCGCCCGAGTCGTCTGCGGCGGCACCGATTTCGCCTCGAAGATCTTGATGTCGGCCGCCACCCGCTCCACGGCCCCGCGCCGCTGCAGCAGGTAGAACAGCCCTCGCGTGCGGTGCACGTCGTGGTAGGCCAGGTCGAGCTGCGCCACCCGCGGAGACGACAGCGGCAGGTCGTACTTCTCGCGGTAACGCTCGATCAGCTGGTACTTGATCACCCAGTCGATCTCGCGGGACACCAGGCCCAGATCACCGGTCTCCACCGCGCGCAGCGTGCGTTCCCACAGGTCCAGCACCCGGTGGGTGATCGGGTCGCCGCCGTGCCGGTCCACGAAGTCGATCGCCTTGCTCAGGTAGTCCTGCTGGATCTCCAGCGCCGACGCCTCCCGCCCGTTCGCCAGCCGGATCCGTCGCCGGCCGGTCAGGTCGTGGGAGACCTCGCGGATCGCCCGGATCGGGTTTTCCAGGCTCAGGTCGCGCATCACCACCCCGGCCTCGACCATGCGCAGCACCAGGTCGGTCGCGCCGACCTTGAGCAACATCGTGGCCTCGCTCATGTTCGCGTCGCCGACGATCACGTGCAGGCGGCGGAACCGCTCGGCGTCGCCGTGCGGTTCGTCCCGGGTGTTGATGATCGGCCGGGAACGCGTCGTCGCCGACGACACGCTCTCCCAGATGTGCTCGGCACGCTGCGACACGCAGTAGACGGCGCCGCGCGGGGTCTGCAGCACCTTGCCCGCCCCGCAGATGAGCTGCCGGGTGACCAGGAACGGGATCAGCACCTCGGCCAGCGCCCCGAACTCGCCGTGCCGGCCCACACAGTAGTTCTCGTGGCAGCCGTAGGAGTTGCCGGCCGAGTCGGTGTTGTTCTTGAACAGGTAGACCTCGCCGGAGATGCCCTCCTCGCGCAGCCGCCGCTCGGCGTCCACGCGCAGGCCCTCCAGGATGCGCTCCCCCGCCTTGTCGTGCGTGACCAGCTCGACCAGGTTGTCGCACTCGGGCGTGGCGTACTCGGGGTGGCTGCCGACGTCCAGGTAGAGGCGGGCGCCGTTGCGCAGGAACACGTTGCTCGACCGGCCCCAGGACACGACTCCACGGAACAGGTAACGGGCCACCTCGTCCGGGGACAGCCTGCGCTGGCCCCGGAACGTGCACGTGACACCGTATTCGGTCTCCACGCCATAGATGCGGCGATCCATTACCTCACACTACTCTGCTCCTTGCCGCGCCGACGGTTTCGATGATCTTGATGATGACCGTTCCCAGCCGGTGCCGCGGAACTCGCTGCCGTCGGAGACGAGCGAACTCAGCGAGCGGGCGGCCTGGGCAGCACGGCGAGAGCCGTCGAGGCGATGCCGGTCAGCGTCTCCTCACTCGCCCCGGCCTTGCCCAGCGCTTCGATACCGCGCAGTACGGCGAGCACCAGCGCGGCCAGCTCCCCTGGATCCGCGTCCGCCGCGATGTCGCCGTTGCGCTGACAGGCCGCGATGTCGTCCGCCAGTAACGCCCGCATCGCCTCGATGGTCACCTGCGCCCGCTTGGCCACCGCCTCGTCGTGTTCGGCCAGCTCGGCGGTGCCCTTGGCCAGCAGGCAGCCACGGCGGGCGGTGTCCGCCGCGGTCGACGCCGCCACCGCGTGCACGTGCGCGGACAACCGCGCGTAGGCGTCCTCGTCACCGCCGCTCAACTGCCGGCTCAAACCGTCGACGGCGGCCCCGCAGAAGTCGTCGAACACGCGGCGGAACAGCTCCTGCTTCCCACCGAACGCCCCGTAAAGGCTGCCCTTGCCGAGCCCGGTCGCCTCGGCGATGTCGTCCATGCGCGTGGCGGCGTACCCGCCCGCCCAGAACCGCTCCCGAGCGGTGTCCAGCACCCGCTGTTCGTCGAACTTCCTGGGTCGTGCCATGGACACATCATAGCCATTCTTGACTCGTTCGTCCATAACGACTAGCTTTCTGGACGAACGAGTCAAGAACCATGGATCGGGGACATCATGACGGACGTACTAGCAGGCAAAGTAGCGGTGATCACCGGAGCCAACAGCGGCATCGGCCTGGCCATCGCCAAGCAGTTCGCCGCGGAGGGCGCCCAGGTGTTCCTGACCGGCCGCCGCCAGGAGCAGCTCGACGCGGCCGTCGCCGAGATCGGCCCGGCCGCCACCGGAGTACGCGCCGACGTCTCCGTACAGGCCGACCTCGACCACCTCTACTCGGTCGTACGCGAGCAGGCCGGCCGCATCGATGTCCTCATCGCCAATGCCGGCAGCGCCGTCGCGCAGCGCCTCGGCGAGATCACCGAGGAAGTCGTCGACGCCACCTTCGACACGAACGTGAAGGGCACGATCTTCACCGTCCAGAAGGCCCTGCCGTTGCTGTCGAAAGGCGCCTCGATCGTCGTGATCGGCTCGACCAACTCTCTGCGCGCCGGGCCGGGCCTGGAGATCTACGGCGCGTCGAAGGCGGCGATCCGCAACCTGGTACGCAGCTGGGCACTCAGCGCACGGGAACGGAACTTCCGGGTCAACGTCCTGAGCCCCGGCCCGACCGAAACCCCGGGCCTGGAGAGCGCCGCGGGCCCGGACTACCAGCGGCTCGCCTCGATCGTACCGCTCGGCAGAATCGCCCACCCGGACGAGATCGCCACGGTGGCGACGTTCCTCGCCTCGGACGCCTCCAGCTTCGTCAACGGCGCCGAATGGTTCGTCGACGGCGGCCAGGCCCAGGTCTGACCGCGCCTTCACCTGGCGGGGCCGGGCACGTGGAAGGCCCCGGATACCACGCTGTCCGGGGCCTTCCACGTGTGGATCGAGGCAGGTGAACATCCACTGGTCAGAAGTGTGGATCGAGAGCACTGCCCCACGTGTAATCGCCGTCACCGGGTATCCGGAAATTGCATCTGATGGTGTACGCCGCGCCACCGGTCTTGTGGGAGAGATAGCTGTCGATCCGGTACCACCCGTCCCAGGGGTGCCCCGGCCAGATCTGCGAGGTCCATATATACGTTCCCTCGATGATGGGTCCGGTGTAGGTCTCGCACGGAGCACCGACATAGACCTCGGCAGGCGGATTCACGTAGGTGAACCAGCCGTAATCGCCTTTGTCTCCCTCCAGCCAGATCTCGCGCCGTACCAGCTCCATGGGCATCGTGCGCACCGCCCATTCCGCCAGCCATTGTGTCTTGACGTTGAAGGCCGTGTCGGCGGCGTACGCCGTGCCGGTCGTGATCGGTAAGGCCATCATCATGACCGCCGCCGTGGCCAGACAGAGCTTCTTCAATGCAGAGCGCATGGAGCCTCGTTCCTGGTCCGAATCTTCAGGTCACACCCGAACCGAGCAGTGACTTCGCATCACCCGTGCCGCTCGTCGCATCGCGACTTTCCTCTACTGCGGATGATGACTCGTCGATCGCGACCACCCCAGGACAACAACCGGACATATAGCGGGCATTGCGTGTTCCGTGCGTGCGAAGACCCACCCGCAGGGCGGAGCAAGGGCGCGGCCGACCGCTGCGCCCGATCACTGGGCCCGATCACTGGGCCCGATCACTGGGCCCCGCCGACGCGCTTCGTCCAAGCCCCTGATCTCCGTAAGATGTGTGATCCACGTATCGGATGTGACCTAAGGGGCATAAGTGACCGGCCTTTCCCGCAGAGCCCTCCTAGCGGCGGCACCGGCGACGCTGATCGCCGCACGACCGGCACAGGCGGCCCCCGCCCCTGTCGTCCGCGTGTCGGGAACCGCGCCCACACAACTGGCGGGGTTCGACAACGTGGTCAAGAAGTTCGTGCTGGACCGCAAGATCAGAGCAGCGCAGCTGGCCGTCATGAAGAACGGCAAGATCCTGCTCGCGCGCGGCTACTGCTTCGACGACTACTCCAGGACGCCGACCATCCCCTCGCCGACGTCGCTGTTCCGGATCGCCAGCCTGAGCAAGAACATCACCTCGGCCGCCATCATGCGCCTGGTGCAGGACGGCAAGCTGAGCCTGTCGGCCAAGGTCACCCAGGTACTGGGCCTCACCCCGGCCGACGCCCGGATGGGGCAGATCACCGTACTCCGCCTCATGCAGCACCTCGGCGGCTGGGACCGCGACGCCTCCAAGGACCAGCTCTGGCTGGACCACACCATCTCGGCCACGCTCGACGTGCCGCTGCCGATCGGGCACGACGACATCATCCGGTACGCTACCGCCCGCCAGCTCGACTTCGCCCCAGGCAGCAAGATGGTCTACAGCAACTACGGCTACATGCTCCTCGGCCGCATCATCGCAAAGGTCTCGGGGCAGCCGTACGAGACGTACATCAAGACCAAGCTGCTCCAGCCGCTCGGCATCACCCGGATGCGACTCGGCAAGAGCCTCAAGAGCGAGGCCGCGACCGGCGAGGTCAGCTACGAGTCGCAGTACACGAACAAGACAGTCCTCGACACGTCTGGCACCACCGTCCCTTACCCCTACGGCGGCTTCAACATGCCCAACCAGGACGCCAACGGCGGCTGGCTGGCCTCCGCCGTGGACCTGGTCCGCTGGACCCTCGCCTTCGACCGGCCGGGCACCGTGCTCAGCTCGACCTCGATCGCCAAACTGGTGGCCAAGCCGGAGATCGGCGTCAACGAATACGGCTCCTGGTACGGCGGCGGCTGGTGGTGCCGCCAGGTCACCGGCCACCTCAACACCTGGCACAACGGCTCGATGCCGGGCACGTTCTCCTATCTGGCGCGACTGCAGAACGGGTTCAGCTACGCCGTGCTGTTCAACCGGCGCGAGGAGAGCGGCACCCTCGACTACGACACCATCGACGACGACATGAACAAGGTGAAGGTCTCCTCCTGGCCCACCACTGACCTGACCTCGAAATACTTCTGACCTAAGCGACCCCGCCCCGCGACGACTGATCGGAACATCTCGAACACGAACTGTCGCGGGGCATGGTGCCATCAGCAGGGCGTGCGGGAGCGGAACATGAAGACGCCGCCATTTCTGCTGCTTCGGTGACCGCCGCTTCTTCTCTCTTCCGTACGCGCTGTCGAAGCAGGCGGTCCAGAAGCTCTCGGTTTCCCACTCTCACCAACAGCCCGCGGAGATCCCGAAGCGAAAAATCAATGAGCCCTGGTTGATGACCCAGCGCAAGGAGCAGACGGTGCGGCGTCAACTCGGGCATCCTGCCGAGGCCGGTCGGCGCGCAACTGGTGAGCATGTGCCGAGCAGCCTGCACGTTGATCGTGGACGACGGCCAACCGACGGCCCACTCGTGCTGACAGTCCGGGCAGCGCGTCCATGCTTCGCTCTGCAGGCGGTGATGAACGGCTCGCCGGAATGAGCGGTACCACTTACCCGCGTCATACGAAAAGCAGCTCAGTAAACCGGGATGGACGAGGTCTGGACCGGTCCCGGCGTGCGGAGCGCATGACGGATCGGACTCGTCATGACGGTTGAGGATGAAGCGGAGGAGGTCGGAGAATCGCCCCGGCCGAGCGATCTGCAGGAAAGTAGAGAAGGGTGGTGGGCCGCCGACGTGTCTGTCGTGTGCCGCGAAATATCTGCGCGCTGGTCGCGGATCTTCCACTGGAAACGACGTGCGTCGAACTGATCCCTTCGCGCTCTGCTCCCTGCCTCGCCGACCCTCGCGCCCCGCCTCGTTCGCGATGAGCGGCGGTCGTTCCCCCAGTTCCACCGGCTCTACAGGCTCTAAAGGTGATTTCAGCTCCAGCACCACCGCGTACGCCCGCAGAAGTCCCGGCGGCGCATCATCCATGAGCGCCGCCGCGAGCAACGCGATCCGCCTGGCGACATCATCGCGAACCTCGTCCAGAGCGCCTTCATGCACCAGTTGACGAAGAACCCGATCCGGCCCACCCGGCTGCTCGATCACTCTCAGCGCGGCGCGCATCCGCGGTGGCATCCCCAGAACAATGCCACCCGGCGATTGCCAGAGATTCCCCGGACAGGTCGAATGCCTGAGCCACCACAGATCACCCGTCGCCTGCCCCCCGGCAAGTCGCGCACCGGTTCTATGCGCCAAGGCTTGCCGGCACATCGCCGCCAGAATCCGGGAGACCAGTTCATTGACGTCGAATCCGGCGCTGAGAGAGGAGCGGCGGGCAAGGGCCCGCCGAGCTGTCCTGGCAGGAACCAGCGACTGGATCCGCTTGACCACCGGGCTGCCCAGCGACGATCCCTCCAGCAGATCGTCCAGTTCATCTCGGGCATGCGCCTCGGGCCCGGCAGGTTCTACGCGTGCCCGTGGGGTCCACCGGTCTTCTGTCTGACTCATGACCGTCACCTCTCCGCGTCATCGGAATCTGTCGTGGTCTGCGCGGCCGTGTGTCTCCTGCCGATTTTCTGCCGAACCCGCCTCAGCCTGCCCTCAGCCGCCTTCGGGGTGAGGCCCGCCAGCTCCGCGGCCTCCTGCTGGGTGTAGCCGAGCGCGGTGTACCACAGGACCTCATGCATCTCGGGTGCCACGATCTGTGCCATGGCGCGGGAGATCTCGTCGCGCACGATGACCTGATGCTCCGGTCCGGGGGTGAGAGCGAGCTGCCTTACCGGCTCCCACGCCGCGACGTCATGAGCGAGCCCCGCGGCCACTACCGCGCGCTCCACCCGCTGCTGCCGGCACCTGCGGCGGTAAACCTTCTCGAACCCGAACAGGCATCCGCCGATGAAGTACGTACGCATGGACGCGCCCCGGCGCGGATCGCACCGGCCTTCCTCAACAGCCCGGCGGAACCTCTCCACGCCCTCCCCGGCAAGATCGTGCACGAACTCCTCGACCTCGTCCCGATCCCACGCCCGCCAATCGATCGAGTCGCGCGTGACCTTCGGAAGCGGCTTCTTCCCCTTACCGGCCCGGATCTGGTTCGCCTGCTCCCGCCGCTGGTTGACCTTCGCGAAGATCTCCCCTCGTGCCACCCACATCCCCAAGATCGGCAAACTGTAGATGACCAGCTGCTCGGCCACCCTGTCGAAACGGTCACGGCGACCTGCCGCCAGGTCCTCCCGCAGCAACATCACGATCTTGTGATCGTTCTCCAGCTGCGCCCGCCGCACCTGCTCACTCTCGGGCTCAACATCGTCCGCAAGCTGCCTCTCTGCGTCCGCGACCAACTCACTATCGATCGGGGACGCCAACTCCTCAACGGCCGGTTCGTCGTTCCTGCCGCCTCCATCGTCTTCCCACGTCGGCACCGCTTGACCACAGGACTCACCGTCATCGCCGGCGCAGCCTGGGCCGGGCTGTTCGTGGGCCATCGACATACCCGCTCCCCTCGAGGAGTTGAGGACCGCGGGAACAGCCACGGTCCGGGGGACATGGTTGAGGGTGTACGTATCTGCTCTAGGCAGCCCGCGGCGACTTTCCCCCGTTCTGTTGGGAAAAATCTTCTTGGCGTCTCACGCGAGGGTTATGCGGATGTGGCTGCCTATGTCCTGAGCGACATCTTCGTACGGATGCGACTCAAGAGACAGAAGGGACCGTATGGCCAACCACCCTGACGCCGTGCAGCCTCCATCCGGCTGCGACACCCGTTCCTTGCTCGCTGGAGGCAGCAGTGCTGTCTGAACGCACCATCCTCACCGTCCTGTGCGGGATCATCGCCACGGCGATCATCACCGGCCTGATGCTCGCCGACGGAGCCACCTGGCCGAGCGCCCTCATCGTGGGGCTGGGAGCGGGAGGCGGAACCCTGGTCGGCGTCACCAGCCTGATGAGCAAGAACAAGTCCCCCTGAGCCACCTCGCACTCTCGCGCCTGCCCTGCTCACCCGCGAGGGGGCGTGCGGAACACCTGGTGGCTGTGCCAGTCGATATGGTCCTGTTCGACCTCGTCCAGACCAGGCTGAGGGGATCTGGCGGGCCGACCTGCCAGAGAAAGCACCATGTCCCGGGCAGACTGCGACCGCCCCACGAACTTCGCCGACACGGCGATGACCCGCTCCCCGGTCAGCCCGAGAACCCCCTTGTCGAACAGCTTGTGGTGGATCGCGCACAGACACAGCCCGTTCGCCACCTCATCAGGCCCGTCGAACGCCCACCACCGCACATGCGCCGCGTCAAGCCCCACCACCGCGCCGTCCAACCAGCCGTCATAGGAGCAGAACGCGCAGCAGTACTCGTACGCCATGAGCACCCGATCCCGAAAACGGGGATCACGGCGTTTCATGACATCCGGGACGGTCGCGGCCGTCTCCAGATCCAGCCCGGCCAGCAGGCACAGGTCCTGGTGCAGGGACGGCGCGAAGTTGGCATCCAGGAGATACCGGGCCATCCGCCCCAGCAGACCGGGCTCCTCCGACAACGCCCGGGCCAGATCGGGATGCAACCGACCGGCGGCCTCGCTGTCGCGCAGTCGCCCCAGCTCCGGTCCCGGGCTGCCGGCGCCGTGACGGGTCTCGACCAGCCAGAGGCCGTCGTTCGTCAGGTGATGAAAGGGATAACCGGGGCTGGTGTCACGCGGCGGGCCGTACTCCTTGAGCAGCTTCCTCAGCTCGGCCTCGGCGGCGCTGAACGGAATCGGCCGGTCGCCCTGCCGCTGGAAGCGGCCCAGGGCGTACAGGAGAAGGAGGGGCTTGTGCGGGGCACGCTCGCCGCCCCTGCTCCAGCGCCGGATCTCGGCGACCCGCTCGATCCAGCCCACGATCGGCCAGTGTATTTCCGTCGCGACAGGCTCGCCTCCTCACCGGCGCCCGCGCGGTGGAGCGGCCGGGCTGAGCCGACGAGCGCGATGCCGTATTTCAGAAAGGCCCGGTCTGAACGGTTTCAGACCAGGCCTATGGGTTTAGTTGTGGGTTGGTTCCTGTCTGGCCAGGTTGATGAGTTGTTGGACTGTGATGAGCCAGTGCAGGTTTTCGCGATGCAGAGCGGTGAAATGGTCGTGCATGTGCCAGCGGAGGCCGCCGAGTTCGTCGCCGAGGGCGGCGGAGTCCTGTCGTGTCTCGGTGCGTTGGTCGGCGATCTCGGCGCGGAGTTCGGCGAGCTCGGTCAGCACCAGGTGGAAGCCGATCGCGGTGGTTTCCGCGTCGGCGCGGGTGTTCGTCTCAAGCGTCTCGATGCGTTGCACCAGCTCGAGGAACTGTGCTTCTGAGTTCACGCACATCCTTCCCTTACCAGGTGAGATAGGGGATCCCGGGTCGGCCTTTCGACGACGCCGGGCCTGTTGATGAGCACAGTGACATACGTCTGGACGAGTGCGGATGCCGGAGAACCACGGCGGGTGTGAATCTTTCCTCCACGGGGTGTGTTCTTCCGCCCAGGGATGCGCGGGTGAAATGGACCAAGTAGGGATAAAAGCGGGGCAATCGCTGGACGCTTCTGGGAACGAAGGCTAGGTAAAATCTTCTGGTGATCAGCTCGTACGGTGAGTTATCCACAGGATGTAGGTGATCGCGCATGGAGAAGGTCCCCGCCTGGGCGTTCGATCGTGTCGTGTCGAAGTTCGACATATGCCACTCAGCCAGGATTGGCAAGAAAGCCCACCTCATAAAGCTCATCCCTCGAATGCGGTTGAGCGATTGAGCCAACCAGGTGGAAACGTTCTGCGGCGCAGTGTAAAACGTCCCTAACGGCGGCTCGCGTGATCAGACCTGAGCCGTACGCCCCCGTTGATTCAGCTCGTTTACCTGGGACGGGATACCACATTGCTACTCAGAAACATACAGAGCTGACCGTGCCCATCTTCCACGAGGACACACCCCCTTCAGCTGTCGCACTCGACCGGTTCGTCAACCGCTTCAAGCTGACCCGCCACATCGTCACCCTCATCAACGACGACCCACCCCCAGACCGGATGCTCTACCTCCACGGCCCCGACGGCATCGGCAAGTCCCTGCTCCTCCGCCACCTGGAAACCCGGGCCTGCCTCCGTACCGAGGACCACTGGCCGGACATCCGCGACACCCCCGACACCGAACTCCTCGACCGCCTCGCCGAGCACGGCCGCCCGGTGCCCGTGGCCAGGATCGACTTCGGCGCCCAGCCGACGAGCGAGGACCGGCCGCTGGAGGCGTTCTCGGCACTGTTCATGCTGAAACACCAGCTCGCCCCCCGCATCGCCACCCCACGCTTCGACTTCGCCGCCATCACGTACCTGCACAAACTGGGCTTCGACCTAGCCCACCGCATCCGCGAGCTGTTCCCAAGCAGCGAGGTCGACACCGCGCTCGACATCGCCGACGCCTTACTGACGCTGCCGATCCTGCGCGGCGGCCGGCACATGCTCACTTCCCGCATGGACGAGACCTTCACCCGCCGTCGCACGCAACGCCGCCTCTCCCACGAGGACGCCGACCACATCCTGGCCCTCGTCCCCGAGCCCGACCTTCTGTACGAGCTGCCGCAGCTGTTCGCCAAGGACCTCAACGACGCCGCCGCCGAGCATGACCGGATCGTGCTGCTCTTCGACACCCACGAGGCGTTCTTCGGCGACACGGACGACCTGTTCCACACCGACAAGCCGATGCGCGACGAGTGGCTGCGCTGCTTGCTCGGCCAGCTCGACCTGGGCGCCGGCATCGTCGCCGTCGTGGCGGGCCGCACCCGCCCGCCGTGGCCGTCCGCTCCCCTCTTCCCCATCCCCGAGCAGTACGTCGATCACCGCCTGGTCGGCCCCCTGACCACCGCCGACGCCACCCGCTACCTCACCCTGGCCGGCATCACGGATCCAGCCGTACGGACGGCACTCGTCACCCACGCCTCCACCGCCCCCGGCGAGGTGCACCCCTACTCCCTCAGCCTCTGTACGGACGTAGCACTCGCCGCCGAGGGGCCCCTGATCGACAGGGAGCACGACCTCGCCCGCCGGCTACCCGCCGATGCCGAGCACGGCATCCTCGCCGTCAGCGCCTGCCGCGCCTTCACCGCCGACACCTTCCACCACCTCGGCCAAGCCCTCGGCTTCCCCTCCGACCCCACCGCCTTCGCCAGGCTGACGGCCTTCTCCTTCATCTCACCGCTACCTGGGGGTACGAGCGCGTACGCCATGCACCCCATCCTGCGCCGATCACTCCAACACCTCCGCCCCGACGAGGTACGCAAAGCCCACGAAGCCCTGGCCAGGCACTACGGCGAACGCCAGGAGTTCACCGCCGACTTAGAAGCCACGTACCACCTGAGCCACCTCGACCCCGACCAGGCAGTGGCCGCCTGGATCGCGCTCATGGACCGCAGCCTCGCCACCGGCCGCTTCGACCGCTGCCGCACCCTGACCAACCTCCTCACCGACCTGCGCATAGACGGGGACAAGGGCCCCTGCCTGTACCGGGTTGCCAGAGCCCACCTCGCCCTCGGCAACTGGCCCCAGGCCGAAGCCCTGATCGACGGCCTCCCCTTCAGCTCCGCGTACGCCGTACTCGTACGTGCCGAGATCGCCTTCTACAGAGGCGACCTCGATCAGGCCGAGCACCTGGCCCACGCCGCCCTGGCCCTCACGGACGAGGACGCCCGGGAGAGCTTCCTGTTCCGCCTGGCCGAGATCGAGCTGCACCGAGGCCGCTTCACAGCAGGACGCCAGCACGCCACCGAGGGCCTGAACACCACCACCGACCAGGCACCCTGGCTCAAGCTCCTGGCCGAGATCGAGTATTTCTCCGGCGACCTGGAACGCGCGGACACCCTCATCAACCAAGCCCTCGAAGACGTCACCGACCAGCCCCTGCACGCCGACCTGCTCCAAACCGCCGCACTGATCGCCGAAGCCACCGGCGCCTGGCAAACCGCCCTGAACAACCAAACCGAAGCCCTCACCATCCGCAAAGCCGCAAAAGACGCCCGCGGAATCGCCCAGTCCCTTCACGGCCTCGGCAGAGCCCAATGCGGCCTGGGCCTGGAGCAGGAAGCCGCCCAAACCCTGGCAGAAGCCGGCCACATAGCCCGAGACCTCGGCGACGACCTGCTCGCCGCGAGAGTCACCCACAGCGAAGCCGATGTCCACCGGGCCGACGGCGACCACACGAAGGCCCAGCAGCTGACCGTCCAGGCGTTGCGGGAGTTCGAACACCACGGCACCCCGTACGACGTCGTCTCCGCCTGCCTCTCCCTGGCCCGCCTCACGCACGGACGCGAGCGCGTCCGGTACGCCGACCGCGGCCGCCGCGCCATCGCATGGAACGGCTTCGGCATCCTCACCCGACTGTTCCCGGACCAGGCGGTCCCACCGGCCCACCGCATCCTCAACGGACTCACCGGCTTCTGCTGCGGCGACGCGCTCGGCGTCCCCTGGGAGGGCAAACCACCCCAGGACATCCACCTGACCGACACGCTCACCGCTCAGAGAGGCTGGCCCCCCGGCAGCACCTCGGACGACACCGAACAACTCATCCTGCTCGCCCACAACCTGCTCGAAACCGGCGGCTCAGAAGTGGCCTTCCTCCAGGCCCTGACCGCCGCCCTCCCCACCATGCGCGGAGCCGGCCCCACCACACGCAGAGCCGTGCAGCGGTTCGCGGCCACCGGATCCCCGGTCGCCGACGGCGGATCGACCAACGGCGCCATGATGCGGGTGCTCCCCATCGGCTGGGCCCTGCCGGCCATAGAAGCCGACCGCCGCCGCGACCTGGCAGTACGCATGACCAAGACCACCCACGCCGACCCGCGAGCCATCGCCGCGGCCTGCGCCGTGGCGGCCATGGGATCGTGGGCCCTGGAAGGCTGCACCACCGAGGACCTGGTCACCGTCGCCCGGGAAGAGCTGGCTCATTTCGGCGTCTCCTCCCCCACGACCTGGCAGCCCGCGCCCGCCGGCGTCTCCCTGGAGGTCTCGGACACTCTGGGCGCGATCCTCCACATACTCCCCCTTCACGACGAACCGATCGAAGCCATGCGGTACGCCGTCAGCCTCGGCGGAGACACCGACACCGTGGCGGCGATCATCGGAGGCATCCTGAGCTGCCGCCAGGACACGTTGGACGTCCCATGGCAACCGCAAGTCCTGCTCCCGCCCGGCCTGGACACGCTCGCCGAGGGACTGCGGGCGATGCGGCAGGCAGCGTACGGCTAACTTGTGGATCATCGGCCCGCGGGCGGCGCGCCGCCTGGCATGCTGAGCGGCATGCGCTTACGGGCATGCGGTCTCTTCGGCACGGCAAGCATCCTCGTCGGCGCTCTCGCGCTGATGGGATCCGGGGCGCAGACCCACTACATCGCGTTCGGAACGGCGCTCTGCCTGGGCGGCGCGCTACTGGTGTGGGTCGCGATCACCTCACGCCGTATAGGCCGGATCGGCTGGCTGGCCATCACGGCGCTGACGCTTGCCGGGCTGTTCCTCAGCATGCTGGTGGTGCGCGAGGACGTGTGCTGCATGTTCGGCTACCATCGCGGACTGGGCTATCCCTGGGGGTGGCTGGACAGTTACGCCACTGCCGACACCATGGCCGCGATCGATGCGATGAGGTCCGATCCAGCAGCGCTGGAGACGAGTGTCGACTGGTTGAAGGTGGTGCTCGACGGACTGTTCTGGTGGCACGTCGCGGTGCTCGTCGTCGTACCGGCCATGCAGGTGGGGCGCCGGTTTCAGCGCCGTTGAATGCGCAACCCGGGCACTGGCTTCGCGAAGGCGTAGTCGACACTGGCGTGAAGAACAAGAGACGACCGCGTCGCCGAGGCCACTCCATCCGATCTCCAGGACTACCCAGCCCAACAGCAGGATCAGCGGGACGCGCGTGACCGCTCAGCTCGGTCGAGAGCGGCACGCGCCTTCACCGCGCCCTCGTCGGTCAGCAGATAGTAGTAGCGAGCCCGACGTCCCTCGGCGAGGTGCTCGGCCGGAGCTTCCTCGTGACGCTCAAGCCAGCCGAAGTCGCGCTCCAGCCGGGCCAGGATCGGGTAGACCGTGCCGGGGTGTTGGCGGGTCCGCTCGCACAGCTCCAGGCCGTAACGGCGCTGAGCTGGATCAGACAGCAGTACTCGCAGCACCAGCATCGTCTGCAAGGTCATCCGGGGACCATCTGCCATGTATCGAACTCTAGACATCCAGCACGGAGCGTGACATTACCTCCTCCGCCATAACAGTCTGACCCAGCTCTCCGGACACAGCCGCATGGTTTCATCGAGGGCCGATGACGAACGTCACCGGCCACTCAGCCCAGGAGCGGGTGGCCTGCCCGGTTACCGGAGCCAGTCGCCTTACTGGTCAGCCGCGCGGGCCTCGATGCTCGTCAGGTCCGCACCCGCCACTTCCGGGCGCTGGGACGATCAAGCCACAGGTGGGTGCCGTCCGGATCGACTGTCAGCCCGAACCGGTCGTAGCCGGGCCTTCCGAGCGAGACCCACTCCCGATAGGCGGACGACAACTCATCCCAAAGCCGCCGCTCACCGTACTGCGTCACCTCCCCCTCGGCCGCTCCAGGCTTTCGATCGCAGGCCGCCCATGAACCTTCGCCAGTGTGGTCGTCCAGCTCGTACAGCAGCAGCGAGTCCTCACCATCCTCGCAGACGTCGTACCAGCCGACCCGAGGAACCAGCGCCTGGCACAGCAGTAGCGCCCCCAGGTCCATGTTCCAGAAGATCCGAGGGTGGACCTTCGTCGTGGAGCGGTGTGCCGCCTCGTGATGGTGACCGTTCCATCGGGTGTTGAAGCGCTGCTCGCGCAGCATCATGTAGCTGGCCGTCCCGTGGAAGCGACCGACCGCCGTGGTCTCGTCCAGCACCTCCAGGCGCAGTTGGTGCCCGACCAGCCCGCCGGCGTGCCAGGGCAGCACGATGACACCGCCCGGCCTGGTCTGCTCGATCCAGGCCATCGGGATGTCGGACACACCCACGGTCACATGCACCCGATCGAACGGCGCCCGCTCGGCCCAGCCTTTGGTTCCGTCACCGACCACCAGCTGAGCGGCGCACCCGACCTCGCCGAGATTGGCCGCGGCCCGAGTCGCCACCTCGGGATCGACCTCGATGGAGACGACCCCGTTCGCTCCGGCAGCCCACGACAGCAGACCTGCCGTCCACCCGGAGCCCGTCCCGATCTCCAGGATGCGATCACCCATCTGCGGAGCCAGCAGCTCCAGGAAGGGAAACAGGATGCCGGGGGCCGAGACCGACGACGAGAAAAGTCCCTTCCCGCTGAGCGGGTCGCCGGCCCCGTCGTCGGTCTGCAGGATGATGGACGTGTCGGCGTACACCGCCGTCCACCAGCCCACCGGATCCTCGCCGAGGGCGAACCTGCCCCGCGGCGCGCCGGCATGATTCGAGGTGAACCATGCCGCAGCAGGCGCGAACAGGTGCCTGGGCACCGCACGAAGCGCCTCCTCCCACCTCGCCTCCGTCAGCGAGCCTCGATTGCGCAGGTGGGCGACCAGTTTCGCGATCAGGTCGTCGAACGTGAGACCGTCCGGGGGCATCACCGTGCCCATGCCGGGCCCAGTTGCAGCACGTCAGCCAGCGCCTCCGGCACGGGCAGGCCCGCCTTCTGGTTGAGCCAGCCCCACTCCCCGCTCTGGTTGGTCTCCAGGAAGTGGTAGCGGCCCTGCGGGTCGCAGATCAGGTCGGCGGCGCCGTACACCAGATTCAGCCGTTCGTGCAGCTCCACCAGCCGATCGCTGATCTCGTCGGGAAGGTCGACGCGCTCGTACGTGAGGGAGTCGTAATCGCTGCGCCAGTCGATCGTGCCCTGCTCGCTGGCGCTGTCGATGCGCACCGCGAGCACCTGGGCGCCGATCACGAGCGCCCGCACCTCGTACGCCTTGTCGACCCACTCCTGGAACAGTTGCGCGGTACGAGCCAGAGCCGGATCGAGCAGCTCATCAGGGTCATCCAGGGGCTTGGTGTAGATGATCCGCACCTGGCCCTCGTCCGCATGCCAGATGCCACCGACCGCCTTGTAGACGAACGGCTTACCGAGCTCCTTCGCCCACGCGTGCGCCCGCTGAGGATCGTTGGTGATGATCGTCTTCGGTACGTTCAGCCCGACGCGAGCGGCCGTGACGAGCTGGATCGGCTTGTACTCGGCCCGCATCGCGGCCATCGGATCATTGACCCACAGGCAGCCGCTCTGCCGCAACGCGGCCAGCACGCCGCCGAACCCGTAACGCGCTTCCCCATAGGCGAAGGCGCGCTCCGGGGACGACATCCGCTCGTCCATCCGGAACTGGGTCGGGCGCCTGGTGTAGATCGCGCCCACGCCGGCCAGGTCGAGCTCGCCGCGTACCGTACCGACGACGCCCGACCAACCGCGGCGACCCGTCTCGATGTGAGCCGTCATCGAGACGTGCGCCGGGAAGTCGGCGGTGTCCAGAGTGACGACGGGGACCCCGCGGCCGGCCAGCTCGGCTGCGACGCGTTCGGCCGCGGTGTCGGCGTCGTCGGTGATGATCAGGACGGTGTGCGTCATGTCAGTCCTTGACCTGCTCCTCGCTGGGGGCGGTCCCGTCGCTGCTGGTCTCACTGGTCTCGTTGCTGCGGCCGCCCCCGTGGTTACCGGCGGCGACGGGTGTCGGCGCGACGAGGTGACGCAGACCCCACGGGCGTGCTTCGCCGGCCGGGGTGCCGGCGGCCGACAGGATGTGCTCGGTCGGGGACATGGGGAAGAAGTCGCCGGCCCGGAAGGGGGTTCCGCGCGATTCCCCGTCCGGGGAGTGGGTGATGAGGTCGAGGGCCGACTGGTCGTTCTGCTTGGTGCTCGTACGCATCGAAGTGTTCCTCCTTCTGCCTGTCCGCCTTGTGCGGGCAGGCCGGTATTTCCGGACAGTGCTTCTCTTCTGGTGCCAGGGGTACGGGCAGTTTTCGGCGACCGCCTGGAGCGGTGGCGACGGCTTACCTCACTTGCCCGCTGATGACCTGGCGCCACAGCGTTTCGGCCTCGCCGACCTTCACTCGTGGGCTTTCGGTGATGACGCACGGGTCGACGGACCAGTCGTACCGCCGGATGAACCCCAGCCCGCCGGCCCGACAGTCCTCGAAGACCAGCGACAGGCATTCGCAGGTGTATCCCCGGACCCGGGCCGGATCCGGACGCCGCTTGACCAGCCTCCACCGCACAGGCGCCGCGTCCGGACCCGGCGGAGCGGGGTGCGTGCTGTGGAAACCGTCATCGTCCACCACAGGAATTCACCCTCTTTCCTGACGAACGATCCCCGACGTCGCACCCACGGCGCCCCGCGGCGATCGCTATCGATGAACAGGCGTTGGTGAGCGAGGAGCCATCCTCAGTCGCTTCGTGCGCTCCCCTGGGCGGCGGCCTGGAGCGCACCGCACAAGCCTCACCCAGAGGAGCTGTGGACTGGCGCCCACCAACGCCATGCCGCTCAACCTAACTTAACCTGTCCTACCCTGTCTATAGACTTCTTAGCCATGCCTGTTCTATGTCGGAAAGTCCACTAACACGTATGGTCGTCCTGTGATCGAGTGGGACCCCAGGCTCTACAAGTGGGAGCAGATAGCGAACGTCGTCGCAGAACGCATCGACGACGGCACCTATCCGCCGCTCACCTTGATCTCCGAGGTGAAACTTCAGGAGGAGTTCGACGTCGCCCGTGTGACCGTACGAAAGGCGATGGAGGACCTCAGGAACCGGGAACTGATCACGACTAAGCCCGGCAAGGGCTCCATAGTCGCGCCACAGTAGATCACTACGCCCATCCTCCGTGGATACCCCGCGATGCCTGCGGACACCGCTCGCGGCAACGCGGCGACACCGACACACTGCACCCCCTGAACGCCTGGGATGAGACACTGGCCGATCTCTACGCCAACAGTGGGCTCGCCTTCGATTGCCGAGTTCGCACCGGCCAGGCTCCACCGGATGAGACCGCCGGCGCCTACGACGAACAGGTCACCGGGGCAGCAGATCAACGAGCCTGACCCTGCATGATCTGCAACCACAACCGCCGCCCGGCCTGAGCCGACACCCACGGACTCTCCATCACGGTCTTGTGGCCCTTACCAGACAAGCGCCGGACGAAGCACAGACCCGCCGCAGTGCACAGCTCGTACATCGGCTGCGCACAGATGCACGAGTGCTCTCGGACGCGTACCACGGGGCAGCGCTTGGCCCAGATCAGCGGGTTCGGCCGGACCCGCAGCAGCTGCCGGGACTCCGGATCGAGGAACATCAGCGTGTTCTCCTCGATCCAGACGGTGACCCGGCGCCCGCCCAGAATCTCCGCAGCCAGCAGATACCGGCCGGCCAGGCTGACCATGCCGGACTTGGTCACCGTCCGCTCCACCTCCACCACCGCGTCGTTCTCCGCCTGCGGCAGCGGCGACGGCCCCGCCGACCGGCCACCATCGGCGAACAACCGGGCCAGATCACTGGTCGACAGATGCGAACGCAGGCTCTTCAACCGCACCCCGCCCACCAGCAGATGGATCACGTTCACATCCGCCCAGAACGTGAGCACCTGACCAGCGCGGGCCGGCCCCAGCCAGAACTGCTTGCCCGCCACCCCCAGATTGCCGCTGGCCGGCACCACCCGCTCGAACTCGACCGGCCCACCCGACTACGACACCGCCGTACTCGTCGACCGCCCGGCCACCGGCATGTCCTCGTCGCTGCTCTTTCGCCTGGACGTTGCAGCAGCGGCGTCGGCAGCAGGAGCCGGATCCGGCGCGGCGATCAGGATCGCGGCAGGCGCAGCGGCAGCAGCTCCCGCTCCGCAGCACCCACCGGACTGAACCGGTCAGCGGGAACCGCCATGTCCAGGCTCTGATGCGGCCGGACAGTGTTGTAATGCTCCACCCACGCATCGAGTGCTGCTTGGAAGGCTGCCAGGTCCTCGAACGGGCCGGCGTCATCCAGCAGCTCGCGGCGCATCGTCTGGTGGAAACGCTCCACCTTGCCCGTCGTCGTCGGTGAACGCGGCTGCGTCAGCCGATGCACAATGGCGTTGTCCCGGCAGATCCGGTCGAACAACACCTCCCCGCCATGACCGAACCGCGCGGTGAACTGCTTGCCGTTGTCCGTCAGCACCTCACCCGGCGCCCCCGAACGCCCGCAACGCCTCGACGAAGGCTAGCAGCGGCTGAACGGGTGAGACGCCTCCGGCGCGTGCCAGCGCCTGCACAAGGTGCTGTTGGATCGGCTATGGACCGTGGACGTGCTCGACTTCTCGCGGGCGGCAGTGGACCACGTAGATCAGGGCGTTGAAGGGGGTCGCAGACCGGCCGTCGCTGGTCGATCGCGGGCGGACGGAACCAAGCACCACCTGATCAACCACGCCACCGGTATCCCGCTGGCGGTCATCATGATCGATGCCAGCCGCAACTACGTCACCCAACTCTGCCCGCTTCTGGACAAGGAATCTGCTGCTTGACAAGGGGAACCGTGCTCGACACTTTGATCGACTCCCCTTAGTAAAGGCAGACAGCCATGACACCGCGGCGGCGTCCCCGCGAGCCAGGTAGTCCTGCCCCTGGTTGAGACAGAACGGCTACCATGCCCCCGCCGACCTCGCCGTCGCCTTTATCACGGTCACCGAGCTTCTGTCCCATGCAGCAGCTCGAGACGGCAAAATGCCCAGTACGTCCCCTGCGGCTTCGGAGAACGCCTCAGCTCTGAGCGATTATCCCGCCGATCATTTCCGGCCGTCCCAAAAAAAGTATCAGGACAGCCGAATAGCATTTGCCCCCCTCTCGTTGAAGCGGACATCAGTTCCAATGGAACGTAACAACAGAGTCCATACTTCTATTGACAGAGTGGCCCTAGTATGACCATCGTGTATAGGTTGGTAGCGATTAGTCACCAGTCCCGTCGCACTGTTCCTGGGAGGCGATCAGATGTTGAACCATGCTCGCATGACTCGATCAAGGCTCTATATCTTACTGGATGCTTTCGAGTCAGATATGCGCGCGATTCTTACCAGATACGTGCTCGATCATCAGGATGATGAAATTGCTCTCGGGACCAGTTTTACCAGCGCAAATCTGCGTCGAGAAAGCGACGCAGTTGCCGAGATAACACAACCATTAGTTTTTTATGTTGACATGCGCGAGGCCTACGATGTTCTTAATCGCCATCGCGAAGTTCTTCCTACAGATGTCGGCCGAGAGTTGAAGGCTCCCGGGATGCCTACGCCGGCTCCTCCGCGCCAGCAATCCACTGATTAGGAGCGAAGCGGAAGAGTTGATCCGCTATTACCAATCCACGGTTCCGGACGATGGCGAGACAAATGACAATGAAAGTCTGCAGGCGGGCCAGGTGATTTCGTGGAAAGGAACCTACGGTTTCGTGGCGAACACACAATTCCCTAACGGCATTTTCTTTCCTGCGGCTGCAGTAGTGAATCTTAGTAGGTGCGGCGAAGATGTTGACCTTACCGGCCGGAGTGTGCACTTTAAAGCTGGCCGAGAGCTGGATGGGCGCCCCCGAAGTGACTGGGTAGAGCTACTCTGACGCGTTGACAGGGAAGAGGCTCCGGTTGAGCGACCTCGCCTGGGGATGCGGTCTCGATCAAGGGAGTCCTGCTCTCGCCCGGAGGCGGACTTTGGTAGATCTTTTTTTGTTATTCGCGGTGGCTGAGTTACGACAGCGCTTCTCCTGCTTGGGCTTCGCTCCCGGCAGTGCCGTCGATCATGCCTTGTGGAGCGCTTGACCTGCAGGGACATCAGGTACGCTCGCTGCACCCACAGGCTCCCGGTTTAGACCCATCAGTCCTTCATCGTCACTTTTGTCATGGTCTGCATGGTTGAATCCGGCCTCGTCCAGGGAGGTCCCCCGCTTCCATGACGCCAGATATCCAGAAGTTCATCGACTCGGCCTTTTTCTTGACCTCGTGGTATCAGACTGCTGAGGCAGAACCTGGCGCCCTTACGCCCCATGCGCAGGCTTCCGGGCCAACCTCCGTGGCGAACTCCAGTCCGCACGTTGCCAAGGATCAGCAGGGCCACTGGCCTCCCGGCGATCAGGATGATGTGGAGATCGCCGATTCGCAGGACCATGAGGACCACGCGGGCCCGCCGGCGGGCGGACCTCATGGTGGGCCGCGTAGCGATGCGGACGACTCCCAGGACACTCAAGGCAGCTACCAGAGCCCGCACGGGAAGGGCCCGAATTCTCAAGAGTTCGGGCAGGGCTTTCCGGAGGAGCCGGGCACCTCGCCGGCCCCGGATCGCGACAGCAACAGTCAGAGCGACGGGAACCCGAACGGTTCCCATCAGGGCGGCTCGCATCACCACCAAGGAGGTGCCGATCCGTCGGCCGGGGTGACCCAGCCCGCGCCAGGGCCGACGAATGGCTCGGACGACTCGCCGCCGTCCGAAAGCACGCCACCGTCCGAGACGCCAGAGGCCACTCCCACCTCAACGTCGGGCGGGCCTGCCACCACGACTACGCCGCAACCTACTTCGGACGCACCGACGTCCACCGAGACGCCGTCGTCCACCCCGACCTCCACGACGTCGGATTCGGCCTCCCCCACACCCACGATTTCCGAGTCCCCCACAGCCACCCCCACGACCACAGCCGAGTCGCCTTCGCCCACCCCCACGGCATCCGAGTCGGCCTCGCCCACTCCTACGGCATCCGACTCGCCATCGCCAACAGAGACCGCCACAGCCTCCGAGGAGGCTCCCTCCCCCGTGGACACCGCCACGGCATCGGACTCACCGGCCGCTGCGGCAACCGACGAAGCCGAACCGTCCGCCACTTCCACTTCAGCAGCGACAGACGACGCTTCTACTTCGCCCGCGCCGGAGGTGGCAGCCGACAAGAACACGGTGACCACGCCGGAGGTTGAAGCCGACGAGGGTGCCGCTGCCTCGCCGCCGGCGTCCAGCACCACGGCTTCCAGTGCAGTCCCCGCGCACGTCAACACCGCGGCGTCCAGTCATCAGTGGGGCTTGTCCGCCACGACGACGGTCACCTCGGCTGTGGTGCTCCTGGTCGCGCTGCTGGCCGGGCTCGCGGTGCTCGTAGCCAGGTCCCGGCGGACGCACCTGGCCACCCCCGAATACGTCGAACCCATGCCCCCGGCTCCGGCTCCCCTCCCCGCCGGGGCTGCCGGGGAGGAGAACCCGTGGACGCGGCAACTTCTCGAAGCGCTCGACAACGTCATCGCCCTCGATAAACAGGACAGCGCCCCATCCGGTGCGGACCATCCTCGTCCTGAGACCAGCTCCGCTGAGGACCCTGAGGCGACCGCCGCCTGGAGCCCGCCGTTCGAGTCGTCCGCCCCGCCTGGGCCGCTGGAAGCCTTCTTCGAGCCCGCGGACGAGTCCCCATCTGATGGTCTCGCCGAGGACGACTCCGAAGGCGAGCAGGTCAGTGAGCACCCGGCCACTGATGACGACGACACCAGGCCCGGGAGGAGCACTGGCGACTCCACTCCGTAGTCCTGGGGCCGAGGTAACCAGCCGAGGACGCCGGGGTGAACGTCCTGCTCGGGCGCCCCGCTCGCGTCGAGCTGGAGGTGGCCGGCCTCTGGACATCTCAACCCGGACGGAGCCTGGGTCAGTGGAGGGAGCCGCCGGTCTGCTTCAGGTCTGATGTCGTGGTGGCCGCCGCGGACACGATCGCGGTCAGGGCCGCCGCGATCGACTCGACGGGCATCGACGGCTTGTCGCCGTCCGGGACCTGTTCAGGTAGGTACGGGACGTGGACGAAGCCTCCGCGCACCCCCGGCCGGCCGGAGGCGATGAGGTGCATCAGGCCGTAGAAGACGTGGTTGCAGACGAACGTGCCCGCCGTGTGCGAGACGGACGCCGGCAGGCCGGCCTCGCGGACGGCGGCCACGCACGCCTTCACCGGGAGGGTGGAGAAGTACGCCGCCGGGCCGTCCGCGACGACGGGCTCGTCCACGGGCTGTACGCCCTTGTTGTCGGGGATGCGGGCGTCGTCGAGGTTGATGGCTATGCGTTCAACCGAGATGCCCGGCCTTCCGCCCGCCTGGCCGACGCAGATGACGACGTCGGCGCCGGACTCCTCGACGGCCGCGCGCAGCTGGGCGATGGCGTCGTGGAAGACCACCGGCAGCATCGCCGTCGTGATCGATAATCCGTCCGGCGGGGTGGTTGCGACGCGTTGCACCGCCTGCCACGACGGGTTGACGCCGGAGCCGTCGAAGGGCTCGAATCCGGTGAGCAGCACGTGGGTCATGAATTTCCTCTGTCAGCCGGGTCAGGCGCGGGTCACGAGGATGCCGTCGTCGTCGCTGAACAGCTCGGCTCCGGGATGGAAGGTGGCGCCGCCGAAAGTGACGGGGACGTCGCGTTCGCCGGCTCCCGTTTTGCTGCTCTTGCGGGGGTTGGAGCCCAGTGCCTTGATGCCCAGGTCCAGTTCGCGTAGGGCGGCGACGTCTCGTACCGCGCCGTTGATGATCACACCCGCCCAGCCGTTGGTGACGGCGAGGCCCGCGATGACGTCGCCCATGAGGGCGGTGTGGAGGGAGCCGCCGCCGTCGACCACCAGGACGCGTCCCTCGCCGGACTCCTCCAGAGCCGATTTGAGCAGGACGTTGTCCTCATGGCAGCGGACGGTCGTGACCGTGCCGGAGAAGGCGCGGCGGCTGCCGTACTGGGAGAGCTGGAGGTCGCAGGAGTCGAGCTGCTCGCCTCGCTCGTCGTAGAGGTCTGCGGTCACGATGGTCATGGCGCGGCCTTTCTGCGCATCGGGCGTCCCGCTGGTCGAAGCGGCGTTCTGGTGAGCGACCCGACCGTATCGGCTCAGCCGTTCGAGGGCTGGACCGGGCAGGCCGTCGTACGTGATGCGGCAGGTGGCGCGGTGCTGCCTGAGCACCCCGGCCACCCGCCGCCCCTCACACTCCGCGCTATTCCTGCTGCTCCAGGACCGTGACGTCGTGGTAGACCCGGGTTCCCCGATGGGAGTCGTCGCCTTCCCATGCGACGGCGTAGGTGTATTCGCCTGGCCCGGTGGGGGTGTCGGTGAAGCTGAAAGACCCGTCAGGAGCGGGCGTCAGCTCGAACAGCTGGGTCAGGTCGGCGCGGGCGAGCGCGCGATGCACCTTGAGCGTGGTGGTCGGCGGGAAAACCCGGTCGCCGGCCTTCAGTACGCCACTGAACTGGAGTTGTTCGCCGACGGACCCTTCTGACGGGCCGGACAGGGTCAGTGACGAAGAGGGCAAGACAAAGGCAATGGTCTGTTGCGCCTTGCTCCATCGATGATCCGAGCTGCCGTTCCAGCGCACCTCATACGTGACTTTGGTGGGCGGCTGTGTGTCTGTGATGGTGAACGTGCCATCCGCCGCCGTCGTCACATCCGGAAGTGGTGTCACAGGACTGCCGCTCAGAGGCGCCCTTCGGGTCACGGTGAGCGTCTGTACGCCAGGGGCCGAACCATCGCTCAGCGTGAGGCGTCCCGGCAGGGTGAACTCCTCGTACGCTGTCGCCCTGGACGGCCCCGTCAAGGTCAGCTTGGACGGTGGGAGGGTCACCCCGTGCAGCCGCCACAGCCGGAGCCGCTTGTCACTGTTTCCCCTCAACACGCCGAAGACGTCGGCCCCGGAGAAGGCGAGACTTCCGAGGGAATTGGCCGCCGGTGAGGTGGTGTGGTGCAGCGTCGTCGCCGTGGAAGCGCCGTACAGGGTGAATGCGCTCTTCCAGCCGCCTACGACGTGGGCGCCGTCCGGGCTGATCGCGACGGATACCGGGGAGTCTGCCGCTTCCGTGGCGTAATCCCGGACCTTGGCCAGGCTGGTGGTGTCCCAGGCGCCGAGTTGGTGGGTGTCGGCGTCCACGGAGATGACGGTTGAACCGTCGGGTGTTATGGCGAGGTCGTTCGGGAGATTCTGGTCGTTCGGGTGGCTCGCGATTGCGCCGCGCAGGGTGGCGGGGGTGCCGCTGACGTCGTACACCAGCAGGTCGGACGACTCGGTGGTGGTGTTGGCCACCACCAGCGTGTCCCCTGCGGCGGCGACCCGGGGTGCGTCGAACGTACCGGCGTCGATGGGGACGGGCATCGGCGTCGGCGCCGACAGGTCGAGACCGACGACGCCGCCTCCGGTCTCGCGGTAGCAGCCGTGGCCGACCCACAACCGGCTGCCGGAGAGCGACAGGTTCACCGGGCACGAGTAGGCGGTCAGGTCGATGCGCCGGACAATGCTGAGATCGGCGGTGTCGACTTCGGCCACCTGGTGCGAACCGCCCAGCGCGGCGTACAGGCGGGTGCCGTCCGCGCTGAGGGCCAGGCCGGCCGCGCCGGACAGGCCGGTGATGCTGCCGGAGACCACGCCCTGGGTGTCCGTGACGATGATCCTGCTGCTCGCGGAGACGAAGACCTTGCCACCGCCTGCGGCTACGGCGCCGCTTCCGGCGGTGGCGAACGTACCGAGGTCGGTCGTGGAGTCGGCGGCTGAGGCGGCCGGTGCGAGTGCGGTGAGCAGGCCGGCCGCCACGGCTAAGGCGCCGCTGAGGGCGAGCAGGCGGCGCGTTGCTGATGAGCGGGCGCCGCGGTTCGGTGAGCGCACGTGTCCTCCTGGAGGTGCATAATGGGAACGTGAGTTCGATTCAATGTGATCATGATGGTGGGGCCTCCTTGAGTCAAGCCCCGTCAAACCGGTCTTCGGGGATCAGTGGTCAGCGGAGGAGTTCGCGGGGCAGCGCTTCGGCCCACCAGTGTTCGACGCGGTCCGGGGGCCAGCCGCGTTCGGTGGTGAGGGTGGTGTAGACGTCGATGCTGCACATCGCCGCGTAGATGTCGGCGGCGGTCGGCACGTCCAGGCCCGGGCGGAGGGTGCCGGTTGGCCATGACGAGAACACCGCCACGCGGGTCTCGGCGGCACGGGCGCGGCTGTCGCGGTAGAGGGTGGCCAGTTCGGGTTCCGTACGGGCGGCTTCGCGTAGCGGGACGATGATGTCTCCGGCGTCTTCGAACAGCCGTCGGTCGAAGGCCGCCATCGCGGCGAGCTGCCGTTCGGGAGTCGCTCCCGGGGCCTCCAGTTCGGCGAGTTGACGCGCGGGGTCGGCGGACAGGCCGGCGGCGTCCGCCAGTGCCCGGGTCAGGCCGGCCTTGTTGCCGTACACCGAGTAGACCGTCGGCACTGAGACGCCCGCCTCGCGGGCGACGTCGCGTACGGTCGTCGCCGTCCACCCGCGCGCGACGAAGAGCCGGCGCGCGGCCTGGGCGATCTCGGCGCGGGTCTCCATCGCCTGCGCCGTACGGCGCAGCGAGTCGTAGCGACGACGGGTCCCCTCTGCGCTCATGCTGAGTGACGCTATCGCAGCAGCAGGGAGACGCTGTAGGCGACGATCCAGGTGATCCAGCCCAGCCAGCCGATCAGCCCGGCGAGTCCGAGACGGTTGCCACCCTCAACGTTGTACGGGGCGGCGAGCGCGGACAGCATGAGCAGGGCGGCGCTGACATATCCCAGGGCCGCCTGCCAGACGGGGACGATGCCGCCGCTGACCCCGGCGGTGGTGAAGCCGAGCAGGGCCATGGCGAGGAATGCCTGGTTGAAGCCGAACAGCACGTTGCTCATCCCCCAGAGGCCCGCCGTCTCGCCACGTCCGTGGCGGGCGGCGGTGGCCATGCCGAACCGCAGTGCCTCGATGCAGGTGAACGTCGCGTTCTGCAGCAGCACTCCGGCGAATCCCACCAGTGCCCACGCGCTCTGATCTCCGTTTCCGCGCCAGAGCACCAAGAGGAGTCCGGCGGCGAAGAGCGTGAGGCACAGCCAGGTCAGCGGTACGAGCACCGACGGTCTCTTCAGGGCGTCCGTGAGGCCGGCGTACGAGTCGACGGTCGCGTCCAGGCCCTTGCCCGAGGTCGGGAGGGGGAGGCCGGAGCGGAGGTAGATGGCGTTGATGACGACTCCGATGAGCACGAACCCGATCCCGCCGAGCCCTGCCAGAACGGTGAACTCCATGCCGGCGCTCCTCTGATGATTTAAGTTAACGCTACTTATAATCAATATATAGCATGTTAATCGGCATGGAAGGGAGACGAGCTTGTGCCCTGGCGGTGGGCGGGAGGCGAGCCGCGATGGCCGGGGGCCGTGGATCGGCGCGGGCATCGCTAAGCCTGGTGTCAGTAGCGCACCGCATCCGGCACGCCTCGGCGCCAGACCGGTTCACTCGCCCGCCTGCTGATGGTTGGATGCGCCCATGAGACGGTTACGCGACCATCCCCGGACTTTCGGCACGGCTGTGTTGGCGCTGCTGATCCCGCTGGCCGCCTGCTCTTCGCCGGACGACCGTGTATCGGCCCCGGTGCCGCCGGTTGAGCAGCCGTCCGACGTCGTGAACGACGGCGTTGACTACCTGCGGGTGGTTGGTCGCGATCCGAAGATCGTCGTCCGTAGCTCAACGCTCGACTTCCTCGTCGCTACGAAAGGTGAGCTGAGATACAACGCCGAGAGCAGGTGTTTGGAGCTGATGACGACCGGCTCGACGCTTGTCGGGCTGGTTTGGCCGAAGGGGACGAGCCCGGCGCGGTTCGATGGGAAACGCGGTGTGACTGTCCCGGGCGTCGGCGATGTCTTGCAGGGGGCGTCGGTAGCTCTGGGGGGCGGGTATGAGAAATGGGGGAAGAAAATCCCGTTTGGATACAGGGTGGACAGTGATATCGACTGTCTTTCCCATGCTCCGAACGGCGATGTTTTCGTCATTGCGACGGTGGACGATGCCGACGGCTAGCCTCGATCCGCGCTTCGAGTTTCGGCGGTGATGGCCACTTAGCTCGGCGGTCCCTCGGGTGGGGTGCGGCGCATCTCTTCTTCCAGAGTCGCAAGAACGGCTTGTGCCACCGCTCTGACCCGGGTGCGATGCCCGGTCAGTTCTCTGGCGAAGTTCTGGGCGGTGCGGCCGACCCAGATGGCCTGGCCCGCGAACTGTTTGCAGGCCGGGTCGAGTGCCGTCTCCAGTCGGTCCACGTGCGCCCTGGCCTGGGCGATGAGGTGCTGCAACTCCGCATGGCGCGGATTGGGTACCGGAGCCATCGGTTTCCTAGAGGGATTCGATTGAATGGCTTGCAGGGAGCTATCGAACATTATGAGACTTGTCCGGAGGCTGGCCTGCGTTCGGAGGAAATCAATGATGAATCCGGCATGGCGCGTGCTTTCGGCGCCCCTGATCGGGCTTTTCGTGCTGGCCGGGTGTGGGGGGAACGAGGAGCCGAAGGTGCCCACGGCTGCTGAGGCGGCTGTGACGCTCAAGGACCACGTCACTCGGACGCTGGACGGCGCTCTGGGCAAGGACCTCAAGGTCACGGACCCGGGCGGCAAGGATGTTCCCTGCGCTGAAGGCAAGGTCAAACGAACGTATGCGGCCAAGGCCAGGGACTCCTTCTATTCCGGAGATTCGAATCTGACCCTCCTGGCGATGATCGGCTCCCTGGGCAAGGTCGCCGAATACGACCTGACCAGCTCGAATTCCAGCGACACCTACCAGGAAGCCACGAACAAGGATCTCCACCTCCGTATCGTTCTGAGCGCACCGGACAAAGGCTCGATGGTGGTGAGAGGCGAGACGGAGTGCCTTCCGGCCAGGTAGTGGTCAATCGAAATCCGCGGCGGCGAGCATCGACTTGTCGCGTGCACCGCGGAACGCCACGTCCAACCTCTCTGTCGCCTCGCCGACGCGGGTCTCGTCCGTTAGGCCGGATCCGTTCGCGATCAGCCAGTTGTTGAGGTTCCGGAGCGCTTCCTTGCTCTGCGCGATTTTCTCGAAGGGCAGCAGCCGGCCGTTCTCGTCCACAATCGGCGGCACGTTGAACCGTTCGTCGGCCGCCGACACCTCCGGTTTGAACCCATGGGCCATCAGCGTGTCGATCAGCCAGCGCCCTCTCACCAGCGCGGCCAGTCGCGTCTTGTCGTCGAGAAGGTCCAGTCGCGTCTTGTCGACCTTGTCCAGACCATTGATCGCGGATCCCGCGATCGTGCTCACCAGGATCCACAACGGTTGCCCCTGCAACGGTACGGAGATCCCCGCCATGTTCGTGAAGAAGCCGAGCTTGGCGGCTCGCTGCTCGCGAAATTCCTCGTCCTTCTTGTCAAGCGAGCCTTGCACGGCTCGTTCGGCGGCGAACTGCATGCCCGCCGTGTAACCGAGCGCCCTCATCGCCCGTTCCAGGTGGTCGATGCTTCCCTTGCCGTCCGCCTCGGCCGCCGCGGCCATGAGCCGGTCGGTCAACCGGCCCATGCCCTCCTCGAACGGCGCCACAGTGGCCGGGGAGTTCGCGAACAGCTTCATGAACGCGTACGTCTCCTCCGGCGACAACCGAAAGGCGGGCTTCAACCCCGGCACCACCGTCTTCACCGGCCCGAAAGCACTCCCCTGCGTACGATTCGAGTCGCCCAGATTCGCCCCCTCCGTCACCTCCGTCGCGTAAGCGCCGGCGATCTCCGCCAGATGTTTCCTGGTCGAGTCGTCTATTTCCACCGGCCAGATCCCGCGCCGCCGTTCCTCCGGGGTGGGATTGGCGAGACCCGGCAGCGCCCGCATGAGGTCGAAGGCGAACTTCGCCGACTCCGGCGAGTGCGCCCCGTCCTTCTCGTCATAAGCCCCCGCCGCGGCCGCGAGCATCCGCCCGAAGGCGTCCGCCGCCTCAGGGCCGGCGGACACGGACGTCCGGGTCCGCCGGAAGAGGTCCCGCAGCAGCTCCGCGAGCGGCACGCCGTCCTTGCGCACCGCGCCCAGAGCCAGCCGAGCGGCGGCGGGATTGTTGCCGAGCGCGTCGAGATACCCCTCCATCTCCTTGCCCTGCAGCCCGGCCTCTGGTGTCAGCGCGTGCGCCTTCACCACCTTGGCCAGCCATTCGGACGGAAAGTCCCCCGCCCGCAGCAGCCAGCCCAGCGCACGATGCCCGGGCTCGGGCGGCTCCCTGGTCAGTTCGTCCTTGAGCCTGGCGAAGCCCGGCACGTCCGTACCGGTGAAGACAGCGGAGTCCTCGCGGCCCGCGCGCGTGACGACGTCCCCGCCGCGGATCGCGGTGCCGAAAGCGCGGCTCACCACGTCGATCGCCTTCTCCGGGTCCCGCATGCCCTGCCGCAGCTTGCCGGCAATGTTGAGCGTCCCCTCCACGCCCAGCCGGGCGAAGAACGCCGCGGTGAAATCCGGGTCGTCGCGGTGCGCGTCCAGCTCGGCGATGAGCGCGCCGAGCTCGGCGTCGTTGGGCCGCTCCCCGAACGTTCCGAAACGCGACCTCGCGTCCCGGAACCGGTCGGCCAGCTCCGCCCCCTTCTTCCTGGCCTCGCTCTGCGACATGAGCTTGCTCTCGTCGAACGGCAGCAGGCCGGTCCGCCACGGCGTCAACGCGTTCGCCGCCCTGGCGGTCTGGGCCCGGCGGCGCAGCTCCGGCAGCTTCGTGTCCAGCCACAACAGCGTGGCGGCGAGCGGCTGCAGCTCCGCCGCGGGCAGCCGCGCCTGCTCCAGCAGCCGGCGCAACGCCCCGGCCGCCTCGCCGACCCGGTCGCCACCGGTCTTGAACGTCGTGATGAACGCGTCCATGCGCTCGGGATCGAGCCCGCTGTAGTCAGGGGAGAGCGGGCCGGTGCCCGGCGGCGTCATTTCCACGATCGCCTCCCGCCTGTTGGCAGCCGCCCTCAGCGTAGAAGCAAAGCCGATCACTTCAGCATCGATCGACCAACTCGGCATAATCTGCCGCGCATGTCGGCCCCCGGCAGGAGTGACCAACTCACTCTCGTCTGCCACTCACGCGCTGTCAGTGCCCAGACATCTCGTGATCAAGTGGCTTTCTCGCTGACGGCGGCCCGGCCGGCGGTGGCAGTCGAGTACTCATCACCCAGAAGGTAGACCCGAGCTGGATCGTGAACCGTGGCGAGTTCCCATGAGGAAACATGACCGAACACTATGACCAGATTCAGGGATTTCGTAGTCCGGATGAGTTCGCTCGCTTCCAGGAATGGCTCAGCGCCGCGATCAAGAGCGGGGACTTCGAAGAGATTCCCGTGGAGTCACGGTACGGAAATATAGAGAATTTCGAAGAGAGGTGGTTCCGGGATCTCACTGGGGTGGTGTGGCGTCTCGTCTCACCAGGGCCACCGTTCATGGGTGTCTTTGTGATCGTCGCCTAGTCCGACCCTCTGAAGCTCGCCTGTGTCACGTCCGAGGCGTCGAGGCTCATGTCCTGGGTGCCGATGACGGACAGCAGCTCCAGTTGGGCCGCTCCCCGGCTGCCGGCCGGCGCGGTGAACCAGAGCAGGCGCTGGCGGCCGTCCTCGCTGAACAGGCTGTGGCAGTCGACCTCGATGATGCCCAGTGTCGGGTGGACCAGGCGCTTGTGGTCGGCGCGGCGTAGCGCCACCGTGTGGTCGTCCCACAGGCCCGCGAACTCGGTGCTGCGCCGCCGCAGCGTGGCCACCAGCCGCAGGACGTGGGCGTCGCGGCCACGGCGGGCGGCGACCGCGCGCAGGTCGGAGACGAAGACCCGAGAGTGGTGCGGGTGCTCGTCCTGCGGGTAGAGCGTGCGGGCTGCGGGGTCGGTGAACCAGCGGTAGACGTAGCTGGCCTGCGGGCCGGTTCTCATCGGGTGGCGGCCGATCAGGGCGGCGGCCAGGTCGTTCTGGGCCAGGGTTTCGTGCAGGTCGGTGATGATCATGGCGGGGGTGGTGGCGAGCCGGTCGAGCATGGCGAGCATGGCCGGCTGGACGTGGGCGGTCGGGCCGTGTGTCGCCGGGACGGGGCGGCCCGCGAGGTGGAAGAGGTGGTCGCGTTCGTCGCCCTCCAGCCGGAGCGCGCGGGCGAGCGCGGCCAGGGTCTGGGCCGACGGTTGGGCGCCGCGGCCACGTTCCAGCTCGGTGTAGTAGTCCGCCGACAGGCTCGCGAGCTGGGCGACCTCCTCGCGGCGCAGCCCGGGCACGCGGCGCCGGGGGCCGGTGGGCAGGCCGACATCAGACGGCCGGACGCGGGCGCGGCGGGTCTTCAGGAACGCGGCCAGTTCGCGGAGGTTCACCCTTCCATGGTGACCCCTGGCGGCGGGGCGTAGCCAGGGGGTGGCAACCCTAGGGTCGGCTCAGCCCTGGTCGGCGGGCGCACTTCGGGCCAGCGTGAACGGGAATTCCGCTATCCCTACCAGGAGGGCTCCTCATGCGTGTCATCATTCAGCGCGCGCTCGGCGGGCCGGACGTGCTCGAACTCGCCGAGGCCGACCGGCCGGAGCCGGGCTTCGGGCAGGTGCTCATCGCGACCGGCGCGATCGGCGTCAATCCGGTCGACGTGCACGTACGATCGGGCGCCCTGCCGCTGCTCGGCGAGCCGCCGTTCACGCTCGGCTGGGACGTCGCCGGCGTCGTCGAGGCCGTCGGCCCCGGCGTGTCCGCGTTCTCCGAAGGCGACGAGGTGCTCGGTCTGCTCGCCATGCCGGGCGCGGGCAACACTTATGCCGAGTACGTGCTCGCGTCGGTCAACGAGATCGTGACCAGGCCCGAGGGGCTGAGTGTCGAGCAGGCGGCGGGTCTGCCGATGGCCGGTCTCACCGCCTGGCAGGGTCTCGTCGGTCTGGCCCGGGTCGAGGCAGGGCAGCGGGTGCTGGTGCATCGTGCCGCCGGCGGTGTCGGACACCTCGCTGTGCAGATCGCCAAGGCTCGGGGTGCTCATGTCGTCGCCACGGCGAGCGCGGGGAAACATGAGCTGCTGCGCCGCCTCGGTGTGGACGAGCCGGTCGACTATCGAGCCCGCGACTTCACCGAGATCGAGCCCGTCGATGTAGTGCTCGACCTGGTCGGCGGCGAGTACGGGAACCGCTCCGCCCGCGTCATCCGGCCCGGCGGGCTGCTGGTCAGCGCCTATCCGCAGGACACCGGGGTCACGCCGGAGCTGGTCGCCGGGCTCGGTATCCGGCATGCCGTCCTTGTCGTGCATTCGTCCGCTCCCGATCTTGCCCGGCTGACGGCGCTCGTCGGGGAAGGGCGGCTCACCGTGCACGTCGATCAGGTGCTGCCGCTGGCGGAGGTGGCCAAGGCGCACGAGGTCGTCGAAGGCGGGGCGGTCACGGGGAAGCTCGTGCTCGTGCCCTGATGAACTGACCAAGCAAGGAGAATCATGAGACGTGGTATCGCCCTGCTCATCGGGGCCGTCCTGGCGACGGCGAGCCCCAGTTCGCCCGCGTACGCGCACCCCAGCCACCCGACGCCCACCGCGACGACCGCGCCGGCCGATCCGGTCTACGGGAAGGGGTGGTCGCGGCGGGCGGCGATCGGTGGCGGGCCTCGGCAGGAGCACAGCGTGGCCGCCCTTGGTCACCGGGTCTTCATGCTCGGCGGCATCGTCCCTGAGCCGGCCGGGGGCGTCGTGACCACCGGGCGGGTGGAGGTGTACGACACGCGGCACGACACCTGGTCGGAGGCGGCCCCACTGCCCGTCGCGATGAACCATCCCAACGTGGCGACCGTCGGCGGCCGGATCTACGTGCTCGGCGGGCTGTCCGGGGGCGCGTCGTGGCAGGCGTTGCGGGACAGTTTCGTGTACGACCCGCGTACCGGCCGCTGGACGTCGTTGCCGCCGATGCCCGCCGGGCTGGAGCGGGGCAGCGCCGCGATGGGCGTACGCGGGACGAAGATCTATCTCGCGGGCGGCATGCGCACGCTGACGCCAGGACCCGGCGGGCTGCAGGACACGGTGGACCTCGTGTCGTCGTACGACGTCGTGACCGGCCGGTGGGAGAGCCTGCCGAGCCTGCCGCAGGCGCGCGACCACGTCGGCGGGGCCGTCGTCGGCTCGACCTTCTACGTGCTCGGTGGTCGCGACCGGGGGCAGGTCAACGTGCGCGACACCGTGTACGCGCTCGACCTGCGCTCGCGCCGCTGGTCGGAGCGGGCGCCGATGCCGACGGCCAGGGGCGGGATCGCCGCCGCGGCCGTGGGCGGCAGGATCTACACGTTCGGGGGCGAGGGTCGGCACGACGGGACGAACCCGAACACGGTCTTCGCCGAGGCGGAGGCGTACGACACGGCGCGCGACCGCTGGGTGCGCCTGGCGCCGATGCCGGTGCCCCGGCACGGGACCGCGGCCGTCGCGGTGGGCGGCACGATCCACATCCCCGGCGGAGGTACTGCCGCGGGCGCGGCCCCGGTGGACGTCAACGACGCCTACCGGCTGTAGCAGGCCGGCTCACAGCAGGCGAGAGCCGATGACTGTACAGGGTCAACGTGTCGTCATCGGCTCCGGTGCGTGGTGGGCGCGGCGGTAGGCCAGGGGTGACAGGCCCACGTACGTGTAGAAGTGCTTCCGAAGCGCGACCGGGTCGCCGAAGCCGCAAACGGTGGCGATCCGGGCGACGGGCAGGTCGGTGGACTCCAGCAGCAGCCGTGCGTGCGCCAGCCGCCGCTGCGCCAGCCACTTCAGCGGGCTGCTGCCCACCTCGCCGCGGAAGCGCCGGGTGAAGGTGCGTACGCTCATGTGCGCGTGCCGGGCCATGTCCTCCAGCGTGATCGGCTCGGCCAGCCGGTCCAGCGCCCACTGCCGGGTCGCCGAGGTGGAGCGGTCGGTGTCCTGCGGGACCGGGTGCTCGATGAACTGCGCCTGCCCGCCCTCGCGCCACGGCGCCACCACGCAGCGCCGCGCGGCGGCCGAGGCCACCGCCGCGCCGTGGTCGAGGCGGACCAGGTGCAGGCACAGGTCGATGCCGGCCGCGCCGCCCGCGGAGGTCAGGATGCGTCCGTTGTCGACGAACAAAACGTCCGGATCGACCTCGACCTCGGGGAACAGCCGCGCCAGCGCGTCGCACAGCGCCCAGTGCGTGGTGGCCCTGCGGCCGTTCAGCAGACCGGCCGCCGCGAGCAGGAAGGCGGAGGTGCACAGGCTGACGATGCGGGTGCGCGGCCCGATCCTGGCCAGCGCCGCGGCGACCTCCTCGGGGAGCGCGCCGGTCGCGAGCAGCCGCTCGCCGGGCTCCTGGGTGGCGAGGACGACGGTTTCCGCGTGCTCCAGCGCCGACTCGTCGTGGTCGACGACGATCCGGTAGTCCTCGTGCGTGCGTACCGGCCGGCCGCCGAGTGAGCAGGTGGTGACGGAGTAGAGGCGGGTCCCGTCGGGTTCGCAGGCCTCGTTGAAGACCCGGGCCGGGATGCCCAGGTCCAGCGGCAGGACTCCGTCGAGGGCGAGCACGGCGACACGATGCGGCATGGCTGGAATGGTACGGTAGCTGGCTTTCCGGCCACTCACGCGCCTCCATGCGTTCCCGGCACTGTTGCTTCTGCCGGGGCCGTGAGCAGCGTCCCGGCAGAGGAAAGGTGAGACGACATGATGCGAGCTGTCACCATCAAGGAGTTCGGCGGGCCGGACGTGCTGACCGTGGAGGACGTCGCGCGCCCCGAGCCGCTGCCGACCGAGGTGCTGGTACGGGTGCACGCCGCCGGGGTCAACCCGGTGGACTGGAAGACCCGCGTGGGCCACGGCATGGCCGGGCTGCAGACGTTCCCGCTCATTCTGGGATGGGATGTCTCCGGCGTCGTCGAGGAGGTCGGCTTCGGCGTCACCACGCTCGTGCCCGGGGACGAGGTGTACGCCATGCCCTGGTTCCCGCGGGCCGCCGGCGCGTACGCCGAGTACGTGACCGCGCCGGCCCGCCAGTGGGCCCGCAAGCCGGCCACCCTTGACCACGTGCACGCGGCCGCCGTGCCGCTGGCGGCGCTGACCGCCTGGCAGGCCCTGGTCGACACCGCCCGCGTACAGGCCGGGCAGCGGGTCCTGATCACGGCCGCGGCCGGCGGGGTGGGCCACTTCGCGGTCCAGTTCGCCCGGCACCTGGGCGCCCACGTGATCGCCACCGCGAGCGCCGCCCGCCACCCCTGGCTCAGGGAGCTCGGCGCCGAGGAGGTCATCGACTACACGGCCTCCCCCTTCGAGCAGGCCGTCAAGGACGTGGACGTCGTCGTCGACCTGGTGGGCGACGGGCAGGACCGGACCGGCACCCGTTCGATCGAGGTCCTGCGTCCCGGTGGCCTGCTGGTCGCCGTCCCCGGCGGTGTCTCCCCCGAGCTGGCCGAGGCCGCCGAGGCGGCCGGCGTGCGCGCCACTCCGTTCCTGGTGGAGCCGGACGGCCCCGCGCTGACCACGATCGCCGGCCTGATCGACGACGGTCAGGTGGCCGTCGAGGTGGAGGAGACCTTCCCGCTGGAGCAGGCCGGCGCGGCCCACACCCGGGGCGAGGCCGGCCGTACGCGCGGCAAGCTCGTCCTCACCGTGACCGGCTGACCGCGATCACCGCTGACACGGAGCAGTACGGGCGTCGCGCTCCCAATGTCGTGAACAGGAGGTTCGACCACCGGGCCCTCGCCGAGGCGGGTGAGGCAGGTCGTTCGTGGGGCAGTTGCCGTCCCAAGCGGCATCTCCGATTGAGTACGGGGCTACTCAGGCCCGCTCCGGTCGCCGACCTCATCGTTGGATCGTCCAACAGCTTTGGGGGGGTTTGACCATGACGTTTCCGTTCGTGCCGTACAGCCGGCGCGATGTCCTGCACGCGGCCGCCGGGCTCGGCGCGCTGCTCGGGCTCGACCTGGCGGGGCTGGGTCGCGAGGTACGGACCGCGGTGGCGGGGCCGTTCGGGTGGGTGGCGCGGCACAACCTGACCGCCGACCAGTTCCAGGCGGAATGGGACCGGCTGGCAGGGCTGGGCTACCGCCCCACGCACGTCGACGGGTACACGGTCGGCGGCCAGGCCAGGTACGCAGGGATCTGGGAGCAGGCGCCCGGCCCGCCGCTGATCGCCAAGCACGGGCTCACCTCGGCGCAGTACCAGGCGGAGTTCACCCGCGTCACCGGCCTGGGATATCGCCCGGTCGTGGTGAGCGGGTACGAGGTCGGCGGGCAGGCGCACTTCGCGGCCATCTGGGAGCAGACCGGCGGTCCGCCCTGGGTGGCCCGGCACAACCTCACCTCGGCCGAGTACCAGGCCGAGTTCGACCGCCTGCTCGGCCTCGGTTACCGGCTCGTGCTCGTGGACGGGTACCAGGTCGGCGGGCAGGCGCGGTTCGCCGCGATCTGGGAGCAGACGGCAGGGCCCGACTGGGTGGGGCGGCACAACCTCACCGCCGCCCAGTACCAGGCCGAGTTCACCAACCTGACGAACCGGGGCTTCCGTCCGGTTCACGTCAGCGGGTACATGGTGGGCAGTACGGAGTTGTTCGCGGCGATCTTCGAACACGGCGACGGGCCCGCCTGGTCGGCGAGGCACGGCCTCGACTCGGCCGCCTATCAGGCCGCCGTGGACGATCATCTGCGCCGTGGCTACCGGCCGGTCAAGGTGAGCGGGTACGGCCTGCCGCGCTTCGCCGCGATCTGGGTGAGCCAGACCGCGAACGACTTCTCCCGCGTGGACGCCGCCGTCAACCGCCACCTGACCGGTTCGGGCGTGGCCGGCATCTCGCTGGCCATCGCGCGCCGCGGCGCGCTGGTCTTCGCCAAGGGGTACGGCCTGGCCAGGCGGGACACCGGCGAACGGCTCACCGAACGGCACGTCATGCGGGTGGCCAGCGTCTCCAAGCCGATCACGGCGGTCGCGGTCATGCGGCTCGTCGAGTCCGGCCGCCTGGCGCTCGACCAGCGCGTCCTCGGGACCGGCGCCATTCTGGGCACGCGGTACGGCACCCAGCCGTACAGCGCGGACCTGCGGTCGATCACGGTCAGGCACCTGCTGGAGCACACCGCAGGAGGCTGGCCCAACGACGGCACCGACCCGATGTTCACCAACCCGACGATGAACCAGACTCAACTGATCACATGGGTGCTGGACAAACGGCCGCTGCAGTTCACGCCGGGCACCAGGCACGTGTACTCGAACTTCGGCTACTGCCTGCTCGGACGGATCATCGAGCAGGTGAGCGGGCTGTCCTACGCCGACCACGTCCGGCAGAACGTGTTCGGGCCCAGCGGGATCGGCAACATGCACCTCGCCGCCGACACCCTCGCCGAGCGGCGGCCCGACGAGGTCGTCTACTACGGCTCCGGCGACCCGTACGCCCTCCCGGTGCGGCGCACGGACGCGCACGGCGGCTGGCTGGGCTCGCCGGTGGACGTCGTACGGTTCGCGGTGCGCGCCGACGGCTTCCCCACTGTCGGTGACCTGCTGCGCCGCGACACGATCAGCACCATGACCACCCCGTCGGCGGCCAGCCCGACGTACGGGCTCGGCTGGTACGTCAACAGCCTCGGCAACTGGTGGCACACCGGCCGCTACATCCCGGGCACCGAGGCCGTCATCGTGCGCACCGCGAACGAGTTCTGCTGGGCCGCCGCGGCCAACGGCAACAACGTCGACCTGGACGCGATGATGTGGGACGTCTACCGATCCGTCTCCGTCTGGCCCGCCCACGACCTGTTCTAGCCGGCGGTCAAGGGATCAGGCTCTCGGCTCTACTTGAAGCAGTCCTGCTTCTTGAGGAAGAGGCCCACGCCCAGCACCTTCGTCTTCGAGAGGTGGAAGACGAAGGTCGCCCTCCGGTTGCCGGGCACACTGGCGATGGGCCCGTCCGCGTTGATCCTGAAGTCGGGATAGGCCCGCCGGAGCTGGGCGATGGTCGAGCCTCTGCCGATCCCTTGCGGAGTGCGTACGTTGCCCGGCGCGGCGATCGCGGCGACACCGTGCCTCTTCGAGATGAAGACGCCCGCCCGGTCGTTTCCGTAGCGCTGTTGCTTCAGGTCCCACGTCGTGCAGGTCGGCAGGGAGTTGCGGACGGACTTGCGGACGATCTTCCCGGTCGCCCTGGCCTGGGCCGCGGTCATGCCGAGCTTCACGGAGCCGTAGCCCGTGGGGCCTAAAAGGAGCTTCTGCTCGGCGAGGGCCGGAGTGCCGGCGGCGAGCATGATTCCGCCGGCGAGCGCGGCCGCCAGGGCCGAACGGCCGAGGGTCAGAGTGTGATTTTTCATGATCGCAGACCCTACAGGTCTTGACTCACGGATGTCGGCAGATCACTCATAGGGGCGACGATGAGCGCCCCCGTTCCAGGCGGTGATCTCGCGGTTACGTCAAGGAGGCGGTGCGGCAGCGGACGCGGACGGAGGGTCTGACGCCGTGCGGTGGCCGCAGGGTCGAGGCGTGCGCGTGGACCAGGTCGTGCAGCCGGTAGCGGCCGGGGGCCGGCTCCTGGAGGAGATGGGCGTCCAGGAGCGGGTCCAGCAGGCGGCTCGCCCGGTCCGTGGTCGTGTTCAGCAGGGCAGCGGCGGTGCCGAGGGTGAAGGACGGGTGCGGGGCCGAGCCCAGGAGGCGGTAGGTCCGGCGCTGGTCGGGGGGCAGGCGTTCGTAGGAGCGGTTGAGTGCGCCGGTGACGCTCTGGTGGCCGGCCGCCAGCTCGGCGAGGCGGTCGGTGGTCAGGCGGTCGAGCAGGTGGCAGGCGTTCCATGACGGGTGGGCCTGGAGGCGGGCGGCGGCGAGGCGGATGGCCAGGGGAAGCAGGCCGCAGCGGCGGACGATCTCGGCCAGCACGTCAGGAGGCGCGTCCGCGCCGCCTCCCGAGGTGACGTCCGGGGCGCGGCCGGTGGTGACGTCCAGGTCGTAGCCGGCGGTGCGGACGAACAGGGCGACCGCCTCGGTCAGGGGCAGGGTGTCCAGGGAGAGGATCCGGGCGTCGCCGGGGCAGGTCAGGCGGTGGCGGCTGGTGACGATCACCCGGCAGCCGGGCGTGGCGGGCAGGAGCGGGTGGAGCTGGTGTTCGCCGGCGGCGTCGTCCAGGACGATCAGCAGCCTGCGGTCGGCCAGGACGCTGCGGTAGAGCGCGGCACGGTCGTCGAGGTGCCACGGGACGTGCTCGGCGGGCACGCCCAGGGTGCGGAGCACGCGGGCGAGCGCGTCACCGGGCTCCACCGGCGCCGCCCCCTGGGCATGGCCGTGCAGGTCCACGAAGAGCTGCCCGTCGGGGAAGAGAGGGGCCAGGCGGTGGGCGGCGTGCACGGCCAGCACCGTCTTGCCCGTCCCGGCCATGCCGGTGACGAAGACGACCGGCTGGGTGGTGCGGGCCGCCACGAAGGCCGCCTCGCACTCCCGTACGCCGGGCGCGGCGACGTCGGCGGGCAGTTGGCGCGGGACGGTCCACGGTCGCGGGTCGGCCACGACGGGCCTGCCCGTGTCCGCACCGCCGGCGACGGGTGCGCCGGTGGTGCTGCGGGCGGCCGTGTTGAGGGCCGCCCGTTCGGCCTCGTCCAGGTCCAGCGCCCGCGCCAGCAGCAGGACCGAGGTGGTCCTGGGCCGCAGCAGCCCGTCGTTCTCCAGCCGGCGCACCGTCCTGACGTTCAGACCGGCCCGTTCGGCGAGTTGTTCCTGCGTCAGCAGCGCCCGCCGGCGCCACGTGCGCAGCAGTTCCCCCAAGGACATCCCGGCACCGGGATACATTCCTCCGACACCCCCGTTCTCATCGTCGGCCTGTCTCACGACGCATCCCCCGTCGTTCTTGACCATCGAAACCGTGTCCCGCCTGTTCAAGCCACCGTTCGGACGGCATTGGACGGAATCGGACGGGGCGGATCACTCGGGCATCGCGCGCAAACATGATTGAGGGCGTGCGAGTGATTGGCCAGAATGAGCGCCATGGGCGAGCGAGGCGGGGGCGGCCGATCTCACGACGTGTGCCCCTACCAAGGTCTGGTCCCGTTCGAGAGCACGAAGGCGGAGCTGTTCTTCGGCCGTACGCGGGCGACCCGCGGCCTTCTGGACCGCCTGGCCGGCTGGCTGGCCGGGCACGGGTCCGTGCTGCTCGTCTCCGGCGCCTCGGGGGTGGGCAAGTCGTCGCTGCTGCGCGCGGGGCTGATGCCGGCGCTGGCGGAGGGCATGCTGCCGCTGCCAGGGTCGCGGGACTGGCCGCGGCTGCTGGTGACGCCGGGCGCCGATCCGTTCGGCACGCTCGCCGCGGCGTGGGTGCGGGAGTTCGGCGGCACGGCCGAGACGACGGCCTCGCGATTACGCCACGCGCCGGGTGACGCGCTCGGCAGGCGGTTCGTGCTGGTGGTCGACCAGTTCGAGGAGCTGTTCACCCTGGTGAGCGACGAACGGGAGCGGCAGGCGTTCGTACGGACGCTGCACGCCCTGGCGCAGGGCCGGGACGGCGCCGCGGTGATCGTCGGAGTGCGGGCCGACTACTGGGACCGCTGCGCCGCCTACCCGCGGTTCGCCGCGGCGATCCAGGACGGTCAGGTCATCGTCGAGCCGATGACGGAGCCGGACCTGCGGCTGGCCATCACCGGCCCGGCGGCCACGGCGGGCCTGCGGCTCGAACCGGGGCTGGTGGAGATCATCCTGGCGGAGCTGGGGGCCGGCGACGGGTACGAGGCCGGCGCCCTGCCCCTGCTCTCCCAGGCCCTGCGCAACACCTGGGAGCGGCGCGAGAAGGACACGCTGACGGTCCGCGGGTACGAGGACTCCGGCCGGGTCCGCGACTCCGTCCGGCGTACGGCCGACGAGGTCCTCGACGCGCTGCGGCCGGACGACCGCAAGGCGGCGCTCAGGGTGTTCCGGCGGATGACGACGATCACCGCGGGCGGCCGGGTGGCCCGGCGCCGGGCGACGCTGGCCGAGTTGCACGCCGCCGCGTCCGCGCACGACGCCCAGGACCGGGAGCGGACGGCGGCGCTGCTGTCCGCGTTCGCCGGCCGGCGGCTGCTCACCCTGCACGAGGACAGCGCCGAGATCGCCCACGACGCGCTCCTGACCGCCTGGCCCGCCCTGCGGCGCTGGCTCGAACCCGATCTCTCCGCGCAGTCGGTGTACGACGGGCTGGTGGAGGCCGCCGCGCAGTGGGCGGACAACCACCGCGACCCCGCCTTCCTCTACCGGGGGCCCCGGCTGCTGGCCGTCCAGGACAGCCGGCCCCGCTGGGAGCGCGATCCGGACAGTTTCCCCCCGCCCGGCGCCACTGTGGAGAACTTCGTCGCGGCCTCCGAGCGGGAGGCGCGGCGGGTGACCCGGCGCCGCCGGCTCGTCATGTCGGGCCTGGTGGCGCTGTCGGCGATCGCCCTGGTCGCGGCCGGCACCGCCGTCAACGCGGCGGACGCGGCGAACCGGCAGCGCGGGCTGGCCAGTTCCCGCCAGCTCGCGCTGCACAGCGAGGTCACCGGCGACACCGCCCTGGCCTCGATGCTGGCCGTGGCGGCGTGGAAGATCGCGCCCACGAACGAGGCCCGCAACCGGGTGCTGACCGCGGCGACCCGTACCGGCAGAGGGACCCTGACCGGGCACGGACGCGGCGTCAAGGCGGTGGCGTTCAGCCCCGACGGCGCGCTCATCGCGACGGGCAGCGACGACGGGACGGCGCGGCTGTGGGACGCGGCGACGCGACGGCAGATGGGCGCCCCGATCACGCGGGGTCAATACGAGTGTTCGAGCGTGCGGCTGGCCCTGAGCACCGACGGCCGGACGCTGGCCACCGCGTGCCTCGACAGCGTCCTGTTCTACGACGTGCGCACCCGTCGCCAGGTGGGCTCCGAGGTGAAGGCCGGCGGGGTCGTCAGGACGCTCGCGTTCAACCCGGACGGCAGGACGCTGGCGACCGGCGACAGCAGCGGCGTGGTCCAGCAGTGGGACGTGGCCACGCACCGCCCGCACGGGGCTCCCATGGGCCGGGCGCACGAGGGGTTCGACCATAAGAAGGCCGTTTTGGGGATCGCGTACAGCAGGGACGGGAAGATCCTGGCCACCGCCGGGGAGGACAAAACCGCGCGGCTCTGGGACACCGCCACGTCCCGGCAGCTCGGCGAGCCCTTCACCGGACACGCCCAGCCCGTCATGGACGTCGCCATCAGCCCCGACGGGTCGACGCTGGCCACCGTGAGCTGGGACCGTACCGGCCGGGTGTGGGACGTGGCCACGCGGAAGCAGCGGGGCAGGCTCATCGACCGCACCGCCGGCTACTCCTCGATCGCCTTCAGCCCGGACGGCACCAGGATCGCCACCGGCGGGGACAGCGGGCGCACCGTGGTGTGGGACACGGCCAGCCGGCGGCAGGTGTTCGCGCTGGCCGACAACTACTCCGGTGTCGACGACATCACGTTCAGCCCGGACGGGACGCTGCTGGCCGCCGCCAGCGGCGACGGCGTGGTCCGGCTGGCCGACCCGTGGACGCTCCAGCAGAAGGGGACCCATGTGCCGGCGTCGGGGGCCGTCGCGCTGAGCCCGGACGGGCGGATCCTGGTCACCGGCGTCGCCGACGAGAAGAGCCCCGACCTCCAGCTCTGGGACGCGGCCCACCAGCGCCCCCTCGGCCCGCCGCTGCGTCCCGTGACCGCCCGCCCCTCGGCGGCGTACCGGCTCCAGTTCACCCCCGACGGGCGGACGCTCCTGTCGGAGAGCCTGGACGGGATCCGGCTCTGGGACGTCGCGAGCCGCCGCGAGATCGCGCACGAGAAGTCGCTGCACCACGCCCTGATCAGCTCCGACGGCCGGTTCGTCGCCGCCCAGCGGGACAAGTCGCTGGTGTTCTGGGACCTCGCGAGCCGCAGGGACTTCGGGCCGCGCATCACCGTACGCGACGCGACCGACGTCATCACGGCGATGGCGCTCAGCCCGGACGACAGGATCGTGGCGACCGCGGGCTTCGACGACCGGATCCGCTTCTTCGACGTCGCCACCGGCAGGGAGCTGCCCGGCCCGACGTTCAAGGCGCACGGCGGGCTGGTCAACGACCTGGCCTTCAGCCCCGACGGGCAGCGGCTGGCCGTGACCGCCTACGACAACAGCGTGCGGCTGTGGGACGTGCCGCGCCGCCGCCCGGTCGGCATCGGCCTGATCACCGACGACGGCATGGCGACCGCGCTCGGCTTCAGCCCCGACAGCAAGGTGCTGGCCACCGGGCTCATCGGCGGCGACGTGCAACTCTGGGATTTGCTGACCTACCGACGGCTCGGGCCCGCGATGAGAGGCCACGGCAAGAGCCCGACCGACCTCGTCTACAGCCGCGACGGGACGACGCTCGCCACCGCGTCGGGAGACAGGACGGCGCGGCTGTGGAACGTCCGCACGCCGCCTGACCTGGTGGCCGCGGCGTGCGCCAACGCGGGGCGCTCCCTCACCCGCGAGGAGTGGGAGAATCTCGTGCCCCAGGAGGAGTACCGCCAGACGTGTCCCTGACCCTGAGGACGGAGACCACGACGATGTTCCTGCGCGGCTTACGGCGGCGGACAGGCCGGCCGGTCCCGGAACTGGTCGCGTTGTTCCGTTCGATCGTCGAGGGCGGCCGCGACTTCCATCCGATCGCGTCCGACTTCCTTGAGCACTTCATGGACGGCGCGGGCGCGTCGCGGACGATGTCGCAGCGGTGGCTGCGCTCGTTCAAAGTGATCAAGAAGGCCGAGCGCAAGAACCAGCGCCGCTTCGAACGGCAGCTCGCGCGGAGCGCCCGGCAGTTGCGGGAGGGAGAGTCGAGCTGGTTGCACGACTACTGGGACGCGCGGATCAACGCCTTCATCGGCACGGAGCTGTTCTACGTCAGCAGGATGAGCCTGCTGCGCTCGCAGGGGTCGTTCGTGCTGACCAGGGACGGGCCCGAGGTGAGCGTGTCCGGCACGGTACGGCACCGCTGGTTCGACCCCTACGACTGGGACCGGGGGCGCTGGGTCTACATCCCGCGCCACGGGTTCGTGCCCATCGCGGTCGGCCGTGATCTGGTGGAGGCCGACGAGGCGCGTAACTTCCTGATGGAGTCGCGGCACGTGCAGACGCTGGAGGGCCGCTGCCGCGACGGCCGGTGGCCCTCACGGCGCGGTGACGAGTTCGTCTGGTCCCTGGTACGGGCGGGAGAGGGATGATCGAGGAGCGTCCCCGGCCGCCGGACCCCACCCGGGCGGGCAGCACCGAGGACTTCGTAGGGGCGCTGGTCCGGCTCAAGCAGTGGGCGGGCGAGCCGTCCCTGAGCCGGCTGCGCTCGCTCGGCGGGCAGACCACGGCCGCCGACGGGGCCACCGTCGACACGCTGCCCAAGAGCACGGTCTCGCACGTCCTGCGGCAGACCGACCGGCTGCCGCGCTGGGACTTCGTCCGGGCCTTCGTGACCGCGTGCTTCCACTACTGCGAGTACCCGTCCGAGCTGATCCCCGGTGAGCTCGAACGCTGGCGGGCGGCCAGGACGGCCCTCGCGGAACCGTCCGTTCCCGTGCTCGTCGATGAACCCGCCCTCGCCACGCCCGACCCCGCTGTGGAGCTGCTGATCCGCCGGGTGCTCCGCGAGGAGGACCGGGCGCGCAAGGGGCTGCTCGGCGGCTACAACCTCGCGGCGCTCTCCTTCAGCCGGTACGGCGACCCCGGCGAGACCACGCACGATCTGCACACGATCGGCCGGTTCTTCGACGGCCTCCGCCCACGCCGCCTGCTGGTCGTGGGCGAGTCGGGGGCGGGCAAGACGGTGCTGGCGATCGAGCTGGTGCTGCAACTGCTGGAGCCCGTGCTCGCCGGCCGCCTCGACCAGGGCAAACCGGTGCCGGTACGGCTGAACGCCGCTCGCTGGACCCTCGGCAGGCCGTTCGAGACCTGGCTGGCCGAGCAGCTCGCGCAGGACTTCGGGCTGGCGGCCAAGGACGCGCAGCGGCTCGTCCGTGACCGCCGGGTGCTGCCGGTGGTGGACGGGCTGGACGAGCTGGACCCCGAGCCCGGCTGGGGCCGGCCGCGCCGGGCGATCGGGCTGCTGGCCGAGCTCAACCGCTACAGCGACCTGTCCGGACGGCGTCCTGGCGCGGTCGTCGTGACCTGCCGGGCCGACCGGCACGCCGAACTGCGCGAGGCGGGGGCCGGGCTCGACGACGCCGCCCAGATCCAGCTGCATTCCCTGACCGACCAGCAGATCGGCGCGTACCTGCGGGCCCGCTGGCCGGACGGGCATCCCCACGCCGCGCGGCGCGAGGCCGTCCACGAGGCGCTGTCCGGGCCGGCGGGCAAGGCCGTGCACGCCGCGCTGTCCACGCCGTGGCGGCTGGTGCTTACCGTGACCGCCGTGGAGTCGGGTGCCGATCCGGACAAACTGCTGCGGGTGGAGCCGGGGCTCGACAGCGGTGAGGGGGCGGCGCGGATCGTCAGGAGGTTGCTGGAGGCGTACGTGCCGGCGGCGACCGTGCTCACGCCTCGTGCCGCCGCGCACGGAGCCGCGTACCAGCCGGATCAAGTGCGGTCGTGGCTCGTGCTGCTGGCCGGCCACCTGCGCCGGCAGGCCGCGCGGGGAGCCGCGGCTGACCGGCCGCCGCCGGGGCTGACGGCGATCGACATCGTGCCGCACCTGCTGTGGCCGATCGGCGGCCGGCGGATCGTCCTGATCGTGCACTGCCTGGCCTGCGTGCTCTTCGCGTGCGTCGCGATGCTGGCGTTCTGGACGGGGTCGGCGGCCGACGCGGCCGGGACCGGGGCCGAGCGGGTGCTCACCCTGACGCTGATGGCGAGCTGGGTGGCCCTCGCCACCGGACTGTCGCTGTCGCCCTGGCCGGCCGCCGCCGGCGGGCGCAGCGAGGTGCCCCGGCGGCGGCGGGTGCTCGGCGGCCTGCTGGGCGCCCTGGCCGGGCTGCCCGTCGGGGTGCTCGGCGGCCTGGCCGGGCTCATGCTGACCGGCGGCAGGATCTTCGGTCCCGTCTTCGCCGTCGCCGCGGGCGGCACCGGCGGGCTGGTGCTCGGGGCGGTCATCGGGCTGACGGCGGCCGGGCGAAGGGGCGCGGAGCGAATGACCGTCTCCGAGGTGGTCCGCGCGGAGCCGTTCACGCTGCTCGGCTTCGGGTTGTGCGGCGCGCTCACCGGGCTCGCGCCGCTGCGCCTGGCCCATGCGGGCCCGCTGCCGCTGGCGGCGGGGGTCGCCGGCTCCTTCGTCCTCGCGTTCGCGCTGGGGGTCGTCTTCAAGATCGCCACCGGCGGCTGGAGCAGGGACGCCGAGCTGGCCCACCCGCGCGAGGCCCTGCACCGCAACCCCCTGATCGGCCTCGCCTTCGGCCTCACCGGCGGGGTGGCCGCGTTCCTGGTGTTCATCATGAACACCGGTGTGGTGGAGTCGCTGGTGTGCGCGCTGGTCGGCGGGGTGACGTTCGGGCTGGCCTTCGGGGCGGTCGCCTGGGCCCGCACGATGATCGGGCTGGCCGTGGCGGCCATGCGGCACCTGCTGCCGCTGCGCTTGTGGGCCTTCCTCGACTGGGCCTGCGAGGCCCGGCTGCTGCGGGTCAGCGGCGCGACGTACCAGTTCCGGCACCGCGAACTGCAGGACTTCCTGACACCGCCCGACAGCGGCGGATGAGTTCACCCCATCACGGGTTTGACCTCGAACGGGTCGACGACGAAGTAGCCGTCATGGGCGGTGCACTCGCCAGGCGGCTCGGTGAACGTGGCGATCCTGGGGATGGGCGGCTTCAGAACGGGCGGAAAGTTCGAGCCGCCCGCCTCGATCAACGTACCCTCGAAAACTCCCCCGACCTGGGGAATCTCGATGCCCCGCCGGCCATCCTCGGCCCGGGCCGGCTTCGTGCCCTCGGGCCACAGCGGGATCTGCGTCCTGTGCCGCCCATGGGCGGCCTTGGGTGTGTCCGGGGTGCAGGCACCGCACTCACGAGCACGGCGACGACCGCGGATAGTCGCCTCACGGGGGCGACCCCCTTCCGGCGGGAGTTGGCTGGACCGTACCGCAAGATCTGTCGTTCGCCGCTGCTATAGATGACGCCAGTAGCTGATCTCCACTGATCTCGACGACAGAAGGATGGCCGATGGCATCGGTGACGTTTCGCGACGAGTCCGCGACCGGGCGGGCGTTGGAGGAGTTCTCCGTGCCCGGCCTGCCGCAGTGGATCTCGGCCAGGGAGCTGGTACGGCTGCGCGTGCGCGAGGAGGTGGCCCGGCACAACGCCGCCCCCAAGGCGCTCTTCCGCGGGCTGGTCAAGCCGACCGACGCCGAGGCCGAGCTGAACGGCTACCGGTTACGCACCGCGCGCCGGCTCGACTGGGAGAAGCAGGCCGACGCCGCCGAGTCCGCGTTCGCGCGCAACGGGTTCCTGCTGCTGATCGGTGACCGGCAGATCGAGGACCTGGATGTGCGGATCGACCTGGCCGCCGATCCCGTCGTGTCGTTCGTCAAGCTCGTCCCGCTGGTGGGTGGCTGACGTGAGCGTGCTGTCCCCTCTCGCGCAGCGCCTGCTGGACCTGATCTCCGGCACCGCGAGCGATCCCACGTACTGGCCGGAGGTCTCCCGCCTGAGCGTCGGCTTCGCCGGGCTGGGCAGCGGAGCGACCGTGGCCACCGCCCCGCACGCGCTCGACGGGCCGGCCAGGGAGCGGCTGGTCGAGCCGGCCCGCGAACTGGTCGGGTTCCTGCTGGAGGAGACCAGAAGGCACGTGTACGGCCGGTCCACCGTGCTGGTGGCGGCCGGGCTGGCGGGCATGGACGCCGACGTGCGCGCCGTGCTCGCCGAAGACTGCGGGCCGATCGCCATCGCCGAGACGGACCTGCTGCTCGACTGGGACGTGGAGCTCCGGGCGCTGTTCCGCGAGGCTCCGGGTTTCTCCGAGCCGGTGCCGGGGTTGACCGAATGGCTCGCCGGGCTGCCCGGATACCTGGGCTTCACCCGTACCGTGCTGGAGATGGCGCGCGACCGCGTCGCGGCGATCCACGCGGGCGAGATCCCGTACCGGGCGGAGAAGGCGTTCGACGACAGCGAGAAGCGGGTGCTCGGCAGGGCGGTGCGGGTGGCGCTCCTCCGCGACGAGAGCTGGCTGCCCGAGCTGCTGGACGAGCTCGTACGCGGCATCGCGGTGGCCCCCACCCAGGCCAAGACGCTGCCCTCGCAGGGGCTGCTGTTCGAGATCGCCCGCGCGGCGGAGCAGTTTCCGACGCCCGAGGCGATCTCCGCGCTGCGCACCGCCCGCCGCATCACCCGGCACGGCGGGGTGCCGATGCAGCTCGACCGCAAGTTCAAGCGCATGGAGCCGGCCCTGGCCGAGCGGCTGGAGGTGGCGTTCAGGATTCCCGACGGGCGCGTGCGCCAGGAGCTCGGCGAGCACACAGCGGTGATCTCGATCGACGGCGGGGTCGAGCTGTCGTGGTGGCACGGCGACAAGAAGCTCAAATCGGTCCCGGCGGCGGTTCGGCGGGAGCACCCCGACGAGGTCAAGCGGCTGCGCGAGCTGGCCAAGCTGGCCCAGCAGCAGCAGGCGACCCTGGGCAGGGCGCTGGAGGCCGGCTACACCGGCGGCACGGACGCGCCGTACCGGCGGCTCGAAGGCCATCCGATCGCCGAGCGGCTGATCTGGGAGTTCGAGGTCTCCCCCGGCGTGTGGCGCGCCGAGCTGGGGCTGAACGTGCCCGACCTGCCGGTGCGGCTCTGGCATCCAGCCCGCGCGTCCGTGGAGGAGGTACGCGGCTGGCGGGAGCTGGTGCAGGGCAAGGAGCTGCGCCAGCCGTTCAAGCAGGCCTTCCGCGAGATCTACCTGCTCACCCCGGCGGAGGAGGCGGCCGGCGAGTGGTCCAGCCGGTTCGAGGGGCACGTGCTGCACTATCGGCGGCTGCGGGCGCTGTTCAAGGACCGGGGCTGGCAGTCCAAGTTCCAGGGTCACTGGGAGGACGACTCCGACGCGCACCGGGTCATGGCGAGCGGAGAATGGCGGGCGTCGCTGGAGCACTACCTGAACGACGGCGAACACGCCGAGATCGGCCGCGCCCGCTTCCAGCGGATGATCGGCGGGGCCTGGCACGACGCGCCGCTGACGGAGGTGCCGCCGCTGGTGTTCAGCGAGGCCATGCGCGACATCGACCTGTTCGTGGCCGTCGCCTCGATCGCGACCGACCCGGAGTGGATCGGTCAGGGGTCAGAGCGGATGCGCGACTACTGGCAAGCCGGCCCGTTCGCGCCCCTGCCGCCCTCCGGGGAGGTGCGCAGGGACGCACTGTCCCGCCTGATCGGCCGCACGGCCATCGCCGACCGGTGCACCCTGACCGATCGTCATCTGGTGGTACGGGGGGATCTGCGCACGTACAAGATCCACCTGGGGTCGGCGAACATCCTGATGGAGCCCAACGACGCCTACCTGTGCATCGTCTCCGCCCGCGGCCCCCATGCGGGGCTGTTCCTGCCGTTCGAGGAGGACGGGCGGCTGGCGCTCATCCTCAGCAAGGCGTTCCTGCTGGCGAACGACACCACCATCACCGACCCCTCCATCACCCGCCAGCTCCGAGGCTGATCGGGCTTCGTCGGCTTTCGCCCGTACGACCGTTGCGAGTTCACCGTGTGGAACTGATCTCCCTCACCCGACTCCGTAGGATCGGCCACGCGTATCGTGTGTTCGGGGATCTTCGGCCTCACGCAACCGTGCGTACGTCCATCGCAAAACGGCGACCATCGAACGTTTAAGACGTCAGGCGCGTCAAATGCAGTGTGCGCATGCTCGGCGACGGCTGCTCGCGGAGGAGGAACCGTGGTAGACCCCACGCCCCAGGTGATCGTGATCGTGCTACGCGGGGTCGTCGACGACCGCTCCGCGAAGGCAACGGCCCGCATGTTGAAGGACCGCTTGGAACAGCCCAAGCGCTGGCTGATCTTCGACTTGTCAGATGTCCGGCGGGTCACCCCTGGCGGCTGGCGGTTCGTCCTGCGTGCCTGGCTCGATGCACGAGAGGCGGGTGGAGGCGCGACCCTGGCGGGCGATGCGGGGGACTGGCTGGCCATGGCTCGCCAAATCGGGCTGCCGACTTCACCTGACGTGGATCACGCTCTGGCGGCCCTGAACCCGGAACGCCGGGAGCTTGAAAAGATCTTGCCGATGGAACGTCAGTCGTACGAGGGACCTCGGCTGAGAATGCCGCTCATGGACGGCTGGGAGAAGGCATTCCTTGCCTTCTTCGGATACCGCTCGTCAACCGACCCCTTGAAGGACGCGTTCTCCCGTGCGCTGGTCATGCAGGCGCTCGCCGACGTCAGGCGGAACGAGATAGAGCCCGATCCGGCTACAGAGATGATGCCGGACGACGAGGTGCTGGACGCCTTGCGTGAGTCCCTGTTGCCCCGCGGCACGCAGGAAGGCTTCGCCTACCTCGGAGACGCCGAGAGCGCGCCGGCGGTTGAGCAGGCGCTGCGGCAGTTCGGCGAGGCGTTCGGCTGGGAGGTCACGCCGCGTTCCGAGCCGCTGGAAGGCTCATGGTTCCGCCGGTTCCGGCTGAAGGCCAAGGATCTGGCGATGTCCGCGGACGCCAAGGAGATCGCCGAAGAACTCCGCCGGGCGGCCGAGCTCCGGGCGCTGCACAGCGTCCAGGCGGACAACGACAGCAAGCAGGCACAGGCGGCGGCGACGCTGATCCAGGCGCTCGACGGCACCGATCAGGCGGTGGTGATGGTCGGGTCGGTCCTGGTCATCAAGGATGCGGGCCGCTTGGCGGTGCGTACGCTGACACAGCGGCAGCTGATGTTCCTGGAGCGCAGCGCCGACATGACGCAGCCGAGCAACGTACTCGAGGCGCTGGAACTGTGCGGTGCGGCTGATGACCCACCGCCGACGCGAGATCGCTCACTGCCACCCGGCGAAGATGCCGACTGAGCCGACGGGTGTGCTCCTGTACCTGATCGGACCCATGACGAACACGAGCCGTCGATCTAGTCTGATCTGGGCGTCACAGTGGACCACGAGCCGACCACGATGTGTTGGGCCCGAGTCCGGCTGTCCCGTGTAGAGCGGAGGGCTGATCGAGGTGGCGGGTGGTCGCAGCGAATGGGAAAGGCGTCAGGCAGCTCTTCGTCGCGAGGCCGAACGGCGAGCCCGGGAAGCTGCGAAGATCGCTAAAGAGCAGGAACGCGAACGGCAGCGCCAGCACCTTGAACGCCAGCAGTCCACGGCAGAGCGGAAGACGGCCACGGTTGCTCAGCGCATCGAGGAACTGGACCGTGTCTTGCTCTCGGCGCTCGGGGTGCGTCCTCTCTCCTTCGATCAGATGCGGGTGGCCGGCTCGATACGGCCCTTCGAGCCAGAGCCCCGCCTGACCGTCTCCGAGACTGCTCCTGATTGGGCGGCGTACGAGCCATCACCGCCCGCCGGTCTCGGCAAGTACTTCGGGGGCAAGGCCCGCTACGAGCAAGCTCTGGCCGAGGCACGCACACGCTACAACAGAGCGACTGACAGCTATCAGCAACGTGTACAACAGCGCCTGACCGAGCTGAATGCAGCTCGGAGCGCCTACGACCGCCAGGTGGCCGAGGAGCAGAAGAAGATCGCGGAGGCCAACGCCCGGCTGAATCAGATCCGTACGGATTTCAATACCGGCCGGCCGGAAGCCGTGGAGTGGTTCGCGTCGAAGATCTTGGAACGATCGACGTATCCAACGGGCTTCCCAAAGATCTTTCAGGTGGCGTATCGCCCCGAGAACCACGACCTGGTCGTCGAACTCGAGCTACCACCGCAAGGCGTCGTGCCGGAGGTTCGCGCGTACAAGTACGTGAAGAGCCGGGATGCCATCGATCCGGTCCCGCGGCCACAGACGGAGGTGAAGCAGCGATACGCCAAGCTTCTCGCCTGCGTCGCGCTCCGTACACTGCATGAGATCTTCACCGCTTCGCCTCGCGAACTCGTCGAAGCGATCGTGTTCAACGGCCGCCTCAACACCATCGATCAGGCGACAGGCAAGAAGGTTCGCCCCCATTTGCTGAGCGTGGAAGCTGAGCGGGCCGAATTCGAGGACCTCGTCCTCGCCGAGGTCAATCCGGTGGCGTGCCTCAAACGTCTCAACGCCCTGGTGTCGCCGAACCCGTACGATCTCGAATCCATTGAGCCGTTCATCACTTTCGACCTCAAGCGGTTCCGGTTCTCTGAGGACATGGACGTCGTGTCGGGACTCGACTCCCGCCGCAACCTGCTCAAGCTCTCGCCCACCGAATTCGAGCACCTCGTGAGAGAACTGTTCGTGGCCATGGGAGCTGAAGCCTGGACGACCATTCCGTCCAAGGATGGTGGTGTAGACGCCGTGGCGACCAGCGACAACCTCTTCTTCGGTGGCGTCTGCCTCATCCAGGCAAAGCGATGGGCGAACCTCGTCGGCCTCGAAGCCGTTCACGCTCTCACCGGTGTGATGGCCGACCACAACGCGACCACAGGCGTCCTGGTCACCACCTCCTGGTTCGGGCGGGCCAGCGAACAGTTCGCGCAGCGCAACAGAATCACGCTCATCAACGGGGCCGAGCTCAAACACCTCATCAGGAAGCACTTGAACATCGACGTCATCCCGGGGACCTCGCCTCCACGGCAGGCCAAGGCATCCGACAACAGACAGTCTGGTCGATCTGGCCCCGCTGTCTAACGCATAGCCCTTAGCCACACATCGCTCGGGACCGCAGAACCGACACCCTCATCACGGGTCGCTTGGGCTCCCGGATCTGATCTGGACTGGTTGGCGGCGGCGTGGCCGGCCCGTGCGCGGCCATCAGGACCTGCCGAAGTTGATCGAACCGAAGACATCGCCGGCTTGGACAACCGGCCCATTGACGTGGGCGCTTCCACCGATGCTGTTATGCACGACATGCGTGTGCCGGATGAGATGAACCGTGTCGGTCATCCACTTCGCCAAGGTCAGTTCGAATTCAGGATCGGTGTGGGCGCGATCGACCAAGACCTGCGCGATCTCCTCCGGCTGCTGTTTGGCAGGGCTCTCCACGATCGCGGTGGCAGAGTCGTCACCACCGAAGCGTCGCCGCACAAGGGCGGTGAGTGAGGTCCAAGCCTGCTTGCCGGCTTCTCCTGCGGTGCCTCCGACTATCGCTGAGACGATCGCTGCCAGTGTGGGGACCATGTCCGGATCCATCGCTCCCCTTTCAGAGTAAATGCCCTTCCAGCATAAAGCCTCTCAAGTGGATTCAGCTTTACCATTGATCAGGCTTGTGTAATCCGTATGCGTAGATCACTGACATATGACGCAAGCATCGCGATGGCTTCAAGCTATGGACAACGATCAGCACCTGACGCAGACTCTGGGACGTCTGGGCAGAGGGATATCGCTGGAGGCGCCAAGCTACTGCTGCGCAGCGTGACCTCGACCGCTGTTTGAGATGCACGTTTATCCCGAGACGCTCGAGGCTGCACGAAGGAGTACCTTGGTCCAAGCGGGGAATGGTGGCGAATCGACGTGAGAGTCAACCGAAATCTATCCGAAATCATACATAATGATGTGACAGGGGTGATTCACGGTCCGCTCGTGCAGGCGCGAGATGTATTCGGTGATGTGCATCTCCATGGGGAGGATTCACTTCCCACGCCGAGCCAGCTGCCACCAAAGCCGCGACTGATCGATCGTGAGCTCGTCATCACCGAGCTCAACGGCTTACGGGAGGAGATGTCGGATTCCCCACTGACCGTGCTGGTCACGGGGCCGGCGGGGGTAGGGAAATCCACTCTCTCCCTTGCCTGGGCGCACATGATCAGCCCGCACTTTTCGGACGGGCAGTTGTATGCCGACCTCAGCGGAGATTCTCACGTCGGCCCGGCATCCCCGCGAGCGATTCTGGGCGACTTCCTCCACTCTCTTGGCGTCCCGACAGGCCTCATACCCGGCGAACTGGCGCAGCGGGCGGCGCTATACCGGACAGTGACAAGGGATCAGCGAGTCCTCGTGCTCCTCGATGATGCGATGACCGCCGCTCAGGTGCGGCCGCTGCTCCCCTCTTCCCCGGCGAGCATCACGCTGGTGAGCAGTAGATACCGACTAGCCGGTCTGTTGATGCAGGGGGCACGCAGCGTTTATGTCGATCGGTTCGACGCTGAGGCGAGTCTGGCCCTTCTACGTGACGCACTCGGCGGCGAGCGACTGGAACACCAACAGGAGGCGGCGGCCGAACTGGTCGAATTGTGCATGCGGCTGCCACTGGCTTTGAGCCTCGCGGCGGCTCGCCTGGCCGCACGTCCGAGCTGGCCCCTCCGCGAGATGGTCACGGCGCTGGCCGAGAAGCAGAAAGCCTTGGTGGCGTTGACGATTGGGGACGACATGGCTTTGCACTCGGCTTTGAATCTTTCCTACCGTGCGCTCCGCGCTGACGCGGCGCGGTTGTATCGGCTACTCGGCCTCGTTCCGGGAGACAGCTTCGGTGGCGACGCCGCGGCCGCACTTGCCGGCATCCCGAAGACGGAGTCGAGGCGACTGCTAGGGGAGCTGACTGATGCAAACCTGTTGACGGACATAGCCGACGGCCGCTATCGCTTCCACCACACATTGGTCCGCATCCACGCTACGCAGTTGGCGGAGGCCGAGGATCAGAGCGAGGAGCGGGACCTCGCTGTGCAACGCTTGCTTGGCTGGTATCTCGCCACCGCGGCGCGCGCGGAACGGCGGCTGCGGCCGTATCGCACACATCTTCCTCGTGACGCCGAACCGCCCCCTGCGGAGGTTACGGACTTCGGTGGGCCGGAAGACGCCTTGGAGTGGCTGGAGGCCGAACGAATGAACCTCAGCGCAGCCGTCACTCTGGCTCACGAACGTGGTCGAGAAGCGACCTCGTGGGAGTTGGCCGACAGCATGTGGGCTCTCTTTCTCCACATGGGCCATTACGTGGAACGGGTCGACGTCGAAGAGACGGGGCTGGCCGCGGCGCGATCTTGCGGCGACGCGTATGCCGAGGGAAAGATGCTGAACCGATTGGGGCTGACCCTCAATGCTCTGGGACGCCATGACGAGGCCGCCGCGCGATTGGAGGAGGCGCTCGCGATCTGGCGGCGGCTCGGCGAGCGGGAGAGAGAGATCGGCTCTCTGCGCAGGCTCGGACTGGTCGCCGCAGGGCGGGGAGATCTCGATCTAGCCATCTCCCGGCTCACGGACGCGAGTACCGCGTTCCACGAACTGGGCGCCGACAGAAAGACGGCGTTGGCCTTGATAGATCTCGCCGGCGTACTCCTCACGCAGGAACGCGGCTTGGATGCGGTCGTTCACCTGGAACGGGCACGGCGTCTGTTGCGGAGCGTGGATGACCCCTACAACCGGACCCGAGTCCGAATCTTCCTCGGCTACGCACACGCCGACTCGGGGAACTATGACGATGCGGATCGGGAACTGCGTGTCGCACTCGAGGAGATGTCCGAGCTTGGGTCGTCGGCCGGTCGCGCCGCGGCTTTGGAAGGGCTGGGGCGTCTGGCTGAGCGTGAGGGCAACAGGGGCGAGGCAAGACGGATCTATGAGACCGCACTGGAAGCAATCGGCCAGGACGGATCTATCGGATATTTCAGGATAAAGGCACGACTTGACGCATTTGGAGATTAACGAGGACTTTGCTATGGTAAGCAACGTGAGAGCAGGCCACCACCGTTAGGCGATGACCTGCTCCCGGCGAAATGGGACGAACTACGTCATCCCATCATTATGAACCACGTCCAAAGGTCCATTTCCCACCCTTCGGGCAGTAAAAGCCGATAACCTTGGCAAAAGGAAGCTTACCGGGTCCGTCTGGTAAGGACCACTTCCCCTGCCGTTGAGAATTATGCCTGCATAGTCTTGGACGTGTCGAGACGTAACCTCAAGGATTCCGCTTCTGGCGCTCCAAGCCCTTCGAAGATCGTTAGTGCGCGGCGCCAGTGTCGCTCCGCGGCCTGTGCTCCACCCATGCACACAAGGGCTTCACCTAGCCCCAGAAGTGAGCTGGCCTCAAGAAACGGGTCGCCAAGCTCACGAGCGAGGGCCAACGCCCGTGCATAGGTCTCCTCGGCAAGGGCGTACTGACCACTGCGTCGCTCACTGTCGCCGATACCCTGCAATGCACGTGATGATTCGTACGGGTCCTTTATCTCTCGTGCGATGGAGAGCGCCTTTTGGAAATGAATCAAAGCCTCGGCGTTGAGGTTATTGTTGAGGTACGTCGATCCAATATTGCAGAGCGTGTCGGATTCGTGTCGAGGATCGCCAGTGATTCGGTAGATCGCCAATGCCTCGCGATAGAAATGCAGCGCTTCGTCGCGGCGTCCCTCACGTTCCAGACAATTGGCGATGTTATTGAGCGCTACGGCTTCGTTCTGACGCCAGCCCGTGTCACGCAGGATGGCGAGCGCATCCCGGAAGAGGCCGAGCGCCATGCGATAATCGCCATGGTTGAAATGCAGCTCCCCCAGGTTGTTCAAGACCAGGGCCTTCGTAGGAAGATCTCCTGTGCCGTTCACGATGGCGAGCGAGGCTTCGAAGGACCTCATCGCCTCATCGGCACGTCCCAGATATGAGAGGGCGATCCCTGCGTGGAGGAGCGCATTGCCTTGCCCGTAGCGATCACCGAGCTCGCCGAACAACCGAAGTGCCTCTTTCGCGTAGCTCAGCGCCTCCCGATTGCGCCCCGAGAGCCATGACACGCGGGCAAGATGATCCAGCGTGTTCGCTTCCCCTTGGCGGTCGCCCAACGCTCGGAAGGTGGCGAGCCCTCGGCTGGCGTGGTCAAAGGCCGCTGCGTAGTGGCCCGTGCGGCTTCGTACCAGGCTGAGCTCGAGCTCCAGGTTCGCCTCTGCCGCGCTGTCGCCGCTGTCCTGACCGGCACGGCGCGCAAGTTCGTGCACGTAGGCGGCGTCCCCCCAATGCGCCGACCGTTCCAAATACATCGCGATGGCCAGCGACAGCTGAATGGCATGTGAGAGAAAACCATGCTCGGCCGAGTAGCGCACACACATCAGTACGTTGGCTCGCTCCGTACGCAACCACTCCGCGGCCGCACGCGGATCGTCCACGGGTGGTGGTTCGGGCAGATTTCTGACGCTGACGTCGATGCGGCGCCTGTGCGGGTAGAGAACACGATCAGCTCGGTCAGCGGTGTACAAGTAGAAATCGAGCAGCCGGTGGACGACTTGTCGCGGCTCGTCCGAGGGCTCCTCATCAACAGCACGCTCCTGGGCGTATGCCCGCAGGAGATCATGCAGGCGAACCCGTCCGGAATCAGGTTCTTCCACGAGATGCCGGTCGATCAGTTCTTCGAGAATCTCCTCCGCTTGGATGGCATCGCATCCGATCAGCGCCGCGGCTGCCCCTATCGTGAGGTCGGCTCCAACGTGAAGCCCGAGACGGCGAAACGCTTTTCGCCTCTCAGGTGACAGTTCCTGGTACGACAGATCGAACGCAGTGAGAAGGTCACTGTCTCCCGCGTACATGTCGGCCAACTTGCCTTTGGATCGTGACAACTTGCCCACCAGGTCACCGACGCCTCGAGCCGGCCGGTGGCGAAGTTTGTTCGCCATGATCGTCACTGCAAGAGGCAGATGACCGCAAAGCTGGACGAGGCGATTCACCTCATGCGCATCGAGACGCCGCTCTTGTCCAACGATGCGACGAAAAAGCAGTGCGGCCTCACGTGGCATGAGTGCGTCGAGCGAGAGCGGCCGGACTCCTTCCAGCCCGGACAGTCGTCGCCGGCTCGTGATCAGCACCAAAGAGCCCGGCCTTCCTGGCAGAAAAGGCCTCACCTGATCGGCGCTGGCCGCATCGTCGAGCACAATGAGCAGGCGCCGGTTTGCCAACCGCGCTCGCCACAGGGCAGCACGTGGTTCCAGCTCTTCTGGGATCTGCTGCGGATCCTCTCCCATGAATCGCAGGAGCTCTTCGAGTCCTTGGGCAGGTTCTAAGGGTGGTTGGTGCGGATCATGGGCACGGAGATGCACGTACCACCGGCCGTCCGGATACCGGTCCGCCAGATCATGTGCCACATGGATAGCGAGTGCCGTCTTTCCGACGCCGGCCATTCCGTCGATGGCCTTGACCATCACGGCCGTAGAGGAACGCTCCAAGCCATCGTATAGATGACTCAACTCGGCTTCCCGCCCGGTGAAGTCAGGCGTGTCTCGGGGCAGATTGTCCGTGAGCGGCCCCAGGCGAGAGGAGTGGTGAGCTGGAACGGCGGCCAGATCGGCATCGCCGCGCAGTATGCGCTCGTACGTCCCGCGCAGCGAGGGGCCAGGTTCGGTCCCAAGATCTTGCACGAGGAGGTGACTGGCCCGATGGTAGATCTCCAGCGCCTCGCCCTGGCGACCACAACGATAGAGGGCGACCATCAGATGTTCGACGAACGATTCGTCGTAGGGGTATTGATGGACGAGGTCGTACAGTTCTCCGGCCAACTCGGCATGACGGCCCTCGTCGAGTTCCAGCGCAAGCCGCATGCCCATGGCAGCGCGATGTTCGCTCTCCAGGCTCGTTCGCAGCTTCGTCACCCACTCCCCGGACAAGCCGGAGAGCGGATCGCCACGCCACAGTCGGCGGGCTGCCCGTAGGAGTCGCAGGGCGTCTTCCGGAGCGCCGCTGTCCGCAATCGCCCGTGCCTGGGCGTTCAGTCGGCGAAAACGATGCAGGTCCACCGTTTCAGGGTCGATTTCGAGTACGTACGCACCGGAACGGGAGCTCAGCCGAGCCGCAGCGTCGCCAAGTCGGCGGTTCAGACGGCCGCGCAGGCGCGCGATGTAGCTGTGGACGCTCTCACGGGCTTTCGACGGCGGTGCGTCATCCCAGACCCGGCTGATCAAGGTCTCGATGGGCACGGCCTGACCAGGTGCGAGAAGCAGCACAGCCAACACGTGCCGTTCCTTGGCGGAGCCGAGCTCGCATGCCTGTCCATCAACCCACAACTCCACGGAGCCGAGTAGCCGGAACTCCATGAGTGTCCTTCCGGTGGTCAAGGGCCCTCTCCACCAGTTTTGCGCATGCACGGTTACTGGTCCATATGTCACGCGATGCCTGACTTCTCCTATTCACGGTTGTTGCAAGGTTTTGTCAAGGAATCTGATGGATTCTCACATTGAGCCGTTGGGGGCATTACGGCCAGGCGAATACGGCGATGCGAAGCCACGTCGTAGATGGCAGGGGGGACAGAAATCGATGACCTGTTCGGAGGGATGCCGCGTACCGGTGGGTCCGGACGCGGCGCGCTGGGTGACACGTCGCAGCCGACGTACCGTGCTGGTGGTCGTTCATACGGTCACATCCGGACAACGTCTATTGGACGTTGTCCGCCTTCTTGCCGCCGATCTTCGGATTCAGGTGGTCTTCACGATAGGTCCGGACGTCTTCCACAATGGTGTGACCGAGTTACTGGGGCGAATAGGCGGTGTGACACTGCCGTGGCACCTCGCCGTCCGCGAACAGTTCGACCTCGCCATATGCGCCGCCTACGGGGGCATCGAGGACATCCACGCACCACTCGTGGTCCTGCCTCATGGAGCCGGCTATAACAAGCTGGTCAGCCGCCGACAGAGTGGTGGGGCTACTGCGCCTCGCGGCGTCTACGGACTGAGCGCCCAGGAGCTGATCAGAGACGGAGCAGTCATCCCGGCCGCCATCGTGCTCGCGCACAAGGCCGAACGCAGAAGGCTGGCGAAGAGCTGCCCAGAGGCACTGCCGGTAGCTGAAGTCATCGGAGATGCCTCCCACGACCGGTTGGTGGCGAGTTCATGTATGCGCCACTCCTATCGACGAGCCCTCCGGGTTTCGGACGATCAGGAGCTGGTGGTGGTGACCTCCACCTGGGGGCCAGAGTCACTCTTCGGGCGCCATGCCCAGTTGCTTCGGCGGCTGCTGGCTGAACTGCCGAGAAACCGCTACCGCGTCGCAGCCCTTCTTCATCCGAATGTCTGGTTCGGCCACGGCATTTGGCAGATACGCACGTGGCTGGCCGACTGCCTCAGGGATGAGCTCGCACTCGTACCGCCAGAAGCGGATTGGCGAGGCGCCCTTGTTGCCGCCGACCATGTCGTGGGCGATCACGGCTCCGCCGCAGTATACGCCACGATCTGTGGTGCCTCCATCCTGCTGGTCGGCGACGCGCGAAGCGATGTGGACCCGAAGTCCGCCGCCGGACTGCTGTCGGCAACGGCACCCCGACTGCGGCTTGGCCAGGCATTGCCTGGCCAATTTCGCTGGGCTGCTGCCAGCCACCATCCGGAACGGCACGCCCAGGTCGTAGCGCGGCTGACCTCGGCGCCGAACCAATTCGATCGGAACATGCGTCGCCTGATCTACCGGCTTTTGCGGCTGCCACAGCCGCTCTTCCCTCCCCAGCCAGATCCTGTTCCTCCTCCCTATCTGATCGAGCCGCCCGACCGTGCCACCCACGAGGAGAGCAAATGAGCAACGCGATAGTCGTGGCGGGTGTCACCAGCCTGTACATGGCGATGCCCGTCGTGGAATTCCCTCTGCGGTACACACCGCAACGGTTTCCGCAGTGGATGAGAGCCGAGGTGTCCGGAGCTGCCGGCCACATCGCCCACACCCTCCGGTCCCTCGGGGATGAGGCTCGCCTCTGTACCTTGGTCGGGGAGGACGTGGCCGGCGAAGCGATCAGAGCGTCACTACAGGCCCGCGGATTGTGGGGACCAGGTGTGGTCACGGCACCGCGCTCTTCGCTCGGAGTCGTGCTCGTGGCCTCGAATGGGCGACGCTCCGGTCATCCCTACGTGGCTGCGGTCAACGCCATCGAGTACCCCATCGAGGTATTTCGCAGTCTGGTCCATGAGGCTGATCTCGCGGTGCTCACGAATACCGCGTTTGTGCGTCCTCTTCTCGGACACGCACGCGAACAAGGTGTGCCGATCGCGGTCGACGTACATCTGATCACGGATGTGAATGATGCGTACAACCGGCCCTGGCTGGAGGCCGCCGATATCATCTTCTGCAGCCACGAACGATTGCCCTGCTCACCAAGGCAGTGGGTGGCGCAGATCTTTGAGCGCTATCCGGGCTGCGCGATCGCCGCGGTCGGCCTCGGTGGCCGAGGATGCGTCATGGGACTGGCAGACGGTGTTCTGATTCAGGTGGATGCCGTCGCGCCGCGGGGGGTTGTGAGTACCGCGGGTGCCGGAGACGCACTCTTCGCGTCGTTCATTCACAGCTGGCTCGCTACCCGTAATCCGCTGGAGGCGCTTGAGGATGCGGTGCTTCACGCCGGGTGGAAAGTGGGCGACACATTCCCCGGGGCGACTTCACTGACATCCGCAGAGCTAGCTCGGCTGAAGGAACTTCACCCTGTCAGCATGTTCGTCGATCGCTGGGACACCGGTCCTTGACCTCGATCCTGGGCCGCCCAGCGCCCCGATCGGCTGCGGGACAAGTCCCGCGACGCTCGCCGCTCCTGAGGTGGAAGGAACGGGTGCGTACCAGGCGAGGATTCCCGCCGGTCGGCTGCTGGATCCCGCCTTGTACGCGCCGGACTTCGAATGGCCCCTGACGCCGTAATACGCGGGCGGCACGGGCACGTCACCCCGAGTCGATGTCGGCCTGGGCGCGTTTTTCGAGGAAGGCTCGGGCGGCTGGGTCTGGGGTGAGGGTGGATGCCTGGGCGTAGGCCGTAGCTGCTTCCTGGTGGTGGCCGAGGCGGGTGAGGAGGTCGGCGCGGGCCGCGTGGTAGGGCTGGAAACGTTCGCGTTCGACGGGCAAGGACTCCAGGAGTGACAGGCCCGTTTCTGGTGAGTGGGTGCGGCCGATGACGGCGGCGTGGGCCACTCGGCTGCCCAGGCTGGGTGCGATCGCCACCAGGGCGGTGTAGAGGGTGCACAGGGCGTGGTCGTCGGTGGTGCCGGTGCGGGCGCGGTCGCAGTGGACGGACTGGATGGCGGCCTCCAGTTGGAAGCGGCCGGGTGCCTGGCCGGGGCGGGTGGCTCGGTGGAGGTAGGACTCGCCTTCGGCTATGAGGTGGTGGTCCCATTTGTCGGGGTTCTGGTCGTGGAGTGGGAGGTAGTGGTCGCTGGGGCTCGTGGCGCGGGCCGAGGCCAGGGTGAGCAGGGCGGCCAGGGCCCAGGCTTCGGGTTCGTCGCCTAGCAGGGTCGCGGTTGTGACGGCCAGGTATCGGGCCTCGCCTGCTAGCGAGGACGCTTCGCCTCGGTCGGGGAAGGCCAGCGCGTAGCAGCCGTACACCGCTTCGAGGACCGGGGGCAGGCGCTCGGGCATCGCCTGGCGGCCGGGGACGACGAAGGGGATCTTGGCGTCCCTGATTCGGCGCTTGGCCCGGACCAGGCGTTGCGACATCGCGCCTGCGGGTACGGCGAAGGCGCGTGCGATCTGGGCGGAGTCGAAGCCGAGGACCGCCTGCAACATCAGCGGGGTGCGGACGTTGGCGGCGATGGCCGGGTGGGCGCAGACGAACAGCAGGGCCAGGCGGCGGTCCGGGATCCGGTCCGCGTCCAGGTCCAGGTCCGGGTCCGGGTCCGAGTTGGGGTCCGGGTTCGCGTTGGGGTCCGGGGCCGGGTTCGGGTCGGTCCATGGCTGGTCGGTGTCGGCCCCGGTGGCTGCCTCCAGGGGCTGGGTGCGGCGGTGGGCGGCGGATTTCCACAGGTCACGCTGCCGGTTGCGGGCGACCGTCAACAGCCAGCCGTCGGGATTGTCCGGTACGCCGTCACGCGGCCAGGTGGTCAGGGCCTGTTCGAAGGCGTGTGCCAGGGTGTCCTCGGCCAGTTCGACGTCGCCGGTCGGTGCGGCCAGCAGGGCGAGCAGGCGGCCGTACGACGTCCGGGCCGCGCGCTCGGCGGCATACGCGGCCGTCTCCTTATCGGTGGTGGTCATGTCGGCTCATCGGTCATTCCGGGTCGCTGGTCAGGGTGACGCCGTCCTCCGAGGCGTGGCCGTTCCCGTACGTCATGACGACGGGACCCACGTTCCGGACTCGATGTGTACGGCGCCGGGGCGGATCTCGACGGTGCCCCACGACAGCGGCGGCGCCTGGCGGGCCCACTCCAGGGCGGCGTCCAGGTCCGGGACGTCGATGACGATCACGCCCCCGAGCTGCTCCTTCGTGTCGGCGAACGGGCCGTCCTGGATGCGCGGCTCCCCGTCCACCAGCGTGAGCGTGGTCGAGTTGGATGACGGCTGCAGCACCTGGCCGCTCACCAGGATCTCGGCCTGCTCCAGCGTGGCGGCGTAGGCGGCCATCGCCCGCATGCCCTCGGCGACCGCCTCGGCCCCGATCGACTCCTCGGTCGCCTCGCCGTAATGGAACAGCAGCATGTAAAGCATGTCCGTATCCTTCCTCGTCAGTTGACTCGGTAGCGAGCGATCAGCACGCAGGTCGTGGTGGTGATCGACTCCTGGAGCGTCAGGTCCGTACGTTCTCCCGCGCCGAACAGCCGCGCGCCCGAGCCGAGCACGATCGGGTGGATGAGCAGGACGTACTCCTCGACCAGGCCCGCCGCATGCAGTGAGCGCACCAGCTCGCCGCTGCCGAGCACCCTGATGACGCCGTCCATCCGATCCTTGAGCTGTGCGACGGTGTCGGTCGCCTCCCCCGTCAGGAGGGTGGAGTTGGGGTGGGCGAGTTCGGTTTCGGGCCGGCGGGAGGTGACGTACTTGGGCGCGTTCACCAGCGTCTCGGTGAACGGGTTCGGGTCGGTCACCGAGGTCCAGTGGCCCAGTATGTCGTCGTACGAGCGATGCCCGAAGAGCATCGCGGTGGCCCGGTCCAGGCCGCTGATGTACGTGGCGATCACCTCGTCGGCGTACCCGATGCCCCAGCCGCCATGACGAAATCCGCCCCTGGTGTCCTCGTCCGCCCGGCCCGGGCCCTGGATGACGCCGTCCAGGCTGAGGTTCGCCAGAACGCTGATCGTGCCCATCTTCTCTCCTCGTGATCGTGCCGGCCGCAGGAGCGGCCGGCACAGTGATGACGAGGTCGGGACGGGCGAACAGACAGTGAGAGGTCAGCCGAGCCAGGTCGCGAGCTGGGACATGGCACTGGAGGACCAGCCGAGCTTGAGGTGGTTGAGCGGGAGGGTCGCGGTGGCGGCGCGGTTGGTGATGCCGTCGGCGGCGGTGCAGCTCGCCACGAAGACGGCGCCGTCGGACGGGCCCGTGTGCTCGTTGTGCAGCAGGGCCATGTCGGGCATGTTGCCGCAGAGCTGGTAGACCGGGACGCTCGACGCCGTGCCCGCGTTGATGAGGGGCTGGACGAGGGAGCCTCGGTCGATGGCCCACTGGATGCCGCGGCCGGCGGTGTAGAAGCCGGTGCCGCCGTAGTAGGTGGTGTACCAGTCCTGCTCGGCGGCGGGCAGCGGGTAGACGTCGTCCCAGCGGTAGAGCATGTCGTCGGAGCCGGGGTAGGCGTTGCCCTCGTAGCTCAGCTCGGGGTGGTTGCGCCACAGTGCGTAGCAGACCATCTGGGAGTGGGGCGCGGGCGCGTTCAGCGAGCCGCCGCATTCAGGAAATATCGCGAAATCGTGGGTCCAGCCGTGCCGGTAGCCCCAGTCGAACCCCTTGTTCGGCCCGCCGACGAGGATCAGCTTCCTGACGTCGCCCGCGTACGCCGTCCCCCAGGACTTGCGCAGCGACGAGACGTACATGCGCGCGTTGAACGCCCCCTTCGACCAGCCGATCACGTCCACCTGCGCGGCCCCGGTCTTCGCCCGGATCCTGGCGACGGCGTCGTGGATCTGCTCGGCCCAGTAGTGGCCGTCCCCGGTGATGTGCGGGAAGCCGATCGCGAAGACCTTGTAGCCCCGGCCGTTGAGGTGCTGCATGAGTCCGGTGGTGGGGCAGCTGGCCTGGCCGCAGCCGTACGCGCCGCTCGCGTTGGGGTTGGCCCAGGCCAGGTCGGCGGTCTGGTTGGCGCCGTGCACGAGCAGCACGGGCGTGGTCTTGGTGCCCGTCTGCCAGCCCGGCGCGTGGTAGAGCAGGAACCGCGAGGAGTGTGGACGGGCGACGTCGCCGAACAGGCGCCTGGTCTGTCCCTTCTGGTCGCCTCGTCCGTCGGATGGGTAGGTCTCGGTCTGGAACCCGGTGGAATTGTCCTTGTAGCGCTCGACGAGCGCCCAGCCGTTCTCCAGGCCCGAGGTGTAGGTGGCCTCCAGCGTCACCGATCCCGTCGCGGTCGCCGCCGCGGGTGTCGTGACCAGCACACCGGCCGCTAACGCGAGGGCCGCGACCAGCTGTGTGAACGAACGCCGTCCCATCAGACCTCCTATGAAGCCGAAGTTGAGCCATGCTCACCCGGCCCCGGGAACCGGTCAATGTGAGCCGGACCCATAGCCCGGTGTCGGCCGGCGCCCCAAGCAATCCTCAGCTGGCGCTGAGCGCCTCCTCCGTGGTTCCGGTGATGGCGTACGCGCGTTCGGGGCGGACCGACCCCGTGGCGACGTCGATGCCGTAGACCTGCACCCGGACCCGCTTGAACCCGATCTTCCGCACCATCCGCAGCGTGGCGTCGCTGGTCCAGACGAGCTCGACGGCCGTGTCGGCCTCCGTGAGCCTGTTTTCCGCGGGGTCCCGCTGGACCTTCTGGCCTGAGGCCGGCAGTGGGTACGTGGCGGTGATCAGCTCGCTCTCCAGGTCGTACAGGGCGATCTTGGGGGTGGGGCCGATGAGGTAGACGGCCACGGTGTGCCCGTCGGCGTGCAGGGCGGCGGTGGTGGCGTCGTCGCCGATGAGCCGGGGTGGCACGACGGTGGTGGTCCGCTCGCCGTTCGGGTCGTGGACGCTGATTTTGACGGATTTTTCGTCATCCGTGCTGACCAGGACCTGGTCGCTGTCGGCACTGAAGCTCAACGCGTCATCGTTCACGGAGACCCCCGCCACCTTGCCCAGCAGCGCACCGGTGCCGCCGTCGTACACCCGCGCGGGCTGCTCGGTGTAGCCGGCGTCGCAGCAGTGCACCGCCACGCGGGAGCCGTCGTACGACATCGTCACGCGGGTGACGTCGAGCTCCGACGTCGACGGCCACGCCTTGGCCCGCGAGACCCGGGTGCGGCCGTCGAGGTCACGGATGACGAGCCGGGCGTCCTTGGCCCTGACGTAGGCCAGGCGGCTGCCGTCACCGCTGACCGCGACCGCGCCCGCCCACCGGCCCACCCCGCTGATCACGTGGCGCTTGCCGTCGGTCGTCCGATACCACCATGGACCACACCATTCGGCGTTGCGCGGGTCCTTGGCACAGTCGGAGACGGCGGCGTACCGGATCAGGGCGGCCTCGGGAACGGCCGCGTGAGCACTGCCGGGGACGGCCACGAGCGCCGAGCAGGCGGCGAGCGCCGCACAAAGGATCTTCATACGGGCTTGGACCCCTCATCGCCGCACAAGGTTGATCGCGGTCTGATAACGGACCTTAGCCGGTGAGAACGGTCAGGTCGCCCCAGTGGGCGGGCCAGGCGACGCGCCGGTCGATCGTCCAGGCGAGCAAGCGGGAGAGGTCGTCTTCCCGGCCGGGCGGGACGATCACGGTGCCGTCCTCGAACGCGGCGGCCCAGGTGTCGGCGTCCAGGGCCAGCGTCGCCTCGAGGGCCGCCTCGGGGGTCGCCTCGGGGAAGGAGTCCTCGCCGTCCCGTTCGTCCGGGCGGGGTGCGTCGGGTTCGTGGTCGAAGGCGAAGTCTCCGATGATCTCTCCGGTCGAGGCGCGGACGAAGCGCAGCGATTCGCCGCCCACCATCACGAGCACGTCGTCCGGCGTCCATTCGAGGCCGAAGAGCGGCAGCTGCTCGCCGGTCTCTCGGTAGAGGCCGTCGATGACGCGCAGGCGTTCCGGCCGCCCGCCCAGCTCCCAGAGCTCGACGCGGCCCGCGTCGTCGACGAGTGCGGCGCGACGGCCGTCAGGGGACCAGGCCCAGGGCAGCGGGTCCCAGCCGCGCGGATGGGCACGGTGTACGCGGACGTCCAGGTCGTGCAGGCGTTCGCCGGTCGTCCCAACGAAGATCGTGACCCGGTCGGACGTGACGACGGCGAGGCGGTCGTCCGGTCCCCAGCGCAGGAACTCGGCCTCGTCGGGGGTGGGATGCTCGGACAGCGTCCGGCCGGTGGCGGCGTCGGCGATGATCAGCTTGCCGTCACGCTGGTAGGCGAGCAGGCGCTCGCCGAGGCTCCATTCGGGCGGATCGCCGTCGTGGTCGGCTCCCGTCTCCAGGATCCAGTCGACCTTGCGTTCTTCGGCGTCGAGGCAGACGATCCAGCCGCCGCGCAGCTCGCCGTAAATGCGGCGACCGTCGCGCGACCAGTGGATACGCCTGAGCAGGAGCTCGGGTTCCTCGCCCCAGTCGTCCTCGTAGCCGCCGGGCAGGGGGCCGGTGAACTTCAGCGGCTCTGGGCCGAGCTCCTCGCCGTCCGGCGGCCCGGACACCTGCCCCTGTTCCATCGAGACGATGACCTGCCACATGAAGGGGGACCCGCCGCCGTAGACGAGCGCGCGCCTGCCGTCGGGCGCGAGCGCCATCCCGGCCGGTCTGCCGCCGGCGAAGAAGAACGCCTGGGCGATCGGCTCGCGATCGGCGCCGAACGGGTCCCACACGCCGGTCGCGTTGGTGCTGAACTCCAGCGCGATGCGGGCGCCGTCCGCGGACCACTGCAGGCTGCGCGTGTAGTCGGGGAAGCCGACGCCGCCCGCGATGCCGTCGATGACGTTGACGCAGCGGCCGGCGGGGACCTCGAAGATCTGCAGGACGCCGCCGGCGTCGTAGTCTTCACCGGTGTGGCTGCCGATGGCGAGATAGCGGCCGCACGGGCTGAGCGCGTAGCCGTTCACCTCGCCGCGGTGCACGTCGGGATGGCGCAGCACGGCGCCCGCCGCCCGGACGCGGGTGGTCGCGAAGCGGTGCGCCTCGGTGACGCCGTGGGCGCGTTCGAGTGCGGCGAGGGTGTCACGCAGGGGCGCGGTGTCGCGCGCGGGATCGTAGCGGGACCAGTCGGCGGCCCGCAGAACGGCGAGCGCGGCGGCGGGGCCGCCCGCCGGGTCCAGGGAGTCGATCATGCCAGCCGACGATAACGCGGAGCTCCGACAATCGCGTGAGGCCGAGCGGTCAGTGCGTCGGGACGAATAGGATCAATCGCGTGGATCTGCACGAAACCGCAGCCCGGCTCGGGGTGCCCGTCAAGGATGTCGAGCGGGTGCACCGGCTCGCCGGTGACCGGCCGTCGGCGCCGCTGCCCGCCAAGGACGATGTGCCCGCGTTGCTCGACCGGCTCGCGGTGCTGCCGGACGACGCCGCCGAGATCATGGCGGGCTGGCCCGATCCCGGCTCGCCGCTGTGGACGCCCGAGCTGCGCTGGCTGCTCGACCGTTCGATCGCCCTGGTCAGAGCCGACGTCGGCGGTCATGAGTGGCTGTCGCCCGGCCCGGCGCTGCCGCGTGAGCGGGGGCCCGCCTGGCGGCATCTCTACGTGTACGCGTACCTGGCCCTGGTCGACGTCGCCATGGGATACCACCGCGACCACGGCATCACCGAGGACGTGTCGTGGGCGAGCCTCGCGGACCTCGGCCGCAACCTCGCGGTCGACCGGCGCATGCGCCGCGAGGGCTGGCCGGTGATGCAGAGCTGGCTGACCCTGCACTCGCGCGGCACCATCTACGAGCTGGGCCGGCTGCAGCACCAGCACAACGACACGGCCATCGAGCTGCACATCCCCGAGTCGGGGCCGATGACCCCCGAGACGGTGGACGCCTCGCTCGACGAGGCGCGCGCCTTCTTCCCGCGCCACTTCCCCAACGTGCGTTACACCGCGTTCTCGTGCGGCTCGTGGCTGCTCGATCCGCAGTTGCTGGAGTATCTGCCGGCGGACTCCAACATCGTCAGGTTCCAGCACAGGTTCGAGCTGGAGCCGTACGAGGAGCAGGAGGGGCAGGACGCCGACGTCGAGGTGCTGCGGTTCGTCTTCCGTACGCTGACCACGCCGCTCGACGAGCTGCCGCGCCGTACGGTGCTCCAGCGTGCGATCGTCGATCACCTGAAGGCGGGCCGCCACTGGCGCATCCGCCGGGGCCACATCCCTATATAGCCGGACGACCAGCGGCCGCATCCCCCTATAGCCGGTCAGCGGTTCGTGAGACGGCGCAGCAGGATCTCGGCAGGGCCGCGGTGGCCCGCCCGGCGCATCAGGTCGGCCAGCAGGACCGACGCGCCCCAGACCGCGACCGCTGCCCGAGCGCCGACAGCGCCAGCGTGACGGGCCCGTGGTCGCCGCCGATCCGGTACGCGACCAGCCCGACCAGCGCGGCCAGGCCGATGCCGCCGGCGTAGCCGGTCAGGTCGTGCGCGAAGGCGGCGAGCCAGGCCACGGGGGCGGAGGTGACCGGCCAAGCCCCGGCCAGCATCAGCGCGGCGGGGATCCGGGCGCAGACGGCGACGCCCAGGCAGGTCAGCGCGACGCGGCGGAGCAGCGGCAGGTACCGCTCCGGCTCGTCGAGGATCCGGCGCCGGGCGGCCCAGAGACCGGCCAGCATGCCCGGCACGACCATGATCGTGCACAGCGCGGTCTCGACCGGCCAGGTCGGGATGGCGGCGACCAGGTGCTTGGCCAGGGTGGGCTCCATGTAGGCGGCCAGGGTGGGCGGGGTGCCGGCCGCCGCCACGATCAGGGTGTTCGCGCTCTGCCAGGTCAGCAGCAGGGTCGCGGGGAGCAGGGTCGCGCCGGCCGTCCACAGGAGCACTGAATCCCTGGCTCGGATGATCGGCGCGAGGGCGAGCAGCGTCAGCCCGTACACCGCGACGATGTCGATCGGCACCAGAACGACGGTGTTCGCGAACCCGATGACGGTCAGCCAGAAGCCCCTGCGCCGCAGCAGCCCCCTGAACGAGGTCCACTCGGTCTGCCGCCTGGCCAGTTGCCCCAGCCCGTAGCCGAACAGGAAGACGAACATCGCCCGCGCCTGGTTGTCCGCGACCAGCGACTTGACGAACTTGGCGGCGCCGTTCAGCCAGGCCGGCCCGGCGTCCCAGTCGGCGACGAGGGCCGGCGCGTGCGCCAGCGCGATGAGCAGCAGCATGAAGCCGCGGGCGAGGTCCGGTGCCAGTGACCGGGTGGTCACGTTCATGGTGGCGGTCATGGGTGTCCTTCCAGGGAGGAGGCCACCCACGATGTCCGCGCCACCTGACGGCGACCTGACAGGCCGCCCGCGCGTCCGTCAGGCCAGCCGGCTCAGCGCCTCCCGCCTGCGCACCTCCGCATCCGCCGACAGACGCTGTCAGGTCAGCCCGGCCAGCTGGTTCAGGGCCTCCTGCCTGGGCATTTCCGCGCCGCGCCGGTAGGCCGCGTGGTACTCCCGCTCGCCGAGGCGTGCGGTGAGGTCAGACACCAGCGCGCGCAGCTCCGGCTCGCCCCGGTCGAACACGCCGCGGATGGCCCGGCTCGTCCCGAGGGCGGTCGCCGCGCCGGCCCGGTCGCCCTCCAGCAGGAGCAGCCGGGCCAGTTGCTCGGCCGCCGAGGCCGGGTCCCGTGCGGCGAAGGCCGCCTGGACGGCGGCGGGCAGCAGGTCGCGGGCCCGCCCGGCCGCTCCGGCCGTCAGCTGGTCGGCCAGCCGGGCCGCCGCCACCCGCCCGGCGGCGGCCTCCGCCGGGATCGACATCTCCCGCGCGAACGCCTCCAGCCGGTCAAGCGTCCGCTCGGCCCGGTCCACCTCGCCGGTGCGCCGGTGCAGGTCGGCCAGGCGCAGCAGCAGCTCGATCTCCGAGTACGGCTGCGCCCGCCGCACCACCCGGCGCCGCGCGGCCGCCACGTCCGCCGCCGCGCCCTCCTGGTCGCCGCCGCGCATGCGCAGCCCGGCCAGCCAGGAGCGGTACATGACCTCCTCACCGGCGCTGAACTCGGCGGCCAGGGCGACGGCGCGCTCGGCCATCGCGACGGCCGTGCCGTACTCGCCCTCGACCGAGTGGACGCGCGCCAGGCTCATCAGCGTCATCGCCAGCCCGTACCGGTCGCCCACGTCTTCGAACAGGCTCAGTGTGACGGCCAGCCGTTCGGCCCCGCCGCGCCAGTCGCCGCGGTCGGTCAGGGCGAAGGCGTCCACCCAGTGGGCCGCCGCCCTGGCCCACGGGTGCGGGTGCGCCATCGCGCGGGGCAGCTCGCGTTCGAGCAGGTCGTCGATGAGCGCGTCGGAGGGCACCGCCCGGCCGGCGTCCAGTGCCAGCCGGGCCACAAGCGCCCGCGACCGCGCTCCGCCCAGCGTGACCTGGCGCGCGTCGTCGTCGAGGACTCGCACCGGTCCGAGCAGCGCAATCCGCACCGAGCCACCCTCTCAGACCTCGGCCCGCAGTGCCCACGGCCCGCCACCGGTGGCGGGCGAGGAGGTGGCGCCGGTGCACCGCCGGCGGCCAGGCACTGGGCGAGCACATCCCTGGCGGCGGCGATGGAAAGGCCACCGGCCGGAACCTGGTGATTCCGGCCGGTGGGTCAAGGTGACGGGGGCAAGGTGAGTGTCAGTCCATGGGTCAGACTCTGGCGAGAAGCGCTCATCTACATCATCACTGTCAGTCCAGCCAGCGGCCCACCCCGCGCACCGTGACTTCGAGGAGTTCGGCCGGATTGTCCGGGTCCGGATAGTAGATGATCATGGTCGTTCCGGCCGGGAGCAACATCTTGACGGCCTGCACGCACCCGGCCACCGCCTGCCGCTCCCGGTCGGGCCCGGTGCCCTCGATCGGCACCGCGTCGCAGACGCCGCCCGGATTGTTCATGACGAGCCGGAGCGTGTTGTCCCGCAGCTCCACGTCCCGGGTGGCGACGCGATAGGCGAGCTGCGTCTCAAGGTGCCAGGCCGGAGGCGCCATCGGCAGCCCGAACGCCTGCCCGTACAGCAGGGCGAGGCGCTTCTCCAGGGCCGCCAGGTCGTCGTGCAGCCCGCTCTCGACCGTGTAGCGCGCCCACTTGTCGAGGTCGTCGATCGGCGGCAGGCTCGCGATGGGCAGGCCGCTCGCGTCGAGCAGCCGGCCTGACCCGTCCACGATGTAGCCCTGGTTGTTCGTCTGCTTGAGCGACTCGCTCACGTTCTTGAGCTGCTGCGCGGTGTCCGTGAACGGGCACTCCCCGCCCTCCAGGACGCACCCGACCGGCACCGTACGGTGCAGCGCGGTCGCCAGGCCCGACTCGTAGATGGCCGACAGGATGGTCCGGTCGGACATGTGCCCGTGCAGGTACATCGTGCCCAGGATCGAGTTGTACTCGGTGAACCGGAGCTCCTCGGGAACGAGGGACTCGATGAAGGTCCCCTTCCACTGGCCCGAGTACTGGTTCCAGTCGGGATCCTCGGTCAGGTCGAGAACCCCGGTGAAGCAGTCCGTGAAGTTCCACGGCTTGCCCTTCCAGTGGCTGCCGAAGGCGTTCTTGCACGCGCCGATCACGGTCAGCTGGGAGGTGGCGTTGATCAGGTCCAGCGCGGTCAGGGCCATGTACTCCTCGCCGAGCCGGTGGGCCTCGCTCTCCTGGTCGGCGATCCCCCGTGCGGCGAAGTAGAACAAAGGGCTCATGACCACGGACATGCAGGCGTCCTGCGCCTTGCCCACGAACTGCCTCTTGCAGTACTCGACGCGTTCCTTCGCGTAGCCGTCCGGGTCGTGCAGCGGGCCCTTGGGGTCGTTGAGGATCTCCTCCACGTACGCGTTGCAGTCGTTGTAGCCGGGCAGGCCGTCCTCGGGACCCCACTTGCAGTGCCCGTACCACTCGCCCTTGAGCGTGCTCAGATACTTCTCGGCCTCCTCCCGGTAGTGCTCGAACACCGCGGCGGCGATGGCGGCCGCCTCCGACGCGCTCTTGTTCGCCCTGATCGCCGAGGCGAACGCGGCGTCGTAGGCGGCGAAGGCGCTGCTCGCGTCCTTGGCCGCCGCGACGGCCGAGGCGCGGGCCCAGCGCGCCGAGAGAGACGCCTCCCTGGCCGACCGCTGGGCCTGCTTGGTCGCGGCGGCGGCGGTGCGGACCGCCTGCGCCGCTCGTTCGGCGGACGCGGCGGCGTCACGGGCGTGGGCGACGGCCTGGGTGGCGAACGTCCGTGCCTGGTCGGCGGCCCTGCCGGCGTCGTTGGCGTACCCGATGGCCGCCTCCGCCGCGCCGCGTGCCTCCGCCGCCGCGGCCTGCGCGGTGCGCGCGAATTCGACGGCCTGCTGCGCGATCTGCGAGGTCTCGATCATCAGCGAGGTGGCGATGTAGTTGTGCGTGGCGGTCGCGTAGTCGCGTTCCGCCGCGCGGTGCCGCTCCACCTCCAGGAACTCCGCCTGCGTCGCCGTCGTGCCGGCCAGGGCCACCCGGGCGCCGTTGCGGACCTCCGTCCCGTACTGGTCGTCCCCGGCTATCGCGGTGACCTTCGCCCTGACGTCGATCGCGTACGCGGTGTTGTGCGTCACCTCCAGGAACTCCGTCAGCTTGGCCGGGTCGTCGGAGCGCAGGGCGAGGTTCGCCGCCTCCTCGGTCTCCGTGTGGCCGGCCTGGCGGGCCGCGGCCAGGATCCGCCCGACCTCCTCGCGTTCCTCACCGGCTCGTTCCGGATAGACCGGGTTGTCGAGGAACGCGATGACGTCCTGCCACGAGCCGTCCAGAGCCCTCTGTCCTGCGGCTCTCCTGGCCGGGCTGCCGGTGACCAGGAGCCCCGTCAGCGTCGTACGGTCGTCCTGCTCCTCGGCGGCGGCGAGCCCGCTCTTGACGAACTCGACGGCGAGAACCCGGTCGTCCTCACCCAGCGCGGCCATGGCGGCGGAGCTGGTCCACGTGCCGGGCACGGTCGCGAAGTAGCGGGCCACCTGCCGCACCTTGCCGGCCGCCACCGCCGGATCGGCCTGCGGGTGGGCGGCCTGGGCGATCAGCGCGTCGATCTCCGGGGTGTGGTAGCGCCGCATCGGGACGCCGAAGCCGCGGGCCTCCCCCAGCCGGGACTCGGTGGCCTTCTGACTGATGTGCTGGGCGAAGGAGAGTTCCAGCTCGAACTCGTTCTTGAGCCGTTCGGCGTCCGCCTCGCGCGCCGCCGTGTAGACGGCCTGCGCCGTCTCGGCCGCCTTCAACGCGTCCTCGGCCGCGCGGTAGGCGTTGTTCGCGTGCTCCGTCGCCAGCTCGGCCGCGTTGACGGCGCCGCCCGCGTGACTGGCCGCGCTGGCGGCGGCGCTCGCCGCCTGCTCGGCGTAGGACACCGCGCGGGTGGCGGCGTCGCGTGCCTTGCCGGCCGCGTCCTTGGCGATGTCCGCGTGCCGCACCGTCTCCTCGGTGGCGCGCCTGGCCCGGTCCGCGCTCGCCTTCGCCCGCCCGGCCGCGGCGAAGGCCGCCCGCGCCTCGGCGCTGGACACCCCCGCGTAGTGGCCGGCCGCCTCGGCGGCACGGCCCGCGGCCTCGGTGTTCGCCCGCGCCGAGTTGGCGGCGGCGATCGCGGCGTACGCCTTCTGGGTCACGTCGTTGATCTGGTTGATGGGCGAGAACCAGGCGGTGATCTGCGGGCCGATCTGCTGCATGGTCCGGTTGTGCGCCGCCGCCTCGTCGGCGGCGTTCGCGTCCAGCTCCGCCCTGGCCGCCGCCGCCCACGCCTCGTCGGACTTCGTGTGCGCCCGCGCCGCCGCGGTCGCCGCGCGTCCTGCCGCCCCGGCGGCGGCCCGTGCGGCGTCCGCCGCCGCCCGCGCGGCCTGTACGGCGACGCGCGACGCCGCCGCGGCCCGATCGGCGGCCTCGGCGGCACGCTGGGCCTGCCGCCTGGCCTCGGCCGACTCCTGCCCGGCCAGCCCGGCCAAGCGCTGCGCCTCCTGCGCGTCCCGCATGGCGGCCTCGGACTCCGCCTTCGCCCGCTCGGACTGCGCCACCGCGGAGATCGACTCCAAGGCCGCGCGGCGCGTCGCCTCCGCGGCGCTGGCCCGCAGGTCGTTCAGCGTCTGGTTCTCGTTGTCGCGGGCCTGGGCCACCCCCCAGTCGATCGCGACGAACCGCTCCTGCATCTCCAGGCTGCCGTCCTGGAGCGCCCGGTTCGCCGCGGCCTGCACCTCGGGGCCGCCGTCCGCCATCGCGCGGTTGACGACCGCGCGCAGATCCAGCCGGTACGGCACCCGCCAGCCCGACTCGATGAACGCCCCCAGCTCCGCGGCGTCCCCGTCGCGCAGCACCGCGTTCGCGGCGGCCTTGACCTCGGGCCCACCGGCCGCCTTCATCTCGTTCACGCTGGCGCGCAGGTCGATCTCCCTGGCCCGCGCCCAGCCGCCGTCCAGGAACTTCGCCACGGCGCCGGGGTCGTCCGAGATCAGGGCGGCGTTGGCGGCGGCGGACACGTCGGGTCCCCCGCGTGCCTTGATCCGGCCGGCCTGCTCGCGCTCGTCCTGCGCCGTGAGGCGGGGCAACTGGGTGAGGAAGGCGCAGATCGCCGCCTCGTCCCCGAGCAGCGCCTGCTCGGCGGCCGGGCGGACGTTCACGCCGCCCGTGACCCAGGCTTCCAGGACCACCTGGCGTTCGCAGGCCGGCGCGGCGGGGGGATCGGCCGCCGTCGCGGCCCGTACCTCGCCGATCGGGGCGCCCATGAGGAGCAGCGAGAGCACGGCTCCGACGACTCCGGCCGTCTTCCAGGGAGCCCTGTCACATAACGCACGCATCGCATTTCCACCGTTTCGGTCGATGCTTCAGAGAGGAACAGGCCGGTCGGCCAGGAAGGCCGACCGGCCGGTGATCAGTTGACGACCCGCAGCTCCAGCAGGGTCTCCCGGCAGTTGTCGGGATAATCCGGATGAGCCTCATCGCAGGTCGTATCCGTACGTCCGAACTGCTCGCTCTCGTCGCGCTCGACGCGCTTGGTCCGCTCCGTGCCGGAGGACACGTTCACCACCGTCGCGTCCACGTCGTGACCGGCTCCCGGCGAACGGCTGTCGCCCTGGACCTCGTAGACGTTCGGGATGCGGAGCTTCACGTACCCCGTGGGCGCGAGGACCTTGAAACACACCGCCGTCACGCCGAGATGCGGCTCGCCGATCTCGGTCTGGCCGTTCAGCAGGCCGGGGAAGACCTTGATCACGCCGACCCCGTTCTCCGCGGACGCGGTGCACGAGACCCAGATGAGCCCGCCGTTCCCGGAGACCAGCTCGAAGTTCTTCGCCTCGGCCGCTTCCGTGCCCCAGTCGGCCTGCCCTGAGGTGCCGGCGAACTCGTGCCGGTAGTGCACGGGGTAGGCGAACCTCTCCAGGATGGAGTCCGGGCGGACGACGGGCTGCACGGTGACGTTGGCCGGCACCGCGGGCCCGTAGGCGCGGCCCAGGATCCACGCGATCTGGCTGCCCGGCCGGTAGAGGAACAGGTAGCCCGGCCCGCCGGAATGCCGGTGGTCCCAGGCGATGACGCGGTCGGCCCCGCTCTTCAGGTCGTAGCCGCCGATGCCGGCCGAGCTGTGGAACACCGCGCTGAACGCGTTCCCCGCGCCGTGCTTGAGAATCCAGGCGGTCTGCGCGCCAGGACGGTACAGCACGAGATGATCGAGTTTGCCCGTGTGCTCGTAGTCGTAGGCCACCACCTGATCCCGTACGTCCGCCAGGTTGTAGCCGCCGATGCCGGTCGAGCTGTGATACACCGCGCTGAACGCGTCTCCCGCGCCGTGCTTGAGAATCCAGAGGGTTCCCGTGCCCGGACGGTAGGCCACCAGATGATCGAGCTTGCCCGAGCCCTCGTAGTCGAAGGCGATGATCCGGTCCGCCTCGCTCTTCAGGTCATAGCCGCCGATCCCGGTCGTCCTGTTCAGCACCGCGCTGAACGAGTTCCCCGCGCCGTGCCTGAGGATCGAGACCGTCTCCGCGCCAGGACGGTACAGCAGCAGGTGATCGAGCTTGCCCGTGTGCTCGTAGTCGAACGCCACCACCTGATCCCTGGCGTCCTTCATGGTGTAGCCGCCGATCCCGGCGTCGGTCGAGGCGTAGACCGGGGTGAACGTGTTTCCGCTGCCGTGCTTGAGGATGTGCACCGTCCCGACCCCCGGCCGGTACAGCAGCAGATGGTCCAGCTTGCCGGAACTCTCGTAGTCGAAGGCGATGATCCGGTCGGCAGCCCGCTTCAGGTCGTAGCCGCCGATCCCGGTGGTCGAGGAGAAGACCGGGGTGTAGGCGCCGTCCGCGCCCTGCTTGACGATGGAGACGCGCTCCCCGCCCGGGCGGTACAGCAGCAGATGATCGAGCTTGCCCGTGTGCTCGTAGTCGAACGCCACCACCTGGTCCCTGGCGTCCGCCAGGTCGTAGCCGCCGATCCCGGTGGAGTGGTTCCCGTACGCGCGGAAGTTCTCCGTGGGCTCGCCCGCGACCAGGCGGACCCAGTTCGCCAGGTCGTCCACGCGCACCGCGTCGGCGCCGCGCGGCCCGTCGTCGGCCGCGCCGAGGCAGCCGCCCTGGCCTGCGCCGATGCCGAGCCCGACGAGCTCGGGGGCACTGCCGCCGGTGCGGAAGACCGGTGCGCCCGCGTCGCCCTGGCAGGCGCTCACGTCGCCCGCGTCGGCGCCGGTCCAGCCGAACGAGTCCGCCGTCACCGCCCCGGCCACGACCGGCGCGGCGTGCAGCCGGCGCGGCGCCCACTCCTGCGCCGTCCTGCCGAAGCCGGCGACCTGCAACGCGTCCCCTTCGGCGGGGGCGGTCGCGCTGACAGCGACGGGGGCGACGCCGAGCACCCGCAACGCCAGCCGGACCAGCACCACGTCCCGGTCGCGGTGCGGGTGGATCCACTCCACGGGCAGCACTCGGCCGCCCGTGCCGAGCAGGTCCGTCCTGCCGACGGTGACCGTCGTCGCCACCTTCGGCCTGCCGGTCGTGACGGACTGCCCCGCGGCGGCCAGACAACTCGTGGCGGTGATCACGTACTGCGAGCTGACCAGGGCGCCGGTGCACCCGTGCAACTCACCGACGTTCACCTTCGCCACGAAACCCCAGGTGCCGTCGGCGACCTGGCCGCCGCCTCGCACCGCCTGGGCCGGGATCGTCCCGGCCCAGAGCAGTAATAAAGACAGGAGAGTGAGGGATAAGAAGCGGAATGTTCGCTGGAGGTTCACGGCATGATTGTGGGAGCCGGGCTCCGAGCCGAACCAGGACAGTAACCGGACACTCAGCGGGCACTTCGCGCGGTGGGCTCGGGCCGCGTGTGGTCAGGGCTTGAGCAGGGTCTTGATGGCGCGGTGCTCGTCCATGGCCCGGTAGCCCTCGGCGACCCGCTCCAGCGGCAGCGTGAGGTCGAAGACCCGGCCGGGGTCGATCCGGCCGCTCAGCACGCGCTCGATCAGGTCGGGCAGGTAGCGGCGCACGGGGGCGGGGCCGCCGCGCAGGCCCGCCTGGGAGAGGAACAGCTCCCATCCGTCGACGGCGACCCCGTGGGGAGGCCGACGAAGCCGATGCTCCCGCCGGGGCGTGCCGCGTGCACGGCCTGCCGCATGGCCTGGTCGGTGCCCACGCACTCCAGGATCGCGTCGGCGCCGATGCCGCCGGTGCCCATGACGTCGGAGACGGCCAGCAGGCTCGGCCACAGGTTCTCGTCCGGCACCCCGGCGGTGGCGACGAGGGTGCGCGCGCCGACGCCGTCCGCAACCCCCACGACAAGGAGCTGCACGACCTCGTCGGCGAGCTGTGGACCCGCAGCGAGGAGTTCCGCACCTCAGGGCCAGGTTTTGGCCTCCGCGTCGAACAGCGCGGCGTCGCTCTCCACGGGCAGCACGCACATGACGTGGCCGCCGGGCGTACGCAGCGTGCGGCACTCCTGCCACCGCCCCACCTCGCTCGCGCCCAGCTCGATCAGGCGCCTGGTCTCCGCCTCGACGTCGTCGGTCTCGATGTCCACGTGCACGCGCGGCGCGCCGTCGTCGATCGACTGCACGGCCACGTGCGGGGCGACCTCGGGCAGGGCGCCGTGCAGGGAGATGAACTGCTCCGCGTCAGGCAGCGGGCGGGCGGTCGCCCCCAGCGCCGCGGCCCAGAAGGCGACGGCCGCCTCGGCCTCGGGTGCGGGGGTGTCGATCAGGAGGGCGTACACACGGGTGCGATGCATGGGAATCATGCTAGGTGTGCGGAACGTCCCGATCCGTATGCGGCCCCCGCGACGCGACCCGTCCTAGACCATTTCTGTCAGGTGAACGGCGGGCCTGAACGGACATTTGTCACAGTCGGCCCGTGGAACACGACGAGCTCATGGAACGGCTGGCGCGCTTCGGCGTGCTGCGCCGGAGCTACGGCGACGCCGCCCGCCACCTGGTGCCCCTGCTGGCGCCGAGCGCGCTCGTGCTCGTGCCGCTGAGCCTGCTCGCCACGCTCGTCCTGGTCATCGCGGTGAACGACGGGCTCATCGTGGTCAACGGGGAGCCGGAGCTGACGGACGTACCCGCCGGGGCGTCATGGGTGTGGGCGGCGGCGGTGCCGGTCGTCTGGCTCGTCCTGGCGGTGCTGGTCTTCCCCGCGATCGTGACCGTGGCCGCGGGACGGCTGCTCGGCCGGCGGGTGCCGCCGGTCGCCGCGCTGCGGGCGGCGGCGCGGCGGGCGCCGGCCCTGCTCGCCCTGGCCCTGCTCGCTCTGGCCTGGCTCGCCGCCGTCGTGGCCGTCGCGTTCTGGGTGCTGCTGGTCCTCGGGCAGGGGTGGATGTGGATCATCGGGACGGTGCTGCTCCTGGCCGCCCTGCCGGCGCTGCTTGCCGTGCCGGGCGTCGTGCTGGAGCGCCGCTCGGCGCCGGCCGCCGTCGTGCGCGCGTACCGGCTGAGCGCCCGGTGGCTGCACGTCACCGCGTTCACGCTGCTGATCGGCACGGTCGCGCTGCCGCTGGCGGCCGCGTGGGCGCTCGACCGGGGTGTGGACGGGCTGTCAGGACCGGCGCTGACGATCGTGTCCGGCACGGCGGGAGTCGCCCTGTCGTTGCTGGTCACGCCGTTCCAGGCCATGGTGGTCACCCGTCAGTTCCTCTACCACGTGGCCAGGTTCCCGGACGCCGGCGCGCTCGGCGGCATCGTCGAACGGCTGCCCGCCGGGCCCTCCGGTCCGGCCAGGCCCGTGCCCGTGCTGGTGTCGCTGCTCCTGCCGGGGCTGGCGTTCGGCGCCATCGTGCTGGTCAACCCGCTGGGCCTGCCGGAGATCGCCGAGACATACGCGCAACAGACGCTCGCCCGCGATCCCGCCTACTTCGACGAAGGCTCGGCGCGCTTGTCTCCAGGAGAGTTGCGGGCCGTGTTCGCGGGGCCCGGCGAGGGCGTGACGGTACTGACCGACTCCGGCTTCGACTCCGCCTCTCAGCTGCTGACCTGCTCCGACGTCCGGTGCACGCGCCTTTCCAACCGCTGGGGCGGCAGGAACGAGCAGATGCGCGAGGCCATCCATCCTCCGTCCGCGGCCACCAGGCTGCCCGACGGGCGGCTCCTGGTGGTGCGGTGGGAGCGGACGGAGGACAGGTGGCGGGCCCGGCTGCTGACCTGCGACGGGCGCGGCTGCCTCGACGCGCCCGGCGGCACGTACGTCACCCAGGTGCGGGACCTCCATCCGCGCCCGAACCTGGCGCTGGCCGCACGGCCCGGCGGCGGCGTGGTGCTCGTCCAGGCCGCCGAGGTGCCGGCGGGCGACTTCGAGCCGTCGGTGGCGGAGACGTTCTCGCTGATCGTCTGCGACGACGTCGCCTGCTCCCGGCCGCGGACGAAACCGGTCGCGCGGGTGAATTCCCGGGCGTTCGTCCGGGCTCCGCACAGCCTCGCCGTCGCCATGGGGCCGGGCGGACGCGCGGTCGCGGCGCGGCTGGACAGCCTGACCGGCGCCCTGCACGTGATCTCCTGCGCGGACCCGGCCTGCGAGCGGGTACGGGTGCGCCGGCCGGTCGCCCCGATCTGGGAGGACCTTCGCGAAGCGGGACCCACGGCCGAGGTCAACCGGCGCTTCGACGAGTCCGGCGACTACGGTCACCTGGCCGGAGTGTCGCTGGCCGTGCGGGCTGACGGCCGCCCGCTGATCGCCTATCGCAGCGCGGTCGGCGGCGCGGTGCACCTGCTGGACTGCCGCACCCCGGACTGCGCGGCGGGCGATTCGCTCATGCTGGCCCCATCGGGGGTGGAGCACGCCGCCCCCGCGCTGGTCCTGGACCGGTCCGGGCGGGCGCTGGTCGCCTACCAGGACCTCGAAGGCCGCCGGATCATGCTCGCCACCTGCTCAGGACTCGACTGCGCCGTCGTCCCCGTACGGAACATGCGCCACGGCCCCGGCCCCGCCTTGGCCATGACCCTGGACGGCGCGGGACGGCCGTACATCGTGTGGACGGACGTCGGCTACGCCGACGCGGAAGTGGTCATCACCGTCCCGCTCAACCTGCCCTGGCCACACCAGACCCGATCGCCGCGCGCCGTGCGGTGATTCCGGCGAACAGCCCGAGAGGGACGATGAGGGAGAGCCTCGCCATCACGGCGGACCAGCACCTGGACACCTGGGACGAGCTGCGGCGGGACTTCGTGCTGTGGCGCGCCTACGGCTCCGCGGGGCGGCACCTGGTGCGGCTGCTGCCGCCGGCGCTGCTGGTGTTCCCGCCGATCGGCCTGCTCGCCGTGGCCGCGTTCTTCGTCGTCCTGGACCCGTCCTCGACGGCGATCGTCAACGAGAGTTACGACCTGATCGGCCCGCCCGGCACGCCGCTGCTGGTGTGGTCGGCGGCGGTGCTCGTCGTCTCGGTGGCCGGGCAGGCGCTGGTGCTGCCCGCCACGGTCCTGCTCGCCGCCGCCCGGCTGGCCGGCCGGCACGTCTCCACCTCGGACGCGATGCGAGCCGCGGCCCGGCGCCTGCCCGCGACGTCGATGCTCGTCCTGCGCGGCGCGATCGTGGTCGCGGCGATCCTGGTGGCCGGGTACGTGCTCATCGTCGGGCTGGACGAGCAGGTCGGGGGCTACCTCGTGATGGTGGTGCTGCTCCTGCTGGCGATGCCGTGCCTGCTGGGGGTGGCGGTCGTGGTGCTGGAGGATCCGGCGGGTGCGCGCATTCGGACGGACCGGCCGGCGGACCCGGTGGGTTCGCTCGGCCGGACGAACTGGCCGATGGGACCGGTGGACCCGTTCGTCGGGACGGACCGGCCGGTGGGGCCGCTGGGCCGGGCGTACCGGCTGGCGAGGGGCGCCACCTGGGGGAGCGCGCTCACGCTGGCGTTCGGCGTCGTGTTCTTCCCCGCACTGATCACGCAGGTGGTGAACGGGGTGGCGTCCGGGACGCCGCTGCTGCGGGCCGGAGCGGTCACCGTCGTGACGCTCGTCCTCGTGCCGTTCCAGGCGATGGTGATCGCGCGCCTGTTCCTGCACCGCCTGGCCGCCAAGGACAGGATCGCCGCGTTCGACGCGGTCATCGACGGCCTGCCGGCGAGTGCGCCGCGCCCGACCAGGCCGGTGCCGCTCCTCGCGGGGCTGCTCCTGCCCGGCCTGCTGTACGGCGCCGTACTGGTCAATCCGCGGGGCCTGCTGGAGGTCTCCGAGACCATCATGAACGTCAGCAGAGCGGGCGATCCCGGCGTCGAGACGGTCACGGAGGGCACGCGCTCGAAACCTTCGATCGACTGGCCGGACCTGCGTGCCCTCTACGCGGGCCAGGACGGGCACATGGTCATGCTCATGGACGGCTCCGCTCAGGCGAAGCTGCTGACCTGCGCGGACAGCGCCTGCACCCGGGGCCGGCTCACCTGGGCCGAGCCTGAGGCCGCGGCCGGCGAGTACCCGGCGACCGGCGCCCGGCTGGCGGACGGCCGCATCGCCGTGACGAGCTGGGCGATCGACGAGATGTACGTATCGGTGTGGGACGAGAACTGGACCGCCCGGCTCGGGCTGCGGCTCTGCGATGCCAAGGCGTGCGTCACGGCGGCCGGGGGCGAACCGCTCGCGGAGGCGACGGAGGCCACCAAGAGCAGGGTGCTCGCCCTGGCGGCACGGCCCGGCGGCGGCCTGGCGCTCGCCCAGCTCCGTGCGATCCCCCTCTGGAAAGAGGACGACGGCTTCACCGAAGTGCTCTCGATCACGACATGTGATGATCCGTCCTGCGCGCGGCGGCGTACCAAGGAGGTGGCTCGGCTGCCCGGCAACGAGGAGACGGAGATCATGCGCGAGCTCGTCGCCGGGGTGGGACCTGACGACCGGCCTGTCGTCCTCGGCGTCGATCGCCACACCGGCTCGATGGTCGTGATCTCCTGCGACGACCCCGCCTGCGCCCGAACCCGGACCGAACGGCCCCTCAAGGACGAGTCGCCTTATTTCGATCGGGATCGCCGGGCTCGCGCCGCCATGGCGATCCGTGCCGACGGCCGCCCGCTGATCGTCTATCGGGACGTGACGGACGGCGCGATCAAGCTGCTCGACTGCCGCGATCACGCGTGCGCGCAGGCCGGCACGGCGACCCTGACCGAGCCGGGCGAACGCCACTCGATGCCGGCGCTGGCGCTGAGCCGGGACGGGCGCGCGTACGTGGCCTACCAGGACGTCGACCGGGCCCAGGTCGTCATCGCCACCTGCACGGGAACGCGCTGCGCGCGGACCCCGGTCGCACGGATCCGGCAGGGCGGCGACCACGGTCTGGCCATGGCCTTGGACGGCCGCGACCGTCCGGTGCTGAGCTGGGTCGACTTCGCCGGCGAGGACGATCTGCCGACCGGCGACGAGTGGTCCCTGGTCGTGACCGCGCCCCTCACGTTGCGGTAGACCACGAACGCCGGACCGGCCTTATGCGTCGGCGACGCCGAGCCGGCCGCCTTCACGTCGGCCAGACCATTTTCGGCAAGTCGCGAGAAAGCCGACGACACGTCCTGCCACTGTTCCACCTGTGACCTCGATGCAGCACGTCGAACGGCTCCGCGCCTCCCCCGTGCCGTTTCTGAGTTACCTGGACGCCGCGCGGCGCCTGATGCGGCTCGCTCTGCCCGGCGTGCTCGTACACGTGCCACTCGCCACGCTGACTCTGACGGCGCTGACGGCGACGGCCGGCGACGCGGCGGCGGTGGTCGATCAGCGGCTCCAGCTGATCGGAAACTCCGATACCGCGCTGACGATCTGGACCGTCGTCGTGGCGGTGGTCGCGGTGGCGGGGCAGCTCGTGGTGTTCCCCGCCACCGTGCTCATCGCCGCGGGTCACCTGGTGGACCGGCCGGTGCCGCCGGTGGAGGCGCTGCGGGCGGTGGTGCGGCGGCTGCCGTCTCTGCTCGTGCTGCTCCTGGTCGGCGTGCTCGCCTTTGGGGCGATCTGGGCCGCACGGGCGGGCGTGCGGGCGGTGACCGATCGGCGCCGGATGGGCGATGTGCTGCCGGTGCTGGCCGGTCAGGGCTGGCTGGGTGACGTGCTGCTGGTGGCGGCCGTTTTCGCGGCGCTGCCTGGGCTGCTGGCCGTGCCCGCTGTGCTGCTGCACGGCTGTGGCGGACTGGGGTCGATCCGGCGCGCGTACCGGCTGACCAAGCTGCGGTTCCTGTCCACCGCGGCGACGCTGGCCTTTGGTGTGGTGCTCGTTCCCGGCGCGGCGGCGTGGACGGTGGCGGCCGGGCTCGATCTGCTGCCCGGCGCGCTCGCATCCCTCGGCTGGGGGCCGGCCGGAACCGTGCTGGTGCTGGCCGTCACGCCCTTCCAGGCCGCGGTGGTCACGCGCCAGTTCCTGCATTGCATGGCCTGGCGTACCGAGGTGGACGACACGGACCTGACGCACGGCCTGCCCGACGGCGCTTCGCCGGGTCCGGTCAGGGTGGGTCTCGTGCCGGTGGCGCTGGTGCCGGGGCTGCTGTTCGGCGGGGTCGTCCTGGTCAACCCGTTCGGCCGGCCCGAGATCACCGAGACGAACGTGACGGAGTCGTGGGTGCCGCAGAAGTTCCCCTTCCTCGCCCACGAGCGGCGGCCGGTAGTGCGTCCGTTCGATCTGCGCGCCCTGCACACCGGACGCGGCCCGCGCCTGATCGCCGTGATGGACGGCGCCGACGACGACGCCGGCCTGCTGGCCTGCGCCGACCCCTCGTGCGGGACGGCGAGTTTCGAGTGGGCCGAGCCACGCGACTCCGGCACCCGGTGGGAGCCCGGCGCGGCCAGCGCCCGCCTGCCCGACGGGCGTCTCCTGCTGACCACCTGGGCCTCCTCCCGGCTGGAACTGCTCACGTGCGAGGCGACAGGATGCGTACGGAGCAGCGGAGCCGTCGCGACGACCCGCTCCTCACGGCCGGACACGGTCGGGGTGGCGCTGGCCGTGCGGCGCGGCGGCGGCCCGGTCGTGGCCCACGCCGAGGCGGATCCGGCGGACGGTGACCGGCCGGAACACGACGTGCTCGCGTTCGTCCTCTGCGCGGACCCGAGCTGCGCGCGCCCTGAGCGCAGGCAGGTCGCGCGGCTGGAGCGGACCTTGTACTGGCCGACGTTCGCCAACCTGGCCGTCGCCGTCGGCCCCGACGACCGTCCGGTGGCCGCCCGGTACGCCCCCGCCACCGGCCACATCCAGGTGATCTCCTGCCAGGACGCCGCCTGCCACCGTCCGATCACCACCAGCCCCGTGCCGCCCGCGCCGCCGGGCCTCGACACTCTGCCTTGGACGGCCGGTCTGGCCCTGGCGGTACGCCCCGACGGCCGTCCCGTCATCGCCTACCGGGACCCGCGTGACCAGATGAACAAGCTGCTCGACTGCCGCACCCCCGACTGCGCCCAGGCCGACGCGCGCGTGCTGGGCGCCGGCGGCGAGCACGACGCGGCCCCGGCGCTGGTCCTGGACCACTCGGGGCGGCCGCTGGTGGCGTACGAGAGCAGCGAGCACCGCCGGCTCATGCTCGCCGTCTGCACCGGTGCCCGCTGCGAGCAGATCGCCGTGTCGAAGAACGAGAACGGCTTCGGCGAACGGCTGGCCATGACCCTCAACGCCGACGGGAACCCCGCGATCGCCTGGATCGATCACAACTCCGCGCAGACCGGCCTCGACTGGAACCTGCACGTCACCACTCCGCTCAACCTCACCCCGTCCACGCCCCCAGCTTCTCGGGGTTGCGCACCGCCCAGATGCGGGTGACGCGGCCGCCTGCGACCTCGAACGAGGCCACGGTCGTGACGACGCCCGCGACCTCGGCCACCAGGCCAGGAATACCGTTGACCGACCGCTCCACGAGCTCGATCCCTGGACTCCGCTCGGCAATGGCGAGCAGGTACCGGGCGACGCGCGCGCCCCCTTCGACCGGGTGCGGGACGGTGCCGGCCAGGCCGCCGCCGTCGGCGGTCATCACGGCGGCCGGGTCGAGGAGGTCGATCAGGGCCGCGATGTCCTTCGCCTCCCATGCCCGCTTCACCCGCCGGATCGTCTCGGCCCGCGTGGCCGGCGGCACCGGGGTCCGCGCGACGCCCACCCGCCTGCGGGCGGAGGACGCCAGTTGCTTGCAGGAGGCCGGGGTGCGGTCGAGGATGCCGGCGATCTCGGCGAAGGGGTAGCGGAAGACGTCGTGCAGGACGAACGCCACCCGTTCCGCGGGCGTCATCGACTCCAGGACGACGAGGAAGGCCATCGACACCGATTCGTTCATGACCAGCTGGTCGGCGGGGTCGGCCCCGTGGCCGTGGTCCCGCTCGGCGGGGTCGGGCAGCGGCTCGGGCAACCACGCGCCGACATAGCGTTCCCGCCGGGCCCGCGCCGAGCCGAGCACGTCCAGGCAGATGCGGCTGGTCACCGTCGTCAGCCAGGCGCCGGGGGACACGATCTCCTGCCGCCGGCCCGGCGGCAGCGCGTACCAGCGGGTGTACGCCTCCTGTACGGCATCCTCGGCCTCGGCCGCCGAACCGAGCAGCCGGTAGGCGACGTTGATCAGGTGGCGCCGCGCATCGACCGTCTCGTCGGCGCCGGTCCCAGCCGTCCCCATGCCGTCGCCTTACCTTTCGCGGGCCCACGTCGTCAACCTGGTGAGACCCTATCCACCGACGACCCCACGGGGCGGAACAGGGGGACCATGACATGGCCACCCGCACGACGGCACAACGTCGCTTCTCTTTCCTGCGGATCGCGATAGCGCTGCAGACTCTGACCATCTTCCTGCAAGCGGTCTCCGCCGGGCTGCTGCTGACCACCCCCTACGCGGAGGCCTACGGGGAGGCGCTGCACAGCGCCGGAGCTCGCGTGATGTGGGGGTCGTCGCTGCTGTACGTGCTCGCCGCGGTGCTGGCGTGGAAGCCGGGCGGCGGCCCGCTCCGGCCGGTCTGGTACGCGGCCGGATTCCTCGTCCTCGCCTCCGCCCAGGTCGCGCTCGGCATCGCGCACGTGCCGGCGGTCCATCTTCCCCTGGGCGTGTTGATGTTCGGGCTGAGTGTGCTGGCACTGGCCAGGCAGCGTCGTACGGGCTGATCAGTAGATGCGGTACTTCTTGCCGCAGTTGTCGAACTTCCCGGCCCAGCAGGTGAAGGTGTAGACCTTCTTGATGCCCTTGCCGCTCCAGGCGCCGACGACTTCGCCGTCCCAGGACTTGTTGAACTTCTTCCAGTGACCGCCCTGGTAGACCTCGAACCAGACCCAGCCCTTCTTACCGCCGACCTTGTCCACCCCGTACCACTTCGTGAACACCTTGCCGTGCGACTTCCACGTCTTGCCGAACGTGTACGCCTTGTGGTCACTGGAGAAGAACTTCCCCCAGCTCACCGTCGTGGTGGCCGAGTGAGTGGTGGTGCTGGCCTGCGCCGCGGCCGGGCTCACCGCCAGACCCGTCAGAGCCGAACCGACCAGTGCCGCGATCGCAAGAGCCTTACGCATTTCGGGTTCCTCCCCTGTCTTTCGTTCCGCCGGGGTGCTCCGGCAAGAGAGACATTACGGAGACGGCAACGGATCATCTGTGGACGAATCCACACACCGAATGTGATCGCCGCCACACACCCGCGACCTGAGCGTCAGCGACTGCCGGACACGGCGTCGCGGCCGTGGGCCTGTGCCGGGTCGGCTCCCGGGTCGGCTCCCGGGTCGGCGCGGAAACGGCCTGGTGAGACGCCGTACTCGCGGCTGAAGGCGCCCGAGAAGGCGAACTCGTTCGCGTAGCCGACCTGCCGCGCGATCGACGACAGCGGCGCGTCGGTCTCGCGCAGGAGCCGGGCGCCGCGGCTCAGCCGCCAGCCGATCAGATAGCTCATCGGTGGCCGACCGGCCACCGCGGTGAAACGCCTGGTGAACGCCGTTTTGGGCAGGCCCGCAACCTGGCTGAGGCGATCGACCGTCCACGGCTGCTCCGGGTGCTCGTGGATCTCCCGCAGGGCGGCGGCGATGGCCGGGTCGTGGGTGTCCGGCCATCCGTCGGCGCCGCGCTGCTCGTGCCACTGGCGCAGTACGTGGACCAACATGAGGTCGAGCAGCGCGGGCAGGGTCGCCTCGCTGCCCATCTGGGCGCCCGACACGTCCTCCTTGAAGAGGTCGACCAGCACCCGCAGCTCGGGACGGGCGGCGTAATCGGGTGACACCGCGATGAGGTCGGGCAGCACGCGGAGGTACTGCGGCGTGTGGCCGGGATGGAGCTGGTAGGAGCCGCACAGGAACTCGAAGTCGAACGGCCCGGGCGCCGGCGGGATCGGCCCCATCTCGACGAGCGGCAGGCCGGCGAGCGGATGCGGCACGCGGCTCAGCCCGTGCGCGGCGCCGGAAGCGGCGAGCACGACATCGCCGGGCCGCAGTGCGACGGGCTCCTCGTCCTCGGTGATCAGCCAGCAGGAGCCGCGCAGCAGGATGTGGATCCCGCTGCCGTCGAAGGCGGAAAAGCGGATCCCCGTGGGGCCCGACTGTCTGATCACGCGGCCGGTCGCGCTACCGACGCGAACGGTGCGAATCACCTCGCTGAGCAGGTCCACCCTGTCGATGCTAGCCGCACAAACGCGTATGACCCGGCACGGTTCACGTATGTCCCGCTCAACAGGGGCGATGGTGGGATGGATACCGTGATCAGTGACTTCTCGCAGAGTGAGACCCATGACATCCTGCGCGCCCATGCCGGGAAGACGGAGCAGGACGGCCGTCCCGCCGCGGAGAGCCTCGACGCGGTGCGCCGGCTCGGAGCCCTCCGTCTGCGGACACCACGGGAGTACGGCGGCACCTGGGCGGGCGCGCAGGCCATCGCCCGCGCCCTGAGCGATCTGGGCCGGGCCTGTCCGTCCACGGCCTGGGTCGCCGGCACAAGTGCGACGGCGAAGAACATCATCGCCGGATGCTTCTCCGACGACGCGGTGCTGCGCGAGGTCTTCGCCGATCCGGACGCGCTGTTCTGCGGGAACGGCGTTCCCGCCGCCGGCGGCGAGCGGGTGCCCGAGGGCGTCCGCGTCAACGGCCGCTGGGCGAACCTCTCCGGGTGCGAGGACGCGGCGTGGGCCACGCTCGCCCTCATGGTGGACGGCCGGTACTCCTTCGCCGTCATACCGGTGGCCGACCTGGTCATCGAGCGGACCTGGCACATGGCCGGCATGCGCGGCACGGGCAGCCACACCCTCGTCGCCGAGAACGTCTTGGTGCCGGCCGAGCGGGTGGCGGCGACGAGCCCGTTCGGGAGCGGCGACCTGATCCTCTACACCATGGCGGTGCTGGGGCCGGTCGTGGGCGCCGCGCGGGGCGCGCTCGACACGATCGACGCGATGTTCGCCTCGGACCGCAAGCCGTTCATGAGCGCGTACGCCGGCATGGGCGAATCTCCCGGGGCTCGGCACTGGCTGGCGGAGGCGACCCTCTTGGTGAACCGCGCGGAGCGGGCCATGATCGCGGTGGCCGCGGCAGTGGACGCGAACGGGGTGCCCGACGGCGACCTCCCCCGCCTGCACATGGAGTTGGCCGACGCCGCCCAGGACTGCCGCGCCGCGCTCGACCGGATGCTCGACCTGCACGGTGCGAGCGGCTTCAACACGGCGAACCCGCTGCAGCGGTACTGGCGGGACGTCTCCGTGGGCAGCCGCCACCCGCATCTGAACCCGTACCTGGGGATGGAGAACTACGGAACGGCGCTGGCCGGACCACAGAAGTCGGCCGGCTGAAGCCCGCGGCTCAGGCCGAGGTCCGCTCGCCTTCGGCCATGTGGGCGAGCAGACTGTGCGGCGCGTCGTCGCCGAGCATGACCGCGTACATGTCGTCCCCCGAGTCCGCGGCGGCGGCGCGGGCGAACATGTCCTCCTCGTACGCGGCGAGCGCGGCCTCCACATCGCCGGGGTGCGCGGCGAGGGCCTGGCCGAGCAGGGCGCCGTCCTGCATGGCCAGGTTGGCGCCTTCGCCGTCCGGCGGCCTGAGGTGGGCGGCGTCGCCGAGCAGGGTCACCCCCGGCACGCGGTCCCAGCGATGCCCGGCCGGCAGCGTGTGGAGACGGCGCAGGATCGGCGGGGTGTCGCTCTCCGAGATCAGCGCGGTGAGCTCGGGAGCCCAGCCGTCGTACTCGGCGACGACCCGCGCGGCCACGGCCGCGGCGGCGGTGAGGTCGAGGCCGGCCGGCCAGTCCTGCGGCTTGCTGAGCTGCGCGTAGACGTGCAGGGTGCCGCCTCCCTCCCGGTGGGCCAGCAGCCCCCTGCCCGGCGCGAGCGCGAACAACGATCCGGCGCCGACCGCCTTCGCGGCGGCGGGATGGCGGGTGTCGCCGTCGAACAGGAATGTCTCCACGACCCAGACGCCGATGTACTGCGGGACGGCGGGCGACAGAACCGGCCGCACGCGCGACCAGGCGCCGTCCGCGCCGACGAGCAGGGACGTGACGAGCGTGGCCCCGCCGGCGAAGGTGACCTCGTGCCGGCCGCCGCCGATGGCCCGCACGCCCGTGACCTTGTGCCCCCAGCGAACGGCGCCTTCGGGCAGCGCGTCGAGCAGCGTCTGCCGTAGCGCGCCGCGCGGCACCTCGGGGCGCGTGCCGGTGCCGTCGTCGGGCTGGTCGAGCAGCACGCTCCCGGTCCTGTCCATGATCCGGTACGACTCGCGGCCGGGCAGGACGAGCCGGCGGAACTCCTCGGCGAGGCCGGCCACCGCCAGCGCCGGCTCGCCGTTCCACGGATGGATGTCGAGCAGCCCGCCCTGGCGGCGCGCGGCCGGCGAGGGCTCGGCCTCGTAGACCGTGGCCGGGATGCCGTGCAGGTGCAGCACGCGGGCCAGCACCAGGCCGCCCAGCCCTGCTCCGATGATCGTGATCGGTGTTGTCATGATTGCGCTCCCAAGATTGGATCGTCAATCCAAAACGCTAGCACGACTTTGGATCGACAATCCATTCATGCCAGACTGGGCCCATGGCGAAGCGAACGGCGAAGCGGGCCCCGCGGCGGACCGACGGGCTGTCCAGGGAGGTGATCGTCCAGGCCGCGATCGACCTGCTGGACGAAGGCGGCGTGAGCGCGCTGACGCTGCGTGCGCTCACCATCCGCCTGAGCACCGGCTACGGGGCCGTCTACCACCACGTCACCGACAAGAACGACCTGCTCGCGGCGGCAGCCGACGACGTGATCGCCCGCGTGCTGTCCGGCGCGGTCGTCGGCGCCGACCCTCCGGAGGCGCTGCGGGGCGTCGCGCTGGGCCTGTTCGACGCGATCGACGCCCACCCGTGGGTCGGCGCCGAGCTGTCCCGGCAACCGTGGCGGCCCGCGCTGCTCGACTTCTACGAGAGCGTCGGCAGGCTGCTGCACGCGCTCGCCGTTCCCGAGCGAGCCCGCTTCGACGCGGCCGGCGCCCTGGTCAACTACGTCCTCGGCGTCGCCGCCCAGAACGCCGCACAGAACGCCGCCCGCACAGGCCGGCGCCCAGCGCGGGACCCAGACCAGGGCCCAGACCGGGACACAGACCGGGACACAGACCGGGACCCAGACCAGGGCCCAGACCGGGACACAGACCGGGACACAGACCGGGGCCCAGACCAGGAGACGGGCCGGGCGGACTTCCTGGCCGGCGTCGCCGAGCAGTGGTCGGAGCTGGACCCCGGCCGGTACCCGTTCGTGCACGAGGCGGCGACGCGCCTGCGCGAGCACGACGACCGCGACCAGTTCCTCGCCGGCGTCGACATCTTCCTGGCCGGCATCGCCACCCTGCGCCGGCCGTGAGCCGAACGGACCGTCGTCGTCCTGGCACCACCGCGACCGGCCCCGCTCCGCCGCCCGCTCAGGTTACCGAGCGTCTCACCGTTCGAACACAGGGTTGATCATCAGGCGCATCCTCCCCAGGGTTCGAGGCCGACCAGGCCGTCTCTCGCTGGAGGACTTTTGTTGAAGACCCGCATTCTGGGCGCCGCGTTGGCCATCGCCACGTTGAGTGCGTTGCTGGTGGCGAGCCCGGCGCAGGCGAATGACGGAGTGTCTTCCGGAACTTGAAGGTACGGGACCTCTGCCCCCAGGACAATCTTCCGGTGAAAGCCCGGACCGTATGGAAATACACCAACGGCAGCTGGCACACAGGCGCCTGGAGGAAGGACACCAACGGCTGCCGCGAGCACCAGGTCAGAGCATGTTCCCGATCGGCCCGGGCATCTCGGGGACGGGCTGATCGAGCAGGTCGTCCACCTCCGCGCGGGTCAGGAGGCGGGCCTCCAGCAGGGTCGTGAAGCAGTCGTGCCAGACCCGGCGCGCCTCGGCGGCCCGGCCCAGCTCGTGCAGGGTCCGGCCGCACCACCAGGCGGCCACGGCATGGCCGATGCGGTATCCGGCTTCGCGGAGGAGGGTCAGCGCGACCTGGAAGGTGTCGGCCGCCTCGACGAGGCGTCCCGCGTGCAGGTAGGCGCGGGCCAGCGTCTCGTGGGACGTGCCCTCCACGTACAGGCTGCCGCTCCACTCCACGACCGCGATCTTCGCCTGGGCGATGGCCTCGTCGAAACGGCCCTGCCGGTAGAGCAGGTGCACGCCGTTGTTGTGGATGGTGCCGCGCGCGTAGGAGTCGTCCGTCTCCTCGGCGATCTCCATGGCGCGGGCGAAGTTGATCCGGGCCAGGTCGAGTTGCCCGAGCAGGGTGTGGATGATGCCGAGGTTGTTGAAGGCGCCGATCCTCCGGTGCGGCAGACCGGCTTTCCCCCAGCACACGACGGCCTCCTTCAGCTGCTCGATCGCCTGCTCGTGACGTCCCTGGTCGCGATGGACCCAGCCGAGAAAGCTCGCCGCCTGCGCCTGCCCGGCCCAGTCGCCGCGCCGCGCCGCCACCGTGATCGCGTTCAGGTGCACGTCCGCCAGGTGGGTGACCCAGCCGCGGTAGTTGAACGGCCAGTGCAGGCCCAGCGCCAGCCCGACGGCGGCCTGCGGATCGGCGGAGTCGGCCGCCTGATGCGCCACGGCGAGCAGGTTGTCGCGCTCGGCCTCGGTCCACTCCTCGACCTCGCGCGCGCTCGTCAGGGCGACGCCTGGCTGCTCCGCCGCGTAGTAGGGGTCCTGGATCTGGGCGTGCACCCGCCGTGTGGCGGTGTTGGCCGAGGCCAGGTAGTGGTGCAGCCCGCGGCGGAGTGCGGCGGCGCCGTCCTGGCCGGGCAGTTCGGCGGCGGCCTGTTCGCGGGCGTACAGGCGGATGAGGTCGTGGAACCGGTACCGGCCGGGTCCCGCGGGCTCCAGGAGCCGGACGCCGTGCAGCCGTTCGAGCGCCGCCGCGGCGCGTGCCTCCGGCCAGCCGGCCAGGGCGGCCGTGGCGGCGGGCGTGTGGGTGGGCGTGTCGAGCAGGCCCAGGAGCGGGAGTACGCGCGCGGCGTCGTGGCCGCCGTTCTCCTCGCGCAGGTGCTGGTGACTCACCGCGATGCTGGCGCGTACGGCCAGGTCGGCGTACTGCAGGGTGTCCAGGCGGTGGGTGGCGTCGGCGAGGCGGCCGGCGAGGTCGGCCAGCCGCCGGCCGGGCCGCGCCGCCAGCCGGGCGCCGGCGATCCTGATGGCCAGGGGGAAGCCGCCGCACAGCTCGGCGATCTTGGCGGCGGCCTCAGGCTCGCGTTCGACGGGCTCCCGGCCCGCGACCCTGGCCAGCAGCGTGACGGCGTCGCGGTCGCCGAGCCCGGCCAGGTGCAGGTGACCGGCCCGGTCGAGAGTGCTCAGGGCGTCGCGGGAGGTGACCAGGGCCCGGCAGGCGGCGCCCGCCGGGATGAGCGGCCGCACCTGGCCGGCGTCGAGCGCGTTGTCGAGGATGACGAGCAGGTTGCTCGCCGCGGTGAGCGATCGGTAGCGGGCGATCGCCCCCTCCAGATCGGCCGGTACGGCGGAGCCGTCCAGCCCCAGTGACCGCAGCAGGTGCCCCAGGGCGTCGAGCACGGAGAGCGGCTGAACGCCTGGGGTGGCGCCGTTGAGGTCGACGTAGACGACGCCGTCGCAGAACCGCCCGGCCAGCGCGTGCGCGACGTGCACGGCGAGCGCCGACTTGCCCACGCCGCCTGGCCCGTCCACGACCGCAACGCCCGTGCTCAGCAGCGTCTTCCGCAACCACTCCGCCTCCTCCTGCCGGGCGGTGAAGGCGTGGATGCCGGCGGGCAGCTCGGCGGGGACGATCGTGGCGGACTGCTCAGGTGTGCCGAGTTCGAGCACCGGGTCCTCGTCGAGGACGGCCTGCCGCAGCCGGCGCAGCCGCGCGCCCGGTTCGAGGCCGAGCTCCTCCACCATGGCGGCGTGCCCCTCCTGGTACACCGCCAGCGCCTCGGACGGCCGGTCCGCCCGGTAGAGCGCGAGCATCAGCTGGGCACGCGGCCCCTCCCGCAGCGGATGAGCCAGGACGTACGGGGTCAGATCGGTCACCACCCCGTGCTGGTCTCCCCTGGCCAGCCGCAGGTCGATGTGGTCCTCGAAGGCGGCCATGCGCTCCTCCTCCAGGCGCTTGGCCTCGATTCGCGCCCACGGATCGGCCAGTTCGGCCAGGGCGGTCCCCCGCCACAGGGCCAGCGCCCGCCGGAACAGCTCGTCGGCCGTGCCAGGATCGCGCCGCTCGCGCGCCGACCGCGCCTGGGCGGCCAGCCGGGTGAAGTGGTGCGCGTCGACCTGGTCGCGGGGCAGGTCCAGCAGGTAGCCGCCGGGCACGGTCGCGATCGTCGCTGGGGCGAGCGTGTCGCGCAGCTTCGACACCACGATGTGCAGCTGCTTGCCGGCCGTGGCGGTCGAGGTCTGTCCCCAGACGTCGGTGACGAGCTGCTGCATGGTGACGGGACGGCCGGCGTCCAGCGCCAGGCGCGTCAGTACGGCGACGCGGCGGCGGCCCACCAGCCCCACCCGTCGCCCGCCCAGCGTGACCTGCCAGGGCCCGAGGTACCCGATCTCCGTTGTCATCAGCACAGGAGCCTAGGAAGGGGCGGTATATCGCCGGTATGCCCACCGGCAGCCGGTCTGCGCCCGTCGCGGCCTGGGCTCGTCGCGCGACGAAGGAACCGGCGACCTTCTCGGCCATTGACTTTCCAAGACGGAAAGTGATTGACTTTCCACCATGGAAAGTCATGACGGCCTCACCGCCATCGCCGAGGTGCGCGCGGCCCTGGCCGACCGGCTGACCCCTCCCTGGTGGTACCACCCGAGCTTCGGGCTGCTGCTGGCGTGCTGCGTTCTCGCCGTCGGGCTCGGCGACACCGCGGTCAGGCTCGGCGGCGTGGTGCTGCTCCTCGCCGGTTGCGCCGCGATCGTCGCCGCCTATCGCCGCCGGACCGGTTTCTGGGTGTCCGGCTTCGACGCGGGCCCCGCCGGGCGGTGGATCGGCGCGACCGGCCTGGTGGCGATCCTGGGGCTCGTCGCGGCCTTCGGCGTCGGCTCCTTCACCGGCCTGCGGTGGCCGGTGTGGTGCCTGGCCGTGGTGGCGTTCGCGGCCGCCACCTCCCTGGGGCGGCGGTTCGACGTCGCCCTGCGGGCCCAGTTGCGGGCAGGCGCATGAGCGGGCGGTTCGGCACGGCCGTACGGGCGGGCGCATGAACGCCGGGTTCGACGAGGTGATCCACGCGCCGAACCGGTTGCGCATCTGCGCGCTGCTCGCCGCCTCCTCCGTCGCCGAGTTCGCCGCGCTGCGTGAGGTGCTCGGCGTGGCCGACTCCGTACTGAGCAAACACGTGAAGGTGCTGCAGGACGCCGGCTATGTCACGGTCTCCAAGCCGACCGGGCGGGGCCGGGTGAAGACCTGGGTGAGCCTGACCGCCGAGGGGCGGCGCGCCTACGCCGGGCACGTCCAGGCACTCAAGGCCCTGCTCGACACTCCCGGCCTGCCCGCGGGCGCGCCGCATGAGTGAGAACGCACCCGTACGGGTCCGCGCGAACGTGAGCCGGCGCGGATCCGGGCTCTCCCCTGTCCCGATTCCGCGCTTCGAGAGGCTTCAAGACCATGCACACAGCACCCCGACCCTCGCCGTCGCCCTCGCCCTCATCCCCGCCCTCACCTTCGCCCGCGCCGTCGTCCCCGCCCTCACCTTCGCCCTCGCCGAGCGGATCCGGCCCGCGCGCGAGCGTCGCCGCTCACCACCGGATCACGACCGCGTCCCAGCTCGAAACGATCATCGGACGCCCGGCGCCACTCGTGCTGATGAAGGAGCTGGCGGAGTTGGACGACGCCGCCCGGCGCATGCTCGACCTCGCGTCACTGGCGGGCTTCGGCTACCGCGACGCCGACGGGCGGCCCCGTTCGACGGTGATCGGCGGTGCGCCGGGCTTCGCCGTGGTCGAGTCGCCGACACGGTTCGCCTTCGCCTGCGACGCCGACGCGTCCGGCCCGGTCTCCTTCGTCTTCCTGCTGCCCGGCGTCGGTGAGACGCTCCGGGTCAACGGCTCGGTCGCGGAACGCTCCGACGGCCGCATCGTCGTCGCCGTCAGCCAGGTCTACGTCCATTGCGCACGAGCGATCCTCCGTTCCCGGCTGTGGAACCCGTCCGTCGCCACAGAACCGCCGGCTCAAGCCGACCTCACAGAAGGGCCGCTGTCCGGTACGGGGATCGCCGGGTTCCTGGCGGCCTCGCCGTTCGCGGTCGTGTCCTCGTGGGACGGCGACGGCGGCGGCGACACGAGCCCGCGCGGCGATCTGCCCGGCTTCGTCCGGGTGATCGACGGGCACACGCTGGTCATCCCGGACCGGCGCGGCAACAAGCGCGCGGACACCTTCCACAACCTGCTGGCCGATGACGGGTTCGCCGCGGCGATGCTCGTTCCCGGCCGAACCGACGTCCTGCACGTGAGCGGCACCGCCCTGGTCACCGACGACCCCGAACTGCTGGCCGGGATGGCGCTGGGCAGTACCGTTCCGCAGGCCGCGCTGGTCGTCACGGTCGAGCGGGCCGAGGTGACGCCCAGCCGGGCCGTCGCCGCCGCGGACCTCTGGGACGACGCCGTACGCGCCGACGCCGCCACCCGGTCGGAGCTGATGGCGCTGACGACCAGGCAGCTCGGCCAGGCGAAGCCGGCATTGCGCCGGCCGGCCCGCGTGCTGGCCGTGTTCTCCGGGCTGATCCGGCGGATCATGGACGCCTCCTACCGCCGCGCGCTCAGAAAGGAAGGCTACGACGACCGAGCTTCCTAAGCACTAGACCTAATTGCCTAAACTTGTTAGGAAATACGTACCGAACGACAGGTTGAGGCGATGAGCACCGAACCCGGCTGGACCACCACCCCCGTCACCACCGACCTCCTGCGCGGCCAGCTCGACGTGGAGCCGACCGCGCACGGCCTGCTGCCGCACCGGCTGCCCGCACGGGCGCGCAGGCAGATCCCCGACGAGCAGACGGCCATGGCACAGGCCCAGCCCTCCGGCGTGCGGCTGATCTTCCGCACCGCGGCCACCACCGTCGAGCTGGACACCCTGCCCACCAAGCGGGCCTACCGCGGCTTCCCCGCCCCGGCGGACGGCGTCTACGACCTGCTGGTCGACGGCGAGCTCGCGGCCCAGGCCACGGTGAGCGGCGGCCGGCTCCGTACGGTCACCGACATGTTCACCGGGGCCACCGAGCTGACCGAGGGCCCGCCTGGAACGGCGCGGTTCACCGGGCTGCCGGCCGGTGACAAGGACGTCGAGATCTGGCTCCCGCACACCGAGATCACCGAGCTGATCGCCCTGCGCACCGACGCCCCGATCGAGCCGGCCCGCGACAACGGACGCCGGGTGTGGCTGCACCACGGCAGCTCCATCAGCCACGGCTCGAACGCCACCCACCCCACCGCGATCTGGCCGGCCCTGGCCGCCGCACTGGGCGGGGTGGAGCTGGTCAACCTGGGGTTCGGCGGCAGCGCGCTGCTCGACCCGTTCACCGCCCGCGCGATCAGGGACGCCCCCGCCGACCTGATCAGCCTCAAGCTCGGCATCAACATCGTCAACGGCGACGTGATGCGCCTGCGTGCCTTCACCCCGGCGGTGCACGGCTTCCTCGACACCGTCCGCGAGGGGCATCCGGACACTCCGCTGCTGGTCGTGTCACCCATCCTGTGCCCGGTGCAGGAGGACACCCCCGGCCCGCTGGCGCCCGACTACGACGGCCGGACGCTGCGGTTCAAGGCCACGGGCGATCCGGCCGAGCGCGCGGCCGGGCGGCTGACCCTGAACGTCATCCGCGACGAGCTCGCCCGCATTGTCGAGCAGCGGGCGGCCGACGACCCGAACCTGCACTACCTCGACGGCCGCGACCTCTACGGCGAGAGCGACTACGCCGAGTTCCCGCTGCCCGACGAGGTCCACCCCGACCCCGCCGGCCACCGCCGCATCGGCGAGAACTTCGCCCGCCTCGTCTTCACCGGCAAAGGCCCCTTCACCCCCGAAACCGCCTGATCCACCCGAGCCACCCGAGCCACCCGACCGCCGACACCGGCCGGGCGTGGCTCAACCGTGCTCTTTCCAGATGCGGATGAGCACGTCGAGCTGGGCCGGGTTGTAGAGGTCGCGGATCGCGTCGAACAGCGCCTCGGCCGCCGCCTGCCGCCCCTGATCCGCCTGGTCGATGGTGCGCGGCGGCCCCGGATGCTGCTCGCTCAGCGCGATCATCCTCGGGGTGAGGTGCCGGGCGAGCCGTTCGCGCGTCTCCTCGTCGGCATCCGGCGCGAGCGTGTCGAACTCGTCGGCCACCTCGTCCCGCTCGTAGTCGCGCAGCAACGCCTGCCAGTGCTCCGTGTTGTCCTCCCCCACCACGTGGGAGATCACCGCGAACAGCGACCGGTCGGCGGGCGAGAGCCGCGCGTCGGTGGCCGCGGCCGAGATGGCGAAGGGCAGGTCGGTGGGCACCGGCCGGTGCCGCAGTTTCGCGATCTCCCGCCTGGCCTCCTCCAGCCGGGCGATCGTGGCGGCCAGTTCGGCGTCCACGGCGCTCAGGGTCTCGTCGAGGTCGTCGGAACCGTCCTGCATCGCCCCGATCGCGGCGAGCGAGAAGCCGAGCCCGGTCAGGCGGCGGATCTGCAGCAGCCGGACGAGATGCTCGGTGCGGTAGACCTTGTAGCCGTTCGGCAGCCGTTCCGGCTCGTCGAGCAGGCCGATCTCGTGGTAGTGCCGGACGGTGCGCAGGGTCGTCCCGGCGAGCCGCGCGACCTCCCGCGTGCTCCACCCCATGCCGGCCCCCTCACCGCGCGCCCAAGCCCGTGCCCAGCCCCGCACCACGCGCTCCGCCGCAGGCCGGGCCCTGTCCGTGGCCGGTCGATTTGAGTATGCCGTAACGGCACGGTGTCTCCTTCAACCGGCGGCCCGCACCCCCGCGGGCGCCGGAAGGAGACGAGGAACCACGATGCGAACATCGACGAGCCCGGCGCGCGGCCGGGCATGGGTGCTCTGGCCCGTCGTGGCGGGTGCCACCTGGCTCAGCTCCATCTTCTGGGTGGGCACGCAGATCGGCCTGGACGGGGTGGCGGTCGGCCTGCCGCTGTCGGCTCTCGTCACGTGCGCGGTGGCGGGCGCGTTCCTCTGGCTCGGCCGCCGGCGACACGGACGTCCGCGCCGCCTGACCGTCTCGGCGTTCGTGTGGGGCGCCTCGATCGCCGCCTTCTGCTCGCTCTGGTCGCAGCAGGGGCTGCAGGCCCTGGTCGACACCGCCGTGAGCACCGAGTTCGGCGCCTGGTTCCGCCCGCTGGTGATCACCCCGGTCACCGAGGAGGTCTTCAAGGGGCTGTTCCTGGTGTGGCTGCTGGCGCGCCGCCGCGACCAGCTCACCGGCCTGCCCACCGGCCTGCCCACCGGCCTGCTCGACGGCATCGTGTACGCCGGGCTCGTCGGCGCGGGCTTCTCCTTCACGGAGAACGTGCTCTACTTCGGACGCGCCGTCACCACCTTCACCGAGTCCGACACGTCCGACGTGAACGCCGTCGCCCTGCTCGGCGCCAGCCTCATCCTGCGCGCGGTGCTGGTGCCGTTCTTCCACCCGCTCATGGTCGCCCTGTTCGGCCTCGGCGTCGCCGCTGCCGCCGGCCCGTCCGGCAGGGGCGCGCGTACGGGGCTCGTCGTCGGGGGCCTGGCCGTCGCGATCGTGCTGCACGGCGTGTGGGACTGGGCGGGGCTCGCCGGGGACGATCCGCTGCTCATCTACAAGATCTACGGGGCCGTGATGGTCCCGGTCTTCTTCGCGATGCTGGTGCTCGCCCTGATTCTGCGCCGACGAGAGCGCCGCGCCGCACAACTGCGGGCGTGAGCGGCGCGCTGCGGGGCGTGAGCAGGCGCGCCCGTGATCGTCCGGCGGGCGTGTCCGGATCCGGCCATTTTTCACAGGTGCCTTGACTGGCAGCGGGCTTGACTCCGCTGGTCAAAAGCCCTGCCGGTTATGTAAGACGACGAACATGAGAAATATGCGTCTCTGGACAGCGGAATGCACCCGATGTTATCGATGAGGCGCGGCACTGATCACCTAATGCCGCTCATTCGCCAAACCAAGAACCAGCACCCCCCTCAGTGCCATTGTCCCTGCTTGGAGTGGTTGTGATCAGTGTACGTTCGCGCATCTTATGCGTGCTCACAGTTCTGGCATTAACGATAAGCGGATTGTCACCGGCGGCCCGGGAAGCGGCCGCGGAAACGGTGTCGCCGGAATGCATTCCCGGCTCGCCGGCCCCGAGCGGGCAAACTCAGTCCTTGACTGCTCCGACGAGCCCGCCCTTCAAGGCCACCGCGGAGAGCGGGACGCCCGAGACCCTCACGTACGACGACGTCCGGCTGGACGTCGGCTCGGCGGCGCTGGACGAGCCGACGGAGATCGGCATCACCCCGCTGACCGAGGGCGAGCTGCCGGTGCTGGGCGCCGGGATGGAGAACGTGACCGAGGGGCCGCGGGCCGGCTACCGGTTCACGCCGACGCCGTTCGAGTTCGAGACGGACATCACGATCAGCATGCCGTACGACGCGGCGAAGCTGACGGCGGCCGGGCTGACCCCGCAGGACGTGCGGACGTTCTACTTCGACGAGCAGGGCGCCTGCTGGCGGCCGCTGGTGCGGGTCGCGGTGGACACCGAGCAGCAGCTCATCCTGTCGAAGACCGACCACTTCACCGACATGGTGAACGCCACGGTGACCGCCCCGGAGGGCCCGGACCAGATCTCGTTCGACCCGACGACGATGACCGGCATCCAGGCCGCGGACCCGTCGGCGGGCGTGAACCAGATCGCCGCGCCGGTGGCCGACAATCATGGTGACGCGCGGCTGTCGTACCCGATCGAGCTGCCCCCGGGCCGTGGCGGCGTGGAGCCGTCGCTCGACGTGAAATACGCGTCGTTGAGCGGCAACGGCTGGATGGGCGTGGGCTGGGACCTGTCGGTGCCGTCGATCGCGATCGACACGCGCTGGGGCGTGCCCCGGTACGACGCCGCGAACGAGACCGAGACGTACGTGTTCGGCGGCCAGCAGCTGACCCCTGTGGCGCATCGCGGCGCGGCCCGGCCGCGTACCGCCGACAAGGTGTTCCACCAGCGGGTGGAGGGCTCGTTCTCGCGCATCCTGCGCAAGGGCGACTCGCCGAAGAGCTACACCTGGGAGATAACCGATAAATCCGGCATGAGGTGGCGGTTCGGCGGCGAAGGCGCCGTGCTGGCCGACGACGCCGGCAACATCTTCTCCTGGGCGCTGCGCGAGGTCCGCGACCCCAACGGCAACGCCATGCGTTACCAGCACGCCCTCGTCGAGGACGCCGGGGTGACCGGCGGCACGGTCGAAGGACGCGCGCTCTACCCGAAGAAGATCAGCTACACCGGCCGCGACGACGCCGACGGCCCCTACTCCGTGACGTTCCTGCGGGACAGGGAGCTCGGCGAGCCGCGCCGCCAGGACGTGCTGATCGACGCGGCGGGCGGGTTCAAGCGCGTCGTGGCCGACCTGCTGCGCCGCGTCGAGGTGCGGCTGGACGACGACCTGATCCGCCGCTACGACTTCGTCTACGCCCAGGGCGCGTTCAACAAGACGCTGCTGAAGACGATCCAGCAGTACGACGCCGCGGGCAAGCTGTTCAACAGCCACGAGCTGGGCTACTTCGACGACATCCGCGACGCCGCCGGCAAGTACGCCGCCTTCAAGCAGGTGACCTGGGCCTCCCCCGACGACAACGTGAGCAACGGGCTGGTCAACGGCATCCGTTCGGGCGCGGGCGAGGCGGGCGCGCTGAACGGCAACACCTCCACCAGCGCCGGCGGCCACCTCTACACCGGCTGGGGCCCGCTGCCGAGCAAGACGAACTCGGTCGGCGTGAAGACCGGCTTCAGCCGCGGCTCGGACGAGGGTCTGCTGGCCCTGATCGACGTGGACGGCGACAGCCTGCCGGACAAGGTGTTCAGGAGCGGCGGCGGCTTCGTCTTCCGCAAGAACCTGTCGCGCCCCGGCGGCGAGCCCCGCTTCGCCGCGGAGACCAAGCCCGTACGCGACCTGCCCGGCCTCTTCGCGCAGGAGTTCAGCTCCCGCACGGTCGGTGTCGAGGCCTACCCGGGCGGCGGCGCGGTGCAGCTCGACTACGTGGACACGATCAGCACCACCGACAGGTACTTCAGCGACGTCAACGCCGACGGCCTGACCGACCTGGTGAACGGCGAGAGCGTGCTGTTCGGCCGGGTCGGGGCCGACGGGGTGCCGGTGTTCGGGTCGGCGGCGGACACGCCGGTGCCGATCGGCGGCAGCGAGGTGGACGCCGACGGCCTGCTGCCCGACTACTCGGAAGACCGGGAGCGGCGTGAGCAGTCGTTCCCGCTGGTCGACACCCTGCGCCGGTGGACGGCCCCGCACGACGGCACGATCGCCGTCACCGGCGCGGTCAAACTGGCCGAGGTCACGGACGAGCTGCCGGCCTTCGCCGACCCCGACGGGGTCCGGGTCGCCGTCCAGCGCGAGGACGACGAGCTGTGGTCGGCCCGGATCACCGACCACGCCGAGCACACCCCGGAAGGGGTGGACGCGATCCAGGTCCGCAAGGGCCAGCACGTGTACTTCCGGGTCGGGTCGGTCAAGGACGGCGCCGCCGACCGGGTGACCTGGGACCCGACGATCACCTACACGAACCTGCCTGAAGCGGCCGACGCCAACGGGCTGTCGCTGACCTCGTACACCGCGTCGGAGGACTTCACCCTGGCGGGGCGGGCGGCCACGGTGTCGGCCCCCAGGGACGGCACGCTGACGCTGGGCGGCGCGGTCACCAAGAGCGCGGTCACCACCGACGACGTCACCATCCGGATCAGCCGCGCGGGCACGCCCGTCTTCGAGAAGCAGGTCGAGGCCGGGTTCACCGGCGAGGTGCCGGTGGCGGCGGAGATCGCGGTGACCAAGGGTCAGGCGCTGTCGTGGCGGATCGACGCGGACTCGCCGATCGACGTGACCGCGCTGAAGTGGACGCCCACGGCGGCCTACGCCGAGACCTCGCCGGTGCCGGACGAGTTCGGGCAGGTCTTCTCGGCGCCGTACGACATCAGCACCTACGCGATCACCGGCGAGGCGGCGCGGCCGTTCGAGGTGACGGCCGGCGGGACGCTCACCGTCACGCCGCAGCCGGTCGCCGCCGGCGGTGCCACCGGCCAGGTGGTCTTCACCGTGAAGAAGCAGGGCGCGCGGCTGGTCAAGCAGGCCGTCACCCTGGGCGCGGAGCCGGTGCCCGTGCAGGTCGAGGCGGCCGTCGGCGACAAGCTGTTCTTCGAGTTCAGCACCACCCAGCCGCGCCTGCTCGCCTCCGCGTCGGTGCTGGTGGACGGGGTCGAGACGGCGGCGACCGCGTACGGCCCCGAGCCCGAGGGCGTGTACGGCCGCTCCTACCGGGGCTGGGCGTACGCCGGCTACAACGGCAACGGCGACCGGGCCACCCAGCCGATCAGGCAGGGCGACCTGGAGAAGGTGGAGGACGTCCAGGAGCAGTTGCCCGAGGACGTGGACGTGGACCGCGACCGGCCGGACTTCGAGCGGGACCCGAAGGTCACGCCGCCGAACGCGATCCTGTTCGTGCCGCAGCCGGACCGGGACCGCTGGGGCTCCGGCGAGGACCTGTGGGTCTCCCGAGGGACGGTGAACAGCTCACGGCTGGGCGGCCAGGCGATCGGCCTGCCCACGGCCGCCGACGTCTCCGGCGTACGAGCCGTGCCTAGAATGTCGCGTTCTGAGCAGATCTCGGTGACCGGCGGCGTCGGCGGCGGGGTCGGCAGCGTCGGCGGCAGCATCGCCAGGGGCAGCGCCAGCGGCGAGCTGGACTACCTCGACATGAACGGCGACGGCTTCCCCGACGTGGTGGGCACGGGCGGCATCCAGTACACCGACCCGAGCGGCGTACTGGGCGACAAGCGCGGCGCCACGCCCGACGGGACCGTCCGCTCCTCGGAGAACGCGGCCGGCAACGCCAACGCGGGCAGCGCGGCCAGGACGATCACGACCGGCCGCGGCAACGGCGCCCCCAGCGGATCGACCACCGAGAACACCTCCTCGGCCGGCAACGACATGCCGCCGCTGGGCATCGGCGGCAGCCTCGGCACCGGCACCTCGGACGCCGAGTCCGACCTGATCGACATCAACGGCGACGGCCTGCCCGACCGGGTGTACGAGGACGGGCGCGCCGCGCTCAACCTCGGCTACCGCTTCGCCGCGCCGGAGCCGTGGCCGGGCGGGCCGCTGAACGACGGCGAGACCGACAACGCCGGCCTGAACATCGGCTTCAACACCGACTTCTACGGCTTCGCCGGCGGCGCGTCGTTCAACCAGGGCGACAGCACCACCTCGGCGACCCTGGCGGACGTCAACGGCGACGGCCTGGCCGACCGGGTGTTCGCCGGCTCGCCGATCAGGGTGGCGATCAACACCGGTGGCGGGTTCGCCGCGCCGGTCGAGTTCGGTGGCAGCCTGTCCGGGGTGAGCGGCGACGTCAACGCCCGGCTGGGGGCGGGGGCGTACTTCACGGTCTCGATCCCGATCGCGTTCGGCATCGGCGGGTTCGTCATCATCAACCCCGGCGCCGACACCTCGACCGGCGCTTCGCGTGCCTCGCAGCAACTGCGGGACATCAACGGCGACGGCTTCGCCGACCACCTCGCCTCCGGCGCGGACAGCCAGCTGACGGTGGCGGCCAACCAGACCGGCCGCACCAACCTGCTCAAGACGGTCAAACGCCCACTGGGCTCGACCATCGAGCTCGACTACACCCGCGACGGCAACACCTACGACCAGCCGGGCTCCCGCTTCGTGCTCAGCTCGGTCAAGACCGACGACGGCCTGGCCGGGGACGGCGAGGACGTCCAGCACACCACGTACGCCTACGCCGGCGGCGTGTACGACCGGCTGGAGCGGGAGTTCCGCGGCTACGGCACGCTGACGACCCAGATCCGCGACCGGAACGGCGAGGTCTACCGGGCCATCACCTCCGAGTACGACACCCGCGGCCACTACAGCAGCGGCCTGCTCACCCGCACGCTCACGGCCGACGGCCAGGGCCGGCCGTTCATCGAGATGCTGACCACCTACGAGTTCCGCGACGTCGGCACCGGCGAGGCGGGCGACGTCCGCAGCACCACCGCGACGATCTTCCCCATGCCGGTGCGCACGGACAAGCGCTGGTACGAGGGCCAGAGCGAGCCGGGCAAGCAGACCAGGAACGAGACGGTCTTCGACGACCTCGGCAACCCGGTCAAGATCACCGACTATGGCGAGAGCGGCGGCGCCGACGACGTGGTCACCACCACCGGCCACACCGACTGCGCGGACACCTACATCGTCGGCGTCCCCAACAAGTCGGAGGTGCGGGGCGGCGGCAAGGTCATGCGCTACAGCGAGGCCGACATCGACTGCGCCACCGGGAACATGACCAGGCACCGGGCCAAGCTGGGCGACGGGTCGGTCGCGGTGACCGACGCGACGTACAACGCGAACGGCACGCTGGCCACGCTGACCGGACCGGCCAACCACCGGGGCCAGCGGACCAAGCACACCTACACCTACGACGACGTGATCGGCGCGCACGTCGTCTCGACCGAGGACCAGTTCGGCTACGTCTCCTCGTCCACGTACGACCTGCGCTTCGGCGAGGTGGCGACCTCGGTCGACATCAACGGCCAGCGGCTGGTCCACACCCGCGACGACGCCGGCCGCATCGCCACCGTGACCGGCCCGCACGACCACGAGGCCGGCAAGACGACCATCGCCTTCGAATACCACCCCGAGGCGAGGGTCCCGTACGCGGTCACCCGCCATCTGGACCGAGCCTCGGACGGAACGGTCAAACCCGACACCATCGACACCGTCACCTTCACCGACGGCCTGGCCAGGGTCGTGCAGACCAAGAAGGACGCCAGGGTCGGCGGCACCGACGGGATGACGGTCTCAGGCCGGTCGACCTACGACGAGTTCGGGCGCGTGGTCGAGCAGTACTACCCGCTCAGCGAGCCGAAGGGCGCGGGCAACACCGCGTACAACCCGGCGGTGGACCGGGTCTACCCGACGGTCAACGAGTACGACGTGCTCGACCGGACAGTGCGGACCGTCCTGCCTGACGACACCAGCAGCAGCACGGTCTACGGCTTCGGCGCCGACCGCTCAGGCACCCGGCAGTTCACCGCCGCCGTGACCGACGCCGAGGGCAACACCAAGGCGACCTTCTCCGACGTACGCGAGAACACCACCTCCGTACGCGAGCCGAACGCGGTCAACGGCGGCCCGCCCACCTGGACGAGCTACACCTACGACCCGCTGAGCCAGCTCGCCAAGGTCACCGACGGCCAGAACAACGTCACGACCAGCACCTACGACGACTTCGGCCGGCGCACCACGATCGACAGCCCCGACCAGGGCAAGGTCACCACCAGGTACGACCTGGCCGGCAACGTGACCAGCAAGGTCACCGCCAGTCTGGACGCCAAGGACAAGAAGATCGGCTACTCGTACGACTTCGATCGGCTGGTCGCGATCGACTACCCGATCTTCAAGCACAACGACGTCCGCTACACCTACGGCGGCCCCGGCGCCGAGTACAACGGCGCCGGCCGGCTGACCAAGATCGAGGACGCCGGCGGCGTCACCACCCGCCAGTACGGGCCGCTCGGCGAGATCGTGGCGGAGACCAAGGTGCTGCCCGGTTCCGGCCACCACCACAAGATCTTCACCACGAGTTACCGCTACGACAGCTTCGGCCGGGTGCTCCAGCTCATGTACCCCGACGGTGAGCTGCTGTCCTACGGCTACGACTCCGGCGGGCAGGTGATCTCGGCCACCGGGGTCAAGGGCGCGCACACGTATCCGTACCTGCGCGACATGCACTACGACAAGTTCGAGCAGCGCACGCGGGTGGTGCTGGGCAACGGCACGACGACCACCTTCAGCTACGACGCCGCCGACCGCAGCCTCGCGCTGCTCAGCTCGACTCTGCCGAGCGGGTACGAGTTCCAGCGCTACCGCTACGGCTACGACGACGTCGGCAACATCACCCGGCTGCAGAACGACACGAACATCCCCAACGGGTCCACCACCCCCAAGCTCGGCGGACCGTCCACACAGACCTACATCTACGACAACCTCTACCGGCTGACGCAGGCGAGCGGCCAGTACACGCCGGACATCCGCACGACCGACACGTACGCGTTCCGGCTCACGTACGACACCGTGCACAACATCGTCGGCAAGCACCAGCGGCACGCCGTCGTGGACGCCGAGGGCGTGGAGAAGGTGCGGCAGGACACCAGCTACACCCACGTCTACTCCTACGACGGCTCACGCCCGCACGCGCCGACCCAGGTCGGACCGGACCGGATGCGGTACGACGCCAACGGCAACCTCATCGACCAGGACCCCAGCTCGTCCGGCAAGCCGCGGCGGCAGCTGATCTGGGACGAGGACAGCCGGCTGGCCTGCGTGCACGACACGACCAAGAACGACACCCAGCCGCAGGACCCGTCGGCCTGCGACGACCACCGCAAGCCGCCCACGGTCCGCTTCACCTACGACAGCCAGGGCCAGCGGGTGGTCAAGGACGGTCACCAGACCAGCCTGTACCCGAACCAGAACTACACGACTCGCAACGACACCGAGTACAAGCACGTCTTCGTCGGCACCACCCGGATCGCCACGAAGACCACCAAACCGCCGTCCGTCTTCGAGAAGGACCAGTTCTTCTACCACGGCGACCAGATCGGCTCCACCACCTTCGGCACCGACGGCAACGGCCGGCTGGCCGAGCATCTCAACTACTTCCCCGGCGGCGAGACCTGGGTGGACGAGACGCCGGGGCAGGCGACGCCGTACCAGTTCACCGGCAAGGAGCTGGACCCGGAGACCGGCTACTACTACCACGGCGCCCGCTACTACGACCCGCGCATGGGCCAGTGGAAGTCCGCCGATCCCGTCATCGGGGACTACCTGAACGGCGACGGCAACAACGGCGTCTACAACCCCGGCAACCTCAACTCCTACGGCTACGGCTACAACAACCCCGTCCAGAACACCGACCCCGACGGCAACCTCGTCTTCCTCGTCCCCGCGGCCATCCTGGTCGGCAAGGGCGTCATGTGGGGCATGACCGCCTACAGCGCCTACCAGGGCGCGCGGACGATCGCCAACACGGTCACCGACATCTCCGAAGGCCGCAAGACCTGGCAGGAAGGCGCCACGGAGGCCGGCTGGGCGCTGGCCGAGACGGGCGCCGAGGCCACCATCGGCAGGCTCAGGATCGTCGAGCGCACCGCGGAATGGGTCGGCAACACCCAGGCGGGCCGGCGCGTCACGAACTGGGCCGCCGAGAAGGCCGGCGACCTCTACGACGCGGCCCGCCAGCGGATGGGCCGGTCGGGCGGCTGCCTCAACAGCTTCACCCCCGGCACCGACGTGCTCATGGCCGACGGCACCACCAAGCCGATCGAAGACGTCGAGGTCGGCGACCAGGTCCTCGCCACCGACCCCGAGACCGGCGAGACCGGGGCCAAGACCGTCACCCACCTCATCACCGGCGAGGGCGACAAGAACCTCGTCAAGATCTCCGTCGACATCGACGGGGACCGCGGCGACGAGACCGCCGACATCACCGCGACGGACGGCCATCCGTTCTGGGTGGAGAAGCTGGATCGCTGGGTCGACGCCGGGGATCTTGAGGCCGGCATGTGGCTGCGCACGTCGGCGGGGGCGTACGTGCAAGTGGACGCGATCAGTGAGTGGACCGCGCAGCAGCGGGTGCACAACCTGACCGTGGACGACCTGCACACGTACTACGTCTCAGCCGGAGAGACGCCGGTCCTCGTCCACAACACCCACCCGTGCTTCCCCGGGGTCGAGGTCCGCGTCAACAGCGGCGGTCTGGCCACCGACGCCTTCAACCACCGCAAGAACTCAAAACTCGGGCCGTTCGGCCGAAACGTGGCGGTGGCCATCGTCGCGCCTTCGGGGCGGCCCGTATACGGCATCAGCCAGGGCGACCCCCGGCACTCAGAAGACATGATCCTCGCGCAGTTGAGGAAGGGTGAAACGATCACGGCGCTCTACTCCGAGCGCCAGGTATGCCCGCGATGCATGAGCCGGCTCGGCCCTCGCATGGCACCTGACGCGCAAGTCAGCTGGTCCGTCCCCTGGGGTGATCCCGACACGGAACTGGGAGACCTGATCAACAAACAGTCGAACGAGAGACTGACCGAGATGCTCAGCAAACACTTCGGTATGCCGTAGAAACGCCTGTCAGCTGCGGGGCCGACGTCCACGAGAACGCCGGCCCCGCTTGCTAGAGTGACCCGGTCTCGCGGCGGCCATCCGGAGGACGACCTTGATCGAGCACCAGATCTTCGCCGAGAAGGTCAAATCCACCCTGGCCAGGGCCGGTCTGCCGATCGCGGGCACCTTCGACTCCTCGCTCACCTCCGGCGTCTACGTGGAGATCGCGGACGACCAGCGTCTTCCGCCGGAGCTGTACCTGAAATGGCGGGTCAACCCCGTCCTGACCCAGCATTTCGTCCAGGTGGACATCGCCCGCCTCACCAGCGACCCCGTCGTGGCCGAACTGAAGAACGCGCAGCGGGCGATCAACACCGCGATCATCTCCATCCTCGAGTTCGCCGGCTACGTGGCGCGGGTGAACCAGGATCTGCGCCCCGGCGAGATCCACGTCGTCGAGCCCGCCACGAGCCCGGGACTTTAGCTCCTTCGGCAGGTGCGGAGCATGTTGAGCAGGGCGCGGCGCTCGTTCCTGGTCACGAAGAGCCGGTAGTGGTGTTTCACGCTGATCCAGGAGGTCGCGTAGCGGCACCAATAGGCGCGGCGGGACGGGCGCCAGCTCTGCGGGCCCTGGCCGCCCTTGGCGATGTTGGCCGAGTGGCTGACAGTCAGCAACTCGGCGCGGGTGAGGTCGTTCGCGAAGGCGCGCCGTTTGGCCTGGCTCCAGCGTTTCGCCCCGGAACGCCAGGCGTACGCGAGCGGCACCACGTGATCGACGTCCACCAGCCGCTCGCTCTTCAGCCGCCGGCCGTCGTACGGGCTGTACCAGATCCCCTTGACCGGGTGGCAGGCCGCGTTCTTGCGGACGCGCCGGCCGTCGCGGGCCAGGACCAGCTCGCGGGTGCTGCACGCGCCCTTGCGGCGCGGCCAGTGCGGGCGGAACTTCTTGCGGTGGTAACCCCGGATGGACAGGGCTCTGGCCACCTTGAGCTGGCCGAGCATGCGTTTGGCGTGGGCCGCCGACACCGTTTTGGGGCGTTTGCGGGGCTCCGCGCCCGCCGGCGGCGCGATGAAGGCGGCGACGAGCAGGACGAAGACCACAGCGAGCATGGGGGCGTGGAACGCCCGCCTCAGGGGGACCATGACGGGACCCATCCCCCGCGCGGGGCGGCGCTATTCCGGCCGGGTTACGCCGTGCGCTGATCGACAGCAGCGCCCCGGCCGGCTTAGAGGCGATCGACGGCGTGAGACGCCGGTCAGTACAGTGGCGGGGTGGCAGAGGAGCAGGTGAGCGCACGGGTCGACAGCTGGATCTGGTCGGTCCGGCTGACGAAGACCCGTTCCGTCGCGTCCGACGCCTGCCGGGGCGGTCACGTCCGGGTCAACGGGGTGCGGGTCAAGCCCGCGCACGCCGTCCGGGTGGGTGACGAGATCCGGCTGCGGCACGACGGGCGCGAACGCATCGTGGTCGTCTCCCGGATCATCGCCAAGCGGGTCGGCGCCGCCGTGGCCGCCGAGTGCTACGTGGACAAGAGCCCGCCGCCTCCGCCGCGCGAGGAGGTCGTGACGGTGGCCGTACGCGCCCGGGGCGCGGGCCGTCCCACCAAACGCGAGCGGCGCAGCCTCGACAAGCTGTTCGGCCGGCCTGGCGGGGAAGGGCGCGGGTCCCGGGAGTGATCCCGCCGGGTGCACCGATGAGTTTCGCGGCCGCTCCTGGTCTACCTCTTCGTCCGGACGACACGTACGAGGAGTGAGAACTCATGAGCACCAACGCGCTACCGCCGATCGTCGACGCCGAGACCTGGCAGAAGCAGCTCGACGAGCTGCGGGTCAGGGAGAAGGCGGCGACCCGCGAGCTCGACGCCGTCGCCGCCCAGCGCCGCCGCCTGCCCATGGTGCGGATGCCCGACTACGTCCTCGACGGCGAGGAGGGGCCGGTCCGGCTCGCGGACGTCTTCGCGGGCAAGCGGCAGCTGATCGTCTACAACCACATGTGGTTCGAGGGCAAGGAGTGGCAGTGCCCCGGCTGCACCGGGTTCACCTCGCAGTTCACCCGGCTGGAGTTCCTCGACGACTACGACGCCCGCTTCGTCATCGTCACCCAGGGCCCGATCGACGAGGCGCTCGCCTACAAGCGGCGGGTCGGCAACAAGATGACCTGGTACTCCACCGCGAACAGCCCGTTCGGCTCCGACGTCGGGGCGCCGCCCGGAGGGGGTTTCGCGGTCAACGTGTTCCTGCGTGACGGCGACGCCGTCTACCGCACCTGGCACACCAACGGCCGCGGCACCGAGCAGCTCAGCCACACGTTCGGGCTGATCGACCTGCTGCCGTACGGGCGGCAGGAGGAGTGGCAGGACTCCCCCGACGGCTGGCCGAAGGCACCCACCTACAGCAAGTGGACCGGCTCGAAGGAGATCGCGGCCGCCTACGGCCCTGACCCCGCCTGACCTGCCGCCCCTGTCGCGGGCGTCATCCGAGGGGGCGTTAGGCTCGCCCGCATGCGGATCGTGGAACGCCCCCTCACGGACGCCGGTCTAGCCGCCCTGATCGACGCGGCCTTCGGCGAGCTGGTCGCCAAGTACGGGCCAGAAGGCCGCTCGGCCGTGCACGCCGACGCGAGGTTCCTGGTGGCGGTGGTCGACGACCACGCCGCCGGGTGCGGCGCCGTCCAGCCGGCCGAGGGCACGACCGGCGAGCTCAAACGCATGTACGTCGCCCCCGGCCACAGGGGGCGCGGCATCGCCCGGTCGCTGCTGAAGGCGCTGGAGGGCCTGGCGGCCGAGATGGGCTACGACCGGCTGCGGCTGGCCACCGGCCACCTCCAGCCGGAGGCCATCGCCCTCTACGAGAGCGCGGGCTACCAGGCGACCGCGCCCTACGGCAAGTACGTGGGCGAACCACTGGTCTACTGCTACGCCAAGGACCTGCGCTGAGCTCAGTCGAGCCTGGCCTCACGTCCGTGGACGATGAGCGCGTACAGGACGAGCACGTCGATCGCGATGACGGCGAGTGACCACCAGGGGTTCACCGCGATCCAGGTCAGCTGGGTGAGCGCGTTCAGCATCACCAGTACGACGCCGACGACCCTGGCCCAGTTCTGGCCGACCATGACGGCGACGCCGGTGGCCAGGACGAGCACGCCCAGGACGAAATGTACCCAGCCCCAGGTGGTGACGTCGAAGATGAGCAGGCGGGCGGCCGTCTGTACGTAGACGCGCTCGGCGAACACGGCGGCCAGGCCGGTGATGACGTTGAACAGCCCGGCCATGATCATCATGGCGCCGCCGAACCAGACCCAGCCGACCCAGCCGGTCATCCGGGGTGCGTGATGGTAGGTCATCGGAGAGTCCCCCTTATCCGGTTCCGCCTCGTGGAGGCGTCGTCCTTTACCTTGTCTGCCCGGACGGGAAGCACGGAAATCGACATATGCCCATAAATAGGACGAGAGTGGTCCATCTTTTGAAAAATGGGGATCTGTCGGCGCGGGGGGCTGCTGATCACGGAGGCTTGCGGATCACTAGGGTGGTCGACAAGGAGGCATCCCACATGTCAGATCTGCACGTGGTTCTGGGCGCGACCGGCGCGATCGGCTCGGCCGTCGTCGCCGCGCTCACCGCCCGCGGCCACCGCGTCCGCGCCGTCAGCCGCCACGCCACCTCGGGGGCCGACCAGTCGCGAGCCGGCGGCACCGCCGGTGAAACCACCGCCACCGCCGACGGATCCGGCGTCGCCGCCGGCGAGTCCGGTGCCGCCTCCAGTGAGCCCCCGGTGACGGCCTTCGCCGCCGATGTCGCCACCGCCGAGGGCGCGGTCGCCGCATGCCAGGACGCCGCCGTCGTCTACCAGTGCGCGCAGCCGAAATACGAGCGCTGGGCCGAGGAGTTCCCCGCCTTCACCCGTACGGTGCTCGCCGGGGTCGAGGCCACGGGGGCCAAGCTGGTCATGGCCGACAACCTTTACGTCTACGGACCCGTCACAGGCCCCATGACGGAGGACCTGCCCCACGCCGCCACCAACCCCCAGGGCCGGGCCCGCGCCGAGGTGGACGCGCTGATCCTCGACGCCCACCGCGCCGGCCGCGTCCGCGCCACCCTGGGCCGCGCCTCCGACTACTACGGCCCCGGCGGCACCAACACCACCATCGGCCCGACGATCTTCGCCGCCGCGCTGGCCGGCAAGACCGCCCGCTGGGTCGGCGACCTCGACCAGCCCCACACCGTCGCCTACCTGCCCGACATCGCCGCCGCCCTGGTCACCCTCGGCGAGAACGACGGCGCCGACGGCCGCGCCTGGCACCTGCCCGCCGCCGAACCCGTCACCGGCCGCGCGTTCCTCGACCTGGTCTGGGCCGCGGCCGGCGGCACCCCCAAGATCGCCGGGCTCGGGCGCGGCACGCAGCGCCTCCTCGGCCTGGTCAACCCGACCGTGCGCGCGCTCGGCGAGACGTGGTACCAGCGCGACCGCCCGTTCGTCGCCGACGATTCGGCCTTCCGCGCGGCGTTCGGCCCGGTCGAGGTCACCCCGCACGCGACGGGCGTGGCCGCCACGCTCGACTGGTACCGCGCACACTGAGCCCACCCGCTGATCACCCAAGAACGCCCTTTTTATTGGGCGAAAATCGCTTTTGTTGCGTGAATGGCAGCTGATACGTGAACAGGGCCGATGCGTTCTCATGTTGTAAGACCTAGTAGTTGAAGGCCGTCGGCGGGGTGGCTGCGGTAGTGGTCGGTGGCGGCGGCGATGTTGGTCCAGCCGATCAGGCGGGCTAGGCCGATGGCCAGGTTGCGGAGGCCCGCCATGATCCGGGGTGCGGTGCCGGTGCGGACTCGTGAGGCGTCTTCGCGGTAGGTGACGTCACGGATGTGGTGCAGGACCTCGACGTTCCAGTGGCCGCGGATCAGGGTGGCGAGGTGTGCGTGGGTGATC